>CAUPKC010000061.1:0-26224 GCA_963511665.1 uncultured Undibacterium sp.
GGTGCAATACGCCTTTGGCTATTGCACCCTACTTACGGCACGAATACTTTCCTTAGGCGTTTTAACGAAATATAAAGAAATTTATTAAATGTGTCACTGCAATTTTTCACTTACCATGAACAGTTCAAAGTTTGATACCAGTGTTTTTCCCAACAAAAAAGCGCGAAGACTCCATTGAATCTTCGCGCCCTGTTTTAGCTCAAGAATTTCCTAGATAATTTACTTAGCAACAGCAGCTAACAACTTCCAAGTATCAATCACAGAATCAGGATTGAGGGAAATCGACTCAATACCTTCTTGCATCAACCATTCTGCAAAATCTGGATGATCAGAAGGTCCCTGACCGCAAATGCCGACATACTTACCTGCCTTGAGACAAGCAGAAATCGCACGTGACAACATTGCTTTTACCGCAGGATCACGCTCATCAAAATCTGCTGCCAACAACTCCATACCGGAGTCGCGATCCAGACCCAAAGTTAACTGCGTCAAATCATTGGAACCGATAGAGAAACCGTCAAAGAATTCCAAGAATTCTTCAGCCAGAATCGCGTTCGAAGGCACTTCGCACATCATGATCAAACGCAAGCCATTTTCGCCGCGTTTTAAACCATTTTGGCCAAGCAAATTAACGACTTTTTCTGCCTGACCTAGGGTACGTACGAATGGCACCATGATTTCAACGTTGGTCAAACCCATGTCGTTGCGCACGCGTTTCATTGCCGTGCATTCCATCTCAAAAGACTCGGCGAAATCGCTGGCCAAATAACGTGCCGCGCCACGGAAGCCCAACATTGGATTTTCTTCGTCCGGTTCGTAGCGTGTGCCACCGATGAGTTTTTTGTACTCGTTCGATTTAAAATCAGACAAGCGTACGATGACTTTTTTAGGCCAGAAAGCGGCAGCGATTGTCGCCACACCTTCGGCTAATTTATCGACGTAAAACGCTTTTGGCGATGCGTGACCACGCGCCACCGATTCAACCGCTTTTTTCAAGTCTGGATCAATATTTGGGTATTCCAAAATCGCTTTTGGATGCACGCCGATATTGTTATTGATGATGAATTCCAAACGCGCCAAGCCCACGCCTTCGTTCGGTACCGATTGGAAATCAAATGCTAATTGGGGATTACCCACGTTCAGCATTATTTTCAAAGGCAGTTTCGGTAATTCACCACGAACTTCTTCTGTGACTTCGGTTTCAATCAAGCCGTCATAAATCTTGCCTTCGTCGCCTTCGGCGCAAGATACGGTAACCAATGTACCGTCTTTCAACAAGTCCGTCGCATCACCACAACCAACCACCGCTGGTACACCGAGCTCACGTGCAATGATCGCAGCATGGCAAGTACGACCGCCGCGATTGGTGACGATGGCGGCAGCGCGTTTCATGACGGGCTCCCAGTTAGGATCGGTCATATCTGCGACCAATACATCACCTGGTTGTACACGTTCCATTTCGGATGGATCGTGAATCACGCGTACTCGACCTGCGCCGATTTTTTGACCAATCGCACGACCGGAGACCAATACTGCGCCTGTGCCTTTGAGTTTGAAACGTTGTTGTGCGTCGGTTGCTTTTTGCTGCGATTTCACGGTTTCTGGACGTGCTTGCAAAATGTAGAGCTGACCATCGCGACCATCTTTGCCCCACTCGATGTCCATAGGACGACCATAGTGCTTCTCAATAATCACAGCATATTTCGCTAATTCAACGACTTCAGTATCGTTCAAAGAATAACGATTGCGCAGCTCAATAGGCACATCCACCGTCTTCACAGAACGACCCGCTTTAGCTTCGCCTGTGAATTCCATCTTGATCAATTTAGAACCGATATTGCGGCGAATTACAGGCAATTTACCTAATTCCAGCATCGGCTTATGCACATAGAATTCATCCGGATTCACTGCACCTTGCACCACAGTCTCGCCGAGACCATAGCTAGAGGTGATGAACACCACGTCTTTAAAACCAGACTCAGTATCAATCGTGAACATCACACCCGCTGCGCCAAGATCTGAGCGCACCATGCGTTGTACACCAGCGGATAATGCGACTTCCGCATGCGTGAAGCCTTTGTGTACACGATAGGAAATCGCGCGATCATTGTACAAAGACGCGAATACATGTTTCATCGCTTCTAATACATTGTCGATACCAACGACATTGAGGAAAGTTTCTTGTTGACCTGCGAAAGACGCATCCGGCAAATCTTCCGCGGTTGCGGAAGAACGTACTGCGAACGACATTTCGGCGGTCGAGTCAGCAACAAGTTTGTTATAGAACTCTTCGATTTCTTTTTGCAAACGAGGCTGGAAAGGCGTATCGATAATCCATTGACGAATTTCCGCACCGGCTCTCGCCAATTCTTTAACGTCTTCGATATCCAAAGTGGCAAGTCGATCTGCAATGCGCTGTGCCAATGGCAAACCACCGTCGATACTGTGTGATAAGAAATCACGGAATGCTTGTGCAGTAGTGGCGAAACCACCTGGAACACGTACGCCTGCGGAAGCAAGCTGGCTAATCATTTCGCCAAGTGAAGCATTTTTACCACCCACGGATTCAACATCGGTCATCCGTAAGTTTTCGAACAAGGCAACATACACAGATTCACTGCTTGCCTCGATATTTGCTGCGTTAGACATAACAACCTCTTTTTTGATGATAAGAAATCTTTCGCACTGCTTCGCTGCGCAACACGGCTGCGCATTGATTCGTTGTCATGTGGACTTATTTATTATTTTGTTGCCAGCATCAACGTGTTATTGATCAGCATTTTACCTTGTGCGCTGCAAAAAAAACATTTGGCAGAAAAATTTTGTGGGCTTTCCAAATTGATATATTTAGTTTGTCGAATTTCTCCTACATTCCTTATTTACCCCATCAATTACTGTACAATTTTCACTCCTCATTCGACCCACATTTGACTATTACTCCCTATGCCAGATCCTCATTCTCCCGCACTTCCCGTCGCCAACCGCACGGTATTCTTTGTATCTGATGGAACTGGTATTACCGCAGAAGCGTTTGGACATTCCGTCATCACGCAATTTGACCTTAAATTTAAACAAGTTCGCTTGCCGTTTATCGATGATATTGAAAAAGCAGAAGATGCGGTAAGGCGTATCAATGAAGCGTTTGAGTTAACCGGTAATCGACCTATTGTGTTCTCTACCTTGGTAAAACCAGATTTAGCGAATGTGATTTTCAAATCCAAGGGTTTGCACATGGATTTGATCCAAACTTTCGTTGCCCCCTTAGAAGAAGAACTAGGTATTAAATCGACACATACGGTAGGTCGCAGTCACAATATCGCGGATACGGAAGAATACAAAAACCGGATTGAAGCCATTAATTTTTCACTGGCTCACGACGATGGGCAATCGAATAAAAATCTATCGATGGCCGATGTAATTTTGGTTGGCGTCTCACGATCGGGTAAAACGCCGACCACGCTGTATTTGGCAATGCAGTATGGTATTAAAGCGGCCAACTATCCTTTAATTCCCGACGATTTTGAACGAGGCAAATTACCATCCGCTTTGCCTGAGTTTAAAGGCAAAATGTTCGGTCTCAGCATCGCACCAGAACGATTATCTGAAATTCGCAATGAACGCCGCCCTGGCAGCAAATATGCGTCCTTGGAAAACTGTCGATATGAAGTGAACGAAGCGGAAGCGATGATGAAGCGTGAAGGCATACGCTGGTTATCCTCTACGGCAAAATCCATCGAAGAAATCGCCACCACGATTTTGCAGGAAATCAAACCGGATTCCCGTTTGTAGAAACAAAAAAGCTTGAAGTAGGGTTTCCTACTTCAAGCTTTTTTACAGAAAATGACGAGAATCAAATCCAGCTAATCTATTTTGAAGCGTCTGCAATTTGCTGCCGAACTTGCTCAAAAAAACAAATCGCCGCACTCGCCGCCACATTCATCGATTCAATCTCAGGTCTCTGTGGAATCGTCACCGTATCAGTCGCCAAAGCCATGAGTTCAGGATCAACGCCCTGCCCTTCGTGCCCAAATAACCAAGCCAGTGGACGATTCAAATTCATTTGATAAATGGTCGTCTCGGTATGCGAACTAGTTGCCAGCACCGGAATGTTCGACGCACTAATCAAGGCATGCAAATCGACAGCTTCATAAATTTCTAATAAAAAATGTGCGCCCATGCCTGCGCGCAATACTTTGGGTGACCAGGCAGAAGCACTACCGGGGCTGCAAAACACTTGCTTTATTCCTGCACCAGCAGCGCTGCGCAAAATAGAGCCGAGATTGCCCG
Organism: uncultured Undibacterium sp.; assembly: GCA_963511665.1. Lineage (GTDB taxonomy): Bacteria > Pseudomonadota > Gammaproteobacteria > Burkholderiales > Burkholderiaceae_D > Undibacterium. The sequence continues at coordinate 4,288 of CAUPKC010000061.1, forward strand.
GATCTTGCAAATTATCAAGCAACACCGCATTTACACTTAACTGCTGCGGTGTTTGTGCGTGATTCGCGGCAATCACAAAAAGGATGCCGACACCATTCTCAACCTGGCTCAAAGCTTGATATAAATTATCAGGCAGTACGATGCAATCAGCGCCGTCTTCTTCACACAGTGCGATGATGCCAGCGACTTCATGATGATCCACACAACTGGCAGAGACCACACATAATTCAGGCGCGCCGCGATGCTGTAAAAATGCCTGGCAAAGGTGGATGCCATCGAGCATGGTCTTAGCGGCTTTTTTACGTGCACTGGCACTGCTAGCTAAATGTTTGAGTTCTTTGTAAAGCGCATTCTCGCGTGAACTAATCTGTTTCATAGTCACTGGTCTTTCAAGAGCGCTTTCACAGGCGCATAGGATTTTCTATGGATAGGAGAGACACCGTACTGCTTGAGCCGCTCTAAGTGCAAAGCGGTAGGATAACCTTTGTGCTGATCTAGCGCGTATTCAGGATACTGCAAATGTAATTGCGCCAATAAATGATCGCGCGCAGTTTTTGCTAATATCGATGCAGCGGAAATTGCAGGGACTTTATCGTCGCCTTTAACAATCGCTTCAGATCGTATCGCCATCACTGGGCAACGATTACCGTCGATCAAAGCCAAAGTGGGCGTCACTTTTAATGCTTCGACCGCACGGCGCATCGCCAACATGGTCGCTTGTAAGATATTGAGTGTATCAATTTCTTGCTCTGAGCATTCTGCAATTGCCCACGCCAACGCTTTCTCTTTAATTTCAATTGCTAAGGCATCACGTTGCGCTTCACTTAATTTTTTGGAATCTCGTAAGCCAGCAATCGGACGTGCAGGATCGAGTATCACCGCCGCCGCAGTTACAGGTCCCGCTAGAGGACCTCTACCGGCTTCATCCACGCCGCAAATCACTTCACCTTCATAGTCAAATAAAGAAAACAAAGAGAGATTTTCTTGTTCTTGGAGCGTTTTTTCTTTTGTTTTCTTAGTCATTCAGGAAGGTCTTCAATTGTTCTAGATCCAAAAAATAATGGCAGATCTGTTTTGCTTCTGCGCCCTCTTTTTGTCCGTACAGGACTGGTACCAATTCATCAAATCGTTCTAGAAGGGCTTCATCTGCGTCCACATCCAACACGACGATCGGAATACCATCATCGTCCAAGTACTGTTGGAGTTGCAGCAGCATGTCATCGCACAAATGGCAATAAGTGCGCGAGTACAGTGTGAATTTGATCGGCGTGTTAGATAACATTGCGAACTTAGAAAGGAATGACTTGCTGCAGTTTTGAGAATGCTGCGATTATATAGCCTTAGACTGAATTTCTTTTGAATTAAGCCAAAAAACAAAAGCCGCACAGATTGACCAGTGCGGCTTCGTAGTAGAGATTTATTTTATGATTTATTGCAAAATGATCATCCTGCGGGACGAATCACTAAGAATTGCGACACTTCACCGCGACGCACCAACAATGTGACAGATATTTTTTTATCCAACTTCGTTAGCATCGTATTGAACTGAGCTGCATCTTTCACGTCCACATTATTCATCATTAAAATAATATCGCCCGGGCGCAAACCACTACCTGCCGCCAAACCTTCAACGCCATCAATAACAACGCCATTACCGTTTGGCATGCTGCGTTTTTTATCATCGCTCAAATCTGAAACAAAAATACCGAGATGATTCGCTACTTTTTCTTTTTTAATCTTCTTCTCAACTTTCTGAGTAGGTTTATCGGCTTCTGCCTCTCCGACGATCATCGTAATATCTTTTGCAGCACCTTTGCGCCAGACTGAAACTGTCGCCTTACTACCGGGCTTAGTGGCACCAACTAGACGTGGCAAGTCACTACGTTTTTCAATAGGATTTCCATTAAACTTAAGAACCACATCGCCTTCCTGTATTCCAGCCTTTTCTGCTGGACCATTTGGCTCAACTTGGTTGATCAATGCACCCTGTGATTTACTAAGTCCCAAACCCTCGGCAACGTCTTTACTCAAGTCCTCGATCCCAACCCCCATACGACCACGAGAAACGACACCAGTGCTTTTCAATTGTTCCACCACCCGCATTGCTTCATCAATTGGAATCGCAAACGAGATGCCCATATAGCCACCAGAGCGACTATAAATCTGTGAATTAATACCAATCACTTCGCCGCGCATATTAATCAAAGGCCCGCCGGAATTGCCAGGATTGACTGCAACGTCGGTTTGAATCAGTGGCAAATAGTCGCCCGTATCACGCGCCTTGGATGAAATGATTCCTGAGGTAACGGTGTTATCCAAGTTAAAAGGTGAGCCGATCGCAATGACCCATTCACCGGCCTTAATTTTGTCGGAATCGCCGATAGCTATTTTTGGCAATTTGCTGCCCTCTATCTTTAGCACCGCGACATCGGTGCGACGATCACTACCTATCACTTTCGCTTTGAATTCGCGCTTATCAGTCAATTTTACATAGACTTCAGATGCATCTTCAACGACGTGAGTATTCGTCAGCACGTAACCATCTTGGCTCACAATAAAACCTGAACCGACTCCACGAGGTACTTCTTGTTCTTGTTGACGTGGAGCTTGACGACGATTTTTAGGCGTTTGCTGTGGTGCTGGCATACCAAAAAAACGACGGAAAAATTCTTCAGCCTGCTCATCACCACCAAAGGGATCACCTTGCGCCTGTGAGATTTTTTGCGTGGTACGAATATTGACGACTGCGGGACTCGTTTTCTCGACCAACTGGGTAAAGTCCGGCAATCCGGTCACCAACAAAGGTGCTGGTGCTGCATTAGGATTTGTAGGATTTGCAGAGCCAGGCTGATTTTGTGCCGAGGCCTGTGCGTTCGCGTGAGTGGTAGGGGTAAAGAAGCTAACACCAGCAAACACCGAAGCAGAAATTAAAACAGAAGAAATTAATATAGAAACATGTTTTTCAGCAGGAAAAAATCGCACTTTTTTCATCTTCTCACCATTAGTCTAAAACCGAGGTAAAAACTAACTAGCAGACTATTTACCTCTTAAATTGAACAGAATTCATTACTTGTTTAATCGCAGCATTCGGCACTTCACCCACCACGGTTAGCCAACTATCGCCAGAACGTTTTCCCATAATCGTCATCGCACCCTGCTGCAAACTTCCTTCGGTGCGGTTGCCTGTATTAGGTTCGACGAAAACCGATATCGTCGATAAACCATCAGAAAACATCATTTGTACCACTTGGTGGGATTTGGGCTGCCCTTGTTCGGCACTTGCTGCATTGACAGAAATAGGAATTAATCGCTTAGTTTCAAGTGTCTTTTTAAAGCCATTCGGTAAATTTTTTACGATCCAGCCAGAATTGACATTGGCCTGTACCGTCATATTCTCAGTCTTCCATTGAGAGACATTGGTAAAACTAGGCTTTAAGCGATTTTTATCGACTTCCCCCAAGGAAATTTGGGTAAATGCGATTTGTTCGATGACTTCATTGCGCGGATTTAAAGTTTGTACGCCTAACAGCAGTCCCGCGTTTTTCTCAACACAAAGTCGAAAGCCGTAACGCATTGCATCTTTCGGCTGCAGATTTAACACCTGACACTCGACGCCAGCAACACGGCTCATTTGTGCTTTTTTGATGTAATAAGACTCAGGCAGTAAATTTACATTCTCGCTCAGCAACGCAGGAAACTCTTCCTGACTTAAGTTCTTCTCGACCTGTATCACCTTGCTGTCCGGCAGATAGCAAGACACTTCTCCATTTCTACGTATGTACTCCCTTGGTTTTGCCTCGAGAATTTCCAGTTTTTCTACTTCGACATCACCATCAAATCCATGCGTAATTTTTGATGTGCGAATTTGATTACCTTGCTGATAAACAAATGTACCGGAGTAGCTGGTTTTCTTTGCCGCAGCTTGCGTGGTCTGCAAGAGCTTTAACAGATCACGTTCTTCACTGCTTTGCGCACTTGCAATGCCAGACGAGAAAAACAGAGCTTGTACGACGATCAAAGAAATGTGTCTAAACCGCATACGATTACTTTTCAGATTCAGAGGAAGTCACGACATTAGCACGTTTAATATAACGAGCCCCATTATCAAAAGACGGTGACACTTTTTGATGCGCCAATAAATAGCTATCCAAAATCGGATCACGCAGCATTTCTACCTGATTTTCTAATTTTGGCGCGAATTCAAGTTCTTTTTTGTCGTTACTATTCACGTATCCAGATGCACTTGCGTTCGATGCCAGTTTTACTCCAGGCGCAGCAAAGCCATCGGATTGATCCACTTTCGCCATCTGTGCGTCGGGTGCAGCTTGCGGACGCAACAAAGGAAGAATTTGTGGTGCCATGATAAATGCCACCATCACCGCAGCGGCGACACTACTTATAGCAAAGTAAGGTGATTTAGACAAACCGTCGTTCGCCTTCTTAGCGAGAACCGTGCTCGACTTCGGCGCCAGAATCACGGGTTCAGCATCCAGCAAGGCGGAAAATTTCTTGGAGAAGTCGGGACTCAAAGGCACTGCCAAGTCCTCGGATCTCAATACATCACCGACTTGGTGATATTGATCCCAACTTGCCAAAATTTGCTTGCCTTCATCACTTTTCAAACGGTTCAGCACAGCATCTAACTGCGCGTCCGTTAGCTCGCCATCTAGCATGCTAGAAATGAGTTCATCATGATTCGTCTTGTTCATCGTTTCTTCCTGGTTCAACACATCTATTTTTACAACATCTATTATTTCAATAAGGCTAAGCCTAAATCAGATCGAACACTTCACCAACGTTGATCGATTGCGGTGCCAATTAAGGGTCTTAACTTTTCTGCGATCGCTTCCCGCGCACGAAATATACGGCTACGCACAGTGCCAATGGGACACAGCATGACTTCTGCGATTTCGTCATAACTCAAGCCCTCTATTTCGCGTAAAGTAATTGCATTTCTTAACTCTTCTGGCAAAGACAGCATGACCGCGTTTACCGTTGCCGCTATCTGCTTGCTCGCCAATAGAGACTCTGGTGTATTGATATCTCTTAGTCCATCCGCATCATTAAAAGTTTCCGCCTCACTGACATCGGCATCCGTTGATGTCGGTGCACGTCGTCCCTGCGTCACTAAATAATTTTTTGCGGTGTTAATTCCAATTCTATAAAGCCATGTATAAAACGCAGAATCGCCTCGAAAATTGGCTAAAGCACGGTAGGCCTTGATAAAAGCTTCCTGTACCACATCTTCCGCTTCCGCATGATCATGGACGAGTCTAGACACGAGCCTATATAATTTCCTTTGATATTTGGAAACCAGAAGCTCAAACGCCTTTTTATCACCACGCTGAACGCGCTCAACTAAAAGTTGATCTATCTCGCGTTCTGTCGTCACGCAAACATTCCCATTTTCTTATTTATTTAATTATTTAGTTTTTGAAGCTTCATTAATGAATTTCTCGAAGCAGTTGCTATGACAAACGCCCCTATCAAAAGTTCCCTTCAGACAAATCATTCTGCACCGAAGTATGTGTCTGAGCTTGCGCCAACCAATGAAAGGCCAAACTTAAGCGACGAAAGCCTTCACCACTCACACTATCACGCAAAATTAACAAGCGTGTCACGCTACCCGACTCATTTTGCAAGCTCAACAACAACAACAACGATGACCACAAAATCAAAGGTGATCGTAATTTTACCGAATCTGATTCAAGCACTCGCCCCGACGCATCAAGTCTGCGCAACAAAACATCGCCAATATTACTCACGTCCAAACCAAAAGCCATCGGTTGGCGTAAGGTATAGCGCAGCGCACGAAGCACAACATAAAGCACCAGAAAAGCAATTGCCAATCCAACGCCAGCAACAATCAGGTTCGCGCGTGGCAAGTACCAGTACAAAACACAAAGCCAAGCAACGCTTGTGCAACTTACGATGAATAACAATAGCCAGCGCATCACTTTCGACGGACCAATCACCACAGAAATCGCAATACTCATGAAGGAAGCCCTTCGCAAAAAAAAAACACCACATAGAAATGTGGTGTTTATTTTAATACGAAAAAATTGCAAACTTACGATAACGACGTTTAAACTTTACCAAAAATCAAAGTCCCATTCGTACCGCCAAAACCGAATGAATTTTTCATTGCATATTGAATCTTCATTTCACGCGCCGTATTCGCACAATAGTCGAGATCACATTCTGGATCTTGATTAATGATATTGATCGTCGGTGGTGAAACTTGATTATGCACAGCTAATACGGATAAAACAGATTCCAAACCACCAGCACCACCCAACAAATGACCGGTCATCGACTTGGTCGAATTGATCGTCATCTTGTAGGCATGATCACCAAAGGCTGCTTTAATCGCGTCGGTTTCATTCTTATCACCCAAAGGTGTAGAAGTACCATGCGCATTCAAGTAGCTGATTTGTTCCGTATTTAATCCCGCGTTTTTCAATGCATTAACCATACTACGACGCGGACCATCTACAGTCGGTGTTGTTATATGGTAAGCGTCACCGCTCATACCAAAGCCCAACACTTCCGCATAAATCTTGGCACCGCGTGCTTTTGCGTGTTCATATTCTTCCAACACCATGACACCTGCGCCCTCGCCAAGAACAAAACCATCACGGTCTTTATCCCAAGGACGCGAGGCCGTTAAAGGATCATCATTGCGAGAAGACAAGGCACGGGCTGAAGCAAAGCCACCCAAGCCCAAAGGAGAAATCGTTGATTCCGCACCACCAGCGATCATCACATCCGCGTCACCGTATTCAATCATACGAGCAGCATTACCGATGCAATGTAAACCTGTAGTACAGGCAGTAACAATCGCCAAGTTAGGACCTTTCAATCCATACTTAATCGACAAGTTACCTGAAATCATATTGATGATAGATGCTGGTACAAAAAAAGGCGTAATACGGCGTGGTCCACGCGCAATTAAGACTTCCTTAGTTTCTTCGATCAATGGCAAGCCACCGATACCAGAACCGACAATCACACCAATACGCTCAGCATTCTCTTCGGTGACAGTGAGACCACTATCTTGAAAAGCTTGCATACCAGCCGCGATACCAAAATGGATGAAGGTATCCATATTGCGTGCTTCTTTGGCTGGAATATAGTCTTCGATGTTAAAACCCTTCACTTCTCCAGCAAAATGGGTAGTGAATGGCGTCGCATCAAATTTGGTGATTGTGGCAATACCAGATTTACCAGCGAGGATGGCTGCCCATGTGTCGGCAATATTATTGCCGACAGGAGACACACAACCAAGGCCAGTAATTACAACTCGACGTTTACTCGTAAGGCTCAAGCGTCTCTCCTGGAATTAATAAAGCAATCCGACAGAATTAAGCTTTGACGTGCGCAGTTGCGTAGTCGATTGCTTGTTTAACAGTCGTGATTTTTTCTGCTTGTTCGTCAGGGATTTCCATTTCGAACTCGTCTTCCAAAGCCATGACCAACTCAACTGTGTCGAGTGAGTCTGCGCCCAAATCATCTACGAAGGAAGATTCAATTTTGATGTCAGCTTCAGCGACGCCTAATTGTTCAGCGACGATTTTTCTAACGCGTTGTTCGATATCAGACATGTGGTCTCCATTAGTGGTTACAGAAAGTGCGCGCATTTTATCAGGTTTGCGCGCGAAAAGAGCATTTTTAGATGCTGCACCGCCAACTCCGCCCAATTTCAGCGAAATTCGCTTAATTTACAACAACTACATTAACACAAATACATACCGCCGTTCACGTGTATCGTTGTTCCCGTGACATAACCAGCTTGTGGTGAAGCTAAAAATACCGTTGCCGCCGCAATATCTTCTGGCTGCCCTAATTTACCCATAGGAATTTGACTGAGGATCGCCGCTTTTTGATCGTCGGTCAATGCTTTAGTCATGTCCGTATCAATAAAACCTGGCGCGATGCAATTGACCGTAATATTGCGACTGCCAACTTCTAATGCAAGGGCCCGACTCATGCCAGCCACACCCGCTTTTGCAGCCGCATAGTTCATTTGACCCGGATTGCCAGATGAGCCAACTACAGAAGTAATATTAATTATACGGCCATGCTTAGCCTTCATCATGCCACGCAAAACAGCGCGAGATAGACGTGCAACAGAATTCAGATTGGTGGAAATAACGCTATCCCAATCATCTTCTTTCATGCGCATAGCCAATTGATCTTGCGTGATGCCAGCGTTATTTACCAATATAGACAAAGAACCGAATTCTTTTTGAATTTCATCAACCAATGAGCTACAACGCGCTACGTCGTTGACATTAAATGCCACGCCCTTACCCGCCTCAGGATTTACTTCCTGCAAGTAAGCGGTAATCGCTAGAGCCCCTGACTCGGAAGTTGCGGTACCGATCACTTTTGCACCTGCCTGCGCCAAGGCAATCGCGATTGCCTTACCAATTCCACGAGAAGCGCCCGTTACCAATGCTACTTGATTGACTAATTGTTGCGTCATATTCCCTCACTATCTTGTCAGACTTGGCAGCTTTGCGCCCGTCGCAATTTGTTATTTAATAAATTTAATTTCTATCTTGAACTTTACCCGAACTCAACTGAAATTTAGTTAGAAGTTAAGGATGCCAATACTTTTTCCATCGTCTCTTGATCGTAGATCGCATCACCCACCAAGTCACCATTGATACGCTTAGTCAAACCTGCCAGCACCTTACCTGGACCACATTCGACTAATTGCGTAATGCCAGACGCGGCGATCGCATTGACAGTTTCGACCCAACGAACCGGACTTGCCGCTTGACGCACAAGAGCATCTTTAATCAAAGCTGGATCAGTAACAATCGCGACATCAACATTATTAATTAATGCAATCGTCGGTACAGAGAACGACACACCTGACAAATACGCACGCAATTGATCAGAAGCTGGCTTCAATAAAGAAGAATGAAATGGCGCCGACACTGGCAAAGACAAGGCGCGCTTTGCACCTTTCGCTTTAGCTAATTCACAAGCACGCTCGACAGCAGCTTTACTACCAGCGATCACAACCTGTGCGGGCGCATTAAAATTGACGGCCTCAACCACCTCAGAAGTCGCCGCAGCAGCCTCAACACAGGCTGCAATCACGTCCGCATCACTCAAGCCTAAAATTGCTGCCATACCACCTTGACCGACCGGTACCGCACTTTGCATAGCTTGCGCACGAAAACGCACCAAAGGCACGGCATCTTTAAATGCGATCACACCTGCAGCCACCAAGGCCGAATACTCACCTAAACTATGACCCGCTACGATAGCTGGCTGTTTACCACCAGCAGCGATCCATGCGCGATAAGTCGCAACAGCTGCCGTCAACATCACCGGCTGCGTATTCGTCGTTAAATCTAAATCTTCTTTAGGACCTTCGGAAATCAATTTCCCTAAATCCATTTGCAAAGCATCAGAAGCTTCTGCAATCGTGTCTTGCACGACTGGATTGCCAGCAAAACCATTTAACATACCAATGGCTTGCGAACCTTGGCCGGGAAATACAAATGCAAATTGCGTCATAATATTTTTACTCTACGTATTTTTAAATGAGAACAACAATGCCATCAGCATTACATCCTAACCAAAGCAGCGCCCCATGTGAAGCCGCCACCAACACCTTCTAACATCACAATCTGATCTTTCTTGACGCGACCATCACGCACTGCGGCATCCAAAGCCAGCGGGATGGATGCTGCAGAAGTATTGCCATGCTGATCCACCGTCACAACCACTTTATCCAAAGGCAATTTCAATTTTTTTGCAGTACTTTGCATAATACGAATATTGGCTTGATGCGGAATTAACCAGTCAACCTGGCTCGCTTCCATGCCCGCGATTTCGAGGACTTCGTTAGCGACTTTTTCCAACACATTAACAGCCAATTTAAAGACTGCCTGACCATCCATATAAAGAAAAGCACTACCAGCAATCACGCCAGCGTTGACGCTTCCTGGTACGCATAAAATATGTCCGTGACTACCATCCGCATGCAATTTCGTCGCCAATATACCTGGCTCATCCGATTGCGCCAAGACGATAGCGCCTGCACCGTCACCAAACAACACACATGTTGTGCGATCCTCAAAATTGAGAATGCGCGAGAATACTTCAGCACCAATAATCAGCGCTTTCTTATGAGAGCCAGATTTGATCATACTATCGGCCATCGCCATCGCATATATAAATCCGCTGCATACCGCCTGGACATCAACTGCCGCAGCGCCGTTAGTGATACCCAATTTGTTTTGCACGACGCAAGCCGTGCTAGGAAATCCACCAAAAAAATCGGGCGTAGAAGTCGCTAAAATAATTAAATCGATATCATTCGCTTGCAGATCAGCTGCTTCCAGCGCGCGCTTTGCTGCTTCAACCGCCATGTCACTGGAAGTGACATCGGATTCTGCGTAATGACGCGCCGAAATCCCACTGCGCGACACGATCCATTCATCAGAGGTTTCAATTCCTTTTGCAGCCAACTGCGCTGCCAATTCGTTATTCGTTACTTTTCTCGGTGGCAGGTAGCTTCCTGTGCCTATAATTTTGCTATAGAAAGTCATGCGTCTTTATCTGTATTATTGTTCAGTAGAACCGGAACTATCTGTACTTGCCTCTACGGGCACTGGCATTAATTCCGCCAAGGATCTTGTGATGCGCGCAAGCACATCATTTTTTACTGCATCGAATGCACGTTGTATCGCCCATTCGTAACTATATTTATCGGCACCGCCATGACTTTTAATGACAACGCCACGCAAGCCCAATAAACTACCACCATTATAATTCGATGGATTCATGGTTTTTGAAATGTGCTTCAAAGCACCACGCGCGATCAAGGCTCCCAACATATTCAGCGGGTTACTCTTAAACGCATCCGTCATTGTGGTTTTGACAAAACGCCCCAAACCCTCTACTGCTTTCAAGGTAACGTTACCAACAAAGCCATCACACACCACGATATCCGTCGTGCCTTTGAAAATATCATTACCCTCTACGTTTCCGTAAAAGTTTAATAGGCCGCGCTCATGATCCGCACGCAATAACTGCGCCGTGCGCTTCACCACATCATTGCCTTTGATATCTTCTTCACCGACATTGAGTAGACCTACTGTGGGACGAGGTTTATTTTCGAGCGCTGCAACCAAAGCCGAACCCATAATCGCAAATTGATGCAGATGCACTGGCTCGCAATCAACATTCGCACCAAGATCAAGCATGTAAGTTGGGAGTTTTTTCTGATTCGGCAATATGCTGCAAATCGCCGGGCGATCCACACCTGGCATGGTCTTAAGAACGTAGCGAGACACTGCCATCAAGGCACCAGTGTTACCAGCTGACACACAAGCTTGCGCCTGCCCTTCTTTCACCTGATTTAGGGCGACACGCATGGAGGAATCTTTTTTTCTGCGCAATGCAATTTCGATAGGATCATCCATCTCTACCATTTCACTTGCATGCACAATCGATAGCCGTGGATGATTTAGCGCGCCTAATTTCTTTAACTCTGCCTGCAAGACAGTTTCCTGTCCCACCAAAACAAATTCAACATCAGGCTCGCGATTCGCAAATGAAACTGCTGCCGCTACAGTGACTGATGGGCCAAAATCACCACCCATACAATCAATCGAAATTTTTATTGTCATGTATTTGTTACTATTTTTTCACCTCAAGAGACTAATCTTAACAAGAATGAGATAAACAATCACCCAATTTAAGTACGATTTAGACCCGAAGAAAAAAATGAAAGATGAAAAATGGACAAAAACAAAAGCTGGTTTTGAACATTTTTAGAATAAAAAAAAGCGGCGTCAAGTACGAGACTCGCAACGCCGCTTTATCGCTAAGAACAAATTACTCGTCGTTCTTAGTTTTCAATACTTTACGACCACGGTAAAAGCCATTTGGGCTAATGTGGTGACGCATATGTGTTTCACCTGTTGTTGGCTCGATACCTAACTGTGGTGCAGTCAAGAAATCGTGTGAACGGTGCATACCACGTTTGGATGGTGATTTTTTGTTTTGCTGAACGGCCATGATAACTCCTAATACTTCAAAAAATGTTTCTAAAATTTAACACACTTGAATCGACAATCAAATCTTTTTTGCCGCTCAAGAATCCCTAACAATACTTCGACCTGAGTGTTTTTTCAGAATAATGCCACTAGGTACGCCCACTTACTTTTCATTGTAACTTCTTCAGCACAGCGAATGGAGACACTTTAGTACTTGTGCTCGCTGTATCTACCGCATTTACATCGTTCGCTGCCTCTGATTGATTAAATGAACCAACTACATCAGGGCATACTGCATGTTTGGGCGATTGGGGTATTGCCAGCAACGCTTCATCCTCGATCAAATCCATGACGTTGAATGTTTTGCTGCCTACTACTACATCAATCTCGTCATCTTCGAGCATGCTTTCAATTTCGTCGGCATGATTATCGTCTTTGGCGAGAATTAATTCTACTTGTGAATCTATTGCGAAATCGTAAGATGCTAAGCAGCGCTGGCACATTAATTGAAGCTGTCCATTAACAGTCAGTGTCAATTGAGGAAAACCTAATTGATTTACACCGCCTTGCAAAGACCAGTTCAATACACCATCACCATTTGCGCACTCCACGGATAAACGCGGAAAATCGGCAATTTTTGTACTGCCCTCACGCTGTTCGCGATGCTGACAAAACGTAAAAGCGTCGATGACAAATGCTTGCATAGGATTTCGAGACCCAGAAAACCTGCGATAATAACAGGATTACACCTTATTAGTCAAAGCCTTAGCGCATTTAGAGCGCATGAAGGCCAAGAAAAAGCCTGTAAATTACGCAAAAAGCGCAAAATCAGTATAAAAAAGATATTAACAATGTCAGCCAATTTAGCAAATTCACCAGTAAATCCATCGCGGCCACAGATTATACTCGCCTCTAGTTCGGCATACCGCAAAGAATTACTACAACGATTACAACTACCTTTTCTCGCGATCGCGCCAGATATTGACGAGAGTCCATTGAGCCACGAAACACCAGAACAAACTGCCTTACGACTTGCACAAAAAAAAGCGGAAGCCATTGTAAATCTATATCCCGAAGCAATCATCATAGGCTCAGACCAGGTCGCCACTTTAGATGGGCTACAAATCGGTAAGCCTGGCGATCATGAGCGCGCATTACAACAATTACAAATGATGCGTGGTCGCGAAGTTATTTTTCACACTGCGTTATGCGTACTAAACCAACAAGCCGAAGAGGACGCAAACATCTTGCAAATTCAAAATTGTCAGACCCGCGTGCATTTCCGTAATTTAAGTGATGCCGAGTTAGATGCCTATCTGCATATAGAACGCCCTTACGATTGTGCTGGCAGTGCAAAAAACGAGGGTTTAGGGATTACTATTTTAGAAGCGATACATAGTGACGATCCTACCGCATTAACAGGACTACCATTGATCGCATTGACCAGCATGCTACGCAATCTCGGCGTCTCCTTCTTCCGATAATTCTCAAAAAAACGCTCAACCCAAACGACCTCATCAAAAAATAAAACTAAGGCTTATTATGTCAGGCACACTTTACTTAATCCCCAACACCCTCGGTCATATTGAAGTATCACAAGGAAACGTTCTGGCTCATATCATTCCAGAAACAGTACAAGCGATGAGCGCTCAATTGCAGTACTTTGTCGCTGAAAACGCCAAAACGACACGCGCCTATTTAAAGACTTTAGCGCAACATCATCCGCTGGTAAAAATAATACAGGAAATGCAGATTGCCGAATTAAACGTCAACACGCCAGAAGCTGCACTGGAAAGCTTACTCAGCCCTTTACTAGAAGGACATGACGTTGGTCTCATTTCCGAAGCGGGCGTGCCGGCCGTTGCCGATCCCGGCGCCAACCTTGTACGACTGGCACATCAACACAAAATCACAGTGCGTCCTTTAGTCGGTCCGTCTTCTTTACTATTAGCCCTCATGGGAAGTGGCTTAAACGGCCAAAGTTTCGCCTTTCACGGTTATCTACCAACCGATGCTGCGCAACGCACAAAGCGCATCAAGGAATTGGAAGATCGGTCGCGCAAAGAAAAACAGACTCAAATGTTGATAGAAACGCCTTATCGTAATGCGGCCATGTTAGAAGCGCTTGCGACAAATTGTCAGGCACAAACTTTGATCTGCATCGCGACTGATTTAAGCTTACCAAGCGAATCGATACAAACAAAAACCGCAGGCGAATGGAAAAAACTTTTGCAAGCGAACGCAGCACCAGATTTCCATAAAAAGCCTACCGTGTTTTTATTTCTCTCTTAAGTTATTAATTCATCTCAGTGGACGCAAAAACAAAGAGGAAGATACATTCCACCCTCTTTGTTTTCACTGAATTTCTCATTGAGTTTTTCACTGAAATTCGGTGCCTTTTCGACCTACCCAATACGCCGCCGCTATCAGCAGCACACACGCAACTAGACATGCAAGCGTCGTCGCCCGCATAGCGATACCAGGCGCCATACCATTTACTGCTGTCATGACATAAGCCCATGGGTAGTACACCCAATCTTTAGATTGTCCAATCTGCGTGATCCCCATAGTAGCGATCACACCGACCGCCAAAGGCGCAACGATATTTTGCACGCGCCAACTAATCCAATGCTGCACCATCACGATGGGCAAACTACATACAGTGGAGAGAAAAAAACCACGAACAAAATCATACTGAAAAGCCTGTTCAGTAGAGAACCCCAACAGCCCAAAAATACTAATACTTAAAGCAATCAGAGCAAATAGCGCAAAATTTGCCCCAACGACAAATAGCACCGCTAAAGCACATTTAGCAAGAAAAAGCTGACGTGCCGTTATAGGCAGCGTTAACATCAAACGCCAGGTCGCATTTTTATGCTCACTACCGTTCAATAAGCCCGTCGCCAGCGCAATAAATAAAGGCAGCATGAAGTAGCCCCAAATCGCGGTGTTTCCCAACCAGTACATTTCCCAATGGATTGGGCCGCCTTTATTAGTTTTTAATTGCATAGAAAAAATTAGTACCGTCACCATCAATGGGCACAATAGCATCATCAACAAAGCCAAAGATCGGCGCACTTTCAATAACTCTAGTTGTAGTAGTTTGAAAATCATGATCCACTCCCTGTTGCGATCGATACATTCTGCATACGTTGATGAAACCATTGTTCGAGCGTCGGTTTTTCAAAGATAGCCTGATGCAGACGTAGATCCGCCTTGATCAAGCATGCATTCACTCTATAAGACAATTCCTGTGGAACACGATCCACACGCAAAGATTGTGCGCTAGTAATCGTGACGTCAAAAACTTGGTCTAATAAAGTTTCCATTAACACGCGTTTTGCCGACACGGCATCATCCACGGTTAAAGTCAAATAACCGTCTTGCTGGGCATAGAGGGTAGCCATCTCAGATTGAAATTGCACACGTCCCTCTTTCAAAAGCGCTACATGCGTCGCTATTTTTTCTATCTCATCAAGCTGATGACTAGAAACGAACACCGTACAATTACCCGCATCAGGAAGATCGGCTATCAAACCACGAATCTCCTGCATACCAACTGGATCAAGCCCATTGCCCGGCTCATCTAGAATCAGCAATTTTGGCGAGCCTACCAAGGCGTGTGCCAATGCCAGACGCTGCTTCATTCCTAGTGAGAATTGAGCAATTAAACGCCGACCGTCAGCAGATAAACCGACGATTTCCAAAACACGATCAATTTCAGTTCGAGGTAAATCTTTCAATGTGCACGCGATACGCAAAAATTCCCGTGCTGTCAGATTTGGATAGACACTAGGAGCCTCAACCAAACAACCTGTTTGCTGCAATATGCACTTACGTTCTCTTGTAATGTCACGTCCAAGAATTTGTATAGTTCCCTGATCTGGGTGCAACAAACCGAGCATTAAACGAATTGCCGTCGATTTACCTTCCCCGTTATTCCCCAAGAACGCAAAAATACTCCGTTCAGGCACGGCTAGGTTCAAACCTCTCAGCACCTCATGCTGCTTAAAGCGCTTAACTACGCTCGTCATCTGTATTGCCATATTTTGCATTTAATAGCTCCAAGATTAACTCAAGCACAAATAGTAGGGGCTAAATCGCGTCAACATAAAAGCACGCGATGAAACCTCGCAAAAACTGGATGAAAGTTCCAGATTCAAGTACAAAGAAAAAACTTAACTAATGCGAACAATAATTAACTAACATGCGAACAATAAAAAAGCCGCTGATGAGAGCGGCTTTTTATTTACTGACAAAACTAAGGAAAATTTCACCGAGAATACTCAATACCCTACTTTTTCACGTTCTTCTCGATATGGCAATTTTCACTCAAAAACCGCAAAGCGCCACTGTAATTCGTGTCCCAATCATCCAGCAAATAGGTCGGAGCTTCTTCTGCAAAGTCGGCCCAATCCTGTAACAGACCTTCTTGCTTCTCGTGCGGTGCAGTCGACTTGATCCAAGCGATCGTTTTTTGCGCGTCCAATCCATGTTCACGAATCTTCTTGACGATGCTTTTCGCGGTCTTTTCAGGCAAACTGGTTTTAGCCGGAACGTCTACCGCTATGCATAAAAACAAAGTCAATAGGGAATCAATATCAGTTTTACCCTTAGTGAGCTTCGCCCATTCTTTCGACACTAGCGCATCATAATCCGACGTATCTTCCAGCTCATGGGCACAAATAAAATAACGCTCCTTCAATTCGAATACCAGGCGATCTAAAGAGTTCTTGGTGTCCAAGATCGTTGGAATATCGCGCGTCAATATTTCATCCAAAACCTGATGACTCAATTCGAAAAATTTTTCGGGAATCGGCTCCGCAAATACTTGCGCTTGCGCTTGTTGTGCTTCGAAAATTTTTAGTTTCTTGGTTTTAGATTTGGCTTCTTTGCGCAGCGCCTCAATGATTTGTGCAAATTCGATTTGATTTTCTATCGGCGCTTCTGCATCACCAATGAGACGCTTCAAGATAGCCGTTCGAACTACAGCCAATGCCTCGGCATCTTCTTCTTGCAATTCAGTTTGAGTAATATCCATCGCACGGCCAAACCAAAAACCAGCCTCAATTTCCAAGGCATTGCTTTGGCGATGCGCAAGAAAATTTCGATATTCCTGCGGCTTATCTTTCAAAGACCAGACATCGAGAAAATCTTCAATACGTGCCTTTTGCTCACGTCCTAATAGAGCGTATTCAGGCAAGGCAAATAAGGTTTTTAATAGGCCAGACCCGCCACGAGACAAGGTTAAAAACGTATTGTCTCGTATCAGTTTGGCCGCAATATCCAAATCGCCTTGCGAAGTTTCTATTAAGTATAAACTGGCGAGATTGACGATGCGTTTGCAAGCAGTCTCTATTTCAGGACGTAAGTATTTACTACCAAAAGCTTCCGCGATCTGTACTAAGCCTTTAGGCGCCTCCGCTTCTATCATTGCCAATTTTGCCTGCGTTATGATCGCCATCCGCACGCCATGACGCAAAGCCGTTTCGAAAAATGGTCGGTCATCATAAATCGCCAGCGCTTGCTGATTTTCAGACATATTCAAATTCATCTCTATGTCAAATTACAAAGCTGACTCTTCGTCGTCATCATCACCGTCGTCGGTATTTTTCTTCGGCGTGCCAACATCGTCGTCCTCATCTTCCTCAGCAGTTTCTGCAACGCCGCCTTCGGCAAATTCATCATTTTGCAGATTGCGCAGATACACTTGATAACGGGCGCGCAATTTCATCAGCACTTCTCGAAATATCTCCGGCAGCTCGTAACGCAAGAGATAAGTTACTTCCATCCAGTCATGATCTTCTACGTTTGCTCTTTCCATAGCGGAAATACGTGTCTCGGTATCGCGAGTCAAATTCAGCAGATCATCATCAATCGCCTGTGTCTTACTTTCATCACCATATTCGTACAAATCGAAAGTCGCATAGCGATAAAAATGTTCAACCATTTGCGTACGTTCTTGCAGATAATCTGCAAGCGAATCATAGCCACCTTCCACTTCGGCGATTTCATACAAAAACTCTGCAGCATCAGCACCTTCACGGAAAATCACTGAATTTATCATCCCACGCAGCTGCTCATGGGTCAGATCCTTATAGCGTTTTTCCAACACCACGGCTTGCGCGAACTGCTCTGGCGTTACCAACAAGTTGACCAGAGACTCTTTGGAGGAGTCATACTCACGAATGATGGCCAACAAATCTTTCGCTGGGAATTCATCTAGTGCGGCGACCAATGCCTGATCACCCTGTGTTTCGGCTAAAGTTGCCAAAGCATGCTCTGCACCGGCGATATCGCCAACTTGTACTAAACTTTGCGCTTCTATCAAGGCTGGATAATTCATCATTTTTCCTTAGACGTATTTACTGTCGATGTACTGTCGTTGCTTATTCAAAAATATGTTGTCGCTATTCAGGCATTTGTTAATGTGTTGATCAGCAAAACATTGCGTCACGTTCCTCAATCTTTACGATCAAAACCCTGCTCCGCCAACCAATCTGCACCAGCTTCTTCCAAATCAACATCATCGCCATCATCACCATCATCGCGACCATGGCGACCATAATTGCCGTCAAGATCACCATTTTCATGTAATTCGGCATCCTCACCGCGCTCGTCGTTACTTTCATCGTCATCCTCAGCCGCCGACGTAGCCTGTGCTTTGGTGTGATGACTGCGACTCAAATACTCAAGACAAGCAGCAGTCACCATGAAGGCATCGCCTTCTGGCTCAGCCAACACCAATTGCGCCATCTTCTCTGCCCATGGTTCCAACTTGACAGCGGCGGCCAGACTCTTCCAAGTAGGTAACTTATTCGCTTCTTTTGATGATAGGGACTCAAAACTCAAGGGATTCATGAATAAAAAAGCATTATGGAATGCTGGTGCCAACATCTCGGGATTCGATCCCATCATTGGCAATAAAAAAGCTAGTTGCTCACGCTTCTCTTTCAAGCGATGACGCATCACATCTTTTCCTTCTGAATCGGAGCGTAAGTCATCCAATTCCGCTTTATAAGCCAACATTAATTCTTGAAAATAGCGTGAAAATCTCACTGCAGTACTCCTGATAAATAATTCTTCCAAATTTCACTTGCCGTATCGATAGGCGATTCCAACAAATTACGGCGACGATTCTCATCGTAGGCAGAACGTGCGGCCTCATCCGACAAGATGTCGTAAGCTTCTTTTACAGCGTGAAATTTGATGGGTGCCAGCTCCGAACTATTGCGATCCGGATGGAACTCGGCTGCCTTTATTCGATACGCTTTTTTGATATCCACAAGCGCAGCATTGCTCGCCACGCCGAGAATAAAATAATAGTCTTTCATGTCTTATCTACCCACAATGAAAGTCATTCGAGTGACGCTTTGCGTTCCAAAATACAAACCAATGAAACGCTTGCGTCAATGTAAAATACAAAATTTGGTCGCTTTACAAACTTAAAGAACGCAACAAAATATTATTCCTAAACTTTATGCGCTACCAATTAAGTAAGGTTAGTGCTGATGGCCGTGTTCACCATGGACATGCCCATGTGCAATCTCTTCTTCAGTTGCAGCGCGCACTTCCAAAATTTCCGCATCAAAACGAACCGACACGCCGGCTAAAGGATGATTACCGTCTACCGTTACCATGCCAGCATCAATGGCTGTTACACGAAATTGCGCGGATTCTTCGGTTTCTGGATCTCGGGTTTCAAACATCATGCCCACTTCTAGATCAGGCGGAAACAGACCAACCTCTTCTTCATGCACCAAGCTCGGGTCAAATTCACCAAATGCGTCTTCCGGCTCCATTGACACGGAAATGACTTTGCCGACGATCTGACCATCCAATGCTGCTTCAACGGCTGGCAAGATATTGTCGTAACCACCATGCAAATACACGATAGGTTGGTGATTTTTATCAATGACAGTACCTTGATCATCGAACATTGTGTAATTTAAGGTTACCACTGAATTTTTAGAGATTTGCATAGTATAAATTTGAGAATTAACTGAAAGATGACCGAAGCTTAGGCGTCATCAAAAAACACCCAGAAGGAAAAATGATTTATTTCCCTTAAAGTTAGCATTGTAACAGAGCATCTATACCGAAGATTTATCAAAAACTATGCAACTAATTGACACCGGAGAAGCAACTAAGGGATAAGCAAACAGCAAATAAGCGTCAAAAATCAATAAGAAGTCTGATCTTACTTAAGAAAACACAGGGAAGACCTTAGGAATTCTGGGTTTTTCTATCTTCAAGGTCAAAAAAAAGACCACCTGGGGTAGAATTGCGCCTGTAGAAATTTTTGACCGAAAGATATTATTAGTTTGAATACAATTAGAAAAGGAGCTCTAATGGTATTCCCGTCTTAACTTCAACTATATTCCGGTCATATTTCAGGCCTATAAGTATCGTCAAATAATTTCAAAGGCTGAGCAAACCTAACAAATGCGCATAATTTTCGAGACAAGATGATAACGACCAATAATACGAATGCACGTCATGTAAATTTTTCTATAGCATAGTATTCACGCAATCTCGAAGCGCAATGAGAATCAAAAATTTAAAATAGCAATGTAGTCCAAGGAAAACAATGAAACGTGTAGATGATTTTCGCCTGCGTCTAGGCAAACATGAACTTGTGCCGATTATGATAGGCGGCATGGGCGTGGATATTTCAACCGCAGAATTAGCCTTAGTAGCAGCACGTTTAGGTGGCGTCGGACACATTTCTGACGCATTGGTACATGATGTCTCCGATCGTCGATTTGACACCAGCTTCATCAAAGATAAAACCAAACTCTACAAATACAACATCAATAATTCGGACAAGACCGATATCAAATTTGATCTTGACTTGTTAGCAGAAGCAACCCGTCTTCACGTCGGCAGAACCATGGAAGCCAAGCAAGGCGATGGTATGGTTTTCGTCAATTGCATGGAGAAGTTAACCATGAATGGCCCACGTGACACCTTGCGCGTGCGCCTCGCATCTGCCTTAGACGCTGGCATTGATGGCATCACCTTAAGCGCGGGTCTTCACTTAGGCTCATTTGGTTTAATGGAAGACCACCCGCGTTTTCGCGATGCCAAACTTGGCATCATCGTGTCTTCTGTGCGAGCTTTACAATTATTCTTGCGTAAAAATGCAAGATTAAATCGTTTGCCCGACTACATCATTGTCGAAGGTCCGCTTGCAGGTGGTCATCTTGGTTTCGGTTTAGACTGGGCAAAATATGATTTGCACACTATTGTTGCTGAAGTCATTCAATTTTTAAAAGACGAAAGTTTAGATATCCCGGTGATCGCAGCTGGCGGCATTTTCACTGGTAGTGATGCAGTTTCATTCTTAGAAGCAGGTGCTGGCGGTGTGCAGGTTGCGACACGTTTCACCGTTACTAACGAATGCGGCTTACCTGATGACGTTAAGCAAGAATATTTCAAAGCAAAAGAAGAGCAAATCATTGTCAATACGATTTCTCCAACAGGCTACCCGATGCGCATGCTGAATAACACGCCTGCGATTGGCTCTAACATCCGCCCTGGCTGTGAAGCCTATGGCTATCTGCTCGATGGTAACGGCAATTGCTCGTATATCGAAGCCTATAACCGCGAAGTGGAAGCGAATCCAAACAACAAAGACTTTAAAGTCATGGACAAGACTTGTTTGTGCACGCATATGCGTAACTTTAAGTGCTGGACCTGTGGCGAAACAACGTATCGTTTAAAGGATACTACTCATAAATTGGCTGACGGCAGCTATGCATTATTGTCGGCTGAGCATGTATTCCGTGATTATCAGTTTAGCGTCAACAACGAAGTTGCCCTTCCGCAATAGGCACTGATTAAACAATGATTAAGCACTGATTAAGTACTTATATAGTTGGTAGAAAAAAGAAGCGCTGACCTAGTCA
>CAUPKC010000062.1:0-25447 GCA_963511665.1 uncultured Undibacterium sp.
ACAAAGTAAAAATCTCGCTGCCATCAATGCTAGAAAAAGCTCGTCCTCTATTGAAGTTGAGTGGGCAAAGTAAGCAGCTAGATGAGCTAGTCGTTGCTATGAATCGTGCGGCGGAATCAGCCGTCCCTATGGCAAAACCCTTGTTAATGGATGCAGTGAAAAGCATGTCAGTCACGGATGCGAAGAATATCCTGAGTGGTGGTGATACGTCGGTAACGAATTTCTTTCGCGAAAAAACCTCGGTGTCTTTAAGCGCCAAATTTTTACCTTTGGTGAAAGGTGTTACCGATAAAGTAGGATTGTCGACCAAGTACAACGCTGTTATGGGCAAGGCACAAAAATTAGGTGTGGTGCCAGAGAAAGAAGCGACGGTCGAATCCTATGTCAGTACCCGTGCTGTTGATGCGCTCTATACAATGATAGCGGAAGAAGAAAAAGCGATACGTCAAGATCCTTTGGCTGCTGGTAGTAAGATCATTGGTAAAGTATTTGGCTTGCTGAAATAATCTGTCACGTGATAAAAAAGCCGAAAGATGTTCGCATATCTTTCGGCTTTTTTACGTCGAAAAATTGGCACTGTTTTAAGGTAAATGCGCCAATGGATGGGCGTAGCTTGGCCATACTTCGACAAAAAATTGGTCAATCATTTCTTGATTCACTTCAGCAATAGTAGCCGGCGACCATAACGGCATATTGTCTTTGTCGACTACCAAAGCTCGCACACCCTCCAATACCTCACCATGCTTGAAACAATGACGTACCATCGTGCGTTCCAGACGTAAGCAATCAGCAACCGACTTTGATTTACAACGACGTAGCTGTTCTAAAGTGGCCGCCATTAATAGCGGAGAACGCTTGTGCATAGTGGACAGTGTTGTCGTCGCAAACTCTGTTTCGTCGTTCGTAAGGGCGGCGCAAATATTGTGTAAATTATTGCCAGCGAAATGTTGATCGATCTTCGTTCGATTATTTGCAAGCTGGCATTGAGCGGGCGTTATTTCATGCTCAAATTGTGCTGCAAATCGACGAATCGCAACACGTAAATCGGCCTCTGTATTGTGCGCAATTAGCTCCATTAAAGCTGGGATTTGTACGGTCGGAATATAGATATCAGCTAAGTTGGCATAGATAGCATCGGCAGCCTGAATTATCTCTCCAGTGAGTCCTAAATACGTACCAATCTCTCCCGGCGTTTGATTGAGAAAGTAACCGCCACCGACGTCGGGAAATAATCCAATATTTACCTCTGGCATCGCCATTTTGGTACGTTCAGTGACGATGCGCAAACGACTGGCCACGCCTGATTGTGCGATACCCATGCCGCCGCCCATGACTACGCCGTTCATCAACGCTATATAAGGTTTGGGGTAGAAATGAATTAAATGATTAAGTGCATATTCTTCGGTGAAAAAGTCTTCCAATAGTGCACTGTCACCCATCGGCGTTAAGGTGCCAACATCGTAGAAGAAACGAATATCGCCACCGGCACAAAAAGCTTTCTCGCTACTGCTGTGAATGAATACAGCATGAATCTCGGGATCGTTATGCCAAGCGCGTAAAGTGGCGGTTAGCCCACGAACCATCTCTAAGGACAAGGAGTTTAATGCCTTGGGGCGATCTAAAGTAATGATGCCAATATGATTGCAGACTTCTGTTAGGACGTGGGAGCTCATTTTTATCTGTCGAAAATAGTGATTTTGGAATTTTACCTTACGGGATCAGGCGTAGAGGGACAAGCTGGATCGCAATCTAGGCGCAATTGCTTTTCTTCATGTTTCAGTGGGTATAAAAAAGGACGCTAAAAAGCGCCCTGTGGATCATCGAATTGATGAATCAGTACTGTATATTAATCTAGTTGTGTTGACGCTGGGTCAGGGATATGTTTGATCGCATCATGTTGATGGTCTTGAATTTTATCCTTGTGTTTGATGACCTGACGATCGAGTTTGTCGATTAAGGCGTCGATGGCAGCATACAAATCGTGCGCCAGACTTTCTACATGGATATCTTTACCGCTGAGGTGCAAATTGATGTCCGCTTTGTGGCGTTTGTCCTTTTCTCGGAGCTTATCGACCGTCAGGATGACGGCGATATCAATGACTTGATCGAAGTGTCGTCTTACCCGCTCTAGCTTGGTTTGTACATATTCACGAATTGCAGGAGTAACTTCGACGTGGTGTCCACTGATGGTGAGATTCATACTACGCTCCTATGGTGATATTGCTTTATTTGCTTCTATATTGCCATTACTACGATCGCTCTTTGGCAGAAATTTGTTTCGAGCTAAATCATATATAACGATAGAAAACAATATTTCAAGAACTGGTTTATAAAGATTTTCTTAGACTGACTGGGGGAATTTTCAGAGCCTCGCGGTACTTTGCAACGGTACGACGCGCGATGACCATGCCTTGTTCTCCCAATATGTCGGCGATCTTGCTATCCGAGAGGGGTTTTTTCTGGTCTTCTTCTCCTATTAATTGTTTGATCAGAGCCCGTATCGCTGTGGAAGATGCTTCACCACCCGTTTCCGTTGCGACGTGACTGCCGAAAAAATATTTCAACTCAAACATGCCGTGTGGTGTCAGCATAAATTTTTGAGTTGTTACACGTGAAATAGTGCTCTCGTGTAATCCCAGTGTATCAGCTATTTCGCGCAAAACAAGGGGTCTCATTGCGACCGCGCCATGCGTGAAAAAATTATATTGCCTTTCCACTATGGCTTGTGCCACGCGCAAAATAGTGTCGAAACGTTGGCGCATATTTTTGATCAGCCAGCGCGCTTCTTGTAGTTGCGGATTCAGGCAAGGATCTCCGCGTTGCTGTTTCATTAAGCCTGCATACATCTGGTTGATGCGTAGACGAGGCATCACATCACGGTTCAACATGACTTGCCATTCGTCGCCAATTTTCTTGACTACAACATCGGGCACTACATAGTCAGATTTTGCTATCGAAAATGCCAAGCCGGGCTTGGGATTGCATTGACGAATCACGACTTGTGCTTCGCGTAAATCTTCATCATCGCATTGCAGAAATTTGCGCAATTTAGTGAAATCACGTTGGGCAAACAAAGGTAAATATTGCTCAACAATTTGCAGCGCGAGGCGGCGTGTCACAAAGGGAATCTTAGGGAAACGTTTGATTTGCAGTGCTAGACATTCAGCCGTATTGCGCGCGCCTACACCTTCAGGTTCGAAGCTTTGCAGCATGGTTAAGGCAAACTGAAGTTCCTCTAACTCCACGCAGAGATCAATCGGAAGGCTTTCATGGATTTCATCCAAGCTCTCGCATAAATAACCATTCTCGTCGATAGCATCGATAATCAATTCGATCAATGCGCGATCACGTGGCTCTCTGATGTTCAGACGCATTTGTTCCAACAAATGTTCTCTTAAGGTGGTTTGTGCCGCCTCTAATTGCGGGCGACCATCTTCATCATCATTGTTGGATTTAGAACTGCTGCCAGGCGTATCATCGAAGCTCCAGTCGTCGCTGGCGGCAGGCGGTACTTCATTGTCGGCAACTTGCTCCTTGACTGCTTCAGTGTTATTCCCGGCGTCGGGCGTTTTGTCTGTGTTTTGGAATTCGCTTTCGTTTTGCTGCGTTGCATTATTGATGCAGCCATCAGCCAGCAAACGAACTGCGTTATCCAGTGCATCGTCGACGCGTTCCAATAAAGGATTTTCCGTCAGCAACACCTCTAGCTCTTGATGTAATTCCAAGGTGGACAATTGCAGCAAACGTATTGATTGCTGCAATTGTGGCGTCAAAGCCAAATGTTGCGAGGTGCGTAGCTGTAAGCTCTGCTTCATGGTTATGCCAATCGCTTACATGCGGAAATGTTCACCCAAGTAGACTCGACGTACCGTCTCATTGGTGATGATTTCATCAGGGCGTCCGCTCGCTAATACTGAGCCTTGATTGATGATATAGGCGTGATCACAAATGCCGAGAGTTTCACGCACGTTGTGATCCGTAATCAACACGCCGATATCGCGCGCTTTTAAAAAACGCACGATGCGTTGAATTTCAATTACAGCAATTGGGTCTACGCCTGCAAAGGGTTCATCCAGCAAAACAAAACGAGGATTGGTCGCGAGGGCGCGCGCGATTTCTACGCGGCGTCGTTCACCACCAGATAGAGCGCGTGCCGGGCTTTCACGCAGGCCGTCAATTTGCAATTCTTCTAATAACGTATTTAAACGTTGCTCGATTTCTTTTTTTGACAGCGCCTTACCGTCGCCGTCATGTTGCAACTCGAGCACCGCACGTACATTATCTTCTACCGAAAGCTTGCGAAATACCGATGCTTCTTGTGGTAAGTAAGATAGACCTAAACGCGCTCTTTGATGAATCGGCAAATGCGAGATGTCTGTGCCGTCAATATCAATCTTGCCAGCATCGGACGGCACTAGGCCAACGATCATATAGAAGGAGGTTGTTTTACCAGCGCCGTTCGGCCCTAACAATCCGACGACTTCACCACTTTTGACTTGTAGCGAGACGTCACGAACAACCTGGCGCATGCCATAGCGTTTTTGCAGGCCTTGAATTACGAGAGTGCTGGTAGTCATTTTTCTTGTTTAACTTCCGTTTTTGCTTGCTTAGGTTCGGAGGTAATAGTCACACGACCACCGCCAGGAATGCGTTTGCCCGATGTTGAGTTCGTCGCAGTAAATACATCGTTAATACTGTCGTAAGACAAGAATTCACCGTTCTGTTCTTGCGTCATTTTTTGTTGGCTTAAGTAGCGGACATTGGCTTTCGCAATAAACTTAACGACTTCAGTCTTTTTATCATACTCAACGCGGTCCGCGGAACCTTCTATCCATAAGTCGGTACCACCATCGCGCTTCTGACGGAAAAACACCTGGTTGCCTGGACGGCCAGATAAGATCACCATGCCGCCATCTGCCGTTTCGGTTTCTACCGCATTTTCTGCTTTGATCAATAAAGTACCCCGTGTCAGCTCGACATTACCCGCTAAGGTTTTGGTACCGGTTTTGCCGTCATAGACAGTGTGCTCAGCATTTATTAATGTCTTTTTTTGGCTATCTGCTTTTTCAGCGTTTGCAAGCTGAGCCAGTGTAGTCGTGAGTAATAGTGCACCACCAGCAAGCGTTAAAAAACGTGTGGTGGAGTTGATTGCAAAATGCATTTTTTGATCCTTTGCCATTAATTTGATAGTAAATAAGTGTGAGGCTCCTTATTCAAAAGCCCCGTTATTTCCCCACCTTGCTCACTACCTTATTTTCAACCCTGTTTTGAATCTTATTTTCAACCCTGTTTTGAATCTTATTTTCAATCTTATTTTCAATTTCTATGTGTACGTTCTTTAAAAAATGAACTTTCTGGTCAGCGTTATTCGCTTCCATACCATACGCACTAATCGTCGCCCTTAATGTCGTCATTTTGACCCGTGCGTCTGTTTTCATTTTCTCGCTATCAGGGAAAAGAATTAAGGAGCTCGTCTCCATGATAATCGCTGCAGTGCGTGCACTTTTTGCTCTTTCAATGATCACATTGTCCATCATGTGAATCTGATCTTCTGGTTTCGCGTTAGCAGATTCTTTGACTTTCTGTTTCACGATGGCACGATCCGCACGAATCAACATCGGTGTCTTGTCTTCATCAATACTTACGATACGCGGCTGTAAAATTTCGAATTCATCTTCTTGCGGAAAATGCGTCAGTTTTTCACCAGTGACGCGATAATTCGTATTGCCTGACTGCGACAAGCGCACAAAATTAAAGTCTTCCACATAGTAGTCTGGCTCGCTACGCACTTTTGAGCCGTTTGCGCGCTCTTCGCTATTTCTGCGCATGACCTCATAGGCCCAAAAGCTACCGAGCATTAATAGCCCAAGCAGCGCTACGCCTAGCCATACGCGGATACGATCAGCCGTCATGCTTCACGTCCAAAAATGGTGCTAATGCTGCTTCATATTTATTTTGTGCTTTCAGAATGAAATCACACACTTCGCGTGCAGCACCGCGTCCGCCGCTTGCTTTAGTGATGTAGTCAACTCGAGTCTGTACCTCTTGATGCCCATTCGGGACACTGGCAGCGAAGCCCACGCGCAATAGAATTGGCAGGTCAATCACATCATCACCAATAAAGCCGCAATGTTCGTGAGCGATACCTAAATCTTGTGTCAATGTCAGAAAAGCCGATTTCTTATCATGTATGCCTTGCATCACATGGCTAATACTCAGATCTGATGCGCGCTTAGAGACAATGGCGGATTGCCGGGCACTGATAATCGCCGTGGCAATACCTGCTTGTTGCAACAATTTGATGCCTTGACCATCCAATACATTGAAGGTTTTCATCATCTCGCCCTCGGGGCCAAAATGCAAACTCCCATCGGTCAGAATGCCGTCAACATCAAATATCATCAAGCGTACTTCTGCAGCTTTATTTTGTGCTGCGGACAAAGTGATTTCACTCATTAAATCACCTTGGCGCGAGTAAGGTCGTGGATATGTAAGGCACCAACCAATTTGCCTTCGGCATCCGCTACCAGCAATTGATTAATACGGTGCGTCTCCATCACTTCTACTGCTTCAACCGCTAATTGTTCGGGACGTACCGTGCGTGGATTCTTTGCCATCACGTCAGCAATACTAAGGTTGGAAAAGTTACTTTGCTTTTCCATCATGCGGCGCAGATCACCATCAGTAAATACGCCAACGATGTGATTGTCCTCATCGACGATCGCGGTCATCGCCATGCCTTTTTGCGTAATTTCCAGCAGGGCAGTGGTAAGTTTGGTTTCCGGTGTGACTTGTGGAATGGCCGCACCCGTTCGCATAATGTCTCTGACATGGGTGAGCAAACGTCGACCTAAGGCACCGCCAGGATGGGAGCGCGCAAAATCTTCTTCTTTAAAGCCACGTGCGTCCAATACTGCCACGGCTAAGGCATCACCTAAAGCCAAAGTAACCGTCGTACTGGCGGTCGGCGCTAGATTGAGAGGGCAGGCCTCCTTTTCTACATGCACACTTAAATGGATATCCGCCAATTTGGCTAGGGTGGACTCAGGATTGCCTGTGAAGGCAATCAGCTTGACGCCAAGTCGCTTTAAAATCGGCAAGATCGCAATGAGTTCGCCCGCTTCGCCAGAATAAGAAATCGCAATAAAAACATCTTGCGCCGTCACCATGCCAAGATCGCCATGTGCCGCTTCGGCAGGATGAACAAAGAATGAGGGGCTTCCAGTTGAAGCAAATGTCGCCGCAATTTTTCGCGCGATATGGCCCGATTTACCTATTCCAGACACGACAACTCGACCATTGCAATGCAAAAGCATTGACAGAGCGGCACAAAAACTGTGGGCGTCGCTGCCTGCTAATCGTTGTTTGAGATTTAAGATGGCATCTGCTTCAATTTGCAGTGTCTCGCATGCTAATTGCAAAGCATGGCTTGTAGTCTGCTCAGAAGTCGCGTCAGTTGCGCCAGGGTAGGGCGTAAGGGATGAAGTATTTAGTGTGCTCATATTCGGAGTATAAACCAAATACGAACAAGCAAGAACTCTGCCAGAGTTAAAATGATTCACTCGAAATCAAACAACTTGCCAGAAATGTGTTGGGTAAATGGTTAAATTTGCTTTTGCTGTCGCAGAAAGAATTGCCAAGCTTGTAAATTAAAATGTAATCAAGGATACTTTTGCTAATACGACTTTTCGTATTCATTTTTGCGTATTTTTTATTAGTCTATTTTGTGAAAGTCATACTATGAATCCCTATTCAGTAGATCCGAACGGCAGTTCCTCTGATCCAGCATCACAAGTCATAGAGTCCCAAGTCGCCCCGGATGGCGCTCAATTCATTCAGGAAGGGAATTCCGTTGATGCGGGAAGAGCGACTGCATGGTATGGCTATGGTTTCGATCAATTTAAGGCCAATGCCGGTGTTTGGATCGGTATGTTGGTGGTGTTATTTTTGATTATGATGGTTTTGGCATTCGTGCCTGTTTTAGGTAGCTTGGCATCGAATGTGTTAATGCCTGTGTTTTTTGGCGGACTGATGTTGGCATGTCAAGCCAGTCGTGAAGGTCGGCCTGTGACGTTCGATTTTTTGTTCGCTGGCTTTAAAGATAAGTTTGGTCCTTTGGCTTTATTGGGCTTGTTTTGGATGATCGCGATTTTATTGATTACTGTAGTTGCCGGTATCTTTGCCGCTTTGTTATTTGGCGGCGCGATCGCGACAGGGGCATTCATCGGGGGCGCTGGTATGACCGGTGGTGCAGGTCTGTTGGGTTTAGGCTTAACAGCGATCTTAGGCTTTGTTGTGCTAGCGATGATTATTTCAATTCCTATGGCGATGGCGATCTGGTTCGCACCTGCTTTGGTGGTATTTCATAACATGGCTCCAATTGACGCTTTGATGACGAGTTTTAAAGCCAGCTTGAAAAACTGGGTCGCGTTTTTGGTATTTTTTATCCTGTATATCGTATTTGCGATTATTGCTACGATTCCTTTGGGACTGGGTTGGTTGGTACTTGGCCCCGTTTTGATTGGTGCGATGTATGCGGCTTACCGTGATATTTTCTTGAAGTAAATTTCCAGCAATTTGCTTGAATGAACGCAGAGTGGTCACACTCTGCGTTTTTTTTCGTCTCCATTCTTGAGGGATTGTGCGCCAATTGTGGTGTCTCTGGCATTTTTCTAAACTTACTTGAATTCTCTATGCCTATGAGCAAGCATAATCAGTAATAATAGAACTCATGAATGCTCT
This sequence comes from uncultured Undibacterium sp., assembly GCA_963511665.1. Taxonomy (GTDB): domain Bacteria; phylum Pseudomonadota; class Gammaproteobacteria; order Burkholderiales; family Burkholderiaceae_D; genus Undibacterium. The sequence continues at coordinate 8,743 of CAUPKC010000062.1, forward strand.
CGATACCACTTTACTTTTGCTCAGCAGCGCTGTACTAGGCGTGGTCGCTTTACGCATGTTGAATTTGCCACCCATGTTAGGTTATCTGGTCGTTGGCATTGTGATTGGGCCACATGCGATGGGATGGGCGCAGGACAGCTCCACCACACACTTGCTTGCCGAATTTGGTGTCGTGTTTTTGATGTTCTCTATCGGCCTTGAGTTCTCATTGGCTAAACTCATTTCTATGCGTCGCGCCGTGTTTGGTTTGGGTATGGCGCAGGTTATTTTTACTATTGTTCTGGCGATGGCGCTTTGTATGGGCGCGGCTATCATTTTGCCGCAATATTTTGATATGACTTGGGAAGCTGCTTTTGCCATTGGCGGCGCCTTATCTATGTCTTCAACGGCAATAGTTTCTAAAATGCTGACGGAAAGATTGGAGTTGGAGAGTCCGCATGGACGTCAAATTATTAGCGTACTGTTGTTCCAGGATCTGGCCGTCGTTCCCTTATTAATTTTAGTTCCAGCGCTGGCTTCCAATTCTGAAAACCTGCCTATGAGTTTGGCGATGGCCGGAGGCAAAGCGGTAGTGGTGCTTTTCCTTTTGTTTTTTGTCGGTCAAAAAGTTGTGCGTGAGTGGTTTGCGATCGTAGTGCGGCGGCGCTCGCAAGAATTGTTTATGTTGAACCTGTTGTTGTTTACTCTAGGCGCGGCGTGGTTAACGGAGAAAGCAGGTTTATCCCTAGCGCTGGGCGCTTTCGTCGCGGGTATGTTGATCTCAGAAACGGAATACAAGCATCAGGTTGAAGAAGATATTAAATCTTTTCGTGATGTCTTATTAGGGCTGTTCTTTATCACAGTCGGCATGCTTTTGAATCTGGAATTGATTGCGGAGTATGGCTGGCTTATCTTGATTCTCTTGATCGGTCCGGTATTACTTAAATTCGGTCTGATTTTTGCGTTGGCGCGATTGTTTAAATGTCCTACCAGCGTGGCTCTGCGTACTGGTTTAGGCTTAGCACAGGCGGGTGAGTTCGGCTTCGTGCTATTAAATCAGGCTGGTGGTTTGAACTTGATTGATCCCTTATTGTTGCAATTAATTCTTGCATCTATGGTCTTGTCCATGTTGATTTCGCCTTTCATTTTGGCAAAATCTGATTGGATAGTATTAAAACTATCGTCGAATGAATGGATGATGCAATCACTCGCATTGACCCAAATTGCTGCCAGAACGATGACTACTAAAAAGCATGTGATCATTGCCGGATTTGGGCGCAGCGGTCAAAGTTTGGCGCATCTTCTGACCGAAGAAAAAATTGATTACCATGCACTCGATCTAGATCCTGATCGTATCAGCGAGGCGCAAACTGCAGGCGCCAATGTTTCCTATGGTGACGCCGCGCGGCGTGAGAGTCTGACGGCGGCTGGTATTAATCGCGCGGCAGCATTGGTGATTACTTATACTAATACACCATCAGCTTTAAAAATTCTTCATTTGGTGCATGAGTTAAATCCTAGTCTACCAGTCGTGGTGCGCAGTCATGACGATACTGATTTAGAAAAACTACGTGCCGCTGGCGCGACCGAAGTGGTTCCCGATTCTATGGAAGGCAGTTTAATGTTAGCGTCGCATGCCATGGTATTGCTTGGTGTTCCTTTGCGCCGCGTAGTGCATACGGTGCAGGCAGCAAGGTATGCGCGCTACGAATCGCTAAGGGGATTTTTCCGCGGTGCAAGTGATGCTGCGGACGATACAGAGAACATGCAAATACGATTGCATACCGTCGTACTTACGGATAGATTGAAGGCGCTAGGTAAAACCATTGCCGACCTCAACTTGAGTGAATTTGAAGTCGATGTGACGACAATACGACGCGGTAAAAATCGCCTAGAGCCGACCGCTGATTTATTATTACAAGCGACAGACGTGGTGGTTTTGCGAGGCACTGCGGAAGGCGTTGCACGAGCTGAGCAGCGACTGTTGAAGTAAAAAACCGGACATGAAGAACGCAAAATGAAAAACAATCAAAATAACAAATATCAGAAAGAGTGCCGACATGATTAACGCGAATGCCTACATCAAAGACCATATTCGCACCGTACCGGATTGGCCGCAGCCAGGCGTACAGTTCCGCGACATCACGCCTTTGTTGCAAGATCCTAAAGTGTTTCGTGTCTTAATAGATATTTTTTTAGCGCGCTATGCGGATGCGAAGCTAGATCTGATCGCAGGTTTAGACGCTCGTGGTTTTATTCTCGGTTCGGTGGTTGCCTATGAATTAAATTTAGGTTTTGTCCCGATTCGTAAAAAAGGTAAATTGCCTTTCACCACGGTCTCAGAACAATACGAACTTGAGTATGGCAGTGCAACAGTAGAGTTACATACCGATGCGTGTAAGAGCGGCGATCGCGTGCTATTGATAGATGATTTGATCGCAACTGGCGGCACGATGATGGCAGGTAAAAAGCTCTTAGAACGACTCGGTGCCATTGTGGTTGAAGGTGCGGCGATCGTGGATTTGCCGGAGTTAGGCGGTTCAAAATTGATTGAATCGAGCGGTTTGCCTGTTTTTAAAGTCTGTGATTTCGCGGGACACTGAGATTTTTTGATTTTATTTGCCTAAAATTTAAGCATATATTTTTTAGATGGCTAACAAGCGCAATTGAATTGAGTTATACTTCTAGCTCTCCAAGGAGCGCTGCGACAGTTTTTCTTGCCTTCATTTTCTTTTAATGAAGCACACTGCCAGGCTTGGATTAGACGAGTGGATAGCTAGGTAGGCCTAAAAATCACACTCACAGCAACTGCGCTCACGTTACTTTTTTCAATCGAAAGGAGGGCGTGAGAACGCCACCATCATGACATCTCAAACCACACAAGATTTCCACGTAGCTGACTTAAGCTTGGCCGATTGGGGTCGCAAAGAAATTCAAATCGCAGAAACAGAAATGCCGGGCTTGATGGCAATTCGTGAAGAATTCGCTGCTAGCCAGCCTTTGAAAGGCGCGCGCATCACTGGTTCATTGCACATGACCATTCAAACGGCAGTGCTGATCGAAACGCTGAATGCACTCGGCGCACAAGTTCGTTGGGCATCCTGCAATATCTATTCAACACAAGATCATGCGGCTGCCGCTATCGCTGCTGGCGGTACACCGGTGTTCGCATTCAAAGGTGAAAACCTCGATGAATACTGGGAATTCACGCACCGCATTTTTGATTGGACCGATGGTGGTTACTCCAACATGATTTTGGATGACGGCGGCGATGCAACATTGTTGCTGCACCTCGGCACCCGCGCTGAGTCTGATATCTCCGTGTTGAACAACCCAGGTTCAGAAGAAGAAATTTGCCTGTTCAATTCCATCAAAAAACATTTGGTCATCGATGCGACTTGGTACTCCAAACGTTTAGCTGCGATCAAAGGCGTAACGGAAGAAACCACGACAGGTGTACATCGTTTGTACCAAATGCATAAAGAAGGCAAACTCGCTTTCCCAGCGATCAATGTCAATGATTCTGTAACCAAATCTAAGTTCGATAATCTGTATGGCTGCCGTGAATCCTTAGTCGATGGTATCAAGCGCGCAACCGACGTCATGATCGCAGGTAAAGTCGCAGTTATCGCTGGTTACGGTGATGTAGGTAAGGGTTCTGCACAAGCAATGCGTGCTTTATCAGCACAAGTCTGGGTAACAGAAATCGATCCAATTTGCGCATTGCAAGCAGCGATGGAAGGCTATCGCGTAGTGACTATGGATTACGCATGTGAACACGGCGATATTTTCGTGACGACGACGGGTAACTATCATGTAATCTCACATGAGCACATGTTGAAGATGAAGGATCAAGCGATTGTTTGTAATATCGGTCACTTCGATAATGAGATCGATGTTGCTGCGCTCAAACAATACAAGTGGGACAACATTAAGCCACAAGTCGATCACGTGATTTTCCCAAGTGGTCGTCGCATCATCTTGTTGGCTGAAGGTCGTCTGGTCAATCTGGGTTGCGGTACTGGTCATCCTTCTTACGTCATGAGTTCGTCTTTCGCTAATCAAACGATTGCGCAAATCGAATTGTTCTGCAACACGGATAAATATCCAGTGGGTGTTTATACTTTGCCGAAACATCTCGACGAAAAAGTCGCACGTTTGCAATTGAAAAAACTCAATGCACAATTGAGTGTTTTGACGGAAGAACAAGCGAACTATATCGGCGTGAAAAAAGAAGGTCCGTATAAATCAGAGCACTACCGCTACTAAGACGCGCCATAAATCCAATTACTGGGCGCATACCTTTGTCGTGAATACTCGCAATATCGACATATTGCTGCGTTTCACTTCGCAGTCTGCATCCCAGTAATTGAATTTCTGTCGATCTTAGCTTTTCAAATTTGTGAAAACTTTGGAGATTCCATGCGCTTACTCGCTACCTGGTTAATCAATGCACTGGCATTATTGGCGCTGCCGTATTTACTCAGCTCGATCACGATCGATAGTTTCATGACCGCTTTGTTAGTAGCAGTGGTCCTCGGTTTTGTGAATACCGTGATCAGGCCTATTTTATTGATCCTTACTTTACCTGTGACCGTCTTAAGTCTGGGTTTGTTTATTTTTGTGATTAATGGACTGATGTTTTGGGCGGTCGCCAGCATGTTCGATGGCTTTCATGTTGCGGGTTTTTGGTCTGCAGTTTTCGGCGCTTTGTTGTATAGCGTGATCTCATGGACACTCTCCACCTTACTCCTTACAAAAAATGAATCCACATAATTTTAGTATTGAATTCTTTCCGCCTAAAACGGAAGAAGGAACCGAAAAATTACGGGTGACGCGCACTAAACTGGCGGAATTAAATCCTAAGTATTTTTCAGTAACCTTTGGTGCCGGTGGCACGACCCAGCAGGGTACTTTGGACACCGTGGTTGAAATTCGCAAAGAAGGTTTTGACGCAGCGCCTCATCTGTCTTGTGTTGGTGGAACGCGCGATTCGATTCGCCAAATTCTGCAAACGTATAAAGATCACGACATCCATCGCTTAGTCGCATTGCGCGGCGATTTGCCTAGTGGTTATGGCATGGGCGGTGAGTTCCGTTATGCGAATGAATTGGTCGAGTTTATTCGCACCGAAACGGGCGATTGGTTCCATATCGAAGTCGCCGCTTATCCAGAAATGCATCCGCAAGCTAAATCGCCACAAGATGATTTGCAGAACTTTGTACGCAAAGTGAAAGCTGGTGCGAATGCGGCAATTACACAGTATTTCTACAACGCGGATGCCTACTTCCAGTTTGTAGAAAATGCACAAAAAGCTGGTGTGAATGTGCCTATCGTCGCGGGCATTATGCCTATCACTAATAGTAGTCAACTCATGCGCTTCTCTGAAATGTGCGGCGCAGAGATTCCACGCTGGGTTCGTTTGAAGTTGGCTAGTTATGGCGATGACAGTGCTTCGATTAAGGCTTTTGGTTTAGATGTAGTGACGCAGATGTGTGAACGCTTGCTCGCTGGCGGTGCGCCGGGTTTGCATTTCTATTCTTTGAATCAGGCTGCTGCGACGACTGCAATTTGGAAAAGATTGGTGAACTAGTTAGCAATTCATGCAAATGAATCAGTGTAAACTACATGCCACGATAAAGTCCGCTTTACCGTGGCATTTTTATTTGGCTAACTCGAAAATTGCTCATTATGAAATCACCTTTGCGCTATAAAAAACTTTGGTTCTTGTTCGTATTGCTTTTCTTGATACTTAGTTTGTGGTGGGGCAGCGATATCCACCATCGCGATGCATCGACTAGCGCTGTTGAAGATACATATGGGTGGTTTGCGCGTTTAAATTCTGATTCGAATTCTAAATCTGCCGCAAGCGCGTTGCCGCCGCAGAAATCGGCTGACTCCGCATCCTCAAAAATGAGGGAGCACGATGAGTTAGACGTTTGCAGCGATATCGTTAGGACATCTGATCAAGTTCGACACGCGAAAGACATGGAGTCAATCTTGGAACGGCATTTGCGACAAGCTGATCCTGCCATTGAACAAGCACTTAAGCAGATATCGGAAACGGGTGATACAAGGCAAAAAGCGAGTGCATTGGTGTTGCAGGCAGAGATGCAACAAAGTAAGGTGCGCGATCAGTTTTTGGCGACGCATCCAAATTGTGAGAACAATAAGGATTGTGAAGTGCAATTGTCAGCGGTGGTAGAAAACGCCGCAAAATCGCGGATTGATGCAATTGCTAAGATGGCGGTGTATTCGCCTGATCCACAGCTATATGCGATGGCGTACAACGCGTGTAATTTGCCTGGAGATCAAAGTGGCTTTTGCACCCAAATCAATGCCGCGCAGTGGGCTAGTCGTGATCCAGAAAACGGCATTGCGTGGATGCACGTACTACATGATCTGAATCTGGATGGTGTAGAGAAAAATCAAAGCATGATCGCTAATGCACTTTATAAAATTTCGAAGGCAAAGCGATTCGATGCGCATTTTGATGCTTCATCTTATTTGCCTGAGCGGCTTTTGCAGAAGGAAGATAAGTTGGTTCAGGCTCGAATGCAAAATTTGGCTTCCCGGTTATGGAATCAGTCACCATTGCCAAACTATGGACCTGTTGTGAATGCATGTAAGGGCGATATCCTCAACGATGGTAATCGACGTTATATGTGTGAGGAAATCGCACATCAATTTCAGCGCCAAGATGGATTCTTGATTGAATATGCCATCGCCAGAGGAATAGGAACAAATCTCGGTTGGGATAAAACTAAAATTCAAGCTATGAGAGAGGAGCATGAAGCGATAAACGGAATGTGGCTAGATCGGACAAAAAAAAGAGAGCTCCAATTGAAGTCGAAAGAGGGCATGCTATTAGCTTGTCGAGAACATTTAAATCGATTTAATCTAGGAAAAAAATTGTTGAGTGAAGGCGAATTGAAGCAGTATCGGCTTGAACTTGATCAATATCCATTGTCGCGCGCTGAATTAGTACACATATCACGCGAAGCACAAAAGGCGGCGCAAGCTAATAAGAATTAAGTTAATTTATGTTTTGTTTGTTAGTCGTGATTCGATTGATTTGAAATGCAGCTTTTGCACTGGTATTTACATTTATTCTTCCAATCGAGTGGTAATAATTGGAGTGATTTGGAAAAATATTTGGCGTAACTTGTATTGAATTAGTGCGAATAAAAAATGAGACCGTGTAAGAAAAAACCACGACCCTAACCGTGGTTTTTTTGCGTGGCAATGTAGTCAAAATAAATTGAGCGTTGTTAGCGCAAATCAGAAAAACAGTTTCTCTAACTCTACACCCGGCTCCGGCGCGCGCATAAAAGCCTCGCCCACCAAGAAACTATGCACATTCGCATCACGCATCCGCTGCACGTCTGTTTTATTCATAATCCCTGATTCTGTGATGACGAGTTTGCCATCGGGAATCCGTGGCAGCAAGCCCAATGTCGTATCCAGTGTGACATCAAAGGTTCTTAAATTACGGTTGTTGATGCCGAGCAGATTCGTTTTCAGTTTTAAAGCGGCATCTAATTCTTCACCGTTATGCACTTCAACCAACACCGCCATGCCGAGTTCATGTGCGCAGGATTCAAGTTCCGCCATCAATCCGTGATCGAGTGCTGCAACGATCAAGAGAATACAATCTGCGCCCCAACTTCTCGCCTGATATACCTGGTACGGATCGATCATGAAGTCTTTGCGTAAAACAGGCAAAGTACATGCGGCCCGTGCTTGCTGCAAGTAGATAGGTGCGCCTTGAAAAAATACTTCATCGGTTAATACGGATAAACAAGCAGCGCCGTGTTGAGCGTAACTTGCTGCGATCTCCGCAGGTTGAAAATTTTCACGGATCACGCCTTTTGATGGCGAAGCTTTTTTGATTTCTGCAATCACGGCAGCCTTACCTAGCGCAATTTGATTGCGCAGGCTCGCTTCAAATCCGCGTAATGTTTGTTGTGCTTCCTTGTTGCTTTCTACGTCAGCCCGCAAGCTGGTGTAGCTTTGCACTTTTTTATCGCGCGCGACTTCTTCTACTTTGACTTCGAGAATTTTGTTGAGTATGTCTGACATCGGATTTCCTGAATCTAATTTGCTTGAGAGGCATTTAATTCCTTCAAACGTAGGCGGGTTGTAACCAGCCTGGTTCGAGCTATTTTATTTTCCCAGCTGGTTCGTGACTTCAATCAATTGATTTAACTTCGCTAAAGCTGCGCCGGAGGCGATTGCCGCTTGTGCTTTTTTCACGCCATCGGCAATGGTATCGGCAATGCCCGCGCCATACAAAGCCGCGCCCGCATTTAAGCTGACGATATCAGTTGCCGGTCCTGGTACATTATTTAAAACATCGAGAATACGTGCTTTGGACTCCTCAGCGCCTGACACTCTCAAGCTGCGATTCGAGACCATTTGCAAACCAAAATCTTCAGGATGAATATCGTATTCGCGGATTTCACCATTCACTAATTCACCGACCATGGTTGGTGCACCGAGCGACACTTCATCCATATTGTCACGACCCCAGACGACGATCGCATGTTGCGCGCCTAAGCGTTGCAAGACGCGTACTTGAATGCCGACCAGATCAGGATGAAAGACGCCCATCAAAATATTCGGTGCACCGGCAGGATTTGTCAGCGGACCCAGAATATTGAAAATCGTACGCACACCGAGTTCACGGCGCACTGGTGCTGCATGTTTCATCGCCGCGTGATGATTCGGTGCGAACATGAAACCGATATTGGTTTGCGCGATCGATTGCGCAATTTGTTCTGGTTGTAAGTTGATGTTTACGCCCAGCGATTCGAGTACGTCGGCGCTGCCAGACGAAGAAGACACACTGCGGCCACCATGTTTCGCGACGCGCGCTCCAGCGGCAGCGGTGACGAACATGGATGCGGTAGAAATGTTAAAAGTATGTGCGCCGTCGCCACCAGTGCCCACGATATCAATCAAATTTTTCGTGTTTGCCATCGGGACTTTGGTCGAAAACTCGCGCATGACTTGTGCCGCTGCAGTGATTTCGCCTATGCTTTCTTTCTTGACGCGTAAGCCCATCGTGAGCGCTGCAATCATGATCGGCGACATCTCTCCACCCATGATTTTGCGGAACAGCGACAACATCTCATCGTGAAAAATTTCGCGATGTTCAATGAGGCGGGTTAAAGCTTCTTGCTGTGAGATCGTCATCTTATTTTCCCAATAAAAAATTCTTTAATAATGCGTGACCGTGTTCTGACAGGATTGATTCAGGGTGAAATTGCACGCCCTGCAAATCAAAAGTCTTGTGGCGCACACCCATGATTTCACCATCTTCTGTCCAAGCAGTTACCTCTAAACAATCTGGCAAGCTTGAGCGCTCAATTGCCAGCGAGTGATAACGAGTGATTATGTAAGGACTAGGTAAATCGCTGAACACGCCAACGCCTGTATGGGCAATCGGTGAGGTCTTTCCATGCATGACTTCCTTGGCACGAATGACTTTGCCACCAAAAGCTTCGGCGATACTTTGATGACCGAGACAAACCCCAAGAATAGGTATTTCACCGGCAAAGCGCTTGAGCACAGGCACAGAAATCCCCGCTTCCAAAGGTGTGCAAGGGCCAGGAGAAATGCAAATGCGATCAGGCTTCATCGCCTCGATTTCTTGCAGCGTAATCTCATCATTACGATACGTGCGAACTTCCTCACCCAACTCAGCAAAATATTGCACGAGGTTGTAAGTGAAGGAATCGTAGTTGTCTATCATTAGTAGCATTTTTTAAACCTCTCAATAAAGAGAAACTTGAATTCATTTATAAAAATCGAATACGGTACTTGTGGCGAGAGAAATTCAATCAGCGGGATGCAGATCGAGGCGCACAGCGCAGCAAACTATTGATATTGCGATATTGCGAGCATGTGCAACAAAGAGCTGCGCCCGCTTATTGGATTTATGCGTCATAAGTTAAATTTCTCCGTCCAAACCATCTTGTACTTGCTCGGCGGCACGCAGCATCGCGCGTGCTTTATTCTCGGTTTCTTGCCATTCCATTTCCGGTACAGAATCGGCAACTACGCCCGCTGCGGCTTGCACATACAGCATGCCGTCTTTCAAAACGCCAGTGCGGATCGCAATTGCCAAATCCATTTCGCCACCAAACGACAGGTAACCGCAGGCTCCGCCGTAAATGCCGCGTTTGACGGGTTCGAGTTCGTCGATCAATTCCATTGCGCGAACTTTCGGTGCGCCAGACAAAGTGCCGGCAGGGAAGGTGGCTTTGAGGACATCAAGATTCGACATATTCGGCTGCAATAAACCTTCAACATTAGAAACGATGTGTTGTACATGGGAGTACTTTTCAATTACCATTTTTTCGGTCAGTTTGACGCTGCCCGTTTGCGCGATACGGCCGATATCGTTGCGCGCTAGATCAATCAACATCACGTGTTCGGCAATCTCTTTCGGATCAGCTAATAATTCGACTGCGAGTTCTTCATCGCGCTCAGGTGTTGCGCCGCGTGGGCGTGTACCCGCCAATGGGCGTATCGTGATTTTTTTATTGCCATCACTGAGTTGCTCGTTGCGGACTAAAATTTCTGGTGATGCACCAATGATGTGCATGTCGCCGAAATTGTAGAAATACATATACGGCGAAGGATTGATGGATCGCAGTGCGCGATACAAAGATAGTGGAGAATCAACATATGGTTTTTTGATACGTTGGCCGATTTGTACCTGCATTAAATCGCCCGCTATAATGTATTCCTTGGCTTTCAGTACGGCTTTCAAATAATCTTCTTTGGCGAATTCACGTATAGCATCGGTGCGGACTGAGGCGGAAGTAATAGGGACATCGACGCTGCGGCGTAACATCGCACGTAAATCTTTCAAGCGTTGGCGCGCTTTGCTCCACGCTTCTGGTTGTGTTGGATCGGCATAAACGATCAAATATAATTTACCAGAGACATTATCGATCACCGCAAGTTCTTCGGTGAGCAGGAGTTGAATGTCAGGCAAACCGAGATCATCTTGTGGCGCGGTTTTTTCTAAACGCTTTTCCACATAACGCACGGCATCGTAGCCAAAATAGCCAGCCAATCCACCGCAGAAACGTGGCAAGCCTGGGCGCAAGGCCACGCGGAAACGGGATTGATATTCGGCGATGAAATCTAAAGGATTGCCTTCATGCGTTTCTACCACTTGGGCGTTTTTGATGACTTCGGTATGAAAGCCAGTCGAGCGCACCACGGTTGACGCAGGTAAACCAATGAAGGAATAGCGACCAAAGCGTTCACCGCCTTTGACAGATTCCAACAGAAAGCTGTTTTTGCCGCCATTGGTAGCTTGCGCCAGTTTCAGGTAGAGCGTGAGTGGCGTTTCCAGATCGGCAAAGGCTTCAGCGATCATCGGGATACGATTGTAGCCTTGTGCGGCCAAGGATTTAAATTCGAGTTCAGTCATGATGTATGTGCGTTAAATGTGTTTGACCGCAAATTCCACATTCGATCAGCGCCAGACGTCAGGAATGCGGACGAGGCGAGTGTCGGAACGTAAAATTAAAGGCCGAAACGGTACAGCAAAAACTTGCAGAATCTTGTCAAAGATGACGAGAGATGAAAAAACGTCGTTGGCGCGGATCAGGGTTTGGATAAAACTCAGACACACAGACGAAAGCGCCCACACTGGTCAGGTAGATTGCCAGCGTCGCCATAGCCAGGCCTCAAAAGTGCCTGGAGTAGTTGATGGACGTTTCTTATCGAGGAACATTCTAATTATGTTAGAAGCTTGATGAAATTATTAGGGTTTTTCTACTGAGTAAAAATTGTGCAGCACTCAGTAAGGTTTCGACTATACCATCACTTTCAATAGTTTGTACAGCCTCGCCGTGATTGTAGCCATACGGCACCGTCAGCACTGGACAGCCTGCAGCACGTGCGGCTTTCGCATCATTCGATGAATCGCCGACCGCGACCACGTGTGCCGGCGCCAAGTGAAAATCGAGGCAAACTTGTAACAGCGGTAAAGGATCAGGTTTTTTGCGCGCCAAAGAATCGCCACCGTACACAATCTCAAAAAAATCGCTCAGGCCTTTTTTAGCGAGCAACGGCGTGGTGAAAGCGATGGGTTTATTCGTCACGCAAGCCAGGCGTAATCCTTGCGCCTTGAGTGCTTGCAATCCTTCGATGACGTCCGGATATAAAGTGCTGTAGTCACCATTGATCGCCAGGTAGTGCTTTTGGTAGCTCGCCATTGCTTGTACAAAATGTTGTTCAACTTGATCTGGTGCGAAATCGGTTGATAGCACACGCATGATGAGATTCTCTGATCCTTTGCCGACAAAGTTGGTGATCGTGACGATGTCTAATGGCTGAAGTGAAAACTCTGCACGCATGCGATTGATGGCGACGAGAAAATCTGGTGCGGTATCTAGCATCGTACCGTCTAAGTCGATGATGGCAGCTTGGATGTTTTGGAAGTTCGACATGCTCTACTTGCGAGATTTTTTAAGATTGAATTGATTGTAAAGGTTAGATCACCACTTAAGTGAGCTTATAGGCAAATCAGTTTGGCTTCGTCTAAAGTGCCTTTAATAAGTAGAGTGAACTCTGCGGAGAAATTCTGCAGTAATGCAGGTTCGCTACGTAAATGCATTTGAGCTTGTTTCGCTACCATGTCGCCTGCGAATTTAAAAAATTCAGTTTCTTGAGTGGTGGAAATGTAGAGTCTTCCCGGCTCATAAAAGCGAAAATTTGCAAGGAATGCGCCATAGGCGTATTCCTTGCCGAAAATGCCAATACTTAGGTCGTAAATGCCATTGTAATAATCATCGCAAAACAAGCGAATTTCCGATTCAATATGATCCAATGCTTTGTTTGAAAGATAAACTTGATTGCTAAACGTCGAGTGCCCATCTGAGGTCAAGATTTCCAAGGTGGTTGTCTTGTCTTCGACGTCAGTCCATAGTCTCTTGAATAGAATTTGAGCTTCCATACTACGCATTTGCTAATGCCAACTCACCCCGCATAGCATCAATCACAGCCTTATAATCAGATTTGCCAAAAATCGCAGATCCAGCCACAAAAGTATCCGCACCTGCTGCAGCGATTTCACGAATATTGTCGACTTTCACGCCGCCATCGACTTGCAGCATAATGTCGCGACCAGATTCATCTATTAATTTGCGTGCGGCGGCGATTTTTTTCAAAGTATGGGGAATGAAAGACTGTCCGCCAAAACCAGGATTGACCGACATTAACAGTATCAGATCGAGCTTATCCATCACATGTTCCAATACATGCAAGGGTGTTGCCGGATTAAACACCAAACCCGCTTTGCAACCATGATCGCGAATTAATTGCAGGCTGCGATCGATGTGTTCAGAACCTTCTGGGTGAAAGCTAATGATATTGGCACCGGCTTTGGCAAAGTCAGGAATGATGCGATCGACTGGTTTGACCATCAAATGCACATCAATTGGCACTTGCACGTGTGGACGAATCGCTTCGCAGACCAAGGGACCTATGGTCAAATTAGGTACATAGTGATTATCCATGACGTCAAAATGGATCATGTCCGCACCTGCGGCAACGACGTTACGAACTTCTTCACCCAGACGAGCGAAGTCAGCGGAGAGGATACTTGGAGCGATGCGGTAGCTTGTCATATTGAAATCTCGAATAAATGTGCAAAATAAGTACGCAAAATAATAGATTTGGCAGACGAAATGTCTTGAATCCGCTATTTTACTCCTGCGAAGAATGCTGTGCTCTTGTAAGATGCACGTTTTAAGCGCTTTCTGAATGCAGATAAACACACATTCAGCGAGTGCTTGGCTCGGTTTTCTTTGTATTTGCCATTGATTGGTGCGAGGTTTTATGTCTAAGTATGAATTTAAAGTGTCGGTCGTGACGCAGTATCTGGAAGAGCAATCGAATCCGGATAAGGCGCATTTTGTATTCGCTTACACGATCACGATAAAAAATACCGGTGATATTCCGGCGCAATTGATTTCGCGTCACTGGATCATTACCGACGCGAATAATAAAACGCATGAAGTGCAAGGCTTAGGCGTGGTGGGGCATCAACCTCTACTTAAACCGGGTGAGGCATTTGAGTACACCAGCGGCAGCTCATTAGAGACACCGCACGGTACGATGCAAGGGACTTATTTCTGTGTCGCGGAAGACGGTCATAAATTTGATGCACTGATTCCTGAATTTGTTTTATCTTTGCCACGCACTTTGCATTAAAACTGAAGCTGCTTGGCTTGCGCTATTTTTGATCTGTTTCCTTAGTTTTTTTTGGGTTTTTATTCGATGGTTTTTTTCCTGAAAACATCGTCCACCAAACGATAAAAGCAAATAAACTGAAGGCGCCTAAAGCTTCGACGGCTAATAACCACATAATTAATCCTTTATGAATTCTTTGTTCGAACAAAAACGCATTTTAGCAGCATCACTGATTTTGACTTTGGTGGCGTGCACGACACCGCCAAAACCGCTTCCAGTCGAGCCAAAACCAATAACACCGCCTGTGGCGCCGACCGTGCCGCCGATAGTACCTCCAACAGTGCCGCCTAAGTTGGTACCCATCACGAATTACACGCAGGCATACAAATTAAGTTCGTACGCGGAGATGCCTGGTTGGGGTAACGATGATTTGCGTGAGGCTTGGCCTGCCTTCGTCAATTCCTGCTCCGCGCTGAAGAATAAAGCTGAATGGAAAGAAGTTTGCAGTTCGCTCAAGAATGTGGATGCGAAAGATTCAACTTCTATTCGCGGTTTCTTTGAAATGAATTTCTCTCCTTATCAAGTGAAGCATCTTGATGGCGCAACGGATGGTATGGTCACTGGGTATTACGAGCCTTTGTTGAAAGGTTCTCGTACCAAAGGCGGTGTGTATCAAACAGCCTTATATGCGGTACCAAATGATATGTTGACGATTGATCTTGGCAGTGTTTATCCTGATTTAAAAAATATGCGTTTGCGTGGACGATTGGTTGGCAATAAGGTCGTTCCTTACGCTTCGCGTGCTGATATCTTGCCTTTCCTTGCTGGTAAGGAGTTGGTATGGGTCGATGATCCTGTTGATGCGTTTTTTCTGCAAATACAAGGCTCTGGTCGCGTGCAATTGAATGAAACAGGCGACACGATACGTGTTGCCTACGCTGATCAAAACGGACATCCATATAAATCCATCGGACGTTATTTGGTCGATAAAGGGGAATTAACTTTAGATCAGGCTTCGGCTCAAGGTATTAAAGCTTGGATTGCGAAAAATCCGGCGCGTCAGGATGAGTTACTGAACGCGAATCCTAGTGTTGTTTTTTTCAAAGAAGAAAAATTGCTGGATCCGAATATAGGGCCGAAAGGCGCTTTGGGAGTGCCATTGGTGCCACAAAGATCAATTGCGGTGGATCCAACGCAATTGCCACTGGGCGCGCCGGTATTTTTGTCGACTACAATGCCACTTAGCAGCAATCCATTGCAAAGATTAATGATGGCGCAAGATACCGGCGGTGCGATTCGCGGTGCGGTGCGCGCTGATTTTTTCTGGGGTTTTGGTCGCGAGCCGGGTGAGCTGGCTGGGCGTATGAAGCAGCGTGGAGCGATGTGGCTATTGCTGCCTAAGACTTTTGAAGTCAAGAATAATTAAACTCATTTATTTATTGGAGTAACTAATATGGAATACCAGAACATACTTGTAGAGACTAAGGATAAAGTTGGTGTGATTACTTTAAATCGCCCAAAAGCTTTGAACGCTTTAAATGATCAATTAATGGACGAGTTGGGTCATGCCTTATTCGCCTTCGATCAAGATGAGAATATTGGCTGTATGGTGATTACGGGTAGTGAAAAGGCTTTTGCTGCTGGCGCTGATATTGCAGCGATGGTCGACTATAACTATATGGATGCCTATAACGGCAATTATGTCACCAAGAACTGGGAGCATATTTTGCAGGTGCGCAAACCTGTGATTGCAGCAGTGGCTGGCTACGCTCTCGGCGGTGGTTGTGAACTTACGATGATGTGTGATTTCATCATTGCTGCTGATAATGCAAAATTCGGACAACCAGAAATTAAGTTGGCAACCCTGCCAGGTTGTGGCGGGACTCAGCGCTTACCTCGTGCAATTTCTAAATCTAAGGCGATGGATTTGTGTTTGACAGCGCGCTTGATGGATGCGAATGAAGCGGAGCGTGCGGGCTTGGTGTCGCGTGTTGTGCCTTTGGATAAATTGATGGAAGAGACTTTAGCTGCGGCGACAACGATTGCTTCCATGTCTTTGCCGGTAGTCATGATGATCAAGGATGCGGTGAACCGTTCATTTGAATCTGGCTTGACCGAGGGTGTACATTATGAGCGTCGTTTATTCCATGCAAGTTTTGGTACGCATGATCAGCGCGAGGGTATGCGGGCATTTTTGGAAAAGCGCCCAGCTAATTTCCAGAATAAGTAATTAGATGACTCCGTAATAGCTATTCAGTCCTGCAATATAAAGCGCTCCGCTTGCGGAGCGCTTTGCTTTTGTATTTAGGGTTTCATTAATGTAAGTAGGTAATTCTGAGTATTTATATGATTTATTCAGTTTATCCAAATAAGACTTGCCAAAAAGAAGTGCGGCTTGCTATAGTTCGCCTCCCGCAGAAATGCGGGTGTGAAATAAGAGAAATGCAAGTAGCTGGTCGTTGAGTTCCTGATGTTTGAATTGAGTTGAAGAAACTAAAATTTAAAC
>CAUPKC010000063.1:0-25085 GCA_963511665.1 uncultured Undibacterium sp.
AATTTTTACAACGCCAAACGATTGCATTCAACACTGGGTTTTACCAGCCCAATGAAGTTTGAAAACGAATGGCTTGCATCACAGTTGAAGCAAGCCGCATGAGCCTGAGTTAAGAGATCCGTTATTCTGGGCAAGGTCAAGTCTCATAAAATATTGGTATCCCTAATATGGATGACTGCCCTTGCCGCTTGTGGCGGTGGTGCTGCAAGTACGAATAATACGACGGCAACAAATACCTCTGGCTTAACAAGTCCATCGGCACCAGTCAGCCTTACTGCCAGTGCTGGAGATGCTATGGCGACTCTTAGCTTTAGTTCGCCAGCAAATGATGGCGGAGCCAAAGTTAGCAGTTATCGAGGCGACTGCGTTGGTGCGGGCGTAACTCATAGCGGCACTAATTCTTTAAGCCCTATTTTTGTAATGGGACTCAGCAACGACATCAACTACCTCTGTACCGTAGTTGCGATCAATAGCGTTGGCGCTGGCACCTCGTCCAATAGCGTGGGTGTAACGCCCAAAAAAGCAATTGTACTCAGCACATTTAGTGGCAATATCATTCTAGGCGTGCCGACTTCAAATTCAATTAAAGCCAATGTCTTTTCACCATTACTATCTGGTGCTGTTTCCATTTCTTATGGCACCAATTCTGGCCTGTATATAAAGAAAACTAATAGCTTCAGCTTGGTGGCAGAGAAACCTTTGGAAATTAATATAGAGGGGCTCAGTAGTAATACGAAATATTACTATCGACTTAATTTCGACCATGCTGATGGTAGCAACTCTGGACAATCCGAAGAGTATAGTTTTCATACGGCGCGCCCAATAGATAGTAGTTTTACATTTAGTGTGCAAGGTGATTCGCATCCAGAGCGAGCTAGCGAATTTAATGCTGATCTGTACCGCAGAACCTTGCTGACAGCCGCTGCTGATAAACCGGATTTTCATATCACTTTGGGCGATGATTTTAGCGTTGATACGCTCAATGCGAATACGATTACAGCAGCGCAGGTCAGCGCGCGATATGCTTTGCAGCGACCTTACCTTGGTCTGATTGGGAACTCTGCACCAGTATTTTTGGTGAATGGAAATCACGAGCAATCAGCAGGCTATCTTCTCGATGGGACTTCCGAAAATGTTGCCGTGTGGGCGCAGAATGCGCGAAATACTTACTATTCACAACCTGCATCAGATGGATTTTATAGCGGTAATAGTCAACCGATACCGCACATTGGTTTGGCGCGAAATTATTACGCCTGGACTTGGGGTGATGCTTTGTTCGTGACGATCGATCCTTATCTGCCATCGACTGTACCTTTGGCGACGATTTTCGGTTCGGCGACACCGAATAACGATATTTGGGCGCCCACGCATGGTGATGCGCAATATCAATGGTTAAAAGCGACTTTAGAGCAAAGTAAGGCAAAGTATAAATTCATCTTTGCGCATCATGTCATGGGCGCTGGGCGTGGCGGTGTTGAAGTTGCGAGTCTCGGAGAGTGGGGTGGTTTGAACAGAAATGGGATATCGGAATTTTCAAATAAACGTAACACTTGGGCGAGCCCGATTCATCAATTGATGGTTGCGAATAAAGTGAATATTTTTTTCCAAGGTCACGATCATGTTTGGGTACGACAGCAACTTGATGGCGTCACTTATCAAACTTTATCAGAGCCCGCTAATCCTAATTACAACGAGTCAGAATGGGCGAGATATTTTCTCTCGGGAGATAAGTTTCCAAATAGCGGTTATACCCGCGTTAACGTCACGCCGAATGGCGTGAAGGTTGACTATGTGCGAACTTATTTACCCGCCGATGAAGTGGGGCAGAGACTCAATGGCTCAGTCGCTTTTAGCTATACCTTGAAGTAAGAGCCGACGCATTTTGACGCGTTAAAAAATGACAAGCTGAAGCAACAGAGCGATAGAGTGCGCGTACAAAAATGACGAAGATGTCATGAATCCAGCGTTTTATTCTCATACACTTGATTGAATTGCTTTCACCTTAACTTAGCCATCATCCAGGAGGATTCTCATGCGAAACTCGACTTACACTATATTCACCTACTTCTTTACTGTCACGCTAGCCGCTTGTGGTGGGGGGGCGAGTGATAGCAGCACCTCGACCTCGACATCTTCTGGCACCAACACTGTAACCACCCCAGGCAATCCCACGGGATTGCTAGCGACACCGGGGAATGCTAGTGTGAGTATTGCATTCACTGCCCCTGCATCTAATGGTGGTGCGACAATTAGCAAATATACGGCTACTTGTTCCAGTGCTGGTTTATCTTTGTCGGGTAGCGCAGCAAGTAGTCCCGTCAACGTGACGGGATTACTCAATGGCACAAGTTATAGCTGTTCTGTTGTGGCTAGCAACACCGCAGGAAATAGTACCGCCTCTACCGCAGTTACCGTGATGCCAGTAGTGATTAGTAGCGCAAGTAACTCAACCGCTGGTGTGGCTTGTGATCTCAACTACAATGCGTTTAATAGCAGCCAAAAAGTATCAGCGACAAGCATATCAAGTTGGAGTTGTAGCACTAGCTTACGCTCTCTCAATGGTAACGGCATTCCTGACCATGCTGTGACATCCGGTAATTTTGCAACGCCGATCTCTACTCAGAACATTGTGATCAACATGCCTTTGACACCAAGCATAGTTTCCGCAACAGGTACGACGACGACCAATCCCGGTTACGTACTAAATAGCGTCAAATTAGATCCTGCTACTGCGGGTACCTGTTCATCGAATGCAACGTCTACTGCTAATGGTGGAGGGTGTGTCGCCGCGATGGGAACCGATCCATGGAAACTTGAAGCAATCGGTGGTGCCTTTGTGTTTGGGACTGACGAGAGCAATGCTCATGTGCAACCAAACGGGCAGTACCATTATCATGGCGTCCCTGAGGCTTACGTCAGCAAACTGAATAAGGGTAAGGCGATGACTTTAGTCGGATTTGCTGTTGATGGTTTCCCAATTTATGCGCGATATGGCTACACCAATGCAAACGATGCAAATTCGTCTGTGATCTCGATGACGCCAAGTTATCGCAAAAAGGCTGCACCTGATGTTGGCAGACCCTCGGTCACCGTCTTTCCGATGGGTACCTTTACTTCAGATTATGAATATGTAGCTGGATCGGGTGATCTTGATGAATGTAATGGCCGTACTGGCGTGACACCTGAATTTCCCAAAGGCATTTACCATTACCTCATCACAGATACGTTTCCTTACATCCAGCGCTGCGTCAAAGGTAGTCGATAATGTGGTCGCGTTATGTGATCAAAGCCTTTTGTTGTTTGTTGATGTTACTGTCAACCAGTCTGGCGATCGCGCATCTGATGCCAGCCCAGCAAGGGACCATCAATTTGGTGGATAACGCGGCATTCGTTGTGCTCTCTTTACCCGTTTCCGGCTTAAGAAAATTCAATGCCAGCATTGATACCAATCATGATGGATATTTGTCAGTAACAGAGTTACAAAGTCATAGGCAAAAAATCGAACAATATGTAAAGCAGGGTTTCCATCTTGTTGGTGGTGATGATGAAGGGACTGTTGATTTCATACAGATCAGCACAGAATCCGATGCTGTCGATGAGGGCAAAAAGATTGACGCTGACACTCGCGTTGACATGCCTGGTGCTGCGCATTTCTTGCTCTTATTGAAAATAAGCTACAAACGAGTGCCTAAGGATCTGCGCTTACAGGCTGACCTGTTTGGGTCGATTAATATGGAAAGTCAATTTTCCATCAAAGCGAGTCGGGGTAAAGAAGTCGAAGTATTTATCCTCAAAGCTAGCTACCCTCAACATCAGTTATTTCGCTCAGCATCTCAGGTGATGACTGATTACATTAAGACCGGTACGGAGCATATATTGACGGGCTTTGATCACCTGCTTTTTTTATTAACGATCATCATCGCTGGCGCAGGTTGGCGCTATTGGTTAGGTATTCTGACTTGCTTCACTATCGCCCATAGCATCACGTTGACCTTAACCTTGGTCGGTTGGCTTAATGCACCATCGCGCCTGATCGAACCACTCATAGCCGCAAGCATCATTGTCATGGCAGTACTCAATTTGTACCGACGTGATGTCGGACTCAGATCACGTATGGTCATCGTTTTTGCATGTGGCCTGCTACATGGTATGGGCTTCGCGTCATCGATAGCCGAGATGGGTTTGCATGGGGGGTATTTTTTTGCAAGCTTGATAGGATTTAATCTTGGGATTGAATTCGGCCAGGCGATTTTCTTGAGCGCTTTTTTGGCGCTTGGTCTAGTCTTTAATCTCATGCAAGCTAGACTGTTTCTACCGAGGACAAGCTTTGCGAAATGGACTATGCCCTCCACTTCTCTCTTTGCAATGGTAGCCGGAATTTTCATGTTACAAGCACAGCTAATAAAATGACTAGTTATGTGAAATTATGAATTCATTCTGTATTGGATAGCATGTCCAAAATCTTGTGGACGATACTCGTGCTGGCCGTTCGTGAGGATTTGCCGTTGAGGCAAAAAATTGAGAGGGTGTATGCAAAATATGGTGCGTGCATCTTAACAATGCCTTGCGGGGCGGGTTTCAACCCGCCCTACAATTTTATGTTTGAAACAAAAAACGATTTTTACTTTTGCGCTTGCAACTGTTTCGCGACTTTTTCAACATCGCCCATGACGCGCAACAAGTTACCGCTCCAGAGTTTGGCGATTTGTTCTTCGGTGTAACCGCGACGTACTAATTCTAAAGTGACGTTGAAAGTTTCACCGGCGTGACTCCAACCGTCGATACCGCCACCGCCGTCAAAATCAGAAGAAATGCCGACATGATCAAGGCCGATTTTCTTGACGGCGTAATCAATGTGATTAACCAGATCTTGTACATTCGCTCGGGTTGGCGGTGGTAGCTTCGCGTCAACTTCACTTATGCGCTTAAGTAAGGCTTCGCGTTGTTCTTCGCTGATGCCCCCAACCGGACCTCGGCGAATACCGACGACAGAGACGTTGCCAGGAACTTTAAATTCATCAAGAACGACTCTCAACGCTGCACGACGTTCTGCCGAATCCGTTTTTAAGTAGCTGTTAAAGCCGACAATTTGAATCACCCCGTTATTTGCTTTGAGTGCGAGTAATTGTTCATCATCCATATTGCGGCTGACATCGCACAAGGCGCGTACTGATGAGTGCGATGCGATGACAGGTGCTTTGGTAATTGCCAGCGTCTGCATCATCGATTCTTTTGATGGATGCGAAACATCGACCATGATGCCCCATTTGTTCATTTCAGTAATCACTTGCTTACCTAATGGCGATAAGCCATTCCATTTCCAGCCTATGGCTTCGCCAGTATTTGAGTCGGATAATTGGCTATGCCCTTGATGGGCTAAAGACATGTAACGCGCGCCGCGATCGTGGAATTGCTTAACGCGTTTTAGGGCGACTTTTTCGTCACCTAAAGGATAGGCGTTTTCTACGCCGATCAAGGCCACTTTTTTACCCTTAGCATAAATGCGTTTGACATCAGCAACACTGCGAGCAAATTCGATTTGATTTGGCGCTAAAGCAGTCGTCATGCGATGTATGCCTTCGAACATATTGACAGCGCTGTCGTAGGCGCGTTTATAACCAGCGGGTTCAAAGGCATCGGCTTCAGTGGATTGTCCAGTGTAGACAATAAAAAACGCAGCATCCAAACCACCAGCGATCATTTTTGGCAAGGTGACTTGATTTTCCAAATCTTGCGTGTAATTACGTGAAAAGCCAAAATTATTAATATCGATATCAGCATGCGTGTCGAGCGTGAGTACACGCTTGTGTATCGCTTTAGCTTTGGCGACCAAAGCTTCTTCGCTTGATGCCTTGGTATTCGCTGGCGTCGCATAGCTAACCGCAGTCATAGGCACGCTGGCGAATATAGCACCGATGAGTACTGCGATAGGGAGTTTTTGGCGCGGGGACAGTCTCATAGTTTTCCTTATTGATGTTGTAGTGAACTCGGCTTCTTGTAGCTAATTATTTAATTATTTAATTTTTTTACACCCTTCCCATTGCAGCTAAAAACCGTGGGCAAACAGGTCGGGGAAATTTTGATCCACGACGATAGACCAGCCTAGAGTGCGAAGGTTCCCTCAATTTTCTGGCTTAAGCTGTGGTCTCTGTACTGACTTTATCCCAGTCTGGCTCATCGTCGTAGCAGCACATCCAATTGACCGCCTGATGCCATTCTCTAACCATGGCACTATCGATATTGCCCGGGCTGGATTTGTCATTCAATTGTGCATGGCGTACTGCCCAATGTAGACGATATAGCAAGTCTGACCAATCCATAATGACATCTTTACGGCGCAACTTGATTGTATCCATTAAGGGTATCGCTGTTCCGTTCACTGCGCTCGACACACTGATTGCGGGAAAGTATTGCAATATCGATTCGCTTTTGATGAGTTTGCTACTTAGATCAATCTTGTCGAGCAAGCCAGCGCACCACGCTAGGAAGTGAAAAGCGTGCAGACGATCAATGAAAGTCTGATGGTCTTCCGGATTGACGTTAACTTGTGTGAGAAAAGCAGACTCTTGTGCTGATAAGGCTTCGAGTAAGTCATGTTGACGCAGATATTCGTAAATTGCGCTAGTTTGCTCAGGGCTTTCGCTCAATGCGGCTTGACTGACCGCCCACAGTGCCCACAGTCGAGCCTCGACTTCCTTCTTACTTCGTAGTGTAACTTCTTCATCGGCCTCGATTACATGTAGTTGTACATTGATACGTATGCCGCGTTTATGGAGTTGCAGTTCGGAAGCTTCTTTTCTGAGTTCTGGCGTCATGGATGCCTACCAATTTCTAGGGAATGCAGGATTATGACACCGCAGCGGCGATGCTCCAAGGTGGATCGGCATGTTAGACTTGCGCCTTCTAGTTTTCACCTTATACAAAATCTATGAACGTCGTTATTCTTGCTGCCGGCATGGGCAAACGCATGCAATCAAATTTACCTAAAGTGTTGCATCCCATTGCTGGTAAAGCGATGCTGCAGCACGTTATTGCGACGGCACGGCAACTGCATGGCAATAATGCTGCGAAGATTTGTGTTATTTATGGTCATGGTGGCGAGCTGGTGCCAAGCGCGGTAGCGGCAGACGATATTGCTTTCGCTAAACAAGAGCCGCAACTTGGCACGGGTCACGCTGTGGCACAAGCGATACCGCATCTGGATGACGCCGTGCCCACTTTGATTTTGTATGGCGACGTACCTTTGACACGCAGCACAAGTCTACAGCGACTAGTTGCGGCGGCTGGTTCGGACAAATTGGCGATTCTGACCGCGCAGATGGCCGACCCAACGGGTTTGGGGCGCATCATTCGCGAAGACGGAAAAATCTGCCGTATCATTGAACAAAAAGATGCCAATGAGGCAGAGCGTGCCATCACCGAAATCAATACTGGCATCATGGTCGCGCCGACCGCTGCGTTAAAAAAATGGCTGGGACAACTCTCCAACCAAAACGCGCAAGGCGAATACTATTTGACCGACATCGTTGCCAGTGCTGTTGCTGACGGTGTAGCGGTAAGCTCAGCGCAACCCGATGCGATTTGGGAAACCATGGGGGTGAACAGTAAAGTCCAGTTAGCCGAATTAGAGCGCGTACATCAAAAAAATATCGCCTTGAATTTGTTAGAGCAGGGCGTGACTTTACTCGATCCAGAACGCATCGATGTACGTGGCAGTTTGATCTGCGGACGTGACGTCACGATAGATGTCGGTTGTGTGTTTGAAGGCCAAGTTGAATTGGCCGATGGCGTCAAGATTGCAGCGAATTGTTTCATCAAAAACGCCAAAATAGGCGCAGGCTCTGATATCAAACCTTTCTGTCATATCGAAGATGCCATAGTCGGTGAAAAAGGTCAGATCGGCCCCTACGCTAGGCTGCGTCCTGGTACAGAATTAGCAGAAGACGTCCATATTGGTAATTTTGTCGAAGTCAAAAACAGCCAGATCGCCGCTCACAGTAAGGCGAATCATTTAACCTACCTGGGCGATGCCACCATTGGCAGTCGCGTCAATGTTGGCGCTGGCACGATTACGTGCAACTACGATGGCGTGAATAAATTCCGGACCGTGATTGAAGACGATGCTTTTATCGGCAGTGATAGTCAATTGATCGCGCCAGTGCGCGTTGGCAAAGGTGCGACGCTAGCTGCCGGAACGACTCTATCAAAGGATGCGCCTGAAGGTAAATTGACGGTATCGCGCGCAAAGCAAATTACGGTGGAAGGCTGGCAGCGACCAGTCAAAATCAAAAAATAGAAAGACGGATGCGGGGTGATGCACAGGCGCTTCACTCGCGGATTTGCTTTGGATGTAGTTTACTGGGGAGAATGGATCAAGATTCTTGCCACTAGCCAGGGGGAAGAATATCCCCCTAGTCAGACTGCTTTCATATTGCTCAAATTTGCTTTAAGCGAGACATCTGTTGCATCTCTATGAGAGCCATCTTAGCTACAAGATTTACCAGCGGTTTAACGATGTGCTGGCATTGACTTCTGATTTGTTGCTTGGTTGTTGCTTGTTACTTGTTTGTTGCTTATTCACTGCTTGTATTTATGAATCTGACTACTGCACATTAATTTCATGACTACTATCAAACTTATAAACTTCAATACTACCTACTGCTATCAATAACACTACAAAATTAGTTTGTAGAAGAATCGAAGAAGTAAGCTGAGAATGCAGCAACAACAGCGATCATCGTTACTACCAATTGGATTTCTACGAATGTGTTCAACATAATATTTCCTTTAAAAAGATAAGTTAATTTCATTGTTTGTCGCTACTTTGCTTGCTTTTGGCTTGCATTGTTGCGACAGGTAGAATCATATCAATACCATAAATATAAATACAATTTTGATTTGTAATGTCTACCATTCATAAAATGTATATCTTGTCATAGTCAAGAAATAATTTGATGTAATAAGGGGATATTTAAGGTTTTGTTGCGAGAGTGAGACGGGGGAATGGCGTTTTTTGAGAGTTTGCTCGATTTTTTTTGCCCAAATTTAATTGGGCGCTTATTGCTTGGGGCTGCAGCTTATTTTCTTGACAGTAATAGCCTATACTTTTTTAATGCGAAAAAGACCGCATTGGCAGTTCTCATCATCAAATACATCTGACAAAGACTTAGGAAAGTAGTGTTTCGTTTGGTGATGGCCTGCGAGACCAGCAAGGGCGCAATAAGAGATCAAAAGATGGTTAATTAAGATTCAGATAAGACCACTTGCGTTTCAAACTTGCTGCGCGAAATAGAAAAGAAGCTGCGCACATTCCGCACATTCGATTGCGTCGCAAACAAGCGATGTGCCAAGGTGTTGTAGGCGGCCATATCCGCAACTTGAATGATCACCACAAAATCAGGTCCGGGCGATACTCGATAGCATTGTTGTACCGCTATTTCCTTGGCTACCAATTGTTCAAACGCGATTTGGTGCTCTGTCGCCTGGTGATCGAGCGTGATTTCAACGATAGCGGTCAATCCTGCGCCGACTTTTTCTGGCGACAAAATCGCCACTTGTTTCGCAATCACACCTTCTTTCTTTAAGCGACTCACACGACGCAGGCAAGTTGGCGGTGATGCATGGACGCGCAAGGCTAACTCTTGATTGCTTAGTGCGGCATCGACTTGCAGCGTCTGCAATATACGTTTATCTAAATCATCTAAAGTAATCATAGGGTTTTCTGCAGTGTGGGAAAGATTTTCGTGACTAAAGATTGCAAAGTTAATTTAAAAATGAAATAAAAATTCACTGATGGTTGGTGGCGACTTATTTAATCATTAATTGCATAATTTTGGAAGAAAATTCCATTGAATCTCGACTAGCATGCTGTAATACGTCAATTCGGACGCAACTCATCTTTCAGTAGAGGTCTCTATGTGTGGCATCGTCGGCGCAGTAGCACAACGCAATATCACTCCTATCTTGTTAGAAGGTCTCAAGCGCCTTGAATACCGTGGCTATGATTCCTGCGGTGTGGCATTGCATGTCGATGGCAAATTGCAGCGTTCACGCAGCACCTCACGCGTTGCTGAATTGCAGGCGCAGGTTGAGCAAACTGGCTTAGCGGGTTTTACTGGTATCGCTCACACCCGTTGGGCAACACACGGAGCCCCATCGTCAGCCAACGCGCATCCACACTTTTCTCGTAGTGGTGACAACGCCCGTATCGCTTTAGTTCACAACGGCATTATTGAAAACCACGAAGAGCTGCGCGCCGAATTGACGCAAGCAGGCTATGTGTTTGAAAGCCAAACCGACACCGAAGTCATCGCCCACTTAGTCGATCATTTATACAGCGGCGATTTATTCGAAACCGTACAACAAGCGGTCAAGCGTTTAACGGGTGCGTATGCAATCGCCGTATTTTGCCGCGACGAACCACATCGCGTCGTTGGCGCACGTCAAGGTTCGCCATTAATCGTAGGCGTCGGCAAAGGCGAAAATTTCTTAGCATCCGATGCGATGGCATTAGCTGGCACTACTGACCAAATTATTTATTTAGAAGAAGGCGACGTCGTCGATCTGCAATTGCAGCGCGTATGGATCGCGGATGTGAATGGCAGACAAGTCGAGCGCGAAGTACGCACCGTACACGCACATACCGGCGCGGCAGAACTCGGCCCATATCGCCATTACATGCAAAAAGAAATCTTCGAGCAAGCACGTGCTTTGGGTGACACTTTAGAGGGCATCACGAACATCATGCCCGAGCTATTTGGCGACAAAGCCTATCGCGTTTTCAAAGAGATCGACAACGTCTTAATCCTCGCTTGCGGCACCAGTTACTACGCCGGGATGACAGCGAAATATTGGATAGAGTCCATCGCCAAAATTCCAGTCAATGTCGAGATCGCGAGTGAATATCGCTATCGCGACAGCGTGCCAAATCCTAAGAGTTTGGTCGTCACCATTTCACAAAGTGGCGAGACCGCAGACACGCTAGCCGCACTCAAACACGCCCGCGAACTTGGGATGCCGCATAGCCTAACGATCTGCAATGTATCAACCAGCGCGATGGTGCGCGAATGCGAGCTCGCCTACATCACGCGTGCAGGTGTAGAAGTTGGCGTGGCATCGACCAAAGCATTCACAACACAACTCGCGGCCTTATTTTTATTGGCACTCACACTCGCACAAAGCAAAGGCCGCTTGAGCGAAGTACAAGAGCAAGATCACATCAAAGCCTTGCGCCACTTGCCAGTCGCAATCACCGCAGTGCTCGCACTCGAACCACAAATCATTGCATGGGCTGACGAATTCGCCCGCAAAGAAAATGCCTTGTTCTTAGGCCGGGGTTTGCATTACCCGATCGCACTCGAAGGCGCATTAAAGCTCAAAGAAATTTCTTACATCCACGCCGAAGCCTACCCAGCAGGCGAACTCAAACACGGCCCATTAGCCTTAGTGACGAAAGACATGCCAGTAGTAACAGTCGCACCTAATGACACGCTCATCGAAAAACTCAAGTCGAATATGCAAGAAGTCCGCGCCCGCGGCGGTGAACTCTACGTCTTCGCCGACGCTGATTCGCGCATTACACCAAGCGAGGGTGTACACGTGATTCGCCTGCCAGAACACTACGGCATGCTGTCACCGATTTTGCATACGGTGCCTTTGCAATTGCTCGCGTATCACACGGCTTTGGCGCGGGGGACGGATGTAGACAAGCCACGTAACCTCGCCAAGAGTGTCACGGTTGAATAGGCTTAAATGCTCAATGACACACTTATGTAGATTGACAAAAAAGTATCATCATTGCAAAAAAGTATCACACTAATCAAAAAAGTATCATTCTTTTAAATTTCTGGGTTATGCTATAAAAAGCTGGCATAGCTCGGATCTGTTAAATGAATCCTAAAACTACCTTTTTAAGCCCTGACACCAAGGAAGTAACTGGACTTCTTGAACCTGCCATTCTTGGCCGCCTGCAGAAAGAAAAGCGCGGCCAAGGTTTTGGAAAGGATTACAAACCATTCTTGACGGTTCGGGATGTGCCCAGTAAAGGGCGAGTGCATCGTCGCCCAGCATTGACCCATAATCGAGTAGTGCATCTACTTTCAGATCTAGAGCTTGCAGCATTTCTTCTTTTTGATTGGCACTCTGCCGTCACTGACATTCGCGAACAATTCCCTCTCAATCCAGAAACCACTATTGACATTGCTAAGCGACTAGGTATTAAACACCCAGCGTATAAAGGTGTTCTTCAAGTAATGACAACTGACCTTTTGGTCGATTTTAATTTTGACGGACAGCATTCCTGTCAGGCGATATCTGTGAAGTATGCAGAATCTTTAGAAGACGAACGCACAATTGAAAAGCAAGAGTTAGAGCGGCGCTATTGGGAAAATGAAGGTATAGACTGGTTCATCTTTACTGAACATGAAGTGCCCGTTACCTTGGTTAAAAATATTCGTTGGTTAGCACCTCACATGCACAGTTATGATCTTGATGAAACGGAACGAATCCTCGTCTTTGAGCGTATAACGCAGGAGCTGGAAGCGAATGCTGAAGAAAAACTTCCGGTGCCGCTTAAAGAGCTCGATGAAAAATTTGGTCTGAATACTGGTGCACATCTTCAGTATTTTAGGCACTTGGCTGCTCAAAATGCCTTTCAATGGGATATTCATAGTCAACTTCACACAAGCTTGAAAGCTAAGGATATAGCCATTTCTGATTATTGGCTTGCAAAGGATGTTACCTATGTTCATGCCTAATGATGTTTACATTTGGGAGAAGAAACAAATAAGAATTTTGTGGAGTAATCCACAAGCTATTTTCTGGATTGACATCAATGACGATCGTGCGTTACCACAAATCATTTCACGGTCTACTTTGCGTAAGTGCTATATTTTGTAGTTGAATCTTTCTCAAATTTTCAAGGAATAGCTATTATGATTTCTAAATTACGTTTTACTTCTTCACTCAAGGCGAAGTTTGCTTTGATGTGCATTAGCTTATTATTGACTTCAAATGCTCTTGCAGTCGAGTATTGTTGTAGATTGGTTGATATTAAAAGTTACTGGGATCCTGCTGTTAATGCTTGGCGTGTAGTTGAGGTTTATCATTGCTCCTCAAATTTTTGTGGACCGCCACCTTAAGCGATAATTTGCTTTGTTAAAGTGTATTTGCTGTGAAAGGATTGAATTTCAATCCTTTCACAGCAAATTGCTTTCATAAATTATTTAGTCAAATTCCAACGTAAAATTTTTTCACCTTACGCTTTCTTAGAGGTTCATTTCATGCGCTTTTTTAAAAAAATGTCTATTTGCACTATCTTTATGTTTGCAGTAGTTAGCGTCAGCTATGCTCAAGCTGTAAAAGAAGGTTCTGCGGAAGAATATGTCATATTAAGTCGTGCATTTAATAAACCAACCACGATTCACATTGATCAAAATGCGACAGCTCCGAATTGGCAGGAGAAGTTGAAAACGGAATTAATGGCGCAGCAATCATTGGATATGCTGAAAAAGATAGATGGCATTGAAGATATTTACATTATTGAACAGCAGTCATATCGCTTAAGAAAAGCAAAGAAGGACTTCGTTATTTGGGGAATGGATAATGAATCTCTTAAAAAGCTAAAGCTAGATACCAATTCGTTTTATATGGCAAGTAAAACGATTGAAGAAGATGAATTGAAAATTGATGAAAAAATTAGCCTAGTCGATTTTACCCCTATCCAAAATACGATTGGCGGTACATTAAAAGAACGAGATTTCAATTTTTTAAAACCCTTAAAGTATGGTGCTTATACAGTTATTGTGCCCGCAGAAATTTTATTGAAAGGTAAAGTGGTATCTTTAAATTCAAGAATCCTTATCAAGATGAAAAAGGGTGTAGATCGTATTAAGTTAATCAGTACGATAAAAGCATTTATCGACAAAGATGCCGTTCCTACTATGCCTGGTTCGTTCGTAATATTACAAACTTTGGAAGAATATAAAGGTTGATTAGCTTGATGGTTTCCTTGAGCTCTCTTTATAAATTCTCGTCACGCCAAATTTGTTAATGCACATTTCAAAAACAAAGTCTGAAATCATTATATGCGTTTTCGTCACATGCATTGTCGTTGGCTATATGCTTGCGACAATGTGGATGCAACAACGTATTGATGCACAAATTCGACATATTCAAAAATTTAATTTGGATAAGTCCCTTATAGCTGAAACGATCATGCATGAGGGAAGGCATGAATTTTTACAACGCCCTATTGATTCTCCGAGTCAGCTTGTATTAGAAGATGAAGGATTGCAATTCTTATCGCAAATGCTAGGCGTTGAATCTATTGCTGGTTTCGAGAAAAGATCATTTGAAATGGAGTTGGGTATAGCTCGAAATCGGAAAAGATTTTTTGTCCATGTAATGGCAGTGCCAAGTGGTTTTTTTAAAGCATCTGGCTTGGGAGATGATAGTGCTGAGAAAGCAGTTCAATCTGGTAAGGCTATTATTCCGTCAAGTCTTCAAAATTTTTTGCAGCTTCGTGATTTAGAAGCCCCCGCTTTTATCTTGCAATCAGCTGGGATACAAAAACCGAAGGGAAATGGTTCTGTTGCTGTGACTCCTAGTTCAAGTATTGTTGATACAGCCGTCGAAATATTGGATTTGAATTTTCCCGATGGGATGGCTGCGTTTAAGAACACGATCTTTATAGGTTTGGAGCATGAGGTGCGGTTTAGCCCATCAATTATGCTCCCACAATCTTCTATTTGGATACAACTCAAAAAAAATGCAAATACTCAAGAGAGTAAAGCACAAATTGCAGAATATTTAAAAAGTGATGCTCCGCTCGCTTTTAAGAATTCACATATTCAATTGCAAGATTTGAGCGAAGTCATGGCGGGTAAGGTCGGTGTAAAAGAACTCGAGAAATTTAAAGCATTTTTACTATTTGGATGTGGCTTATTATTAGCGGTATTGATTAGTACAATCATCTTTATGAAATGGGGAGATCTCTTAAAGCAAATTAATTTGCGACGTATCTTAGGGCAAGTTCATAGAATAGGGGTAACGCGTACACTATCGCCATTTCAAGTACCTTTCTTTCTTGCTTGGGTATTTGGTAGTTTGATTTCTTTTGTTGTTAACACACTCTTTTTTTTCAATACTTTTGACACTTATTTACATCAAAGTTCTGTACTTTTATGTTTATTAACCTCAAGTTTGGTATTGGCATGGATAATGATGTATTTATTAACTATGAAACAGAACATCAAAATTTTACAAATGGGAACTGTTTAATGCGTTTTACACGATACTTATCTTGTCTCCCTATTGTGTTTGGTCTCATTGCTTGTGAAGATAAAGCACCCCGATTATTGGTTGCGAGTTCCTCTTCCCAAGACAATTCTGCTTCTCAATCTTTGTCATCACAACGAATCTCCTCTGAAAATTCGACAAAAAAAATTAAATCCCCGTGCGTTATACAGGTCAAACGTATGGTTAAATTAAAACCAGAGTTAGGTGGTGCACTTGACGATGTAAAAGTTCAGCTTGGCGATGCCGTTAAAAAAGGTCAATTATTAGCGACTTTACGTACACGAGAACTACTCTTGTCGATGGAAAGACAATCCGTCCAAAGTCAGTTAGTAGATGAAAAAATAAAACTTACACAGACTTTGCTTCAAAAGGCTCAACAAGAATGGGAAGTGCAAAAAGTACTGTATGTGCAGAGTGAAACACAAACTAATAAAAACATTCGTTATCGTGCTATGCCTAAAGAAGCTATTTCACTTGAGGAGAGGCGCTCAGAATTATCGATACTAAATCTACAGAAAAAAGATTTGGAGTTACAGACGCAGCAAATTCAAAGACAGATAAGTTTGTCAGAAATTCGTAGCCCACTAGATGGGATTATTTTGTCGCGTAATGCCGAAATAGGTATGGTGGTTGCCCCTGGTGGATCTTCTTTTAATGGGACAGATATTTTATTTGAGATTGGTGATCCCACTGATCTCAAAGCAGAATGTTCTGCACGAGAAACGGAAGTTGATATCATTCAAATTGGTAAGATAGTTAAACTAAAACTAGACGGTGTGGATAAACACTTGCAAATGAAAATTGTTCATATTGCCCCCGCAATTTCTAATCAAGGTGGGATGACAGCATTGAGCTATTGGGCTGACATTCCAAAAGACATCGGATTCAGAGTTTTACCTGGTATGCATGGGGTAGCACAAATGCAAATTGAATAGTCGGATTGTCTGAAAGATATATATGGTGGCTTGGGAATTTTCAAATCTTCAATTGCGGTACACTCACAAAAAAACTTGTGTTGATGCATTAAAAAATGTTTCTTTTAAAATTAATGATGGTGAAAGTATCGCTATCACAGGAACATCTGGTAGTGGAAAAAGTAGTTTACTGTCAATTATGATGGGTATGCAAAAACCTACTGGTGGAGCATGCTTTTTTTGGGGTAGAGACATTTCTCAATTTTCAGCCGAAGAATCTGCTCAATTTCGTGCCGAAGATATTGGGTTCGTTTTTCAAAATTTTTGCTTAATGCCACATCTGAATTTATTAGATAATGTTTTGCTTGGTGTTGACCATTTACCTAGAAAGCATTTTGAGTCTACGGCTATTGATTTATTAAATAAAGTTGGATTGCAGGATCAGTTTTTAAGATACCCTCATCAAGTTTCGGGTGGACAAGCACAACGTACTGCAATTGCTAGGGCGTTACTACGGAAACCTAAATTTATACTTGCGGATGAACCAACTGGCGCTCTGGATAATGAAACATCATCACAAATTATTGATTTATTGCTGCATTTTAAAGAAGATGGTTGCGGTTTGATTCTTGTCACACATAATGAACAAGTCGCCAATGCCATGGGTAGAAAAATCTCACTATCATATGGTGAAGTAGTTTTCGATAGCCATATTCAGAATTAACAATGAGTTGGTTTTTAATCGATAGCGCATGGAAAAAATGAGGATAATTAGACGATTAGTTCATACATATTCACGTTTTAAGTTGTTACCTATTCGTGCCAGCTTGTTGTTACTGAATTTAATTGGTCTAATAGGCTTTATCACTTTTCTTTCTTTTAAAAGTCAACAACTAGAATTTCAACAAAAAGATTCTACTAGACTTGTTGGGCAACCAGTGTGGCATGTCAGCCTGCCCATTCGGGATACTTTTCAAGAGCGCATAGAACCAATAAATTGGAATGCGACGGATTGGTTAAGTAACTACTTGGAACAGGCGAACAGTATAATTTTCATTCGTTCATCGCAACCGATGCAACTTCGTTTTCATGATGGAATTCAATTTCACTCCAGCACCATTATTTTTGCTAGTCCCGCATTAGGACTGCCTGCAATG
The DNA here is from genome assembly GCA_963511665.1 of uncultured Undibacterium sp. Taxonomy (GTDB): domain Bacteria; phylum Pseudomonadota; class Gammaproteobacteria; order Burkholderiales; family Burkholderiaceae_D; genus Undibacterium. The sequence goes on from CAUPKC010000063.1 coordinate 17,369, forward strand.
ACCGTAGAGGGTGATATAGCCTGTACGTGGTTAGATAATAGAGCAGATAATACTACGAAACTCACCGAAGTAATTTTCGAAAATGGATTGCGCTGTAAGTTACTCTCTCGCCCATCTGGATGGTCTCCTGCAGCTACGGAGTGGGGAGGGAATTTTCTCGTACTTCATACTTCACACATTCATACTTTTTTAGGTAATCAATGGGTTCAGCAAATATTCTCGATATTAGTTGGTGAAAATAAGGGCTGTGATTTCTTATTAAAGCAATCGAATTTTCAATTCGATTGTAAATCTGCGCTAATTAATCATTCTTTAGCACAAGACTCACAGGAAGAAATTGAACATGCAAAAAATGCATTTTCTTGGGTAGCCTTAGCCTCTTTTGTTATAGCAATTCTTATTTATTTGCATGGCTTTTTTCCTTTGTTAATGAGTGAAGTGGCGCTGCGGATGGTGTTGGGGCACAAACAAAAAAGTGTTTATGTTTGGGGAGTCAGTGAGCTGCTATTGCAGTTGATCTTTTTGCTCATGCCACTCATTGCCCTAAGAATCATCTTGCCGCACCTCGGACTGAATTTCTCTCACTTTATTCAATCTGGTTTAGTTATATGTGTCGGAGTGACAGCATTGCTGGTGACATTAGTTAGTCTATTCCAATTTTACTTTTTTACTCGTCATGCCTTGATTGCGTTGGGAAAGGTTAAATAAGTTTCGCGATTGGCTTGAGCCGTTATTGTCTTGTTCTTTTTTTGTGAATGCAATTGATAACATATTGTGACCTGTGCAGATGCTGGTAGTTTGAGTGTTTGAAAAAAGTCGGGCTGAGGGGCGCGCCAACTTGACTTCGTAACGAAGTCAAGTTGGTTACTGGATGCAGGCACAACACGCAACCAACTACGTCTCGTGCTTTGCTGGTAAGGGAGGGGTGTTGACGCCAACCGAAAATTGACCCACTGGGGGTCAATATTCAACTGGCGCCAACATGCTGATGGGAAAACGCATTCTCATGGTACCGAATTCAAATGTATGTTTTAAAAGGCCGCATGATAAAATTTCGAAAGCATGAGAAAAATATATGTTTAAATTCAATACCTTGCACTAAAAATATGATACTTTTTTGTTTTAATTTTAGGCATTTCGAGATAAAAATTACGGAAAGTATGATACTTTTACTTCTTCGCGGAAAATCCACCCTAATAGAATCAATAACTTAGGGAAACTTAAGTATGATGCTTTTTTGTATCTCTACAACTTATTCTTTGCAATTAATGTCGTGAACTGGACATTAAAGTCGTGAACTTAATATTAAAGTCGTAAACTGAAAAAGTGGAATTCAAGACCCAAATTTGAGATATTCAAATTTGGGTTTTTTTTGCATAAATTTGAGTCTTCCAATCCGTTGATTTTCCCGAAAATTCTTGTAAAGTGATTGAAGTCAAGCCACTAAATTCGCCTTGATGCGGTTCTAAGTGATGACTGACTTATCCACTCTCGTTCGTGAATCACAAAATATGCCACCAAAAGGCAAGTTATCAGGGAATTCATTAGGATAGTGAGTGATCTGCCTAAGGCTGCTTGATCTCCATTTTTTGACTTTTTCGATGGTGTCGTGATTTTTCGTTATCAATAGGGAGCTAAATTCTATGGAGGAGATCTCCCAACCGCTACCGTTGCTTTTCGTACGCCACAAAAAAGGCTTCACTTACTTTTATTCATTTCCTGCTACCTATTTTCCTAGCAGGCTTCAGATTAAATCGATGTCTAGATTTGTGGATCTACTTTACCCATCCATAACCACTGTTATTGGAACCGCGCTTTTAATCATTTGATTTGGCCTCAATCGAATACGAAAATGAATTCACGCATCTGTTCGATTGAACTGTATTGCGCTAATAAATATAAGGAGATCTCTAATGAAACTTGCACTTGGCATTACCCGTTCGATATACACAATCAGCATCAGCATTGCCGCGCTGGCACTATCACCGCTATCCACGATGAGCCTTATGTTCGTAGCAGCATCGGCACAAGCAGCTACGCTCTCGTGTTCGACTGCAAGCACGCTTGAAGCACTAGTCGACTGCATCTCGAATCAAATGCCCAAAGATGGATCAAACGGTTTTGTCGTGCCGACGACCACCCAAAAAAACGATTACAAAACGGTTGTGACATCCATGTTGCAAGGGAATTGCAATTTTTCGCTACCTTCTAGCATCAGCGCGAATATGGCTATCAGAACCTTTACCGACAGCGCCAATGGCAAGAGCTATTGCCTGTTGATGGAAGTGAAGAGCACCGTCAAGACAGGCTTTGTTGACAAGGGATGGGGTACTTTCATCGTCAACCCCACATCGACACGGCTAATTAGCCACAATGCGCCGCATCCTAAGTATGACGTCAACACCAGTGGTAGCGAGGGAGATTCCTACACAGAACGTGAAGCAATACGAATTTTTAAACAGTCCAACTCGCGCAGTTACCTAATGGCTGGATCCCGACGCAGTGCCAATAAGACCGCGAGCAGCTGCCAGTCTGAATACTGGAAATCAGACTGCGCCCACAATACGGACAATATGTATTACCCAGCCAATGAAGCGATGAAAACTCATTACGGTAGCACCGCTTGGTACGCAATCGAATGGCATGGAAAAGCTGCTTCAACTTGCAGCAACGATATGTATTTGACCGAGGGCTTGAATGCCACTCCCGCGACAGGTTCAAAAGTGCTCGCGTTAAAGAGCGCGATTCAAGCACAAAAGCCAACGTGGGTAGTGCAGACGCCTGGCACAGGTTCATGTTCCCTTAATGCGACCACAAACACGGCTGGACGCTTGCTCAATGGTGTTGCTAGTGTCAGCGTTTGCGGCACCCAAGCAACCAGCGCCTCGGGTCGGTTTATTCATATTGAACAGACCTCGACGGTGATTGGTGCCGACCTCAATGGTAGTGCAACTGCATGGGCAAACGCCATTATTGCCACATTTCCATAATGAATCAACCAACGCTCACGGCATTGCGAACCAGAACGGAACAGCCTAGGCGTCGCCTTGGCGGCATGTGGAAATCTACGTTTTTCGAATTCGTCATAACATTTGTGTTGTGTACTTTTGCCGCGCTTGCGATCGGACTGTCCGCAAGCGCGTTATTGATGTCCAGCGAATCTGAAGGATCAGCGCCAGCGCAGCAAGCCGATGTAGTACGGGTATTTTCCTTTACTAAATTTGACCCTAGCGCACTCAAAACCACTCTCTCTGAGATCGCATTGCATGGTGTGATCGTCGCGAGTGATCCGACGAAAAGCATCGCTGTTTTGGCGATCAACAATAAACATCCTAAGATGTTCGCGCTGAGTGACCGAATCGAGGGCGACATCAGTATCACCGCAATTAGTTTATTTCAAATCGTCTTATCCGACGGGCGCCGCATCGGCATGTCGCCGTCGACATTGCCGATGCAGGAGTTTGCTCACGTTATCCCTGTGGTTCTGCAATCAAATCACGCTGAGAAAGCTAGATTGATTACCTCGACGCAAACAGACGAGGGGCCGATTGAATAGATACGCATGTGTGCAAAAGGCTAGATCCATAAGCTTCACTGAAGACACATCAATGAAATAATTTTCAATGATAGGGTAAGCTTTTCAATTTGAACGAGCACAATCATATCTGATCGCTTGCCTCAGAATGAGGCGTAAACTACCTATTGATGTCGTGAACTGAAAATTTGCAATGGAAACAGAAATTCGAGTCAATCAATTTTGGATTCTTTTATCTGAATTTGAGTTCTTGAGATCGCTGATTTAATCGAGAATTTTTTAAAGTGATTGATATCAAGTCACTGCATTCATCATGATGAGATTCTGATTGATGGCAGATTTTTTTGAAGATAAGAGACAAGTCATGCCATTATTGAAGTCTGACATATCAGCAATGACAGTAATACTCGAAATGGGATTGGTCACAAAGCTCAAGCGAGTGAAAAATTTCGCATAAAAAGTATAAATGAGCTTTCAGAAAAGACCTCCCTATTGTCAGCGACTGCGCTTCTCTTTGATACATTGAAAAGAGCTCATTTAGGAGCAAAATTATTGGGTTGAATTCGCACCTCAAACAAATGAAAAGATGCTTGTGAGTCGCACAATGTCAATTAACTTAAGAGACTGTCGAATGACTGATTCTGTAGTATTCGAGTTTAGTTTGTTTATGCGAATTCGATAGTCTCGACCCATAATAAAAGTTATGTCCTTCGTCCAAATTAGTGGATTGTGTTGGATGGCTGTTGGCTGCACAATTCAAGTACACCAACAACCAACCAGAGTTTGGAGACAGCCATGAAAAAAATTCGCTCCGCGACCTTTACAATTTTAACCTCGGCAATACTGTCGGCATACAACAGCCCAGCCTATGCGCAGTCTGCAGCTAAGCCTACAATCCCTACACCCCCGACAATCCCTCAACCCAAAGCAGACACTAACGCGCCAGTGCAGGGCGTCACCATTACCGGCAGCCGCATTGTTGGCGCCAGAATGCAGGAAGCTTTGCCAGTGTCTATCATCGACGAGTCGCAGATTGCTGCGGTTGGTAGTGTGTCGGGTGATGACTTGTTCCGCTCCTTGCCACAGGCTGGTGATGTGAATTTTCAGGAGTCTCGTACCACTGGCAATCTTAATGATGCACGTGGCGATAATGCCTCAATTAACTTGCGTAGCATCGGGACGGGAAATACCCTCGTTTTGGTCAACGGCCGTCGTCTGATTCTGACTCCAGGTACCCAAACTGAGAACTTTGTTCCAGTCCAAACTGCCAACACCAATTCACTACCGGTTGGGTCGATTAGCCGGATTGAAGTACTGCGCGATGGCGCCGCCGCGCTTTACGGATCGGATGCTGTTGCCGGTGTGGTCAACGTCATTACCGACACGAAGTTCGAAGGTGTGAGGGTGCGAGCACGGTATGGTAGGGCGGATGGTACGGATGAAACAACCGGATCAGTCAAGGCAGGCTTGAGGACACAGGGTGGTGGCAATGTGCAGTTGTTTGCCAGTTATACCAAACGGACTCCCTTGATGGCGAGTGAACGCGCCTTTTCTGCCAGTGAAAACCATATGCCCGCAATGACTGGTACTAGCTGGGCAGATGATACGAGTTTTGATAATCGCTCGACAAGTTCACCATGGGGCGCATTTACGGCGATCAGTTCTACAGGGACGCCGGTTTTGGTCAGACAAGGAACCACAGCCTTAACAGCGACAGGCGCCTTCCATATGGAACCGACCAGCAATACAGCAGCTGGCTGTTCGAGCGCACCGATTGCAGGAGATTTGTGCATACGCAGTGGCGGCATCACTGGCGCTGTTGATCGTCCATTGCGCTACGATGAGAACCCAGATCGTTCGATCCGCGGTGGGCTCGATCGCTTCAACACCTTTGCTAGTTTCCTTCAACCCTTGGGGGAGCATGAACTGTTTGGCGAGGCCAATTTTTATCAAGCCAAACTAGAAGGTATGCGTGAGCAGTCTGCTCCAATCTCGAGTGCGGTCATTACGATTCCGGCGACCAACTACTGGAATCCTTTCGGACCTAGCACCAGCCCGAATCGCTTGCCAAATCTGACTCTTGGCGTCCCAGCGGGCGGACTGCCAGTTCGCATTACCAACTATCGTCCTGTCGATATCGGGCCACGTAATTTTGTCGTTACCGATAACATGGCTCGAGGTCTATTGGGAGTGCGCGGTGATCTCGGTGATTTCAAGTGGGAAAGCGCAGTGTCCTATGCTCGTGCCAAGACGGATGACAACACCCGCAATGCGATTAGCAACACGCTGTTTCAACAGCAATTATCGTTGAGCACGCCTGATGCTTACAACCCGTTCAATGGCGGCACGCAAGATAACTATTCGGTCGGTGATGGCACGCCTAATTCTTTAACTGCAATCAAGCCATTCCTAGTCGATGTGCATCGGATCAGCAACACTAGCTTGACGACCTGGGATATGCGGTTTTCGACCCCTAAATTACTCAATCTCAAGAGCGGCAATGTTGGGCTCGCCGCTGGCGTTGAGTGGCGTCGTGAAACCTATGGCGACGATCGCGACGCACGTCTCGATGGCACAATCAAGTATGTTGATGCTGTCACCGGTACGGTTTATGGAACCGACGTTATGGGGGCAAGCGCAGCGCCAGACGTGAGTGCGAGTCGAAATGTGTTAGGTGCCTATCTCGAATTGGAAGTGCCTTTGATTGCAAGCAGTATGAACATTCCTGGCGTTCGGTCGCTCGATCTGCAGATCGCCGGTCGCATTGAGAACTACTCTGATTTTGGTAGTGTTTCCAAACCGAAGTTAGCTGCACTGTGGGAAGTTACTCCTGGCATCCGGGTGCGAGGCTCTTGGTCAAAGAGTTATCGCGCGCCCAATCTGCCACAGTTCTATAGTGATGGAACTTCTGTTGCGAATACGCGTACAGACTGGGCGAGCTGTCGTATCAATGCGACCACCTGTTCAGGAATATCTACACTTGAGGTACGCTCAGGAAATGACCAGCTCAAGCCGGAAAGTTCGGAAAGTACTTCCGCAGGTCTTGCGCTTCAGCCATTCAACTGGCTTAGCATGACGGTCGATTCTTGGCAAATTAAGTCGAACGGCGTCATCGGCATCATGGGTGGGCAGAATCAGATTTTGTACGACTATCTCCAACGCTTGGATGGTGCTTCAAATCCGAATGTTGTGCGCTTTGCGCCGGTTGGTACTCAGGTGATTGGGACTATCGATCGTGTCAATGACGATTACTTCAATCTTGGCCCGCGCAAAATGCGAGGATGGGACGCGAACGTGACCGCCGATAGCGGCAAGACCGCTCAGGGCCGTTTCAGGGTTGCGCTGAGTGTCGCCAAGTTGCAGGAATTTAGTCAGTCGCCATCCGCGATTCAGCAAAAGCTGATTGACGCCAACAACGCTGGAAGACTCGGAACTGGGATCGCGATTGCGCAAGCTGGAGATCTCATTGGTCAAGGTGCAAATCCAGAATGGCGTTGGTCGGGTAATTTGACTTGGGATCAAGGGTCCGTAAGCGCGGGTCTCAATGTGACTAGCATTGGTTCGTATTTCGACACAGGTACCGCACTGGTCAATGGATTCGCTTACAAAGTGCCACGTTGGACTACGGCTAGCGCTTATACTCAGCTGCGCATGCCAAAGAATGATAGTTTGTTTGGTGGAACTGAGTTACGTTTGGGCGTGCGCAATCTGTTTGATAAGGCACCTCCTATCACTTCGTCAAACTATGGATTCAATGGTGCCTTGCATGACGCCACTGGTCACTTCATCTACGTTGAGCTGTCGAAGACCCTGTGAAAATGAACTGTAGCTGGTGGAAAGGAGTTCGGTAATGCGTTTTGAGAATTGCGATCGACGTGCTCTGGCGGCAAGCTTATTTACCCTTGTTGCATTAGTGGGTTGCGCCAACATGGGGCAGCCGAGTAAAGGCAGCGTGGGCCAGAACGCAGCACGCTCATGTACCGACGGAACGACCACGATCTCTGGTGATTTTGCAGGTGCTGGTTTTGCTCGTTGCGAAGTGTTGGAGCGTGGACACTTTAGACTGACAATCACGCCAGAAGACAGTAAGGTTTCGAACTGTAGCGCTTGGTATGCATTTCAAGCAAACGCTAGCCAAAGTCAGCAAGTGGCTATCGATCTGAATTACAGCAGTTGCGGGCA
>CAUPKC010000064.1:0-24393 GCA_963511665.1 uncultured Undibacterium sp.
GATACTTTTCCTTATACCGGCGGGACGACTACCTGTGAAGCTTTATGGATGGGGGTACCGACGTTGACACTCAATGGTTCGACGATGATATCAAGACAAGGGGCCAGTATGCTTACTTGTGCAGGATTAGCCGATTGGGTTGCAGAGGACGAAGATGAATATGTAAGGAAGGCTTTAGGCTTTGCCAGTGATCTTCATCATTTGAGTGCATTGCGCAGTGCATTAAGAGAACAAGTATTGGCATCCCCTTTATTTGATGCAAAACTGTTTGCCAGCAATTTTGAAAACGCACTAACTGAGATGTGGTCGTCGGAAAACAGTGAAAGCATTGTTCAATAACATTGGTCTTTTGCGCTTCTTCTTTTAAGCTGTTTTTGTAAGTAAATTCAGCATATTTTTTGTATTTCTAACACAGCTTGGTGCTCGAAATTCCTCTATTCAGTCTCAATATAATCGTTAAAAAAATGCTTAATTTATGGGTATTCGGACTACTGTTATTAGTTTCCAACATTCTCTCAATTCACGTTCATCCGTTCCGCACTTTTTACCATGAAGCTGCACTGGTTTTGGCAGTACTCTGTGTTTTTCTAGGGTTCGCACGCTCGACAAGTACAAAAATAAACGTGCCCCAAATAATAGTAATCCCACTTTTTCTGATCACACTTCTTCTGCTTCAGGTTGAATTGGAACAGACACAGTTCCAATTCATCATTTACCCCATCTTCTATTTTTCCTTGGCGGCGCTGGCGCTGATTATAGGTGCGACTTGGACTACCGAGTCCAATGGTGCTGAAAAGCTTTGTTTAATGTTTTCACTGACGCTGCTAATCGCTTCGGTGGCATCCGTATTAATGCAATGCGTACAGATCGCTGGAATTAATCTAAGCCCGATGGTGATGTACATGACGCATAACGCAGACACGCCTATGCGACCTTTTGCCAACGTGGCGCAACCGAATCAATTGGCTTTGTTACTGTGTTTTGGTCTTGCCTCGATTTGGTGGTTAATTCAAGCGAAGCGTCTTAGCGGATTTTTTGCGCTGGCTTTTCCACTCTTTTTATTGTGGGGGCTGGCGCTGACGCAATCTCGCATTGCCTGGATTATTTTGCCAATTTTCGCACTGTTAGCTTGGTTCAGAGTGATTGGTGAGCTGCCGATACGTCGATCTGTTTTGCTTCTGCTCTTAATTGTTTATGTCGGCTTTGTGTGGTTCTTGCCTTCCATCGCAGAAGCGCTGGGTTTTTCTAGTGCATCGATAGCTGAGCGCGTAGGTGGGCGATCTGAGCGCAGTGGTTTGCTGCAACAGGCTTGGTTCATGATCAAACAAAATCCGTGGTTCGGTGTAGGGTGGTTTGGTTTTGGTGGCGAGCAAGTTAAGATTGCAGCTGATTTTCCGTCAACCATTTATGCAGAACATTCGCATAATTTAGTACTGAATTTGATGGCAGAGTTGGGCGTACCTGCCGCATTGCTGATTTTTGCGGCGTTGCTATTTTGGTTTTATCAGACTTGTATTGCACGTGCCGCAGCGAAAAATAATCAGATCGCGTTTGGCTTGTTGAATTTGATCGCCGTTGGCGTCCATAGTATGGTGGAGTTTCCGCTGTGGTACGCCTACGTTTTGCTTCCCATCGCGGTATTGATGGGAATGTTGCATCAGATGCGTTGGCCGAATCAGACTTGGGTACTCGTACTCCCGCGAGTTGTTCCCGCAGTGATTTCAGTTGTGGGCATGGTAGTACTGGTACTGGTAACGTTGGATTATCAACGCGTGGTGCATGGCTTTAAAGCTTTTCGCCAGGCCGCAACGATAGCGGCAGTGCCACAAGAGGCGATAGCTCGCCCTGCGTTTACTTTACTGCCTGATTATTTTGACTATTTTCATTTGATGAAAATAACGCCAAAGGAAAAAATGTCGGCGCAAGAGATCGCTTTTGTCGAACGAATGAGTTTGCGTTTTGGCTATGTTCACGTACTCAACACGCTGGCTGAAGTGTATGTGCTCAATGGCCAAGTGACGAAGGCACAGCGTACTTTGTTGACTTTGCAAAGGCTGCACCCAGTGGCTTATCCCAGCTATTTTGATTATTGGCAGAATCTGGCTCAACATGATGCGCGATTTGCCGCAGTGTTCCTTACTATGCCGAAGCGGCATGCGCAGTGATATAAAGCGAATCGCTTTTCGCGCAATTGTGTGTAGATTCTTGGTGTGCTTTTGAAAGTCGCTTATTGATCGATAGTTGAAACCCAATCGCCCGATTTGCCACCATGCTTTTCTAATACCCTGATGTCGCTCATCACCATGCCTCGGTCAACCGCTTTGCACATATCGTAGATGGTCAGTAAACCGATTTGTACCGAGGTCAGGGCCTCCATTTCAACACCTGTTTTGCCGACGGTTTCAACTTGCGCAGTGCAGCTGATGCTATGGCTCTCTTCATGCAACTCAAAATCGACCGTAACACGTGTGATGGCGAGCGGGTGACAGAGCGGAATTAAGTCGCTGGTGCGCTTACTTGCCATGATCGCCGCAATCTTGGCGATGCCCAGTACATCGCCTTTTTTTGCATTGCCTTCTTGAATTAGCTTGAAGGTCGCTGCTTGCATACTAATCTTGCCTTTGGCGAGGGCTATTCTATGACTATCGGATTTCGCTGATACATCCACCATGTGGGCCTGTCCGCTTTGGTCAAAATGGGTTAGTTCGCCATTGGCGAGATCTTGGGTGTTCGTTGATGTAGGGCTTGTCATGGAATGAGCGTAATAATAAATGGTGAGTAAAATCCAGATTTCTATTGGTGCTTGATACACACAAGAGCAGCCTCGAAAAGTGCTTCCCACCATCATCTCAAATCCAAATGGGAAATCTGGGTTAAACTAGTTTTGTTTAGAAACCGAGTAGTGATGATATCACCGTGAAAAAAGATTTCCCGCAATTTCGTAAAAACTTGATGCAACTCATGTTGGTGACAATCTTGGGCACCAGTCTTGCTTTGCCACACTCTGTATTGGCGCAAAGTACAAAAAATAATCAAAGCTTACCCACCTTAGGCGATACCGCACGCGGAGATTTGTCACCCGTGATGGAGCGTAAGATCGGTGAGCAAATCATGAGCAGCGTGCGGCAAGATCCAGATTTTCTGGAAGATGGTCCTGTGATCGAATATCTGACTAAACTGGGTAATGGCCTGCTCGATAAGCGTCCTGATGCGCGGGGTGAGACTGCTTATGAATTTGAGTTTTTTACGGTGCGCGATCCTGTGTTAAATGCGTTTGCTTTTCCAGGTGGGTTTATCGGATTTCATTCGGGTTTGATTTTGGCTGCTCAGTCAGAGTCCGAGTTGGCTTCGGTGATGGGACATGAAATTGGCCACGTGTCGCAACGGCATATCGCACGTATGCTAGGCAATCAAAAACAAGATTTTTTAATTCCGATAGCGGCCTTGATTTTGGCCGCGTTGGCCGCGCGTTCCAGTCCTGATGCTGCGATGGCGATGGTGATGGGTGGGCAGGGCTTGGCGATACAAAGGCAGTTAAGTTTTAATCGTGATGCTGAGCGCGAGGCAGATAGAATAGGTTTCCAAATTCTGCGCGAGGGCGGTTTCGATACTTCGGGTATGTTGGCATTTTTTGGACGTATGCAAAATGCTTCGCGTAATTATAGCGACAATGGTTTGTCCTATTTGCGTAGTCATCCCTTGACGAGTGAGCGCATGGCAGATATTCAGGGGCGCTTGTTTGGAGAGCGTTACCGTCAACGTTCTGATGGATTAGATTTCTATTTGACCCAAGCACGCGTTCGGGTGCTGCAAGATAGCAAAGCGCAAGGATTGATTGATGCGACGACTTTCTTTGAGAGTCAGGCGAAAAATGGTAACGAAGAAGCGCGTCTAAGTGCCAAGTATGGGCTTGCATTCGTTGCCTACAAGCGTAGCGATTTTGCAGTCTCTGAAAAACTATTAAATGATTTGAACGCACAAATTACGCAGTTACCCAATCAGAAAAAATGGCTAAAAGAAACCAGTGCATTTGCTAGTTTGGCGATTGATATAGAAATGGGTAAGAAGCGTCCTGATTTAGCGATGGCGAAAGCCAAAACTGCAATTCGTGATTTACCTTTAGCTCGTGGCTTGGCGCATCAATATGCTGAAGTCATGATAGAGGCAAAAAATTACGCTGATGCTGAGCAATTCTTGCGGGAACAAATTAACCTGTATCGTCGCGAAGCAAAGTTACAGCATTTGCTGGCCAAAACCTATGCGGCCTCAGGCAAATCGGCACTGCAACACATTGCCTTGGCTGAAGCTTATGCGATAGAAGGCGCTTTGCCCGCGGCGTTGCAACAATTGGAAATTGCGCGACTCGATCCTGCTGTGAAGTACTATGATCTGTCGGTGATTGATGCTCGCGAACGCGAATGGAAAGAGAAACATCGCGAAGAATTACAGGATGAAAAAAAGGGTAATAAGTAAACGCAGGCTTTAGTTTATGTCGTCGAGCGTGGACGCGAACAATAATTCTCCTCCAGCATGAGCGCCTCTAAACTGCTTTTTTCTAAAATGAGCGGTTGATCTTGAATGCTGATTTGAATCTTGCTAGCGGCGACTTCGTTGGGCGGCAACTCCATGAATTCTAGTAATCGTGTTTCCGGGAGTGCTTGTTGGTTTTCTCGACAATCTTCAATTAACAAACTTAAATCCCTATCGTCTAATTGGCATAAATAATTCGCTGTTTTGCAGACGATATTGCCATCATCTAACATCCAAACGTGGTTTGCTTGCGACATAGTTTCACCTGTGTGCAGGCGCCAGCTTTTGTCTGGTAACAGTTGTGCGATGTAAGGGGTTGCAAGTAGATCGACATAAACTTTTTGCGGTCCATTTTGGAAGTACCAATTGCCGCCTGAGTCGCACAGATAATTACGATTGATAAAGTTAAGTAAAGTGGCATTACGAATTGGGTCGCCGGGCAAATTGAGCGCCTGCGCTTGTTCATCACGCATGCGCCAAACACCACGCGCGTCAAGAGTCAACCAGCCGTAGCAATGCGGGACATTAGGCCATTTCGCCATGGCTGCTTTGACGATCTCATCCATATATTATTATTTGCCTCTTAGTCGTTACTATGTAGTTGCTTAATAGTTACTTAGATGACCGATAATTTTATTCGGTAACCAATCGAGTGTACCTGGGAAATTTCCTGTCGCGAAACCGACGTGTCCACCGTGTTTTGGAAAATCCAGCGTGACGTAAGACGAAGCCGATTTAGGTAAAAAACGTGCAGGCATAAAAGGATCGTTTTGCGCATTCAGAATCAAGCTTGGCACTCGAATATCATTTAATACTAAACAGGCACTAGCGCGATGCCAGTAATCATTAACATTGCGGTAGCCATGTAAGGGTGCGGTAACCACATCGTCAAACTCATACAAGTCTCTCGCCCTTAGCATACGCTCTTTATCAAAGAGTTTTGGAAACTGCTCAAGTTTGTGCAGGCATTTTGGTTTGAGCGTTTGTAAGAAGTTCTTGGTATAGATACGATTAAAACCGCGCGATAAAGTTGCACCACTATTGGTCAAATCAAGTGGCGCGGACACTGCGCATGCGGCATCGACCAGACCTGCTCCATGTTGAGATTCGCCCAGCCAACGTAGTAGGGCATTGCCACCTAATGAAACACCACTGGCATAAAATTTCGCATCAGGATGTTTTCCTTTGAACTCACTATGCAAACGACGAATGATCCAATTGATCTCTTGCGAATCGCCCGAATGGTAAAAGCGTGGCGCCTGATTTGCTTCCCCTGAGCAGCCACGAAAATGCGGTATCGCGCCTGACCAGCCCAGTTGTTTTAGTTTTGCCATTAGAGCGCGTGCGTAGTGGCTATTGCTGGAGCCTTCTAAACCATGAAACAAAACCAGAAAAGGTTTGCCCGCGTCGCCCTCCAGAAAATCTACATCAACAAAGTCTTGATCCGGCGTAATCCAACGCTCACGCCGAAGTTCGACGGCTGGCTTAGACATTAAGGTTGCAGGATAAATTGTTTGAGCGTGGCCGCCAGCCAGCCACCACGGGGATGAAAAATGCATTAGTGTAAAACGCTGGCTTTAAATGAGTCGAGTGGCGCAAGACCAGCTGCAACGGAAGCATGGTGCGTCGCGATGCGCCAGCCACGAGGTGTCTTTAGATATACATTAGTGGCGATGATATGCACGTCTTGAGCGATGCTGTCTTTTTGATGAGACTCTTCTATCACGCTATGTACCGCGGTCAGCAAATTATGCATGGCATGTAGTTGTTGCGTACGTATGTGGACACTACCATTTTCAAAAATGGTTTCCCAGGACGCACGAATCTCGGCATGTCCAATCAGGCGTGAAGAATTGGGATGAACGCAAACAATCTCCTCATCTTCTGCCCATAAGGCCATCAATCCCTCAAGGTCACCTCGTGAAATCGCGTCGTAGAATGCAGCTTCGACTTCATCGGCACTGCCGTTGTGTTGTTTCTTAGCGGGCATTTGAGTGTCTTGGGTTTGGGGTGATGTCGTCGTCTTAGTGTGCTTTTAACACGGTGCCAGGTGCCAGTGTATAGACGGTGCCACAGTAGGAGCATGTTGCCGAACCGCCGTGTGATAAATCTAAGTAAACACGTGGATGTGAAGACCACAGCGGCATCGCCGGATTGGGGCAATGAGCAGGCAAGTCTTTTGCCTGTAATTCAACCGCGGGTATAGATGGCTTATTTGACATGATGCGCTCCTGAATGGAAGAATTTTTCTTAGGCGTGATTTTAACGGATTCCATACGGTTTGCGTGGTCTCTTCGAGAGACATTGATATCTATCACCCGCCAATGAACTAAACACCGCCAACTTGGCTCCTGTGATTACTCGTCTATTTTCGCATTCATTCTGAGCACTTTACCTATACCCATCGTTTGAATGTCTTGTGAGTCAAACGTAAGGGGAAAATGCTTGCCGTTGATGCGCTGAAGTTTTGTAATTATCTTTTTTGCTTATTTTTAACGATACTTTTTGTGATTTTCTTCATGTATTTGGCTCAGGCATTTCGACTTGGTCATAAGCAAGTATTTGTCTTGAGCTGTACAATATTGCTTTAATGGCGCGGCTCACATCTGGGTGCAAGCAAAAACGTGCCTTCTCTTCTTATGCCTGTTAGGCGATCACTATGTTAAAAGACTGGAATTCTCCCCTTTATCGTGAAGGCTTTAAAGCTTCCGCGCCCTCCTTATTTGGGATGGCTGCTTGGGGCATGGTGGTCGGTATCGCTATGATCAAAGCAGGCTTGAGTTTGCCACAGGCATTTGGTATGACGCTTCTGGTGTTCGCGGGTTCTGCGCAATTGGCAGCTTTGCCTTTGATCGTGGCGAATGCGCCGATCTGGGTGATTTTTGCGACGGCACTGATCGTTAATTTACGTTTTCTGATCATGTCCGCGTTGGTCGCCCCACGATTTGCGCATTTGCCTTGGATGCATCGTACTTGTTTAGGTTTTTTGACCGGCGATATATCCGCACCTTTGTTTATGCAACGGTTTCCAAGGATGTGGCAAAACGCGGAGGAAGAGCGTGATCAGGTTTCGTATTTAAAAGGCTTGATTGTACCGAATTGGTTTGTTTGGCAAGCCGGGTCAATTTTGGGCATATTGGCTGGAAGCCAAGTACCTATGCATTGGGGATTGGGGTTTGCTGGTACCTTAGCAATTTTGTGTATTTTACTACCATTAATGCGAAATCGCCCTGGTTTTGTCGGCGTGGTCGTTGCAGGTGTTATCTCCGTAGTGGCGTATTCGATGCCGTATAAATTAGGTTTGTTACTTGCGGTATTGATAGGCATGACCGTCGCGATGTGGGTAGAAGAGCATTTTGAACCCGCTACTGCCGTGGCTCCGCAGGAGAATCACGATGAGTGATATCGAAATCTGGATCGTCATTATTCTACTAACGGTCGCTACTATTATTGATCGCAGCGCTTTTTGGGTGGTCGGTCACCATATTAATTTGCCAAAACGTGTGCAAGAAGCTTTGCGCTATGCACCTAGCTGTGCGCTAGCAGCGATTGTCGTGCCGGATTTTTTCATCAACGACAATCAACTTATCACCAGCTTGCATAATCCTAAATTAATTGCCGGAACCGCCGCAGCTATCTTCTATTTGTGGAAGAAAGACATGCTACTGACCATCATTTTTGGTATGGCGATGTTTACCTTGGTCAGACTGTATTTTTGATTCCGATTTGCTGGTTAAAAATTGCTAACTGCGAACATGAAATATCTGCTTACCCCCAATTTGCTTACTTCAAGCGCATCAAGGACTGCTTGGT
This sequence comes from uncultured Undibacterium sp., assembly GCA_963511665.1. Classification (GTDB taxonomy): domain Bacteria; phylum Pseudomonadota; class Gammaproteobacteria; order Burkholderiales; family Burkholderiaceae_D; genus Undibacterium. The sequence continues at coordinate 8,344 of CAUPKC010000064.1, forward strand.
GCTTTTATCAGCTTCTTTACAAAGCACCACTTTCTTTGATCTCTAAATAGCGGTTCGCCAGACTGAAACTCAGCCGTTCCGGAAGAATATCAATTAACTGTGTCGCACGTATGCCCAAACGTTTGATCGCTTGTTCACGTTGCTGCAAGTAATGCGTGCTTGCTGCATAGCGCAATGCATCAGGAAATTGTCGTACTGGCGTGCTTAAGGCGTTATCCAATGATTTTTCTCTTAAGCTCGCGCACAGCACCAAATGCTTAGTTGAGAGTAGTTCGCAGGCGGTACGCATGGCTTGATCGTCTTCGTCGCGAAGATTAGTGATTAGTACGACAAAGGCGCGTTTGTTCAATTTATTTAATAGAGCACTCGCGGCCAAGGTGTAGTCAGGCGCAACTTCACTCGCTTGCAAATCGTAAACGCCGGCCAGCATTCTATCCAAACCCACACGTCCTTTGTGCGGTGCTAACCAGCGACTATCTCCGCCAAACGTCATCAATCCAATAGCATCGCCTTGTTTTTGCGCGATAAAACTGAGAGTTAATATGGCGTTGAGCGCGTGGTCAAAATGATTTGTGACGCCATCTTGTGCCAACATGCGGCGCCCGGTATCAAGTAAAAAGATAATCTGTTGATCGCGTTCTTCCTGGTATTCACGACTGATCGGTTTTTGATAGCGCGCGGTCGCTTTCCAATCAATAGAGCGTTGGCTATCGCCTTGGCGGTAATCGCGCAGTTGTCGGAAATCGGTGCCCTCGCCACGCCGACGTTTGCGTATCGCACCGACGGTCGGAGAACGTCTATCGGTTGCGTGTAAGCTGTTACCCAATAGTTTAGAAAAATCAGGAAATACTTTGACGGCATGCGTTTCGCCTATGCGAAATTGACGCTCCCATAATTGATAAAAAGCGCGCACACGGACGAAGGGCTGGCCGAATTGGGCATTGCCCCGGCTATTTGGACGCAGCCGATAAGTGATTGCAGTAAAGCCGTTAGCGGCGACCACGGTCGTATGCGGCAAACCTTCTAGCTGCCAAGCGGTCGGGTAATCATCTATTAGGTCTAAGTGTATTTTGTACTGACTATGATTGTGTATCGTTAAGGTGACACTGTTCCATATATCGACCGGCCAAACACCTTGCAAAGTGCGGGTAATACTGAGATCCGGCGCGCGCCTCAGCTCCCAAACATCGGCCAGTGTGTATAGAGCCAAAAGGCCAAGTGGTGCCCAGACATAAGTCGCGATTTGCGGTATCAATAGCTGTAAAAAGCCTAGTGCAACCAACGCAAAAAATATCAACAACAAGCGACGTGAAGGCGTCATACGATAGGTCTTTCTACTTCTTTAGATTTTTAGTTTAGGCGCGCGGCGCAGGAATTTGTTCGATCAGGTTGCTTAGAAGATTATCGCTGCTCAAGCCGTCGAGTTCGCTTTCCGGTGATAAAGCAACGCGGTGACGCAATACCGGTAAACAGGCAGTCTTGATGTCATCTGGCGTTACGAAGTCACGCTTGTTTAACAGTGCGAAAGCACGAGCGATACGGATCAAGGCAATACTGCCGCGTGGTCCCGCACCGATAGAAATTCCCGGACAATCGCGGGTTGCCCGCACGATACGCACGGCGTAGTTGGCGACCGCATCGTCCACACTGATCTGCGCCACGATTTGTTGGAGGGCGATGATGGTTTCTGGCTTGATAATCGTGCTCACTTGCTTGACGTCTAATCCATCGCCTATGCGCTTATGGGTGACGATATGTAACATCGTCAATTCTTCTTTTTCGCTAGGGTAGTCGATGTGGCATTTCACCAAGAAACGATCTAACTGTGCTTCCGGTAAGGGATAGGTGCCTTCACTCTCCAGCGGGTTTTGCGTTGCCAATACCATGAAAGGAGCGTCTAGACTATGCGATTCATTTTCAATCGTGACTTGGCGCTCTTGCATGACTTCGAGCAAGGCTGATTGCGTTTTAGCTGGTGCACGGTTAATTTCGTCGGCAAGTAATAGATTGGTAAAAACGGGCCCTTTGCGTACGCTAAAAGTCTGATTCTTAATATCGTAAATAGCATGACCCATGACATCGGCAGGCATCAAATCAGGAGTGAATTGCAATCGTGAAAATTGTCCAGAAAAAGTCTTGGCTAAGGCCTTTACCAATAAAGTTTTACCTAAGCCGGGTACACCTTCTAACAAAATATGTCCACCTGCCAAGCAGCATGCCAAGACTTGATCGACCACCTCATGTTGTCCAACCACAGCACGTTGTATTTCTTCGCGCATACGACTAACGATGTCGTAAGCTTGTTGGTATTTTTCTGGCGCAATGCCTGAGGTATTTGCGGCAGCAGCGGTATTGTTCGCAGTTTGGTTGTCAACAGAACTAGGATTAGTGCTCATAATGCGCTCTCAATTGTTGGAGGTGTTGAATCTGGCGGGTAAATAATTGGGGATGACTGGATGCCGCGTCATGCCAAGCATGTGCCAGGTGCTCATGATCGAGTTGGCAAATTTGCGCTAAACGTAGCAGTTGGTCGTTGACGGACAGGTTTTGTAGTTCGGGGGCACGTTTCTTTAGCACCTGCTTGGTTGATAGACGAACCGCAGTCAGTAATAAATCGCGTCCGACTGCCGTGCTCCAAGCCCAGCGACCGCTCGCTTCGATGTGTTCCATTAATGAACGGCGTTCCCAACTTGTCTCAAGTAAGAGAGGACCAAAGCGTGTGACTGTACGCCAAAATAATAGTGCAATGGCGAACGCGAGTAGGCACAGTGCGACGGGGAAGGCATTCCATAGCAATTCATACCAGGTAGGTATCTTGAGTCCTTGTACTATCGTGACGCCTTGATTTTTGGGATTGAGTTTAATCAAGGCTAAAAGTAGCTCGGCATGGTCGTAATGCCGCAGGCCTTGTAGTTCAAAGATATTTTCGGAGAGTACTGCGATATGCCCTTTGCCGACGGCGTAAACTCGCAAAACATCGTTGTGCTCATCGGTAAATAATGGTGTGCGGCTATTGGCGTTTGATTTTAGTTTGAGGAAACTAGGTTTGCGCAATTTCAAAGGGTAGGAAACACCCGGTATATTTATTAAGACGCTATGAAAGTATTTAACGCCGGCGCGTTCGTCATAGAAAGTAGCGACGCCCAAATAGTCACCAATCGGATCGCGAATTAGTGGCGTTGCAACCCGTTTGGTTTTTTGGTTTGACGTACTTTCAGTTGCATGGTCTTGTGCATTTGGTTCTATTTGATCAGTTTCCTCGGGATCTTCTTTTACATCTCTACCGTCGTTCTCTTCACCATCTGGATCGATATCCTTTCTTGCTTCTGTGGTTGGTTTCTGCACTGTTAGCGTCGACAGTTTGGGAAAGGTGATTAAAGTATTTCCCTGCGCTATCCAAGCAAAGAGGGCGTTGGTTTGATCCTTACTCATATAGCCGTCGTTGTCGGCAATAATGAGCGTTCCTTTGGGCGCGCTTTTGATCAGGTTTTCGGTCAATACGGGCGCTAGTTGCACTTGATACTGACGTTTTTCCAGTAAGCGCGTTGCCGCAATCATCGGGTTTTTGATAAATTCGGTTGACGGGTTTTCTCGTGCGATCCAGGTTTTTTCTAATGTCGATAACCACCATGCGATACCACCAATGAGTAGGGCAATTAAAATTATCCAGACAAGGCTTACCGCACTCATCCCCTTCGGTAGGCGTAACGATTTGAGAGATTGACTCATATCGATACTCCGTTTTTTGCCGCTTCGTCGTTTGTTGTACGCTTTGAAAAATTCGCCTTGTTGCCCGCAAATTCCCTGTCCCAATCTTGGCATAGCAAAGCAATATTATCTGGAAAACGGTGTGCGTAAGCCGCATTTAACCAGATGGTAGTGCAGGTCTCAGTGATGCGCAGTCGCGGCAAATCCAATTCATATAAACTATGCGCAATTTTTGCTAAACGCAGGCAATCATTTTCGGTAGCGCCCTGACTGATTTGCATTTCATGTTCATTCACTAAACGTGACAGTGTGGCGCGATACAAAAGCGCAATAGCTGCACGCTGCTGCCCACTTTTCCAAAGATTCATTGCGCTGCCAGTAATATCGTCAGGCAGTGATTCTGGTCGAATATCTAAGCCACCGACTTCGGTGGCGAAGCGTTTGCGCTCAGGTAAAGTGAAGCCAAAAATTTGCGAGCGATAACGAAATAGGAGCCAGCCCACAAAAAACACTCCGGCGATAATCGCGATGTATTTAAGCACGATAGCAAGTAAACTAAGATCAACTTTGTCTCGCTTGGGTGCTGTTTTGTCAGCAGGCTTCCATATTTCTTGACATAAGTAAGGTCGCAACTCTTCCGCTTGATAAATCGTATCGATATCTTTTCTGATTTCTTGTTGTTGTTTGCTTTGTGGTTCGCCGCGCTCACCTGAGCTTTCTTTCAGCCATGTTGGTTTTTCGCATTTCTCTTCAGAATTGGGTTTGATAAGCGCTGCTTGGTCTGCAGCGTAGACATCTGTAGGCGGCAATAAGAAACTGGAAAAACAAACGATCAAAAATCCTGCAAGTATTTTTGTATGGGCACTCTTTTTCTTAACCTGCGGCGCTTCTATTTGACGTAGCATAATTTCTATATCCCATGCCTCCAGACATGCGCGGCGATTCAAGTACAAAGTAAAACTACATGCGACGAAAACCGGTCCTATGATGCCAGCCGAAATCGCATAAGCCGCAAAGCTTAAAAACAGCCAGAGTGATGAGTTGGGGCCGGTTACGCTAGAAGTAAAGAAAGTGAGTGGATTGACCATGTGATCATCACTCATAAAGAGCCCAATCAAGGCAAATAGTCCAAGCTGCAACAAACCCTCAAAATGAGCGCAGGCGATACCAAACCAAGTCGCCGAGCCTATCGTTTTATTTCCAATGACGCGGATGCGATTCGCAGCTGCTTTTCCGCGCGCGCCTTCTAGTTGCCAGATCGGTTGATATAAGCCGCGACCGCCCGAAAAAAGTCGCCACCATACTAGTAAGCGAAACCAGCCGCCGCCGCATTGACTTGGCCATGCCCTAAGCGCCTGTTGCCAACTCACACTTTCGCCAAACACGCGGCGCGATAGAATATACAGTGGTGCTCGTTCCAGCAAAGGACGTATCCACCACGCGATTAGCAGCCACCAAGCGCCGCCAAAGAATCCTATACGAGGCAGGAAGTAAGCCGCTAGACCGCACAAGAAAATTGTCGGCAACCATAGCATGAGCCACGTGATATAAACTACGGCGGCGTTACTACGCAACAAAGCAAAACCCAGATCTAAAGCATGAGCATTAGGGCGCGGACGTAAATCGATTTGTAGTTGATCGAGTTGCATAGCCTTAGCGCCTGACTCGACCAGCGAAAATAAAGAAACCTATCACTAATAACCAACATAGCGCGCCGACAGCATATTTAACTGAATGCGGAATGACAGGGCTAGCGCTCCAAAAAGCTTCGAAGAACGCCGCGATGAAAGTCAATATTGAGGCACCAACCAAGACGGGAAACATACGCTGACTGGCTGCGTACAAAGCGCGTCTGCGAGTGAGGCGTCCCGGTTGAATTAAAGAAAAGCCTAAACGCATACCTGCCACGCCAGAGAGCAGCATCCCAACGATTTCAAAACTACCGTGGGTAATCACAAAGGACCAGAAGTTATGACGCGTGGCAGGATCGGCGCTTAACCAGCTAGCCACAACGCCCATATTCAAGCCATTGACACCCATGATGTAAAGTGCGGGGATGCCCCCAAAGACACCAGCGCCAAATGTGCGAAAATCGATGGAGATATTATTCCAAATATACATGCCGAACATCGCAAAATCGCCTTCTGCGCCGCGACCGACGCCAATTTTGCTGGACATATACATTTGTCGCATTTTTTCAAGCTTGTTGGCGGACAAAAAACTATAGGCCATCTCTGGATTAAACCAGACCAATACGCCGACCAACAAGCCAACTCCCCAAAAAGCCAGGCAGACAAACAGCAGTAGTCGCCATTCTTCACGCACTCTTTGAGGAAATTCATTCAGCAACCAACGGTGTAAAGTCATTGGGCGTTCAACCGCCGTGCCATACAAAAGCTGATGACAATCGCCTACCATTTTTTGTAAGTAATCGGTGAGCGCTGGTGAATAGCCACGTTGCAGTGCTAGTGCCAAGTTCTGACATAAGCGTCGATATAAAGCAGGAAACTCCTGTATCCCAACTGGCACAGGTGCATTCTTTTTTTTATGTCTTTCCTCAAGTATCGTTTTAATCTGATCCCACAAGGCTTCATTTTGCATTTCAAATTGCTTTTGCTTCATAGCCTCATTCCTGCGACGTAGGCACGTAAACGAGCAAGTGATGCTTCGCCCGTCTGACCAGTGATTGCTTGCGCCAAGGTGGCTAGTTCTAGCATACGACCTCGGGGTATGCTTTTTTCGCGTTCAAACATCGCGATCAAGGTTCTTTGCTGTTCTGGGGTAAGTGGATACGGTAAGATTGAAATTTCCTTATCGTCGTTACCTGTCATGTGCAGGGCGGGGCGTAGCATGGCGGGGTCGCGATAAACAACTTGAGTGCCAGCAACCATATCGCCCAAGCGTCGGAATTGGGTGTCAAACAGCATGCAAAGCAGGCCTGTTAAATAGAAAAAAGGAAGAAAGTCGCCAACTAATAATAGATTACGCAAAACTGATTCGCGCCATCCGACCGGAAGCCCATCGGCACGTAACACTTGCAAACCGAATAGGCGCTTTCCTAAAGTTCGACCATCCCAATACACTTCACAAATAATCGCGTAGCCCCAATACAAGACAAAACCAGCTATCAGTATCAATCCTGTTCCCAGCTTAAATTGCCCGAACAAAGCCGAAAGCAAAGCAAACGCAATTAAGTAGATGAAGAAATCAATAGCCCATGCCCAAGCACGTGGAACTGGCCCTGCAGGAGTGAGTAGTAAGCGTACGCCTTCAGGAGTGATCAGAGATAGGCGTCCATTTAGCATGTAGTTATTTTCATATTGATGGTTGATGTGCAGCCTGCATAAAATCGCTTCAAATTGGATCGTTTATTCGAAATGTAGCTAGACCGATCACAAAAAATCACTGCGGAAATTTTGACTAATTAGCAAGATGTTGATTGTAGCAAGAAAATGTCGCGGGTGTCTGCAACGTACTTCAGTACAGTTGAAAATTAAAATTCCTGAACCCTGAGGTGCAGAAACGCAGAGATGCCCACAGAAAACCAGTAGATTCTTCGTTTTTCTCCACACTCCTCGGCAACTCCGCACCTTGGCGCTGAGGAGTATCAGTTTTTGAATGGAGATTCACGCTGACTGATTACATAAGATAGTTCTGTGCTTTTCTCTATATCTTTCTTTGGTTTTTTGTTTGCATATTTTCATCTTCCTCATGTAGTTGACCTGATAATCACGAGAAAAATCGCGAATCGGTCTCGTGATTTGGTAAAATGTTCGATTAATTTAGAAATTTCACAGGATTTTAGGTTTTATTGCTTTTAAAGTAATTTTTGTTCTGTGGTGCTGTAAAAACACCTACCCCCGATTTAATTCTTTCTCATCTTAACTGGTCCTGCTATGCAATTTAATCGTCTGAGCGATCTCATCGCTGCTAATAAACTCCAAGGTCAACGTGTCTTTATTCGCGCAGATTTGAATGTTCCGCAGGATGATGCAGGCAGTATTACAGAAGATACTCGCATCCGCGCTTCCGTTCCTGCGATTCAGCAGGCCTTAAAGGCAGGGGCTGCTGTGATGGTCACATCGCATTTAGGCCGTCCTACTGAAGGCGAATTTAAGCCGGAAGATTCTTTGGCACCGGTTGCTAAGCGTTTGTCTGAACTTTTAGGCGTCACTGTTGAACTCAAACAAAATTGGGTGGATGGCGTTGAAGTTGCTGCCGGTCAAGTAGTTTTGTTGGAGAATTGCCGTGTCAATAAAGGCGAGAAAAAGAACGATGACGCGCTCGCGCAAAAAATGGCCAAGCTGTGTGACATCTATGTAAATGACGCCTTTGGCACGGCACATCGCGCCGAAGCAACAACGCACGGTATCGCTAAATATGCGCCTATCGTTTGTGCTGGTCCTTTATTGTCAGCTGAACTCGATGCTTTAGGTAAAGCCCTCGGGCATCCGGCACGTCCTTTAGCAGCGATCGTGGCTGGCTCGAAAGTATCCAGCAAATTGACGATTTTGAAATCGCTTGCAGAAAAAGTCGATCAACTCATCGTAGGTGGCGGTATCGCGAATACGTTCATGCTGGCGGCGGGATTGAAAATTGGTAAATCCTTGGCAGAAGCAGATCTGGTTAATGAAGCGAAAGTCATCATGGACATGATGGCAGCGCGCGGCGCGATTGTGCCTATTCCGACTGATGTCGTTTGTGCAAAAGAATTTTCACCAACCGCGGTCGCCACTGTCAAAGCCGTTGCTGATGTAGAAGACGACGACATGATTTTGGATATCGGTCCAGAGACAGCACAGGTTTTAGCTGCACAAATCCGCCAAGCTGGCACCATCGTTTGGAACGGTCCAGTTGGTGTGTTTGAATTCGATCAATTTGGCAATGGCACGAAAGTATTGGCTGAAGCCATTGCTGACTCTAAGGGCTTTTCGATTGCTGGCGGTGGCGATACTTTGGCTGCGATTGCCAAGTACAACATCACAGAAAAAATTGGTTATATCTCAACGGGTGGTGGCGCTTTCCTCGAATTCTTGGAAGGCAAAACTTTGCCAGCGGTAGAGATTTTGTTGCAGAGAGCTGCTAAGTAATCTGCATTGAACACTGCGGAAAAACGTTAACCGCAGAGGCGCAGAGTACGCAGAGACTTTCATTAAGGAAAACTCTGCGCTCTCTGCGCCTCTGCGGCAAAAAAGATTTTTAGTTTTAAGCCCGACCTTGTAAAAAATTATCCATTAGGAGATTCAATGTTACGCGGAACCAAAATTGTAGCGACAGTAGGCCCGGCATCCAATGATTTGGAAACCTTAGTGAAGATGTTGAAAGCCGGTGTGAATGTAGTTCGTCTGAACTTCTCACATGGCAAAGCACAGGACCATATTGATCGCGCAAATCTGGTGCGCCAAGCTGCCGAAGTTTGCGGCGTAGAAATCGCCATTATGGCGGACATGCAAGGTCCGAAAATCCGTATCGGCAAGTTTGAAAATAGCAAAATCCAGATTGAAAATGGTGATAAATTTATTCTCGATGCGGACTGCACCTTGGGTAATCAAGAGCGAGTTGGTTTGGATTACAAAGCCTTGCCACGTGACGTGAAACCAAAAGACGTGCTGCTGTTGAACGATGGTTTGATTGTTTTGATCGTCGATAAAGTGGTCGGCAATGAAATTCATACGACCGTTAAAATTGGTGGTGAGTTATCGAACAACAAAGGTATTAATCGTCAAGGCGGTGGCTTAACCGCGCCAGCATTGACCGCAAAAGATATGGAGGACATCAAAACAGCGATGTCTTTCCAAGCCGATTATTTGGCGATTTCTTTTCCGAAAAATTCAACGGATATGGAAATGGCGCGCCAGTTAGCGAATATCGCGGGCGAACCATTCAACCATAAACCGATGATGATCGCGAAGATCGAACGTGCTGAAGCGATCCCAGCGTTGCAAGAAATTCTCGATGCTTCAGATGGCATTATGGTGGCTCGCGGTGACTTGGCGGTTGAAGTGGGCAATGCGGCAGTCCCTGCTTTGCAAAAGCGCATGATCAAAATGGCGCGCGCATCGAATAAATTAGCGATCACAGCGACCCAAATGATGGAGTCCATGATCGTGAATGCGGTACCAACGCGTGCCGAAGTGTCTGACGTCGCGAATGCGGTATTGGATGGCACCGATGCCGTGATGTTATCGGCAGAAACCGCGTCCGGTAAATATCCGATTGAAACGGTAGAAGCCATGGCGGCGATTTGCCTAGAGGCTGAGAAGTTCCAAGAGTGCAAATTGGATGCGGACTTTTTGAATTTGCAATTTACACGTATCGATCAATCGATTGCGTACGGTGCTTTGTTCACAGCCCATCATTTGCGCGTGCAAGCGATTGCGGCATTGACAGAATCCGGCTCAACGGCGTTGTGGATGAGCCGTCAAAGTATTGATGTACCTTTATTTGCCTTGACACCTAGTGTTGCGACCATGCGTAAAGCGGCTTTGTATCGCAATGTGCAAACTTTCAAGCTGCCGTACAACTCGGATCGTGATTCGGTTTTGAAAGAAGCGGAAAATGTCTTGCTTGATAAAGGCGCGGTTAAAAAAGGTGATTTGATCGTGGCGACTTGGGGTGAGCAAATGGGTAAGGTCGGTGGTACAAATGCCATGCGCATAGTAAAGATCGGCGAATAAAATAAACTGATTTCTAGGGCGCATTGCGTTGTCGGTGTTGAAAGCTCGAGCCTCGCAATACTAGTGTATTGCTGCGTTTTGCGCCTAGCACTGCATCCCTATAAATCAGTTTCTTGGTGGTGCCGAACCAGAAGAGCAACGAACAAGATTTAATACTGGCGGAACTTAAAAGTGTGCTGCTGGAAAAGTAAAGTCAAAAGCCACAAGCTTGTTGAGGCGCTGAGTAAGCGTAGCGAGCGGGTAAAGTTTGAATTAAGAAGCGCAACCGTACTTCAGTACGGTGAGCATCGCAGATTCAAAATCTGCTCGCGCTTAGCTTAATCAGTGTCTCAAAAGAAGATTTTTTTATTTGGAGTAAAAACTATGTCTCTCGTATCTATGCGTCAATTGTTGGATCATGCAGCTGAAAATGCGTATGGTATTCCAGCGTTTAATGTCAATAATTTGGAACAAGTCACAGCGATCATGGAAGCGGCGAATGAAGTTGGTGCGCCGGTGATTATGCAAGCCTCTGCTGGTGCGCGTAAGTATGCTGGTGAAGCTTTCTTGCGTCATTTGATTTCTGCTGCGGTAGAAGCCTATCCGCATATTCCTGTTGTGATGCATCAAGATCACGGCCAATCGCCTGCGGTTTGCATGGCAGCGATTAAGTCTGGTTTTACTTCCGTGATGATGGACGGCTCCTTGATGGAAGACGGTAAATCTGTCGCTAGTTACGAATACAACGTTGCTGTGTCCAAAGAAGTGGTGAAGTTTTCTCACTCTATCGGTGTGACGGTAGAGGCGGAATTGGGCGTACTCGGTTCTTTGGAAACCATGATGGGCGATAAAGAAGATGGTCACGGCGCAGACGGCAAGATGACACGTGAACAGTTGTTGACTGACGTTGCGCAAGCGGCAGACTTCGTTAAGCAAACACAATGCGATGCCTTGGCGATTGCGATTGGTACTTCGCACGGTGCGTATAAATTCTCTCGTAAGCCAACTGGCGATATTTTGGCGATTGACCGCATCAAAGAAATTCACGCACGTATTCCTAACACGCATTTGGTGATGCACGGTTCGTCTTCCGTACCACAAGAATTGCTCGAGGAAATTCGTCAGTTTGGTGGCGATATGAAAGAAACCTACGGTGTGCCAGTCGAAGAAATCGTGATCGGTATTCAAAACGGCGTACGTAAAATCAATATCGATACTGACATTCGCTTGGCGATGACTGCCGCGATCCGTCGTTACATGTTTGAAAATCCAAGCAAGTTTGATCCACGCGATTATTTGAAGCCAGCTCGCGAAGCCGCGAAACTGGTTTGTAAAGCACGTTTCTTGTCATTCGGTTGTGAAGGCCAAGCCGCGAAGATCAAGCCTTTGACGTTGGAAAAAGTCGCAGAGCAATATAAGTCAGGTGCTTTGGCGCAGCTTGTGAAATAAGCGTTTGAGCTTAAAGTTCGATTGAATTTAGATTGAAGTAAACGGGCGCGTGCTGTGCCCATCGGGGAGTTTCAAAAGTGGTTCGGTGACATGTGTCTACCAAATCGCGGATGAATCTCCCTTCAGCATTTTTTTTGAGACCACATTATGACTACGCAAATAAACTCCACTTTACATTCGCTACCACTGTTAGGTCGTGGCAAAGTCCGTGATAACTATGCCGTTGGCGAAGATAAACTGTTGATCGTGACAAGTGATCGTTTGTCCGCATTTGACGTGATCATGAATGAAGCGATTCCTGATAAGGGGCGTGTGCTCAATCAAATGGCGAATTTCTGGTTTGAAAAACTCGGTCACGTGGTGCCAAATCATTTGACCGGTATTGATCCAGTATCCGTTGTCGCTGCGGACGAAGCAGAACAAGTACGTGGTCGCGCAGTTGTGGCCAAGCGTTTGAAACCTATCATGGTCGAAGCAGTCGTTCGTGGCTATATCATCGGCTCTGGTTGGAAGGATTACCAAGACACAGGCGCGATCTGCGGCATCCAATTGCCAGCGGGTTTGCCACAAGCCGCTAAATTGGATGCACCAATTTTTACACCAGCGGCAAAAGCTGAAATGGGTGAGCATGATGAGAACATCAGCTTTGCTGACATGGAAAATCGTATCGGCGCAGAACTCGCGGCCAAGATGCGTGACATCAGTATTCAGCTCTACACCGAAGCTGCCAATTACGCCGCAACACGCGGCATCATTATCGCCGATACGAAATTTGAATTCGGTCTCGACGACAATGGCGTATTGCATTTGATGGATGAGGTGTTGACAGCAGATTCTTCCCGTTTTTGGCCTGCAGATTCTTATGCGACAGGCATTTCTCCTCCATCGTTTGATAAGCAATTCGTACGCGATTACTTAGAAACGATTACGACTTGGAATAAGACGGCACCTGCACCAACCTTGCCTGATGACGTCGTGCAGAAAACCGCAGCGAAATACCGTGAAGCCTTAGAGCGCTTAACAGGTGAAAGCTTGAAGGCGTAATCATGAGTGATGCAAAATTAAATTTAACGCCTGTCATCGGCGTGGTCATGGGTTCTTCGTCCGATTGGGATGTGATGCAACATGCAGTGAATATGTTGAAAGAATTCGGCATTCCTTTCGAAGCACAAGTGGTGTCAGCGCATCGCATGCCAGATGATATGTTCACCTATGCGGAAACCGCACGTAGCCGTGGCATACGCGGCATTATCGCCGGCGCTGGCGGTGCGGCCCATTTGCCGGGCATGATCGCCGCAAAAACGATTGTGCCTGTATTTGGCGTGCCAGTACCATCCAAGTATTTGCGTGGTGAAGACTCTTTGCTGTCTATCGTGCAAATGCCTAAAGGTATTCCAGTCAATACTTTCGCCATTGGTGAAGCGGGGGCGGGGAATGCTGCCTTGGCTGCGATTGCCATGTTAGCGACGACAGATGATGCGATGGCAGCCAAGTTAGAAGCATACCGTGCCAAGCAAACACAAGTTGCGCGGGATATGCATTTGCCACTGTAGTAGCAAGCGACCTTTAGCAGGAAATTAAAATTCTTTAGCCGCAGAGGGGCAGAGACCGCAGAGAAAGACAAAGGCGCTTGAGATATCAAACCCCAACTCTGCGCCTCTGCGGTAAACGCTTTTGATGTGGTTTTTAAATTATTTAACACCAGCATGGAAAAACCAACAATGCCCACTTTTTCTATCGACAACACGCCGCAGTTTCCAAATACCAAGTCCAGCATGCTAGGCATGGTTGGCGGTGGACAGTTAGGACGCATGTTTGTGCATGAAGCACAAGCTCTGGGTTTTAAGGTCATGGTGCTGGAACCTGAAGCGGGCAGCCCTGCTGCACATGCAGCGGATGCACATATACAAGCTGCCTATGATGATGCGGCGGGTTTGCAGAAGTTAGCAGATGCTTGTGCTTCATTCACCACAGAATTTGAAAATGTACCGGCAAGCAGTTTGGCGAAATTAGCTGAAACTGGCTTTGTTGCCCCAAGTGCGGCTTGCGTATCGATCGCCCAAGATCGTATCGAAGAGAAAACATTCTTCACACGTTGCGCACCACAAACGGGTATCTTGCCCGCACCGCATGCGGTCTTGCATACTGCTGGTGATTTGGAAAAAGTCAGCGACGATTTATTCCCTGGCATTTTGAAAACAGCGCGCATGGGTTATGACGGCAAAGGTCAAGTGCGTGTGAAGTCGATAGAAGAGTTGCGTAGCGCTTTTGCCAATCTCAATGGCGTGGTCTGCGTGCTGGAAAAAATGCTACCACTTGCCTATGAGATTTCTGTATTAGTAGCACGCGGTGCAGATGGTCAAGCCGTCGTGTATCCGATTGCAGAAAATGTGCATCGCGATGGCATCTTATTCACGACCACCGTGCCTAGTCCGCATGTATCAGCCGAAGCTGCTTTGAAAACCCAAAACGCGGCGTTGAAACTGATTGCCGATATCGATTATGTCGGCGTGCTCTGTATAGAATTTTTTGTCTTGCAAGATGGTTCAGTGGTCGTCAATGAAATGGCACCGCGGCCTCACAATAGCGGGCATTACACAATTGATGCTTGCGTAACCAGCCAATTCGCTCAGCAAGTCAGAGCGATGGCGCGATTGCCTTTGGGTGATGTGCGTCAGCATTCGCCATGCGTGATGTTGAATATTCTTGGCGATATTTGGTTTGACGATGTTGAACAAAATACTGAGCGTCAGCCTGCTTGGGATAAAGTCTTAGCATTACCATCGGCGCATTTGCATTTATACGGCAAAGCAGAAGCACGTCGTGCCCGCAAGATGGGACATATCACTTTTATTGCCCCTAGCTTAGCGCAAGCGCAAGATGAGATGCGTCAAGCCTGTGAAATTCTCGGCATCGCTGTTTGATCACGCAGAGGTTGAGATTGGATTCTTCTGAACAAATCGTCGCAGCGGCTCGCGCTTTAGAGCAGGGCGCATTAGTCGGCTTTCCGACAGAAACTGTGTATGGCCTCGGTGCCGATGCGGAGAACGTTGATGCGGTTGCGAATATTTATAGAGCTAAGGGACGTCCATCGAATCACCCAGTGATTGTGCACGTCGCGCCGGAGGCGAATATTGCTTACTGGGTTAAAGAGATTCCAGCCCCAGCGCAAGCACTGATCGATGCATTTTGGCCTGGACCTTTGACTTTGATTTTGAAGCGCGCCGATCATATACCTGATGCGGTTTCTGGTGGTCAGGATTCCATCGGTGTTCGTTGTCCATCGCATCCCGTTGCACAAGCTTTATTGCGTGAATTTAAAGGCGGTCAGGGCGGTGTCGCCGCGCCGTCAGCAAATAAGTTTGGGCACGTCAGTCCAACCAAAGCAGAACACGTCTTAGAAGAATTCCCTGTTGAGGTGGCGAACGGCATGATTGCCGCAGTGCTCGATGGTGGACAAAGTGATGTAGGCATAGAATCAACGATCGTTGATATGAGCCGCTTAGCGACGCATGGCCCAGTTCTTTTGCGCCCTGGTCATATCAGTCTCACGCAACTGGAGCAGGTGTTGGGGGTGCCAGTGAATGCACCAGATCAAGCAGCACCACGTGCATCCGGCACTTTGGAAGCGCATTACGCACCGAGTACGGCGGTGGCTATGGTGGCGGTGGAAGAATTGGAATCGACCATTTCGCAATTACTCGCGGCTAGAAAACGTGTTGCTGTGATGGCGTACCAGCCGCATACCGCTTATCCGCAACTGCAAGGATGGCGTCAACTCAATCCTGATCCGGTTTCCTACGCCCATGATCTGTACGCCGATTTGCGTGAGCTCGATCATGTGAATGCCGATATTATTTTGGTGGAAGCCTTGCCAGACAAAAGAGAGTGGCAGGGCGTAAGTGACAGATTACGCCGTGCCGCTTTTGATTCACAGGGCATACTTGAACGTATGCTGACAAAGAAAACCTAAGCTTGATTTTGCTAGTTTAGATAAGCTAAGCCACACGGAAATTGGCGATTTCTTCTTGCAATACGTCTGCTTGTTGCGTCAATGCGCCTGATGCTGCGGTTGTTTCCTCGACTAGTGCCGCATTGGATTGGGTGCTTTCATCGAGTTCGCTAATCGAGATGCCGACTTGCGCCACGCCAGTAGCTTGTTCTTTTGCGGCGACAGAAATATCACTTAAAAACAAACTAATCTGTTTCGCGTTGGTCACCATGGTATTCATGGTGA
>CAUPKC010000065.1:0-23364 GCA_963511665.1 uncultured Undibacterium sp.
ATTTTTACAACGCCAAACGATTGCATTCAACACTGGGTTTTACCAGCCCAATGAAGTTTGAAAACGAATGGCTTGCATCACAGTTGAAGCAAGCCGCATGAGCCTGAGTTAAGAGATCCGTTATTCTGGGCAAGGTCAATCTTCGATTGATTACTTCTCTTAAAACTATTTAACTTTTTTAGCAATACAGATTTTTAGTATAAATAAATACTGGACATACGTCATCAAGTAAAGGATAGAAGAAAGTTGCCACTACGAGGTTTGTTTGAGGCGAGCAGTTTTTAAGTAGTTACCCACAAAACTTTTGCCCGTTAGCCCAAAATCAGCGACTGCAAGAAAAATCATTTCCGTTTCACCAGAATTGATTGTTTGATGCATACACCAACGCGGAATAAAAACAAAATTACCAGATTGAACTTCAAATATAAGGTCATCAATTTTTACGCGACCATTTCCTTGAATAAATATGAAAACTGTCTCATGTGCGTGTTTGTGATATTCATTTGATTTTCCAGCTGGTATTTTAACAATGCGTGGATCAAGAACTTCTAAAGGGAATGGTAAAGAACTCACACAAAAATCAATGTTCAATTTATCTGATTTATTCGCATATATTGGATTTAAGCGAGTGTCATTCAGATAGGATAAATAATCCGTCGGTGACGTTGAGTGGGTTAACGATTCCTTTAGATTTATTTTGTTGGTTTGGGCTTCTAATCGGCCGTATTGAATTTCAATCCAAAATTGGCCAATCAATCTTTTCAGATTATTTGGCACAAAAAAGTCGGGCTCTTCAGATAAAAATGCCTGAGATAAATTGCGTACTTCACTCAAGTTTTTATCGGATTGTAATGCGTAAAAATATAGTGCAGAACAAATTGGTGACGTGGTCTCTAATTCATTAAAATCATCATTGTCGATTGCATTATTGAGGGCTGCAAATACGCCAATAACATTGCTATATTCGTCTTCAGAAAGGCTTTTTGCTTTCCAACTTTTCATAAATAGTTCAAACCGCATAAATTTTCGACTCGCTATCAATATTTATCGCACGTAACATCATGTCATCCCAAAATGCAGCACGAAGATTTAACGCTTTCAACATACCTTTTCTTAAGTCATTTTCTGATCGTTTATCTTGTTTGGACATTTGATTGGCGATCTCAAGTAACACTAATCCATGCTCATCATCAACTTCGGTATGTAAGGGGAAAAAAACATATTGTTCAAGGGATAAGTCGGTATGGTTTTGTATCGCTTCAATAATGTATTTATATATGTGTTTTACGATAGTCTCTGTTCCTAAACCGATTGCGCCAACAGCTTCAGCTACGGAGCTGTTTTGAACCAAACTAAAGAAAGATTCGCGCCAAATTTGAACTTCTATCCCTGGAGCGGTATTCTTATCAACCCCTACGCAATCTTGAAATCGGCGAAACAATTGGGGATGAGGAATGCCTTGCACCCATTCATCCTTGATACCTATTTGACGTAAAGCGATCAAATCTTCATAGTGTAAATGACCACTTTCTTCAGATAAATTACTAATCAAATGTTGACGATGTTCGGGATTCTCCATTCCTGAAATAACAGAGGTCAAATATCTGGGAAACCAAGCGCTGTAAAAACCATATTGCGAAGCAAAATCATAGATTACTCTATCCATTCGTTTAAATTTCCCATCGCGAAGTGCAATAAGATATGGGTGGTTTACTGCACGATGGTTCAGTGCTTCAATTTCAATTGATGTCATAAATTTTTGAAGGTGAATTATTAGAAAGCGCATCATATTCGACAAAACCTTAAGGATTGCTTAATAAAAATTAGGATGATTAAAAGTCAATAAACAATATTAGTTAAACTCAAAATGGAGAAAAAAAGGGGCGCCCATATACCCCTACTAGTCAAGTTGGCGAACCAAGGACGCGTAAATTGTCGTGATAAGAATTTTCCAGTAAGGCATCACACATTGAGACAAAATGCAGTCCTGTCTTTCCCCCTGTGTCGCGATTTGAACTTTTTTACAGGGGAATAACATGCAGCGTTCGGGAAGTAAGATGGTTGGATTTCTGACTTGTTTATTGGGCGTTGTCCTCATGCTCAGTTTTCCATCATTGGCGGTAGCACATGATGGCGTAGCTCACACACATACTGGTCTTGTCTCAGGATTTCTTCATCCTTTAAGCGGTTTTGATCATCTGTTGATGTTACTCGCCATTGGTTTTTGGTTGCGCCAAAAAATGAATCGCAACGCGACTGGCTTAGCTTTAATGTTTTTGTGCGCGATACAAGTCGGTGCGGTATTGGCGGTAAGCGGTTTTGTTACGGCTAATGTAGAAATGGAAATTGCCTTGAGTTTGGCAATTGCTGGCGCGTTACTGGCTTTTGCCATTCAATTGCATCGTGCAATCGCGCTGGCCTTACTCGCCGCATTTGGCATCGTTCATGGCATGGCACACGGCTTAGAATTACCGCAAGATGCATCTGCCTATCTTTATCAGATCGGTTTACTTGGTTCTAGTGCTTTAATATTGGCATTAGGCTCATTACTTGCTGCAACAGTGAAAGCCCATCAAGGAGTGGCCAAAAGCTTGGGTTTCATCGTTGCGGCCAGTGCTTGCGCAATGTTCGGCTTAGGTGCTTAGATATTTCTTTGGAGTTGGTGGTGCGCTAGCTTGCTCTAGCCTGGCAAGACTTTACCGAATTTTTACTAAGCTTCACGCCGAATGGTTCTCTCAAAACGTGTCATATCAAGACTTGATCCCGTCTTTTAAGTCCTCTTTTGAATAATAGTGACCAACCCTCTACAAATGCTTTTTGAACCTTTGGTAATAATAAATTGCCCCCCAAAAGGCAAATGGACTTGCGAGTAAAAACTGCAAGCCCATCTTAATGGATTCGCTTCTGCTGGGATCAAGTTTTATCGAACCAAACAGTCCCATGAGTCCTACTATCAGAAACAAAATTGAAAATAGTAAAAACACTAGAGCCCAAAATGCTTGGACAAAAGCACCGGCACCTACGGGCCTATATGTGGCAGGAAAAGACTTCTGGTTCGTCTCATTTGTGCTTGCTTCAACTAAGCCTTCTGCCACATTCACGGCCTTTTTTAAGGTATCTTCCCATTCACCTGGTCTTACTTTCTTACTAGGACGGGCCAAATAGACATGTTGCTTGTCCGCCGAAACCTGAAAATCTAAAAGGGGCTGGGAAATGCGTGGCTGAGTGATTTTTTTTTGATGCGCAACAATAAAAAACGTAGAAATCGCGGTACTTTGATCGTCACCTAAAAGTCCAAATGCGTCATGCCTCATGTCGATGATGATAAAGGTATAGCCCCCTCTCTCTCCTTCAATGATCGAAAGAGGCATGCAGTATTCCAGATCCAATAAATCCCAGAGCGGCGTTGCAAATTTTTTGAGATAGTCCCTAGAAGGCGTAATCGTAGTTGCCATATTATTTTTTCATAAAATCTTGAAGATCTTTTTTATCTTTGCCGGTTTTTTTGGCTTGAAAGTAGGCAAGAGGAAAAGAGATAAGCGCTAGGAGAATTACGAAGATCGATGGTTTGCCGTACCCAAGGAGGAAAACGCCAAATGCTACGAGTAAAAGGCATGCACGAGTACTGGGATCTTTGATGAAACGGAAGGTCAAACCAAAAACCGCAGCTGCAATGCCAAGCGCAACACAGAATACAAAGGGCATGATGATCCAAACAACCATGATTCCAACACCATTTTTCAAATTCGGGTCACTATGATACAGGTGCTCCGAAGCCCAAATTGCATATAAAAGTGCGGCTACAAAAACCCAGGCAGACCAAAATGGCTCATTATTTATCTTCATGAATTTCTCACCAATTGACTGAATAAATGAATACGGTGCTTTCGACATAAAATTACGACGATCGCGGTAATTATAAAGGTAGGAAGGCCACGTCAAGATTTTTTACGAGGAAGAACGATATGGCACGATCAAATTTGAATGATCGTTTCAAAAAATAGTTAAATACAATGCAAGAAGTGCGGGGGGGCAAGTATTGATATGCAGCATTACGGATTCCCAGAAACAATTCGACTCACAGTTGAGTAAGGCAAATCTAAAAGCTGACTGATCTCGGCCATTGCTCGGTCGCTATTTGCTATGGCGCCAACAATCAGATCGGCGATGCCCTGCAGTTTTCTTTAAACTAAAGAAAGGCGATGTCGCGAAGATTAGAAAATGCTGTCCATTCGAGTATCTTCCACTAGAATCGGGTCTATTTATCATTCGGAAAATCAATTGCCCCAAATGTCAGCCGTCGGAAAATAGCATCAACTTCTTCGGCTGTATATTCTTTCGGTTCATCCACCCACCACGTTAACACCGACATGATAGCGCCAACAATGAATTGAATCATGACCGGGGGCGGGACGTTTTGTGCACTTTGAAAAAATTTGATGGCACTCAAATCCTCCTTTACCAAGTCTGTCAGCACCTTGCTAAGCCGATTGGTGACCACAGCGCCCGCATGCTTGCCGACCATGGCACGATAAACGTTTTTGTAGCCATGAGCGTGATCAAATAATGCACTGCTAAACGCAAACCGTACAGCCGGCTTTCCAACTTGTGTTCTACCCAACTTTTGATTCGTTAACAGAATTTTACCAAGGTCGTCCAAGCCTCCCTGAAGTAGATGTTCTTTGCTTAGGTAGTGTGTATAAAAAGTAGACCGGCCCACGTTGGCCCTATCGATGATGTCTTTGACAGTAATTGCATCGTAGCCCTTCTCAAGAATCAGAGCGATCAAGGCTTGATGCAGAGAATCCAAAGTTTTTTGTACGCGTCGATCAATCATAATAATTCGCTTTTTTTCTGGTCATTGATAGGGTGAATGTTCAGTAACGTACTTTACGACTCGTTTGTAGATTGACCTCTGGTCGCGGGCAAGTCAAGATAATGAACATGATGTTCAGTATATTACTAAATTTTAGCTGTCTTAAACTTTACAAAGGTTCTACATGAAACGTCTCGCTCTCTTGGCTGTTGCCGGTTTGTCTTTCTCCGTCGATGTTGGCGCTACTAATGCCACACAGGCCGCGCCGTATGCTGGACAGGAATCGCGTGAAATGAAAGCCTTGTCGGCTGAAGATGTACAGGCCTATTTATCCGGCAAAGGCATGGGTTTGGCCAAAGCCGCGGAGCTCAATGGCTATCCTGGTCCCTCCCATGTTCTAGCATTCTCTTCGCAATTAAATCTTACGGATGAACAGAGGAAATTGACGGCGGCACAGTTTGCTGCGATGGAAGTAAGCGCGGTCACCTATGGTCGATCCTTAGTTGAGGAAGAGCGACGCTTGGATCAAATGTTCGCCAGCAAGACGATCACACCCGAATTACTGTCAGCGTCTCTCGAACGTATTGGCCAATTACAAGCAAAGATTCGTGCCGTGCACCTTGCTGCGCATTTGGTTCAATTTCGCATAATGACAAGCGATCAGGTTGCTCTTTATATGCGATTGCGCGGTTATGCAAAAGAGCAAGAGGCGACAGAGCCGAAACACCATCAACACAGCAGCACTAAGCAAACCTTGAATAGTGAGATGTCGATACGCCAGCTGACGCCCGTCGCTCCTTGAACGAGATTTTTGATCTTGCGCTCTACGCTGTATTTTTCAGGAAACATTAAATTGACACACGCCCACTTTTTTCTCATTCCGACGATCTTCTTTCTCGGATTTTTCCTAGGCGGATTTCTAAACCAAAGAAATCAGCAACGCAAAGTAATCGAACAAGAGCCAGAAGTTATGTCTATCAGTGGCTCGATCTTGTTAAATTCGTGGCCGAACTCAGGAAAAGCTTTAACACTTTCTTTTGGTTTAGTTTTCAGTGTGTTTGTGGCTACCCACATGTTTGCCTTTTTTGGCGGATCCAAGGTACTTGACCTAGCCTTAAACGGCGCACCGATATTCGATAAATTGCCATCTTTCTCAAGCACAGAAGTGGCTGACCGTCTAAATGGCATGGGTGAGATTGGACGCGCCATGTATCAACGCTTTACCTATACGGCAGATCTGGCATTCCCAATGAGCCTTCTTGCTTTCCTATTTTGTCTAACAAGATTTGTGGCAGCACGTAGTTCTTTGACAGAAACGCCGCGCAAAATGCTGTTGCTACTTCCATTCGTGTGGTTCGCAAGTGACATGCTTGAAAATGCCATTGTGTTTACGCTCATTGCACAGCTTCCGACCATAAATTCTCATTTGGCCGGGCTTCTGGGTTTTGTGACGGTGAGCAAGTTTGGCTTGCTGCTACTCACTATCGTTGCTGCGTCTGTCGTGAGTGTCATGTATCAAAGAAAAGGATCTTAGAACGATCCCAAGTTCTTAATATCGTACTGCGAATATTTCTGTGGGTGATCCAAGAATTTGAATGTGCAGGGGCTGCATCGGTTCAAAAGCGATGCAGCCACTTTTGTTCACCATGCGTTCTTTTCGCTTTTGCTAGTCGATCCCGTTCGCGGACGCTATTCGCGAGTACAGCGCCAACGCAAACGTTTAATATTGTTCAATGGCTGAGCCTTCGTTCGTCCTTGGTCACGCCATCACTAACACCAAAGACTCAGCGGCGGGTCTTTCATCATCACCCTTAGCATGTCACTGCGTGAAATGAAGCCGACCAGTCGCTCTGACTCATCCATAATGGGCACGCCATCAACCCCAAAATCCAGCATCACGCGTGCGATGCGACGGATATCGGTCAGCGGCGAACTGGCAACAACAGGCGTACGCATTACATCACTCACACGCCGATCAAGTACATTGGCCAGACCATTTTTTGTAATGTTGAGGCTGGTGAGCAGGTCGCGCTCACTGACGACGCCAATGAGTTTAGCGGCATTGTTGAACACTGGCGCTTGATGAATGCCGCTTTCTCGCATAAGTTCCCATGCCTCAGACACAGAATCATTCACATTTACGGAAATCACTTTAGTTTGCATAATCTGTCGCGCATGAAAGAGTGGACCGCGGTCAAATTCGATCGGTAATGTCGACCGATAGGCATTGATTGCACGTTGTTCCGCCGTAGTAGTTGGCAAGGTCTTTGTAGGAATTGGGCTAGGAATAATATCGGTGCCTAGTTCAAACCCGTCTTCCTGCACTGTGCGGCTCTGCCGTGTTTGGCGGACTTGGTTGACACGACTGATGCCTTCAAATGAGCCTGAATACACTTGCCCTGTAATGCCATATACCGAAAACATAATGACTCCTTCTTTATTAACAACCACCGAAGCGTTGAAAGTTCAGGCTATGCCATTCATCACATGCCACACGCCGGATCATTCGTGGATGACACGATCCACGCTTGCTAACTACTTTGAACCATCATTTTTTCAATCTTCAATTGCACGATACTCGGCGACTTTTGAGTGGTAGTTAACTTGTAGCGATCTTGGCCTTTCAAGTATTCTTGAACCTCAGTTCCCTGATTTGCTGAAATGATAGACTCTGTAAATCCTTGCTCGATAAACCCAGTGCTGTAGTGATGACGAACTTGTTTGAAGTCGGCTTTGCCTTCGTACTGAGCGACACCAGCTTTATCCCAAGCGATGCGCACCAAACCACTGTATCGGACGACAGGAGCGACATCGTTCCCACTGACCTCGCGTTGCGCTGATCGATTTAAGTCTAAGCCGCCGAGCACACTCTCTATCGCGCCAGTTGCTCCTGGCACTACACCTTCTAGTGCTTCTTTTGCTTCAGGTATGGCACCTTCGAGCGTTTTCTTCGCTCCTGGCATCACTTGTTCTACTTTTCCTAAAACGGTCTCAGATATTTTTGGCGCGCCATTGATCATATCGACTGCGGCATCCTTACCTTGATACAACAGCCATTGTGCCGAAGCAATGACCGCCCAAATCAGCAATACTGCCACCGTTAAAACAACGCCGATTATCCAGTACCAGGCCTTGCGAGAAATGCCAAATCCCGGTCGGGAGAAGCCGGATGCATTTGAAAATGGGGTACGTGAATCCATGGTTTTATTCCTAGTAATAAGTAACAGTGACGAACCGCTAGCCAAGATCAAATTCAGGCTATTTTGCGATGAAAAGAACGATGATCGAACAGTCTCACGTGTTTGTGATGCATTAATTTTCCGATCTTGCCAAACGATTTTATTGTCCTGAGGATGGCATCATCTTCGGGTTCACTTTGGTTAAACGTGTCGGCCTCACTTTCCACTCATTATGTTCAAACCAATGAGACTCAGCCTCTATAAATCTGCCAAATTTTCGAACCATGACTCGCGCAATACGATCGACCGCTATATCAACTGCAGCGTACACATCACCTTCACTATTTTCAGTCACAACGACAGGCTTGTTGGACAATGATATCTGTATCATGCAACGCGTGGCATGGCATCGATCAAAGCGATCAAGATTAGAAAAACGAACATAAATCGTCTTAACATCATCGCTCGCCCAATCCATTGCGCCGTGCAATCGATGTAAAGTATGCTGACGCAAATCGTCGTCAAGTTCTAATCCGTTTGATTGAATATCAACGTACATAGCTCCTCCAGGGTCTTTAAATTGGTCGGTACGAGTCAATCGGCAGTTGGATGAACTACGTCTCACCATTTAAGATCTGCTATCTTTGAACTGGTACCGTGAGATCATTATAAGTAGTTGAGATACCTCTAACAAATCGAATTATTTACGCATTCACCTCAATTATTTAGATGTGTTTAGCATTCGTTGTCTGAAGCGTTTTCGTAGTGAGAAAGTGAGGTGATATATGGCACGGGAAATTCAAATGAAATGGTCTGGACATCGGGGATTAGCCTAATTCAGAAATGTCTTGAGACAAAACTTGGACCCATTTTTTCAGATTCAGTCAAGCCGAGTTCCTGCTTATAAATTCTTTGAGGCGACAACTAGTCTGATAGATGGGGCATGCTTGGTTCGATTGCATGACAAGCATGAGGCCGGTGTATGATCCAATTCTTCGTAATATGATTTATCATAGAACGATCAATCGTTTTCGTTGCAGCGTATTCATTTTTCAAGAAAGTGACTTAGCATGTTGAATTTTGTCGTAAATCTGTCCATCTTTGTTGGCCTTGTTGTTACAGGGGACAGCACTGGCCCGTCCACTAAGTTTACCAACGAGGCCAAAGCAAACGACCAGCGCAGTCAATTTTCCAGATCACAGCAGTTGGTCGATATCGGAGGGCGACGCCTCAATTTGTATTGCAGCGGCAGCGGAAAAACTACTGTGGTATTTGATGCGCCAGGCGGCGAAGCTGGCTGGAATTGGGCGAATGTGCAGCCCGCAGTGGCCGAGCATACGCGGGCTTGTATTTACGACCGCGCCGGACATGGTTTCAGCGACCCTTCGATGCGACCGCCGACTTCGGGTAATGCTGTGGAAGATCTTCACGCGCTGCTAGTTGCGGCCAACATAGCGCCACCGTATCTGCTGGTCGGCGCTTCATTCGGGACAGCGAACGCCCAACTGTTCGCCTATCGTTACCCGAATGAGGTGAGTGGATTAGTGTTGGTGGAAGCAGAACATGAAGACAATCTCGCTCGTTTGAATAAGGCAAGCTAGGGTAAATTTGCCCAGATACAAACGATGTTTTCCGCTATGGAAAAAGCCTGTCTCACAGAATCTGAAAAAGTATTCCTGCCAGGCAGCGAGCTGCAGCGGACTTGCTTTGGTGAAATCGAAGTTGTCCCTGGTAGTGATGGCCGTGGACTTGATGCAGCACGTAAAGTACAAAACATGTCGCCAGCATATTGGCGTTTACGCCTTGCCGAATCAAATGTCTGGGCGCTTGGTAATCCTGAACTACGTGCTGCGCGTGGTTCGTTCGGCGCGCTTCCCATCATAGTTTTGGTACGCGGGGTCAACCCGTTTGCGCAACCGGGTAAACCACAAAGTGCCCTCAATAAGGCAGTTGAAGCGGAGAACGAGGCGATGCAAAAAGAGATCGCTGCCTTATCTCAACGTGGCACTGTCCGCATCGTGTCAGGCGCTGGACATATTATTCATGCCACACATCCACAAGAGGTGATCAAAGCCATTGCGGATGTAATGGCGCAAATTTCACAACGCACTAAACCATAAATTGCGCATGCGGTGGTAGAAGAGTGGGGGCCGGCGGAATTGGGGCTAGAGTGTGGGCGAAAGTCTTGGCATGCAACATCACTGATCGCCAGAAACAATGTGGCTCACAGTTGAGCAATGCAAATCTAAAAGACGTCCGATTTCGGCCAAACGATACCCATACTGAAGATGCGCATCTCTGATTTTGTCGTCTCGTTTGGCTTTTATAAGTTCACTTTTGTTTTTAAATAGTTCGAACAAAGAGGGGCGGTCGAGTAGGCGCTACGCACGTGGGACTTCATTTAAGTTTTCTGTATCTTGAATATCAAGGCTTGACCCTGTTCTTTCCTTTTTGATTAAATCCACCGTGAACACATCACAAAAAAAGAAAACAAAGCATGGATTTATTTGACGACTTAGACGCCTCGCATAATTTGTTACCCAAAGATGGTGTGGTCAATTATTACGGCCAACTCATTGCAGGCAAAGAGGCGAATCATTATTTTGAATGTCTAATGAAGACTATCGCATGGGAAAATGACCAGGCGTTCATCTATGGGAAACTAATACTCACCAAACGAAAAGTTGCTTGGTATGGTGACAAGGAATTTGAATACACCTATTCGAATAGGACTAAGTGCGCATTACCGTGGACTGCAGAATTGATCGCATTGAAAACGATAGTCGAAGAAAGAACCGGCGAAAGATTCAATTCTTGCCTACTCAATTTATACCTTGACGGAACGGAAGGTATGGCTTGGCATAGCGATGCCGAAAAAGATCTGAAGAAAAATGGCGCGATCGGCTCGTTAAGTTTTGGAGCCGAACGAAAATTCGCATTCAAACACAAAGAAAGCAAAGACATCGTTTCTTTGGTGTTAGCGCACGGCAGCCTGTTAGTCATGAAGGGCACAACGCAAAGCCATTGGCTGCACAGGTTACCACCGACGACAACGATCACCGAGCCGAGGATCAATCTTACGTTTAGGACGATCGATCGATAAATACGGCTGAAGGTGATGCTGACCGCTACCGTTGTCAGTACAAGCTAATTCAAGATAAGCTGGTCAGCCAAATGGGCGAACACCGTAGACACGCGTCTGAGATGTCTTGATTCTGTGTGTGTGAGTAGCCAGAGTTCAGTTTGGTGCTCGTCAAGCGAATCGGTAATTTGCCGCAGCTCACGACGCTGCTGGCCCAAGAAGATCGGAACAATACCGATACCCACGCCCTGCGCCACAAATTCAGCCACCGTTAAAATACTGCTGACCCGATACTGCGGCTGCACTTTCGGGAAATATTTTTTTCTCCACAATACCGAAGGGTGATCTGGCAGGGCATCATCAGGCGCTATCCATGCACAATTCTGCGCACGAACATCGTCCATACTTTTGATGCGACTTTTGACGGATGCAAACAGAGCAATCCGGATAGGGCCTATACGTTTTCCGACTAAATGTTGCGGTGGCTTTTTGGTCGCACGCAAGGCAATATCTGCGTCTCTGCGAGTGAGATTGGCTAGTTCATTTCCCGTATGTATTTCAAGCTCAAGCAGTGGGTGCGCCGCTCTTAAAGAGGGCAGGACACCAGCAATCAAGCCATGCAAAATGGTGTCCGTCGTGGTAAGGCGCACTGTGCCAGAGACTTGATCGGGCACCAGCTGAACCGCAGAACGTGCCGATTCCAATTCTCGCTCTACTTGCTCTGCATGGGCTGTCAACACTTGCGCCAACTCCAATCCCAAGTAGCCGTTGCGTGATCTGGCAAAAAGTTGTTGGCCCAAACCACGTTCTATGCGCTGTATCGAACGAAATACGGTCGACGCATCCAACGCCAGGCGTTCCCCCGCCGCCGCGAGCGTCCCACCTCGATGCAAAGCCAACACCAACTCAAGATCAGCTGCACTAAGTCTGTATTGCGTTTTCGCACTCATGGTATTCACCTTTGCCTATTTTTTTTGCGTTAAGGCAATCATATACTGAGGGCTCCAACAACTCAATGGTGCATTGAAATGAACAACGAAATGAAGAACAATCCAAGCCAATATGGCATCAGCTTATTACGTCTTAGCCTAGGCATCATGTGGGTGGCGCACGCCGCTTTGAAATATTTTGTGTTTACGCTGCCTGGGACAGCTGGCTATTTTGAAAGTATCGGCTTTGCTGGATTTTTGGCGTATCCGGTATTTGCTGCTGAGCTTTTGGGCGGCATAGCATTGATTTTTGGTGTGTACGCCAGACAAGTTTCATTGGCGCTAGTGCCGGTCATGTTGACAGCGACGTGGGTACATCTGCCAAATGGTTGGGCTCACACTAGCCCTGGCGGTGGCTGGGAATATCCACTGTTTCTCAGCATCGCTTCGATCTCATTGTGGTTGATTGGTGATGGCAGTTTCGCTACCCGTCGCAGCCAACGCTTTGTCTTTTCTGAATAAGGGGTACGACATGCCAACTTTTACTTTACTCAGCCATCCTTTGTGTCCCTACGTACAACGTGCTGCAATTTTACTCAGCGAAAAAGGCATTCCTTTCGAAAGAAGGGAGATCGATCTGGCGAATAAACCGACATGGTTTTTACAGCTATCACCGCTAGGGAAAACGCCTGTC
This sequence comes from uncultured Undibacterium sp., assembly GCA_963511665.1. Lineage (GTDB taxonomy): Bacteria > Pseudomonadota > Gammaproteobacteria > Burkholderiales > Burkholderiaceae_D > Undibacterium. The sequence goes on from CAUPKC010000065.1 coordinate 12,701, forward strand.
TTGATGGTGGATGATGAGGCAATTTTTGAATCCGCTGTGATCTGTGAATACCTCGACGAAACGCAAGCACCACGCCTGCATCCTGAGCATCCGTTACAACGTGCACGACACCGCGCATGGATGGAGTTTGGCTCTACCATCCTAAACAGCGTAGCGGGTTTTTACAACGCACCAGATGAGAAGACGCTCGCATTGAAAGTCAATGACATAGCAGAGAAATTCGCTCAGATAGAACTGGCATTAGGCGAGCGTGGCGGATATTTTTCCGGAGACGAGTTTTCTATCGTCGATGCGGTATTCGGGCCACTGTTTCGTTATTTCGATACATTCGAGTTGATTGATGGTTTCGACTTTTTCAAGCACACGCCAAAGGTGCGCGCCTGGCGCCAACACTTAGCATCACGCCCATCTATTCAAGGTGCCGTTGGCCATGACTATCAAGATCGTTTAAAAATCTTTTTAGGCAATCGTCAATCGGCCTTATCAAAACGAATGGAAAGCATTCATGTGTAACGAGCGCCTAAGTTAGCTTGGGGGCGTGTCCTGCAATAACGCAACGCTAGGGCGATGTTGCATGTCAAGACATAACCCCGTGCTTTTCTGAGTGCGGGGTTATGGACGGATACTTTGTCTAGACGGTTTGCATTTTCTATCAGTTGGTCGCACCAAGTTCTATGCGTGGCAAAATGCTGGAAATGTCATTTTGTGTCATGGTCATCTGGTGCACTTTTCCATTCGGCCCAAGATCAAAGCTCAAGTGCGCGCGCGTTGGGCTGCCTTTGATAAAAAATTTCTGGTCGGCATGAGCCAAAATTTCAATGGGTGGGCGATTACCGCGCTGCATAAATAGCTGTGTTCCTTTTCGGGTAATGATGCGATTTTCTTTGTCGTCAATACGGTAGCTTCCAGTAAATTGTTCTAGTTGTTCAGTAGGGAGCGTAATCGCTTGATATTCAGGAAACGGGTTCCTCATCGCGATTGCTGCAATCGTTGTGCCGATAAAAGCGGCATCAGGCTGAAGGTTAGAATAGTTGCTTAATACTGCCACATACACCTTATGCTTCGGGATTCGAAGCGCAAAGGCATTATAGCCAGGAATAATTCCATCATGGCCATACGCTGGTGCGCCACGTACTGTAAAAGTCATCCAGCCAAATCCATAGGTAGATTCGCTGCCATTGTTGAGCTTGTATGGTTTGAGGGCTTGATTCCATAAGGCGGGGCTAATTAACTTTTGTTCCGAAACAGCACGATCCCAACGTGCCAAATCATCCACGGTTGAAACTAAACCACCGGCGGCATAGGCAATATCGATGCTAAACGGATCGACTTGTTTCAGCGTCGCATTCTCAGCTAGGTAACCTTGGCTATGCATTAATTGCTTAGCTTGCTGTCCCTCATACGCGGTGTGCTTCATTTGTAAAGGCTTGAAAATATGTCTCTGCATATAGTTTGCATAGGACGTGCCTGATATTTTTTCTATCACCAGTCCGAGCAAAAAATAGTTCGTATTACTGTAGGCAAAGCGTTCGCCAGGAGCCGATTCCAGCGCATCATTCTTAAAGAAATCAAACACCTGTGGCACCGTTACCTGTTTTGTCACTAGTTCACCAAAACCGGGCAGAGCAAAAAAGTTACGTGCACCGGAAGTGTGTGATAGTAATTGTGCAATGCTGATTTTTTGCCCCTTGTTAGGCAGTTGCGGCAGTAAGCTGTGAATATCATCATCCAGATTCAGCTTGCCTGCTTCTATCAATTGTAGGATGGCGACCGCGGTAAATTGCTTAGAAATCGAACCAATCAGCATCAGTGTGTCAGGGCGCAAAGCAGTCTTATTTTCCACATCGGATAAACCATAAGCTTTACGCAAAATGGTCTTGCCATCGCGAATGACGATCACTGTGGCACCCGCCCGGTCAGGGTTATAGTGACGAGCAAGAACGGCATCGATTTTTTGGCTAGTTTCATCAATAGGAGAATCGGCCGGATTAGCAGAATAGGTCGTAGTTGCCACGGTTTGTGCCATGCTGATGAGCGGAGAGGCCGCAAGCGCCAGGGTGAGTAAAGATAAAACGAACTTGGGAGTGTGATTGCGCATGATTTGCTTTCTGGCTAAGAACATGCACAGCTTATTTTCCACAAGGCCTACCAACAAAGGCTTTTACATGAATGCGATGTTTTCTATTTGAGCGGCGTAAAAGTTGGATGAACGGTAGATTTACATTGGCAACGCTTCAACTTCGTTCACAAAAATACAGAGGAATAAAATTGCCGCAAAAGAGGTGCAAATAGAACTTAAAAAATCAGTATGATCACAACTACTTTAGGCTACAACTAGCTCGACGTTTACCGCTATAGCGTGTTTGCGAAGTTTATTTCGCATTCCAAGGTCCGACCCATTTTCGAGCGAGATATAGGGTGATAAACGCTTGGTGCGCTTGCGCGAGAATGCGCTTTATTGACTGGATGTGCATTGAAAAATCCTGCTTCGAAGCGTCAAACGAATAAATTGACTCTCCTTATGCTCTCGCCATTTGTTCACTTTTTACTGTTACAATATTTTCATTTCATGGACTTAACATCTAAACTTTTTTAGAAGTAAGCTGCGCTGTATTGATACTGGTTTTCGTAAAGTGTAAGCCTGCCTTAAATAGAGAATCAGGAGGCAATTCTGATGTTCTATTTGACGTAATATTCAACGCGCCAGAAATATAAAGTGTTAGCTAAAAAGACGTTTCCCCCAAAACACTTTACTGCTTATCTGTCCGAGATGACTAAGGCCGGAAGTTTTCATTATTTAGGCAAATTATTCCTACTGACCAAGCTAAAAGGCATTCCAATATGCGTAAAAATCTGTTGCTTTCTCTGATAGTCATTTTCTCGACTTTGTTGGTCTATGGGCTGGTTAGCAAAGTAGGCTTACAAGGCTTCTTATTTGCTTGGATCTTGAACTTAGTCTTAATGATGTGTGTTTTCTTTTTTACTGAATCACTCAAAGCTGAATTAAGTTCTGATTATTACTCAGAGAAAGCTTGGGAGAAAAAAGGAAGAATCTATGAAATGCTAGGCATAAACATTTTTAGAAAAATACTGGTGTTGGTGGGATGGGAAAAATTAAATAAACGAGAAAATCCTGTAGCAAAAAATTCTGAAGCACTGATTCATTTAGAATATCGCACGAAGCAATCAGAATTGGGTCATCTCATTATTTTCTTTATTGTTCTCGCCTTTACGATCTACCTTGCTATCACTATCAGCATACAAGAATCATTGTGGTTGTTCGTGCTGAACCTTCTATTGAATGTTTATCCTATTTTATTGCAACGCTACAATAGGCCAAGGCTAAAAAGAGCGATCAGCATAAGTAAAAGAAAAAAATCAAGCGCCACAGCGACTTCAGTCCCTTAGGCAGTGGGATGACTAAGCAAGAAAGTAATCAAAAGGCGCACCCACTAGCAGCCCCCAGTTAAGTAGTACATGTAATTCCAATACGGCATCGCCGCGTTATTTTCATTCCTATCTCTGTCATCATACTGCGCCCGTTTTTCACAATTGCTTGCGACGGATTGCACCAGTCACCTATCAGGACCAAGCGGTTTGCCCTTATGGTGACATCCGCCCTGGTGGCTAAAATAAAATGGATTAGCATCGATTTTTTTAATCGTTGTTGCCGCTTATAGTTTATTTTTTTGCCTGATGTTGGAATCTTAGAATCGACCCCGCTCGAGCGACCTCGGTCGTGGGTCCTAGCGCTAGCAGACTAGTTTGTAGGGTGTCATAGCGAATCGTATTACACCGTTTCTGCACGATTCCATACGGCGCAATACGCTGCGCCATTGACGCCCTATAAAAAGATTGCGCCTTACCGAGTTGTTGCGATTTTGATGCTGCGCTCGGAAAAAGTGTTGTTTGATCTGGCATGGTGGAGCCATAACTTGGACTTGTGATCATGGGGTTAAGGTAGAATACTTCGCTTAGGTGGCTTAAATTTCCTATCCTTTTAAGAGGCTGGCATCAACGTAAAACAACTTGAATACTTAACACGCATTGCACATACTCAAGTCAGTACGCTGATCCCCCGCTGATCTCTCACTGATTTGCATAGATAGTAGAGTTATGAACAAAAAGCATGGTACGCATCCAAAAATGTGCAATTTTATTTCAATGAACATCCCTTTTCACGTGCTCGCTTTGAGGATGGTGATCATACTCATCATTTCGAGCGTGTGTGGCTATAAAGACGTACTCGCCCAACAAACACAGTTAACCCTTGTTACATCACCCTATCCCCCCTTTGTGAACCCAGAGGGCGATCCTGTCGGTGAAGGCATTGATATCGACATCGCACGAGAGGCGCTTAGCCGAGGCGGTTATCGCATTAAAGTCGTCATGGTGCCTTGGAAGCGTGCCTTAAATATGTTGAGTGATGGTCAGGCTGACTTGACCACTACCATCAGTAAGAACGAAGATCGCGATTCCTATTTAGCTTGGACCCAAGGTTACCGGAATTCAGTTGAGTACCGATTCTATGGAAAAAAAGGCGATACGAGGAAGTTAACTACACTTAAAGATCTTGAAGGTATGCGCATTGGGATTACGCTAGGTTACTTTTACCCCGATGCCCTGGTAAAGCGCCAAAATGTGAACTACCTTAGCGGCAACACCATTAGCAATACTGTGCAAATGCTGACTAAAGGTCGTTCTGATTTCATATTAGTAAATAATATTGCTGGCCTTTGGGAAATTAAGAAACTTGGCTTGACACAAGAGCTTGAACTACAGGCACTTAAATATCATAGCGACAGCCCAACCTATATGGCATTTTCTCGACAAACTAATTTTGAGAAGCCTCTAAACGTGATGATTGAAAGCCTCAAACAGATGGCTAAAGATGGAAGCATTCAGCGCATCGAAAAAAAATACATTATGGATAAAGCGAATTAGCGTGCAATCCTACAGCCATCGCTACTAGCGAAAATTCTGTCGCTACTTAATGAAACAATTCCACACTATTCTTCGACAACTTGAATGCGATCTACAGTTTCTCGTGCTTGCTTAGATCTAAATCACAATAAACAGAATCCTCGACCCACAGTAAAATTGAAGATCGCAATACGGTAGACTCGAACGAACAATCTGACCAAGTGAAATAGATTGACGTAAAGGAGCTATAAGTAGATCTCAAAACACATTATAGTCACAACTGTTTTTTGGACAAAAGTTTTACAATCACCGCCACCTCGGATCAGTCAATATCGCGTTCGCATTGTGAGTGTGATGAGCAATGCAACTTGAATATACGATCAAAAATATAGAAACAGAAAGTCCAATACGAGAAAAGTAGGGCGAGTGCAACCCGCGCCGCCAACATCTTCAAGATACCGAGAGGGTGATTGGATATGTGAGCGACAAATCCTTGAGATGACGTACAGCACGGGTTTCATCCACCACATGGCTGATCTTGATGCTGTTCTTGAACAACGCGTCGGTAAAAGAGTCGCTGGCAAATTGCGAAGTCTGATCGGTATCGAACATCACTGGACTTCCGCATTCTTTAATCGCTTCTTCCAAACTGTCTATGCAGAAACCGGCGTTCATCGTGTTTGATAACCTCCTCGACAGTCACCGACTATATTGATGAGGCTGGCTGCGAGAAGTCCAGAGAGGGGGACAAAGTGGTTGTCCTTAAAGATTTTCATGAGAGTTTTCCGATAGAGGTTTGATTGAGAAAATGTGCAGCTGCTACAAGCGATAAATATTGCAGTGATAAACTAATCTACCTCCAATATTGAAACGCGCAAGTGCCAAAATCAGGCTTCTCTGAGATACATTTTTTGGTTGAAATAATGCCGAATGTCCATATGGGACATGGTATTTTGTTGTCGTGTTAAGACTCAACGATCTTTACACCTAAACTAGCTTATGGCGATGACTAATTATCTGCCATTTCTAAAAACCGATGAATTTGTGCCGAATTTATTAAGAAACGTTAAGCATGATCACTATATTTTGGAGCCTCGCATTCGTCGCACGCGCTCACGGGTTAGCTGCTCTCATCGGACGACAGTCTACGTCCCGCATTAGAAATAGTCACGACATCGGTATTCTTGTGTTCGCTAGAACTATTTTTTTTACCTATGCCATTCTGCTGAAGCTGCTTATTCATCTCATCCAAAAGCATACTCAATAGCGACTTATATTCCACATCAGCGCCGTTTGGTTTATTGATTTCGCTGCTGAACTGCGCGTTCGCCTGATTTAGCAAGGTTGACATATTATCTTTGGTGCCCTGATAGCGAACCCCATTTTGCTCTTCAGGCGAAAGGGAGTCGATGTAGGAAATGTAAGCTTTAGCATATCGAATAATTCCCGCTGTGCTCGCGTCATGTCCCAAATAACCGAAGGCAGCTTGCTCTCGCTGATTGAGTTTTTCGCTGACCGCCAAAATCTGCTGATTGCTGTATTTCCCATAACTAGAACTTCGTTCATCTGCACTATCTGCAATCTTGGAAAGATTTTCTGGGTACTGCTTGGATGGATTCAACGCGTCAGTGCTCATGCCGTATCGATTATTGATGGTGTTTATCATACTAAGCTCCGAAGTTGACGGTGATGGATCACTATCGATCGCTAAATATCATTTTAGCAATCAATATTTTGACGGAAAAGTTCCGCCGTGGTCGAAAATTAGCTGATGCCGCATTAACGCGAGCGATCATAGTAATAGTGTGGACCTTGCTGTTCTATGAGCATCGTTTGAAATTTTTGACCCGGTCAAACATGCTCACACCACGTGCGCTGTTGATAGACGATGCTCTCCGAGTCTTAGCATACTTTGTAAAAAGTTTTACCTCTTTCCAATTCGTTCTTCTCAAGCATGGCTTCTATCTTCTTTGCCGTCTTGGTAATTGCTAGTCCTCCTAGCCCGGTACAGCGTAAGGTGTTAGGTATGGCATCGCCTACTTTCTTCATCGTTTCGATGACTTCATCGAGTGGAATCAAATGATCGTAGTCCGATAAGGCCATGTTGGCGCAAGAGATCGCATTCGTCGCGGCCATGACATTTCTATTCAAGCAAGGCGCTTCTACCCTATCGGCAATCATATCGCAGATCATTCCTAATGAAGATTGCAAGGCCATCGATGCTGCGGCAAGCGCTTGATCCAGCGTGCCATTTCTTAATCCAACAATACCAGCAGCAGCCATGCCTGATCCTGAACCACACTCAGCCATGCAGCCACCCACTTCTGCAGCAAACGTCGCGTGAGCTGCAATAAATACGCCTATGATTCCAGCAGCGAGCATCGCTTTCACCATTTCATCTTGCGATAATTCAAGCGATGTGCCAATACCAATGATCGCGCCTGGTAATGCGCCGCACGATCCTGCGGTAGGTGCGGCAACCACTACGCCCATCGAACTTTTCACTTCCATCATGGCAGAAGTGTATAAGATGACTTGGTTTAGAATATCGCCTGCGACCAATTTATTGTCCGTCATTTTCTGCTGAAATCCTAGGGACTGAGGGCCTAAAATCCGATCAGCATATTTGGTTCCTTTTAACCCTAGATCGATCGAGTTATGCATGATCTTGACAATGTCACGCATTTTTTCAAATACCTCTTCATGCGAGATATTGCCTCGGATACTCTCATAATCAACTGCGAGTTCCCATAGATCGAGATTTTTCCCCTGGTTGTACTCCAGCATTCCCGCACTCGTTATAAAGGGAACGGTGAGATTTTTTCTGGACATGACCGGAAGTACCGGATTAATTTTCTTTACAAACAAAACTTCGTCCATAGATTGCAAAGTTTCGCACATCTCATCGGATAGAAATTGATTGGATTTTATTTCAATGAAGGAAGACGTTCCTTCTCTTAAGGCAATCTCATCGCATGAAAATGATTGCTCAATCAATTCAATGATGTTGTTAGGTGACTTTACGTACACCAATGTTTGATAAAAATCACCTGCCATCGAAACGGTGGCACCATCTATTTCGAGTATTTCAATCATCCCGCCACCGCTGGAGATAGCGGTTAATGTTCTGGTCTCTTTTTTGTTGGTAAGCGTTATCTTATAGGTGTTTGGATGAGTGGCCCCGATTGGATGAATATCAATTTTAATTTTGATACCGGCTTCATCAATTGCCTTTAAATATTCTGGCAGGCGTTCTTCATAGGCTTCCCACCCAAGAAATCCACCAAACAAACCCATGTCAGAACCCTGGCCTTTATGCGTAGTTGCTAGAGAACCTTCGGGGTCAAATTCAATATAGGCTTCATTAATATTTCCGTCCATTAAGTCGCGACAAATTCTACCTATTCTGATCGATGCTGCGCAATGCGAGCTAGACGGACCTCTCATGACCGGACCGATAACGTCATTAAATATGCTGGGGTATGTTTTCATATAGTTAAACCAATGCAAGTCAATAAGACGTAAATCTGATAATAACAAGGTGCTTGGACACGAATTTACATCAACATCAAAGCTAAATGCAAACCGTCAAGAACCGAAAAAACACAATATCGTCTCAATCTACTTATTGAGATGAACACTCGAAACGACCTGCATAAAACCGCCTCTACTTTTGGTTTCTCTGAGCTGGCTCGCGGATACGGCTATGCGTTTTTGACAAATGATTTCTAGGTGTCTTCTTGCGAACCGTGGATATGGGCGCAGTTGGTCAAAATAAGGCTAAACTGTGCTTAGAAATAGATCAAGATTCGAACTATTTCCCGGCTGCCCCACCATCTGCCGGCCGACGGTCGATACCGCCTTCAAGCAAATTCTCTTTCGCATTCAATATAATCACTTCGGCAGCACCTTGGTTGCCACCTTCTACCACGTTATGTCCCATCGCTTTTAGTAACTTGATGGTATCGGCAGAGAAGCCGAAGCGTTCAATAGTCAGGGTATCCGGCAACCATTGGTGATGCATGCGGCCGCCATCGACCGCTTCTTGCGCGTTCATGCCAAAATCAATCACGTTCAGGATGGTGGTGAGTACGGTATTGATGATGGTTTTGCCGCCCGGTGAGCCAGTCACCATAAACAATTGGCCGTCTTTGGTGATGATCGTTGGTGCCATGCTGGAGAGCATGCGCTTGCCGGGTACGGCGAGATTAGGCTTGGTGCCGATCTGGCCACGCTCAGTCGTCAATCCTGGGCCTGCATTAAAATCGCCCATTTCATTATTCAATAAAAATCCAGTACCGGGTGCTACGATACGTGAGCCGTAACCGTATTCCAAGGTGTAGGTCAAAGAGACCGCATTGCGCTGTGCATCGACCACCGAGAGGTGAGTAGTTTCTAGTGATTCTGTCGGCCAGGTGAACGAGGTTGGTGTGGATTTTGAAGCCTTAGTTGGGTTAATAGTCTTGCGTAAGTTGGTCGCATACTCTTTTGATGTTAAGCGTGCGATAGGCATGTCGCTCACAAAATCTGGGTCACCCAGATGCTGCGCCCTATCCGCAAAAGCACGACGCATTGCTTCGGTAATCAGGTGTTGATTCTTGGCAGAGCCATAGCCGTTCGCTTTCAGATCGTAGCCTTCCAGCAGATTGAGCATTTGAACCAGCGCGACACCGCCCGAGCTGGGTGGTGCCATCCCGATGATCTCATAGCCACGATAACTTCCTTTGATCACATCGCGCTTCTTGGCTTGATAGGCTTTTAGATCCTCGCGTGTAATGAGACCGCCATTGGCCTTCATGTCTTGTTCGAGTAATAGCGCGGTTTCACCCTCATAAAAACCAGCGGGGCCTTGCTCAGCAATGCGCAGTAAGCTGCGCGCAAGATCGGCTTGTTTCAGCGTTTCGCCTGCTTGATAAGGCTGCCCATTTTTAGAAAATTGCGCCAGCGTTGCCGGATATTTTTTAAAAGAGGGCAATACTCTTTCTAAAGAACGCGCCAATCCATGTGAGACTTCAAAACCATCACGCGCCAAGATGACGGCAGGCATGACCAGTTCTTTCCAAGGCTTGGAACCTTGCTCTTTCCATGCCATATACAAACCCGCAACCGTGCCAGGTACGCCAACGGAGCGATGGCTATTGTGATGCAGATCAAAATCGTATTTGCCGTCTTTCAGCCACATCTCGGGAGATGACCCGCTAGGCGCCGCTTCACGAAAATCATACGAGACAGCTGCCCCACTAGTCGGACGATACACGATAAAACCACCGCCGCCGATATTACCTGCCGTAGGATGCGTCACTGCCAGCGCGAACGCCGTGGCGATCGCCGCATCCATCGCATTACCGCCATTTTTGATGATCTGAAACCCTGTTTCGGAGGCGATATCGCTTTGCGACACCACCATGCCCAGCTTGGCACGGGCTGGTGTAGATCCAGCGTGTGTGGCTGGCATTGCAATGACCAGCAGAGAAAAGGCAGGAACAAGGACGAGAAGCTGACGGCGTATCATGAAACATCTCCAGAAAGAGGGGAACTTAAACGCGTAAATCAAATGAATACAAAGGTGAAAAGCGCACTATCACTCAGAATAGGTACAACTATACCTTTATTAGGTGCTGATCATGAAAACTCAGTGAGGAATATCTGGTTTGACGCTTACAGATAGTCATCGAGAGCAATACCATTCCTTTTTTTTTGAAAAGGCTGCAACATGAAAAATGTAGGGCGGGGGGGGGGCG
>CAUPKC010000066.1:0-22991 GCA_963511665.1 uncultured Undibacterium sp.
ATTAAATTGCTGACGTAAATTTGCATCATGAAACACGACGCTATACGCAGTTTTCGTTTTGATTAAGTCGTGAAACGTCAACGGTGTTGAGGTGTTGAACTCAGTAGATAAAAGGCGTTGATGATGTTCAAAAATCGTCTTGTCGATGATGATCAATTGCACACGATCTGCCCAAAACATTTTGTTTTGGCTCAATTGATTGAACGCTTGATGGTAATTTTTTGGGAATTTCCCATTAACATCAGGCCGATAACTAGCCTCAAATTCTGCGCCGAGATTTCTCCAACCATCTTGCCAGATAATGAAGCTGAATTTTTCTAAGTCTTGCATCGCATTGAGCTCAATGGCGCGCGAACTTTTGCTGATGACGACATTTTGGAATTCTAGATAGGAATCAGAGAAGTATATGGAACGGTCTTGATTATCCTGAACCGTCGCCGAAGCATCGACTTCTTTGTCCTTGACTGCTTTAATCAGCCTTATTTTAGGCATGGTGACAATTTTGATCGTATGACCTTGCAAGGACATAATGCGACGTAATAGATCAATCTCAATGCCCTGATCGACATTGTCTTTACGAAAACAATACGGTGGCCTATCAGTTGCAAAAGCAATCTTGATTTCTGCCGCTGAGCTTGTCAGCGGCAGAAATACTAAACAACAGCCCAACAGTCGATTCAGGTTTTGCTTCATAGATTCCTAATCTTCGTCAGTGTAGCACTCGATTTTTCGCGTTTCCTGATTCATTTTCAGATTGAAACGTTGGTCACTTAATCTACTTAGTGCTCACGCAAAATTGCGCTGGCTAGGCGAATGCAACAACGCCAGCGTCTGTTTTGCGCAAGTCCTACCACTCAATCACCTTAATCAATTTACTTAGCTTTTGCAATCCACTTTTCAACTTGTGCTTCTAAGATAGGCATAGGTAGCGTTCCGTCACCAATCACAATTTCATGAAATTTTGGTAAGCTAAATTGTGTGCCTAAAGCTTTCTGCGCGCGCGCTCTTAAGTCAAGTATCTTACGAGCCCCGATCTTGTAGCTCAGCGCTTGACCTGGCAATACCATATAACGCTCGATTTGATTTTTTGCCCTTGCTTCGTTATAGCCCAGATTTTTTTGCATGTATTCAATTGCCGCTTCACGCGTCCAGCCTTTGGCATGTAAACCTGTATCGACGACAAGGCGTACAGCACGCATCAATTCATCGTTCAAATGGCCGAAGTAATATTCTGGATTGTCGTAAAGTCCTAATTCGTGCCCCAGCGTTTCTGAATACAGTGCCCAGCCTTCTGTGAAGGCTGCACTGTTGAGGTTTTCTGTATTAAATTTTCGGTATAAAGGCAGGTCAATTTCTTTTAGAAGCGCCGCATGTAAGTGATGTCCAGGCTGACCTTCGTGCAAAAATAACGTCGCCATGCCGACGCGACTATATTTTTTGGCGTCATTCACCACTGGCCAGAAAATACCTGGCACCGAGCCATCTGCTGCGGGTGGCGTGTAGTGATCGGAAGCAGTGGCACGACTTAACTCTGGTTCTAGCTGTAACTCTAATTTTCCTTTAGGTAGTAAGTTGAATAACTCTGGTAACTTGGTACGTACTTTTGCATCGATTTGACGGTAGGCCTCCAGCACTTCGGCATCACTGTTGAAGGACTTAAATTTGTCTTGCGCTGCGACCCATTGTGGCAATTCGATAGCCGGACCGGTGTAGCCTAAGCGTGGTCCAAGCTCCGTCCATTGCTGTTGAATGCGCGCGACTTCTTGCAAGCCTAAGGCGTGAATTTGTTCAGGATTTAGATTGGTGGTGGTGTGGTCTTTAATACGCATCGCATACCACGCATCACCATTCGGCAAGGAACTATAGCCTGTGCTATCGCGGCCCGCTTTTAGGTAGTCCGTTTCTAAAAAATGCAGCAATTGGGTCAAGGCAGGATTGAGCTTTTCCTTTATGGTTTGTTGATAAGCATTGGTCAGTTTTTGCTTATCTTCTGCAGAAAATTGCGCGGGGAAATGCTTAATTGGCGTGTAGAAAATGCTTTGTTCCGTCGTCTTTGCAGCGAGTTGTTGGAATTGCGGCAGCATGACGCTTATGATTGATTTCGGATGTACGATGCCACGGCGTATACCTTCTTGCATATTGGTTTTTGCTTGTGCTATCCAGGTCGGCAAGAGTTCTAGACGTTTTAGATAAGCATAATATTGCGCAACGGTCGTCAATGGTTGCGCGCCGTCCCCACTGGCAAAATTTGCCAAGGTACTTGGTACGTTATCCATTTGATTGATAGGCAACAGATGTTCAGGAAAGTGTTCAAAATGCAGCGCACTTTCGAGTTCAAAAGCAAGCAGGTCATAATTGAGCTGATCTTTCTCAGCAAGATGATTACGCTTAATTTGCTTCAACTGTTTCTGCATTTTATGCATCAGTGCAAATTGTCTGGCGCGATTTTGTGGAGCGATATTCATACCGAGTTGATCGTTGAAACGACCATCGCCGTTGATCGTGGCGAACTGCAAAGGATCAAATTTAACACGCGCGGTGTAAAACGCATCCGCTAATTGCTCCAGCTGTTTTTTACTTTTGATGACTTCTTGTACCTGCACCACATCGGCTGCCATGCTGATCGGTGCCAGTATTGCGCTGCTGCTGAGTAGTGCTGCGGCTAGACTGCTTAATTGTAAGTATTTTTTAAAAGACATAGTCATATCCTGTGGCGTGTTGAGTTAGTTGTATTGGCTCTGAAAGACGAATGATTTAATTGTAAAAAAGTCTTGAGGCTAGAATACCTGAGTTTGTAGTCGTATGGCGTTAAAACCAAGGGTATGAGCTAGTTCATGCAACAGCTTGATTAATCTTCTTATTTTTCTGGTTTGAAAATTCGTAAAAAAGTGTGCGGCCCTGTAATGATTTGTAAAAAGTCATGCCGTACAGTATTTCATGATTTAACTTCAAGCTATATCAACCAATCTTGGACTCATCATGCAAACTCATACAAATTCTAAACTGGATGGTTCATGGCGCAGCAAGTTGACAAAAGAAACGACACAAAAAATGGCTCGAAAACCCACTCGACTATTTGGTGCGATGCTGAGCGCTATCTTTTGCACAGCCTGCGGAGGTGGCAGTGGCAGTATGAACAACGCAAATGCTACCAGTGCGGTCAGCACACCAGCAACTAGCTGTTCTGTGACCCAATTAGAATCTGAGATGAATAACCAATTCGCTCAGTTAAGCACTGACACTGATTTCTCATTTGCAGTGGAACGCGACGATGGACGTCGTTATGTATATCAGCGTGGCAGTTCACGCATGCAGACATTGTATGAGTCCGCATCGACTTCGAAGTTAGTCAGTGCGGTGATTATTTTGCGTTTGGTTGAGCAGGGCTATTTGAAATTAGAAGACAAGCCGCAAGATCGTATCAGCACTTGGCCGATAGCAGCGGGATCACCCATAGCAACAATGAATCTGGCGAATCTGCTCAGCTTCACTTCTGGTCTGACAGAAGAACCTTTGTGTATTAATGCGGGCTTTATGAATTTTGAGTCTTGCGTAAACACGATTGCGAATGCCAATGCCAGCAATCGAATGCAGCCGGGAACCGAGTTTTATTACGCGAGTACGCATTTGCAAGTTGCCGGCTTAATGGCGATCAAAGCGCGCGGTGTCGCCTCTTGGCAAGACGTTTTTAGCGAGTTTAAACAACAGACTGGCTTATTCAAAAATGCGAGTTATGACTTGCCTTCTTTGAACAATCCACGTCTCGCAGGTGGCATGCATTGGACAGGGGAGGAGTATCTAGATTTTCTCTCAGCGCTTAAAAAAGGACGCTTGCTGAACACGACATCGATGGCTCAATTCCTGACAGATCGTACCGCCAATGGCAAACTCGTTTACTCGCCAGCAGCAGCTTTAGGTGAAGTCTGGCATTACGGTTTTGGCTCTTGGCATGAATGTCAAAGCAGCAGCTTCAATTGCACACCCGCAGCTCGCATTTCCAGTCCCGGCGCATACGGCGCTTATCCTTACTGGGATAGAAACAAGTCCTATGTCGGTATACTCGCGCGTCAGGGCGATTTAGGGACGTTCACCAAAGGCGTCGCGGTTGAGCGGGCGATACGACCTAAGGTTGAGGCTTGGTTGAGTTGCAACACTTAACTATGGCGTTGAATTTTGATGATCAAGAAAGTCATTAATCAGCTTGATAAATTGTTCTGGTGTCGTGGGTTTTTTTAACTGGCCGACTAAGTTGAGCGATTTGAGGTTGGCGACTAGGACTGCGCTATGCAGAACATTCGCAGATTGACCTGAATTGATAATTAAGGGCGTTTTGCATTCACGTTTAGCCAGTTGCCATAGCACATCAAAGCCGTCCATCGTGGGCATAACCAGATCGCAAATAATGAGATCAAGGGGCAAGGTCGCATCGTCAAGGTAGGGCAATGCGGCACCGCCTTCTTCTGCACAGAATACGTCTTTCACACCGATTGAACGTAACAGAATACTGATGAATTCCAATTGCATCGGATCATCATCGATGACCAATACGCGGTTGATTGACGACGAACGAGCGGTAGGGAGCGACTGCGGCATAAATTACCTTTGTGTATGGATAGCCAACGTCAACTTAAGTCTAGCTTTTTAGTTCGATGAATCTCACTTCAGTTAGTTAATATGAGCCATTATCAACATGAATTCAATGTTTGTTTTAGCGCCGTGGGTTGGTACACGACTTCTTTTGTTTTAGCGAAGTCAAGTTCATCATATAAGGAAGCAAGCTGCTTGTGCTGGCAAATGAAGAAATGCCGGGCTTTTGTGGCGAATGCTGTCTCGTTTCTGTAAAAAACTTGTCGGGGATATATCGCAACAGGTATTTCTTATGGTTTAGAAGGAGAAACGCTCCCGGTGTCGGTCAAGCACCTGACCATGTCGACTGGCGTTGGGTTTGCCATTGGATAGCGCGATGGCGCCATTCACCAATACCCATTGTATGCCAGTTGCCGCCTGTTTGGGTGACGCAAAAGTCGCCTGATCAGAGATGGTTGCCGGATCAAAAACGACTAAATCTGCCCAGCAATTGAGCGCAATCCGCCCGCGTTGTTTTAAACCAAAATGATCGGCCGAGAGTGTGGTCATGCGGCGTACTGCTTCAGCTAAGGTAAATAATTTTTTGTCGCGGCTGTAGTGGCCTAACACGCGAGGGAATGCGCCCCATAAGCGTGGATGCGGATGGCTGTCATGTGGCAAGCCGTCTGAACCTATCATCGTGTGTGGGTAACTCAAGACCCGTTCCACATCGTCTTCACGCATTTGAAAATAGACAGCACCAGCAGGATGTAAGCGCCGCGCTGCTTCTTTTTGATCGACTTGCCATTCTGCCGCGATGTCCGCCAGATCACGTCCTTGCATTTCTGGATGTGGTTGTGAAAAACTAATCATGATCCGGATCACGCCATCGACATAATCAGGATCGAGTACGGTGGAGCCTGCGGTGTAAGGATAGGCGTCGAGTCCGACTGCTTGAGTTTTGCGGCGTTCGCTGACGTAGGCAAGGGTTTCTGTGGTGCGCCCCCAGTTTGCGGGACCTGCGCATTTGTGATGCGATAGGATGACGGGTAACTGTGCTTCCTTGCCTGCATCGCAAGCTTCGGCTAATGCATCTAGCACACCGTTATACTCATCGCGAATATGCGAGGTATACACGCCACCCGCTGCTGCGCTGATTTTGGCTAAGGCGATGACTTCGGCATTGTCTGCGGCTTTGCTGGTTTGATAGAACAAGCCTGAGCTAAAACCCAAAGCGCCAGCGTGCATGCCTTCTGCTAACAGGTCTTGCATGACTTTGATTTCATCAGCCGTCGCAACGCGATTTAAATCGGCGACAGCATTCACGCGCAGAGTTGAATGACCGATCAGCATACCGACATTTACCGCTGGCTGTGCTTGTCTTACCGCTTTGGCATAATCTTGGACGCTGGCATAGCGGTAGTCTTTTTGCGTGCCAATCAAGCTAAGTGGTGCGGGCGGTGCTTTATCTGCCAACCACGGCGATAGGCTGATGCCGCAATTGCCAGTGATGACGGTGGTCACGCCTTGCGTCAGTTTTGGAAGCATCGCTGGCGCATCCAAAACTTCTCTGTCGTCGTGGGTGTGCGCGTCGATAAAGCCCGGTGCAAGCGCTAGACCAGTGGCATCGAGAATTTCATAACCATGCAAACTCAGCGCTGGTGCGATCGCGACTATTTTTTGATCAGCGATCGCAATGTCGGCGCGATAGGGCGCAGTACCGCTACCGTCGATGACGTCGGCATTGCGGATGATGATGTCGTAGGTTTGCGTTTGCATGTCTATTTTTCGTAGGGCGGGAGCAACCCGCGTTATATGGCTAATTAAGATTGTTCGGCGGCGCGGGTTTCACCCGCTTTACATTTTAGAAAAAAGTATTGATGGCGGTTTGTACCTGATAGTCATCATCAACCACTAGTATCACAGGCCATTTATCGAAGGTTGTACAAGGATGTGAAATACCACAAGCAATCAAATCACCAACTTGCAAGGTTTCGCAGATCGCACTGTCTTTCGGTAAGCGTAAATAGGCGTGCTGGTCATTCATTTTTTCTATCTTGCAACCAGCGGGTAAGTCGCGTGGCGCTGAGGTACTTCCAGGTTGGTGTGTTTGTATTGGGAAGGGTAGATCGATGTCGTACGAGGCATCGCGTTTGCCCATGGTTAGGATCGCCAGATCTGGTTCCGGGCGCGATTGCACCATGCTCCATACTTCTAAAGCGGGACGCAGGTTGTCAACTTCGACCACGCTTTCACGCGACTGCATCTCGTGCAATAAGTGATTGTAGAAACCATGGTCATGGGTCACATAGCAGCCACTACGCAGAATGGCAGTGACGGGGCGCGAGAGTCGCAAAGTGTGCTCAAAACCACGTCCAACCAGATCGAAATAGGCTGAGCCGCCAGCCGATAATAAAATGTTTTCGCCACCAAATAAACCTTCCGCATCGGCTCGTTGTGTCAACGTAATTAGGTCATTGATAAAGGCTTTGACGGCGACCAAATCTTGATCTCGGTGTTTGCCGACTAGCAGGCCTTCGTAACCTTCTATACCTGCCAGTTGTAGATAAGGGCTTTGATGTATCGCTCGTGCTACTACTAATGCATCATCTTGGCTACGGCAGCCAGCGCGACCACCCGCGAATCCCAATTCAACTAGCAGGGGAAGTGGTCGATTTAAACCTGCAGCCTGCACTTGTTCTGCCATGCGGTTGACACCTTCAAGTGAGTCGGTGAGCGCGAAAAATTCAAAATGCGGATCCGCTTTCATCAATGCCAGCACGGCTTGTGTATCACTGCGGCTGATCAACTGATTCGCGAGTAGTACGCGTTGTACGCCGAAGCGATGAGCGATCAAAGTTTGGTTCACGGTAGCTAAGGTGATTCCCCAGGCACCGTTTTTTAATTGCATGTCAAATAGCTGTGGTGACATCGTGGTCTTACCGTGAGGAGCAAGCACGACGTTCATGGTGTCACAGAACTTTTTCATCCATTGCAGATTGTGTTGCAAGGCAGATTGTTTTAGCACAGCGACTGGGAAGCTGGTATCTGCGTTCAGCACGTTCCATTGTTGTTGGGCGATGTCTTGTTGTTGCAAAGGCTGTCTTAACGCCAGGCCTTTGGTGCCGGGTAACAGGGTTTGCTGATCTAATGTGCTGAGATTTAACATAATGCTTGAATGAAAAATGAGGGAGATTATTTCCAACTACTAATTTTGTGCCCTTTGAGCGCATAGAACAAGATCATCGCATAACAAGGCAACATGACCCAGTAAGCGCTTTGCGCACCGCTGGTATCCGAGAAGTGACCGTAAGCCATAGGCAAAATAGCGCCACCTGCAATACCCATGATCAGCAATGCCGAACCAGCAGCGGTGTATTTGCCCAAACCTTCGAGAGCGAGAGGCCATACCGCAGGCCAAACTAGCGCATTCGCGAAACCTAACATGGCTAGAAACATGACGGAATTGGGTACGACTGGAACACCAGCCCAACCGACTAAGGCTTGCGCGATGCTGTGGTCAGTAGAGGAGCTATTCATGACGCCAAGTGAGAAAAATAGACCGCATGCCGCCGACAAAATTAATGCATTTTTTTGCGATAGGAACTTAGGAATGGCTACCGCGCCCAACAAATAACCCAAGACCATAAAGCCCATTGTGTAAGAGGTTAGCTTCAAGAAGTGTTGTACGCCCAGATGTTGCCCATACAGACCGATGGTGTCGCCAGCAATCACTTCTACACCAACATAAGCAAATAGTGTGAGTGCGCCTAATACCAATTGCGGAAATTGCAGAACACCAAAACGGGTAGTACTGCTTTGATCTTCGTCTTTTAAATCCAAGTCAGGCAAAGAAGAAAAATGGATGATCGCCATAAAGACGACTAAACCAATCGCCATCACGATATAAGGTGTCACTAAGCGAGAAGCCAAGTCGGCGCGCAAAGTGTCACGTGCGACTTGATCCATCGCTGCTAATGCCGCGGTAGAGGTTGAGGATTGATCGATGCCCGACAAGATCAAAGCCGTGAAGACCATAGGCACCACGATGCCAGCGCCCTTGTTGAATAAACCCATAATACTGATACGCATCGCAGCACTTTCGCGTGAGCCTATGCAAACGATGTAAGGATTGATCGCGGTTTGCATTAAGGTCATACCGGTCGCGAGCGTGAATAGTGCAAGTAAAAATAGACCGTAGTAACTGGTTTTTGCAGCAGGAATAAACATCAATGCACCGACGGCCATAACGCCGAGGCTGGCGGTCATGCCGTTCTTGTAGCCAATGCGACTTAGTATGGCCGCTGATGGTAATGCCATCACGGTGTAGGCGATGTAGAAAGCGAAGGTGACCCAGAGTGCTTGGAAGTCATTCAGGTTGCAGACGATTTTGAGGAAAGGGATGAGCGAGCCGTTGAGCCAGGTGACGAAGCCTAGGATGAAGAAAAGTAGGGCGATGAAGAACATGGCGACTACGACTTGTTTTTTTGATTGTGATGATGGTGCGTTGTTTGTCATGGTTTTTCCGTTTTTTTGTTGATTGCTCTCGGTGAGTTGAGAGTGTCTCTTTTGGGTTTGTTTGAATCTGATTTCTGTTTACCGTTTGTTTTGACTTTGTTGCTGTCTTCTCTGTTGCTCGTCGTTTAGTAGGTCGGGGGTAGCCCGACAGCTAGTTACCTTTTTTGCTTCGCCAAAAAAGGTAACCCAAAAAAGGCGACCACGCTGCCACTGGCCTTCGGCTTCCCAATTGTGCGGGACAAAAAATGGGAAAGTGTTGAAACTCGCCTTCGGCTCAGACAGCAACACTTTCTTTATCCATTTTTTGTCCCGCACAATTGGCAGTGTCAGAAGTGGATGAAAGTCAAAAGCAGAATCAACAACAAGATCAAAAGCAACATCAAAAGCAACAGTAAAACAATCAGTACCGACGGACGTTTATTCTTCTAATAGTAGTTGTTGGTCGTTGTTTTTGATTTTGATTTTGACCTGCCCCCGTTAGAGACGATGTAATTTGTGCTTCACAGAAAATGGATAAGAAAGTGTCGTTGTCTGAGCGTAGCGAGTTTCGACACTTTCCCATTTTTTGTGACGCACAAATTATGCTGAAGCGTAGCGTAAGCACCCGCAGGGCGAGTCTACGGTCGCCTTTTTTGGATTACCTTTTTTGGCGACGCAAAAAAGGTAATTGGCTGTCGGGCCACACCCGACCAATAGACCAATCAGCAAAACCAAAACGTAAATGAAGTAACCAACTATTCAATCGATCAAAAAAAACACACAAACAAAACAAAAACAAAAACCTAAATCTCCTCCTGCGTCAACTCCCGAGCAAACACCTGATTCCCCGCCATCAAACCACCATCCACAGGCAACACCACTCCAGTAATCACCCTAGCCGCATCCGACGCTAAGAACATCACAGCATTCGCAATATCCTCAGGCGTCGCAAAATCCCGCAGCGGATACCACTTCTTCAAATCCTCAAATACTTGCGGATTCTTATCCACGCGCGCTTGCCAAGCTTGGGTTTTTACCGTACCAGGGCAAACCATATTCGCCCGAATGCCAAAGCGACCGAATTCCATCGCCAGTGCTTTGGTATAACTGACCAAACCGGCTTTCGCAACGCTATAGGCTGGATGCCCAAACGAAGTCATGCCATTGACACTGCCGATGATCACGATATTGCCTTTGCCTGCTTGTTGCATAGCTGGACGTACCGCTTCGACTGTATGGAAAGTCCCATTCAAATTGAGATCCATATCTTGCTTCCAACTTTCTTCCGTAGTGCTTTGCAAAGTTAATGCTTGTGCAGCGCCAGCATTGGCGACTAAAACGTGAACATCGCCATGTGCCGCGACGGCAATACTTAAAGCTTGTTTCAACTGATTGGCGTCAGTGATATCGGCGACAACCGCGCTGCATTTGTCTGCGCCAAGTTGTGCAACTAAATCCGCTAATTGCGTCGCTTCACGATCTTGTGCATAGACATGATCGCCCGCATTCACAAATGCTTGGCAGAGTGCGCGACCAATACCGCCGCAGGCACCTGTGATGAGAATATTGCGTGCCAGTGTGCTTGTTACTGTGTTTGTTACTGCGGTTGTCACTGCGTTTGCCACGGTGCTTTCCATTTATGTACTTTCCTTTAAAGTCTTAGCCAGATGATCGAGCTGATATTGCGGTAACAAGCCATAGTTGTAAAACGCAAAATCCTTGATACCTAATGCTTTTACACCAACCATTGCGGCGCCTAATTCTGCGCCTTGATTCAAGTCGGGCAGCCCTGGCCGTAAAATGGCGCGTATTTTTTCTGGGTTGCCAATTTGACGCAGACTTTCCCATGCATCGGCAATCGCACGATTGGCGTTTGGCTCGTAGAAAGGGATTTCGATAAAGTCAGCCACTTCGGACAAGGCTTTGAGATCACTGCCTTCAGTCCAACAAGCAGAAGTGGGTCTTTGTACTGTCGGGATCACAGCAAGTTCACATGTGGCTGTAATTGCCGCGCGGATTTCTATAACTAATTGGGTGACGCGATCCTGACGCAGGCCGATGAAAGCCAGTAAATCGGCATCGCTCAATAAATCTGATTGCGTCCAGCTGCCAGCTTGATCTGCATTGGCATCTGCGGGTAAAGCCAGGTAGTTTTTAATATTGTCTTGTACGCGGGTTTGCAAGGCGTCGACGTGTATGCCTTTTTCTTTTGCCGCAGTTTTACAGGCATCACAAAAACACATGCCCAGCATATTGTCTAACCATGCATTTGTGGTGACTTGAGCGAACTCGTGATGATAGCCGTGGCCGTAAGGTTGCCAACCTGGCGATTCGAGAACGATGCTAGCGAGCGCATGTTGGTGCGTGAGGTCGGCGCACAGATTCACTGCGTAGTCGAACACCGCTTTTTGCATAGGACAGAGGCTATACACATAGCCATCACCAAAAGCATTTTTCACAGTGTATTGGGGAAATGCGGTGCCGAGACGAGTGTTATGTAAGAGCACTGTCCAGCCATGCACTTTGACTCTGCCATCGTTTAACAGCGCTGGCAATACTGCACGAATCGCATCATCGCTATGTGCTTGTGGTTTGATGTCGCCATAACGGCTCAAATCAGGATCGAAGTAGGTGACACCATCTTCAGGGAAAATGACACAAGGTGGTTTTTTTGCATGTGGGCGGATAAATTTACCAGCATGATAAGCAGTCGCCAAAGTCACATCGGTGATGCCCATGGCGAGCACTTCATCAACAAATTGCGTCACGCCGATGTCGGCGATATCCCATGCGTAGGTGTAGAGAGAACGGTAAGCAGGCAGTGTCATTATATCCTCGTGACTCGCGTGTTTGGGTAGGATTTGCCAGTGCTTGTATGGCGGGTGCAACCCGCGCCGCAATGAAGGCCGGTCTCGGATGCACCACGTTCTGGCAGCGCGGGTTGCACCCGCCCTACGTTTTTATCCTTAAACAATAGCTGTGAATTGAATCACGACTATTCTCTATATTAATTCTGTTGTTAAACTGGTTTGTACGCCGTCACTTCTATCTCCACTTTGCAATCAACCATCATCGCTGATTGCACACAAGAGCGAGCTGGTGGATTTTCACCAAAATATTCAGTGTAGATGCGATTGAAGGTCCAGAAGTCGCGCGTATCGTCGAGCCAAACCGTGACTTTGACCACATCACTTAAATCGCAACCCGCCAATGCCAATACTTTCTTCACGTTTTCCATAGTGCGACGTGTTTGTGATTCTATGCCACCGGTTTCGATTTCACCGTTTTCTTTCATGGCGACTTGACCCGAGCAAAATACAAAATCACCAGCGCGTACTGCAGGTGAAAATGGTAAGCGTTGACCGCCCGCGCCAGAGGGAATATTGCCGAAACGAGTGATGTCTTTAGTCATGTTGTGCTCGTAAAAAAATTATCGTTGAATCTGAACCGTAGTCGAGACAATGCCTACTTGCAGTGTCTTAGTAGTCATATCAGTATATTCTTGTGTCGACTGAATTTACTTGATCAAGCCACGTGCCGTTGCAACCAGGATGGCACCTTGTCCCGCCAGATGCGCCTGGGTTTCATCGGATACGACCGTGATTTTTCCTGAGAAGTAATCATCGTTTTTGATCAAGATCGCTAAGGCTTCTTTCATAATCGGCTTGCCGCAAATGACGACTGGCGTGCCGGGCATCATCTTGATTGCCGTACTATTTTTCAAAGTCAGTAAATCGGCACCGAGGATGGCACCGAGTAAGAAGTTGGCGCGGTCATTGCGCTCGTAAATCGTGAATTGATCGAGCGTGCGCACGTTGAAACAGGTACGACCCAGGCCAATAGTTTGTGCCGATTGCGCACCTGCCAACAACATTTCTTCGTTGATAGAAGTCGCGAATTGCGAATCTAAAGATTGCGCCAGAATGGTATTGTGGGTGATCACATACATCAGCTCACCTGCCAAGGTCGTGACGCAGCCAGTAATGCGATTTTTATCATCAATGCAGACAAACTTAGAATGCGAACCGGGCATCACCATCATTGCCGGGCCCGTGATCGCCAGTTGTTCGATCACGCTCATGATTTCGACTTCTTCGCCGCGCATCATGTCCATCGCTTCGCAATTATGCAATCCGATGTTGTCCACGACATTCTTAACGCCCGGCACAAACCATATCGGTTTAGCGAATACTTCGGGTATCGTCACCGACACCATGCCACGGGCTAATTGTTGTAAGCCAGCCGGTGCAAAGACATGCGGCAATTCAAACAGACCGACGTTTGAGCTGATCATGCCAGAGCCTATGACCAGATCGATTTGCTCTTCTTTAACTTGGGCGGCTGCCAGTGTTTTGTTAATCGTATCGCGCACACCGTTTTGTAGTTTTTCGCGACTGCCGCTAATCGCGGTATCGCGTACACCCACTTCGCATGCCTGATGGGCAAGCACTTCGCCGTCTTGCCATAGCGTTACGCGGGTGTTGGTTGTACCAGTATCGATAGTAATAATATGAGTCATGTCAAATAAGACCTAAGTGAAATTTTGGGTGACGCACGGAAGAAGTCAATTTGAGTCCATATTGGCACACACAGGTTTCTCATTTATTGTCTGTGTGTAAAAGTGGTGCCAATAGTGAACGTCAATCGTATAGGCAAATTGTGACTGCAAATCAATTCGGTAATTCAAGCCGACTTCAACAGATTGATCGCAGCTTAACGGGCAAGCACGGGCTGAGCAAGCGAGGAATATTTGAGATGTCATTAAAAAATATTTGAGGAGAAAATTTTAATTTACTGGTTATTTTAATAATTATCTCGGTTTTTCCCAACTTTTATGGGTCTATTAAGGCTAAATCAAAGATTTCAGTGAAATTCTGTTTTTCTCAATCGAAACATTGATGATTAAAATGTTAGCACTGTTGGCAGAAAACAGGGCGGCATTCGAACAACAATTAAATTTCAAGCTTTCATTAAGTTTTATTAAATGAACTTCTGATATGGTATCGTTTTTCAATGAGGGTACTATGTCCAAACGTCTTCCACCACTAAACGCATTAAAGGTTTTTGAAGTCGCAGCGCGACGCTTGAACTTCACGCGTGCGGCGGAAGAGTTGCATGTGACGAACGCTGCCGTCAGTCATCAGATTAAATTACTGGAAGACTTTTTAGGTTTAGATTTGTTCCAGCGTAGTAATAATGTCTTAAAGCTGACCGAAGCGGGTGAGCGTTATTTGCCACGTATACGCGAAGGTTTCAAAATTTTTCAGCAAGCGACAGACACGCTGCTTAATGACAATAATGTTTTGTTGCGAGTTGGTGTGCCACCTTCTTTCGGTTCCAAATGGCTGGTGCCGCGTCTGTATCGTTTTTTAAACAGACATCCCCAAGTGCGTGTTGAAATCGTGTCTGAAGTTGATCGCAGTTATCGGGACTGTGATATTTCTATCGATTTTAGGCGCACACAGTTTGCTGACTTTCGGATCGAGCCCTTCATCGTGACCGAGGTCTTTCCGGTTTGCAGTCCTGCCATTGCTAACGCCATGACGACGCCGTCTGATTTGAGTAAGCAGACTTTGCTACACGAAGTCAGCGCCATGAATGATCCTGATTATCCCAGCTGGCAGTCATGGTTTTCCACCTTGGGCGTGAACGATAAAGAGGTTCGCAAAGGTCCGCTATTTACGCTGGCGCTCATGGCTTTGCAGGCAGCGATAGATGGGCAGGGCGTCGCACTTGGGCAAGCTTTATTGGTCGAATACGATATTGCCGCTGGACGGTTGGTGCGACCGTTTAATGTAGAGACGCCATTGCGCCTTGATTACTATTTAATTTATGCAGCGGATATGAAAGAAAACGCCGCCTTCCTCGCATTTCATCAATGGCTGATTAGTGAAGCGCAAGTACGCTGAACGTGGTTTGACGATAGCGTTGAATAATTTGAACGATGCTTGAACGATATTTTCAACGAAAAATTCGAGCGAAGACCAAGCAGATAATTCCCTCCCCTTGAGGCGATAGGTGCGAAAAAATAATCACCTACACAGTCAAAAAATTTTACCGGGCAACATTGGAATTAAGTCCGGCACGACGGCTAAAACGTCTGATTTGTCATAGACACACAATGTTCAAGGCAATTGGACGTTTAGATTGATTTGACGAGTACCGAAAAAATCTCGCTGTTGGAAACTTGCGTTTGCCTTTACAGTTTTAAGACTATTCACATTCCTAAAATTGAGTCCCATCTATGTCCGCAAACACCCATTTATTTACACTCAGCTTGAAGCAAGCCGCGATCGCAGCGCTATTCGCTTCGAGTGTCGCTCTGCCAGTAAGCACTCATGCCGCAGCGGTCGGCAATCTGCGCCAGATTGAAACACCCATCAACATGAGCAACGTGAAAATTGTCACTGACAAAGGTCATTTGTTGGAAATTAGTTTACTGCGCCCAGACATGTTTCGTGTATGGGCTGGCAGCGAAGGCAAGTTGATTGGAGCAGGTGATAAAGCTGCGCCTATCGTACTGAAAAAAGATTACCTTAAAGTTGATCATCAGCTCACTGATAAGGGCGATTATCAATTATTGCAAACCAGTAAAATGGCTTTGCGCATCTACAAAAAACCGCTGCGTCTAGCTTTGTATAAGGCCGATAACAAGACTTTGCTGTGGCAAGAAATGCAGTCACTCGATATCGCAGAGAAGCGCAGTTTTCAAACACTATCAACGACACCGGATGAAGTATTTTTTGGCGGTGGTCAGCAAAACGGTAGCTATGCGTTTAAAGGCAAGAGTTTGGAGGTGTCTTACTCAGGCGGCTGGGAAGAAAACGACAGACCAAGTCCAGCACCCTTTTATATGAGTAGCAAAGGCTATGGCGTGCTGCGAAATACCTGGAGCAATGGCAGTTACGATTTTCGTGCGAATGATTTCATCACTACGAGTCACAACGAAAAACGCTTTGACGCCTACTATTTTGTCGGCGATAACATCAAAGACGTGTTGAATGCGTACACCGAATTGACTGGACGTGCAAAAATTTTGCCACGCTGGGCTTACGAATATGGCGATGCGGATTGCTATAATGATGGCGACAATGTTAAGAAACCGGGCACCGTTCCAAAAGGCTGGAGCGATGGTCCGTCCGGTAAAACACCGGACGTGTTGCTATCTGTCGCAGCAAAGTATCGAGAACACGATATGCCGGGTGGTTGGATATTGCCGAATGATGGCTACGGTTGTGGTTATACCGATCTTGAAGGCGTGGTCGCTGGCCTAAGAAAATACGGTTTCCGCACCGGGCTTTGGACGGAAAACGGTGTCGACAAAATCAAATGGGAAGTCGGCACGGCTGGAAGTCGAGCGCAAAAGCTTGATGTGGCATGGACAGGTGCTGGCTACCAATTTGCGCTCGATGCAAACCAAGCCGCTGCGCAGGGGATTTTAGGTAATTCCAACTCACGTCCTTTCTTATGGACAGTAATGGGGTGGGCTGGGATGCAACGCTATGCAGTGACCTGGACAGGCGATCAAAGCGGTAGCTGGGATTACATACGCTGGCATATTCCGACACTCATCGGTTCTGGCTTATCGGGGCAAGCTTACGCGACGGGTGACGTGGATGGCATCTTTGGCGGCAGTCCAGAAACCTTCACGCGTGATCTGCAATGGAAGGCCTTTACGCCTGTACTAATGGGCATGTCAGGCTGGTCGCAAAATTCACGCAAACATCCTTGGGCATTTGATGAGCCATATCGTAGTATCAATCGCGATTATCTGAAACTCAAAATGCGCCTGACGCCATATATGTACACCTTGGCGCAAGAAGCGGAACAAACAGGGGCGCCGCTAGTACGTGGTTTGATGTGGGATCACCCGCAAGATGCGAACGCAAATAACGAAGCCTATAAATACCAATTTTTCTTAGGTAAATATTTACTGATCGCACCCGTGTATCGCAGTCAGGCGGCGAGCAAAGGCTGGCGCAAAGGAATTTATTTGCCGCAAGGGCGATGGATAGATTATGCCGATGGACGCGTATTAGAAGTGGGCGAGCAGGGCAAAGTGATTGACTATCAAGTGAGCTTGGATCGCTTGCCCGTATTCGTGCGCGCCGGCGCAATTTTACCTATGTATCCTAGCGCTCTCTATGATGGTCAGGTCGCCAAAGATGTTTTGACTTGGGATATTTATCCGTATGGCGAATCGACCTACACTTTGTATGAAGATGATGGCGAAACCCGCGAATATCAGCAAGGGGAAAAGAGTACGCAATCTTTGCGAGTGATGGCACCAAGTGGAAAAGCGGGTGACATTACGCTGCAATTAGATGGTGTGCAAGGTCAGTATCAAGGTATGGAAAAAACACGCGTACAAGAATTTCATATTTACACCCGCGTGAAACCTCAGCAGGTATTTTTGCAAGGGCAAAATTTAGTCGAAGCTAAATCACGTGCAGAATTTGATGCGGCGAGTACAGGTGCCGCGTGGTTTTACGATGCGACACAAAAGTATGGCGTGGTGTCCGTCAAAACTGGCAAACTCGATATTCGTCAAGCGGTGCAATTGCGGTTGGCGATTGCTGCGAATGCGAGTCTGGCGGCGACTGCTGATTATCCAGCGGCACCTGCAACGGGCGATGTGGTAGCGGCAGATACTTTGATCGTGCTTAATCGCCCAGCCGAAGAACCCGGTCACCCTTTGGAAAACGCATTCGATGGCAAACCTGGTACCTGGTTCAGAACCTTGCGCGATCAATCGCAAAAAACAGGCGCACATGAATTTACCCTGGCATTGGGTGAGCGTCGCATGATCAGAGGTTTTGAAATCGCGCCGCGTACTGACAAACATTGGAAAGCGGGCCAGGTTAAGGACTTTGAAATTTACATGGCCGATAGCAATGGCGAATGGGCTAAACCCGTATTCACTGGACGTTTGAAAAAACAGGAAGGCAAACAGAGAATTGAATTCGCCGCGAAGGCCGGGCGTCTATTTAGATTCCGTATTTTGAGCACGCACGACCAGGATGAAGGCGGCAATGCGCAAGATCCTATGATCTTGACCAGTAATGATGCAGCGTCCGCACCACGTGCTTACAATGCCTTCACGCCTTTGGCTGTGCCACCGATTGCGATTTCCGAATTTGCATTATTGGAACAACAAACCCCCGATGTGCCGCCATTGCAATTGTCTTTGTCGGATCAGACCTCGCTGCCATCCAATGCTGTGCAAAAGTTGAGCGCTGTGTTGAAAGACAAAGTGAACAGCAAAAAGCCAAGTAACACGGAAGGCATGATGCAAATGAATGGCTTGAAATTTCGTAAAGGTTTGGGTGTGACAGATGCCAGCGACATCACTTATCGCTTGCAAGGAAATTGGCAAACTTTCCGTGCTGATGTCGGTATCGACGATGCCTGCCGTGAGAATGGCGGATTGCAATTCCAAGTCTACGGTGATGGTCGTCTCTTGTTTGATAGCGGCCTCATTGTCGCGCCCGCAGTGATTAAACCTGAGTTGGATGTTCGCGGGATTGAATATTTACGGCTAACGACGACAGGTGTCATGAAAAAAACTAGTGCAGCAGTGTGCGCGAACTGGGCGAATGCGACGGTGATAGGATTTCGAGGAGATAAAGTAAGTCAGTAAGTTAGAGATTACTTCGCTACGAAAAAAATGCCGCACAGTTCACATTGAGACTGCGCGGCATTTTATCTTATGGATTATTGCTTAACCGACTTACTAATACTAAGAAACTGCACTTTAGGATCAGGTTCTGGCGTCAAGGTGAAAGCGATGAGTAAGCTGCCGTTTTCACCCTTGATTTCAAAGTTGCCACGCAATTGATTTTCTGCACGGATAGTGCCTACGCTCAGCACTTTGCCTATGCTGTCAAAATGCTTTTTACTTTCTGCGATGCGGTCGTCACGTGAATAATCGAGGAAGAAATTATCGGCCGTAATGGCTTGTCCCAACGCTAGATCCCAGTGCTGAATTAGTTCCACCACTTGCTGCTGACGCTGCAATAGTATCGCTGGCGCCTGCACGCTACGTGCCGGAAGCTTGGCTTTTTCTATTAGTAAGTTGAGCGCTTTTCCAGTCAAACCGTACACCGGACCATAGCGCAAATTACTAAAAGCGATCACTGCAATTCCATGATCGGGTGCGAAGTAAAATTGACTGCCGTAGCCAGGTAACCCACCACCATGTCCCACTATAATCACATTTTGACTATCGCGTGTTGTCCGCAATCCATAGGCGTAGGAGATGAATCGAGGATTAGGTGTGACACCATCTAATAAGGTGGATTTTGTTTGCATACCTGCGAAAATCTGTGCCTGCTGCATCTCACGCAGACTAGCTCGTTTGACGGGCGCATTATCGAGCTCATTGCGCGCAGGCCACGCCGAGAGATGAAAAGCGGTGTACAAAGCAAAGTCTTCTATGGTGCTAATCAGACCGCCCATTGCTGCCGCGTCACCATCGTGCAAAATCGGCTCTGCTTCCCATTGATTATTGCGCCACTGGTAGCCAAGTGCAAATTGGTCGACAGGCGCTTTCGTGTATTCCCAAATGGTGTCTTTCATTCCTAGTGAAAGCAGGATGTTTTTGGTAATGTAATCTTGAAAGCGCATCTTGCTGACTTTAGAGATAACTTTGCCAAGCAAAACATAACCAAGATTGCTGTACTCAAAAGTGCCGCCAGGCACATTTGAAAAAGATAAACCACCGCCAACAAATCGTTCCAGGCTGCGATTGTTTAAAGCCATTTGACGGTCGCCCCAAGGATTGTCTTCAGGCAGGCCTGTCGTCATTGTCATCAAGTGGCGTATCGTGATAGCAGGTGAGTCTATGGTCGGTAAGCGGACATTGCGTAACTCGGGTAAATATTGACTCACTGGGTCATCGAGTTTCAATAGACCTTGATCACGCAGGCGCAGTGCAGCCATCGTTGCAAAGCTTTTGGTCATGGACGCAATTCGAAATTGGGTCTTCGTAGTCACAGGCGTTTTGCGCTCCAGATTCGCCATGCCTTGCGAGTAAGTATGAATCAGTTTGCCATCCATCACGATGCCATAGCTTAAGCCCGGTAAATGTTCCGTTTTGGCCAGATCCGCGTAAAGCTTATCGACCTCGGGAATCAATGCCGTGACTTTTTGTATCCGGTCTGCATCTTTGAATTCTGCTGGTGCATACACTTGCGATGGTGCTTGTGCATGAGTCGACAGAGGCGCTAGCACTCCCGAGAAGATCAATACTAAAGGTGCCAGCATCAACCATGTTTTTGAAATTTGTGAGGGCATATTGTTTCTCCTTGTGAAATTGCTTCGCTGCCAGTGATCTTAACACTGTCCAACGTCCACTGAATCAATGATTATCAGGAAAATTCCTGCGATTGAATCCCGACATTAACAATAAATCTGTGCGTAAAAAAAGGGAGCAACTGAGTTGCCCCCCTTGCTCCCTTCGTTACCAAACCTATTTAAGCTAATTATCTAGGTAAATATTTCCCCATCCAATTCAGCACCGTGTGGTGCCACAACAAGGAGTTTGCGGGTTTTAAGATGTGGTGATTTTCATCCGGGAAGGTCAGCAATTGACTCTCTATGCCACGACGTTGCAAGGCTGTGAAAGTGCCAAAGGACTGTGTACTTGGAATGCGGAAATCCAATTCACCTTGTGTCACTAACATCGGCGTTTTCCAGTTTTTAACATGACTGACTGGATTATGTTTTTCATGCTTAGCTGGGACATCGTAGTAGGTGCCGCCATTTTCCCACTCATTGAACCAGAGTTCTTCGGTTGAATAATACATGGCGCGCGTATCAAATACACCAGCATGATTGACGATGCATTTGAAGCCATCACTCCAGTTACCCGCGATCCAGTTCATCATGTAACCACCGTAGGAAGCGCCGAGCGCGCAGGCGTTTTTGCTATCGAGCCAGGAGAATTGTTTGGCTGCGGCGGCCATGCCAAGCTTAAGATCGACCAGTGGTTTGCCACCCCAATCCTGACTGATTGCATCAGTAAATTTTTGACCGTAGCCGAGTGAACCGTGGAAATCGATAAACACCACGGCATAACCAGCGCCTGCATACACTTGCGGATTCCAGCGATAGCTCCAGTTGTTGGCGAAACTACTTTGAGGTCCACCATGTACGATGAAGGCGACTGGATATTTCTGCCCCGCTTTTGCGTTCCATGGTTTCATCACGTAGCCATACACTTTTTGGCCTTTGGCACCCGCGTAGCTAAATTGCTCGTATTCGCCAAAACGTACGTCGGTCAAAACTTGTTTGTTGACGTCTGTGACAGGCTTCCACGCGGCTTTGCTAAGATCGGTGTAGAACAGTTGCGCACCTGAGCCGAGATCGGCTTTTGCAATCACCGCGGTATTGCCACGGACATCGTAGCTAGCGACCGACCCTTTATCACTTAAAGCTTTGACGCCGCCGCTGTTCGCGTCAATCGCGAACAGACGTAACTGACCGATATCGAAGGCATTGGTGTATAAAGTTTTGCCATCCTCTGACCAAGTTAGATTCGTTGCGGAGCGATCCCATTTTTCTGCCAGTGTGCGTTTTTTGCCTGTTTTCACGTCCATCAACATAATCTGGAAACGATCAGCTTCAAAACCCGGGCGTTTCATCGCAAGATAAGCCAGCGTATTGCCGTCGGGAGAAAAAGCAGGTTTGGCATCCCAGGCTGGATTCTCCGCAGTGAGATTTTGTGGCGCTGCGCCGCCTGTTGCTGGTACTTTGAAAAGATCGAAGTTGGTGGACCAGGATTCGGTTTTCCCAGCGACGCGTGCAGAGAACACAACGCTATTGCCGTCTGGGGTGAAGGCATAATCTTCTTGATCACCATCGGGTTTGGAATGGACGTCCGCTTCTAAGGCACCCGATAAACTAACTGGCGTTTTACTAGCGACGTGATTCGCATCCAAGGCTGCGGAATACAGCACATTACGACGACCATCAGCCCACGTATCCCAATGACGGATAAAAAGTTTGTCATGAATTTTGCCAGTCGCTTTGACTTTGGATTTCGCTTCGAGCTTATCTTTCGTGCACATCAAATCGGCGCACTCACGAAATACTTCTATAGCCATGGCGATGCGATTTTCCGTTGGCGCGACTTTGAAGCTTTCTACATCGAGCGGCAAGTCAGTGACTTTTTGCGCTTCGCCACCAGCGATTGGCAAACGCCACACCTGACCGCTACCAGAACGGCTGGAAATAAAATAAATCGCGTCACCTTTAGCCGACCATTGTGCGCCCGAGTTATTACCTTCGTTGCTGTTGGTTACGTTAGTGAGTTTTTTTGGTGTGGGTGTGGTATCGGTCAGATTGATCATCCACAAATCCCAACGACCACGATTTTTCTCCAAATCTGTTGAGCGTTGTGCATACACGACCAGCTTGCCATCTGGCGAAACCATCGGACTGGCAACGCGTTCCATCTTAACCAGATCTTCAACCGTAAAGCCACGTTGCTCGGCAAGGGCGATCGAACTCATGCTAATGCTAGCCAATGCCAAGGTGGCTGCACTCAAAACAAAATTTCTTATTTTCATATTTTCTCCTGTGGGAATACTTGCTCGCTGATTGTGATGAATTATGCGATGACTTGGGCAAGATGCAGCATTTTAGCCTTAAGCCTGTTTAGCGGATGTTTAGTTTGCATAAATAATTGACGCACTTCAAGGAAATAGGCGCTTTAGATTGGTGTTCATTGCTGCTCGCCTGCGCCACTTCAACTACGCTAAAAAAGAGTTTATCTTTATATTTACTATCAGTAGTGTCCGGTTAAAAATCGAATAAATTCAATTGGTTAGCGGTGGGTGCTATTTCAGAAATGTGACCATCAGTCTGAAAGGCGCATGAAATCTCAGTTTTCTCAAAAACGGAGACCGATAATATCTGTAATAAAG
>CAUPKC010000067.1:0-22663 GCA_963511665.1 uncultured Undibacterium sp.
ATTTTTACAACGCCAAACGATTGCATTCAACACTGGGTTTTACCAGCCCAATGAAGTTTGAAAACGAATGGCTTGCATCACAGTTGAAGCAAGCCGCATGAGCCTGAGTTAAGAGATCCGTTATTCTGGGCAAGGTCAATCATCAATTAATGATATTTTGAATGAATCTGAAAAACAATTTGGTACCTTTGATAAAATTTGACTAGAGTCAGTCAATTTAACATTTGGCCCATTTAAAAGAAGTCCACCAGCATCAAAATCATTTTCAAGCGATTGCTTTATTAGTAGTAGTGGCTGCATAAAACTAGATTTTCCTGAACTATTTGCACCGGACAATATAGTCAATCCCTTAAAATTTACTGCTCTTTGCATCGCAATCGATTTATAACCTTCAATTAATATTTTCATTTCTGGGAAACCTATTTTTATGGAATTTCAAAAAAATTTACTAATTTAAATACACGTAAATAACGGCATAGATGAGTGGGATCAGACGTTGCGTTCAGCCACAAGAACTGGGTCAGTTCTAACATTCATACGTTTTACGACCGATGTTGGAATGTTAAAACTGACCCAGTTTTGGTGAATGAATGTCAAATCTAAGGCCTGATCCCGTACTCTTTAGTATAAAACACGTTCTACCACGAGGTTCTTAAGTTCATCTTGCAACTGGATCTTTAATTGTGCGGCAATATCTTTTCCTACCCCATCAATGCCTGGATAAATTCGTCGATTATTTATTCCAGTGTCCATTAGAAGTCTAATGACATCATTTACAATGCGACTACTAATGACTATTTTCCTCGCATGCGTTGATTTTTCTTCTGTCGGCACAAAGTAATTATTGAATTTTTTATCGTACGAGCCACTCAAAAGAAAAAGGCCACTTTGGCTCTCAAGTCGCAAATTTGTGATTTTCGGTTCTATAGAAATGATTATTGGATGGCCACCTCTATCAAATATCTCATCAAAAAATCTATCTTTGTTCAGCGCAAACGTTTTGTAATTTACGTTCAAGCCTGCCTTCTCTGATAGGTAATTAAAACTCTCCGTTTCGAGAAATTTATTGCTTATCGCCCAAATGCACATATCACTTCCAGCACTTGAATCAAAACCATCCTGTGCAAAAAACAATGCGACGTATGGCAAGGTTGTGAAATCAATTAATCTAGTTGGACACCCATGGTGCTGCATTAGTGAAAGCCAACCAAGTTTTGTATCTGGAATAATGTCTCTTGATAAATAAAGATGAGCTCTGGATTTGAAGTCTGAAATCATCGTATCTTCTATAGACTGTGCATATGATGAATACTCACAAAAATTACAGTACCTCTCAAGCGATGACTCCAAAATATACTTGTCGCTTTTATGCCCGCGAAAAACCCAACCTCTCAGTTCGATAAAAGTTGAGACGAGTTCATTTATATTTTCAATTACTTGCGTCGAATAGTTAAATATCACTTTCTATTTCCTCGTATATCTTATAAATTTTATCTACGATTTGATGAATATTTTCGTCTTTGACGACTTCGAGAAATAAAAAATTCGACTTATTCATATGTTTCCAAGTCGCACCAGAATTAGGAGTTTCCTGAATTTTTGCAGAAACTGAGTCACCTGTTCTTGCGGTTGATCGTGCAATATCGATTACAGTTTTTTTGTCGAGAAAATCTCCACTTATTTTTGTCTGTCCAGTATTCCCACGAAGTAAATCAACGGTTTCTTCTAGTTGCTTATGGAAGATCAATCCGATGTCACGAGGGTTACTACCTTTGAAATTGATTTCAATAGATCTTACGGCATATGCCCGCTTGATCATTTCAACAAAATCTTGAGGATCTCTTAGTTGATCGATCACTGGGAAATAACCATTTATGCTCAGTGCTTGGTTTGATTGTAGAATTTCTACAATTCTTGATGCTATCGTTATAGCGTTCTGAGCTAAATCCCAGTTTTGGAAAATTGCGAGAAGACCGAGATTAGTATTAACAAGAACTTTTGTTGATACGCCCAGCTCTAAAATCTCTTCGCCAAAGTCACCTTCAATAAATCGCTCATTCGTTTCGGCCTTTACTTTTCCGACACGCAAATAATTTATTTCACGGTTTATTTTGTCAAAGTTCCCGAATCTCCATCGGCTACCATGTGTCTCAATTGCCAATTGCTTGTTTGAGAATGATTCTTCTAATAGCTGCTTTCGAGTTTTTCTTTCAAATAACTGTCCTTGCGGCCTGTCAAATAGCCTCAATCTAAAGAAATATATGCGTTCAACTTCCAATTGAATTACCTCCTTTGTGTATTTTCTTTCCCAATCGGACTCAAATTTTTAGCTTCGATTTGCAAAACTAGGAGCCTAACATTCCACTAACATAAAATTGAAATACCATTTCCACATAGAGCTATTCATGCCGCGACAGCGATTGCATTGCTAACCAAAAATATATCTCCCGCCACCAAACTGCTACCCCCGTTATCATTTTTGCGAAATCTTGCGTAGCAATTCTTTCCATCATTTCCTGCACATGCGAGGTAACCACAATATTGCAGTCCATCGCTTGCGAACCGTCCAACGCATCCATCGAAGCACATTGGATGTCTACACCTACGCTGCCAAGGTCTAACATCAACTAGTCGTTGTTGCGTTGCCGAAAGTAGCGGCGTGATAGTTTGGGAAGGTTCAAAGTGGGTGTTTTTTAAGTTTATACATAAGTGTGTTGCGGCATGACTTGGTTTCTTAGTAGGTTTTTACATGCAATCAAAAAATGCTTACATGTAAAAAAAATGGCGATCAGTTGATCGCCATTTTTTTGCTTACTTGATTTTTTATATGTTGATGCATTAGTGCTACGCTTTCAGAAAAATTTCTATTGATGTTGAATCATATCTGATAATTCCCATTTCACATTCATCAATTTAAATAATTTTTCACATTATTTTCAACTCAAAAACGCGTGGGCACAAAAATCGTGCCCACCCTACGATTCAACTAAGTCACAACTAACTTAAGCCAAACTACGCAACTCCCTAAGCGCCACAGACACCGGCGCCAAATCCGCACCCTGCGTCGTAATCGTCGCCAACAATTGATTCAGCTTCACGATCGCTGCTGTGTGTTGTTCGCGCCAGGTTGCTATGTCTTCTTGGCGTGATAGTAGTGATTTGGTGACTTGGCTGGCGATGGAATACACGTCGTCGCGGGCGCTGCCGCGGGCTTGTGTTTGCCATAGCGTGTCGGTTGGCAGGCGGTTGATTTGATCGCGCCATCCGGTTAAACCTAATTCGGCATCGACGCCAAAATAGGTGCGGGCGGCTTTTTCTAAATCGCTGCCTGTGCTTTGTGCCAGATCGACTAAGTCCAAAGCTGGGAAGATGAATTCCAGCGCGGCTAAGTTTTCTGCCAGGCCTGCTTCGACACCGGCTTTGACCAAGGCTGCGCTGGCTTCTTGTAAGCTGGCGTAGGCTGCGGCTGGTAACCAGGTCGCTACGTTGGCGCGGAGTTCGCGTGCGCCTGGTTGGTAGCGTTGGATCAGCGTTGGCAAGTCGGCGTTGGCGGTGCGGGCGCGTAGCATCCAGCGTGAGGCGCGTTGGGCGATGGCGGTCAATTTGCTGAGCAGGTCTAGCTGCAATTTAGAATCGACTTTGTAATCGAGCGCATCGATTTGATCCCACAGTGCTTCCAGATCAAAAATCTCGCGTGCCAGCGTAAAGGCGCGGATCACATCGGCAGCGGAAGCCGCGGCTTCTGAGGCGATGAAATTGACAAAGGTTGCGCCGGTGCGATTAACCACGGTGTTGGTGATAAAGGTGGCGATGATTTCACGTTTCAATTGATGATTGGCGATAGCATCGGCAAATTTCTCAGACAAAACTTGTGGGAAGTAGGCTTTTAAAGCGCGACTGAAGAACGGGTCGTCTGGCAAATTAGACGCGACCAATTCATCAAACACGGCCATCTTGGCGTAGGCTAAGACGACGGCGTTTTCTGGTGCCGTTAAGCCTTGTTTGTGCGCGCGGCGACGGGCGATTTCTTCATCGGATGGGAGGAATTCAATCGCACGATTCAGGCGCTTTTGACCTTCTAAAGTTTGCATCAAACGTTGTTGACCATCGAGTACATACAAAGGACGGTGGCAAGCGATGTCGAGTGCCTGGCCTTGGTAGTAGTTGTCGGTTAAGACTAGGTGGCCGACTTCATCGGTCATCGAGGCTAACAAGTCATTGCGTTGTTTGAGCGTGAGATCGCCTGCTTCGGTGATCGCGCCGACCAAGATCTTGATATTAACTTCGTGATCGGAGCAATCGACACCGGCGGAATTATCAATCGCGTCGGTGTAGATGCGGCCACCTTTTTGCGCGAATTCGATACGACCGTTTTGGGTGCAACCGAGGTTACCGCCCTCTGCCAAGACTTTGCAGCGCAGCTCGTTACCATTGACGCGGAAGGCATCGCTGGATTTGTCGCCGACTTGGGCGTGGGTTTCGTAGGTCGCTTTGACATAGGTACCGATACCGCCGTTGTAGAGCAAATCGACAGGCGCTTGCAAGATCGCTTTGAGCAATTCGACTGGCGTGAGTTCTTCGGTCTCTATACCTAAGACGGCGCGTGCTTCGGGCGTCAAGCTAATCGATTTGGCACCGCGTGGATAAATACCGCCGCCTTTGGAGATCAGGCTCTTGTCGTAATCTTCCCAGCTAGAGCGCGGCAGATTAAACATGCGCTGACGTTCGGCGAATGACTTGGCGACATCCGGATTTGGGTCAATGAAAATATGACGGTGATCGAATGCGACTAACAATTTTATCTGCTCAGACAAGAGCATGCCGTTACCAAAAACGTCACCCGACATATCGCCGATACCCGCGACCGTGAATGGCGTGGTCTGCGTGTTGTGACCGAATGAGCGGAAATGACGCTTGACTGATTCCCACGCACCGCGTGCGGTGATGCCCATTTTTTTATGGTCGTAACCGACCGAGCCACCAGAGGCAAATGCATCGCCTAACCAGAAGCCGTAATCCGCAGAGACGCCGTTGGCGATATCAGAGAAAGTTGCCGTGCCTTTGTCGGCAGCGACGACCAAGTAGGGATCATCTGGATCATGGCGCACGACTTTGGTCGGTGGGACGACATTGCCTTTGACGATGTTATCGGTCACGTCCAACATGCCGGACAAGAAGATCTTGTAGCACGCTACGCCTTCCGCTTGATAGGCTTCGCGATCGCTCATGGCTGGTGGATTTTTGAGGACGAAACCACCTTTGGAGCCGACTGGCACGATGACAGTGTTTTTAACTTGCTGTGCTTTGACCAGACCAAGAATCTCGGTACGGAAATCTTCACGACGATCCGACCAACGCAAACCACCACGGGCAACTTTGCCGCCGCGTAAATGCACGCCTTCGACACGTGGGGAATAGACCCAGATTTCGAACAGCGGTTTTGGTTCTGGCACGCCTGGGACTTCGCGTGGATTGAGTTTGAAACTCATGTAGGATTTGAATGCGCCTGTTTCTGTGGTTTGCCACAAGTTAGTACGCAATGTCGCCAAAATCGTGGCGATGAATTGGCGCAAGATGCGGTCTTCGTCGAGACTGGCGACTTGGCTCATCGCTGCTTCGATTTGTTCGCGAATATGCTTTTGTGCTGCTTCGCGATCACCGACATAATCTGGTTTGAAACGTGCGCCGAACAATTCTGCGATCAATTGCGTGATGCCACAGTTTTTGTTCAATGCGGCTTCGATATAGTTTTGGCTGTAAGCGAAACCGAGTTGTTTGAAGTAGCGTGAGCATGCGCGCAAGACACCGATGGAACGTGCGTCGAGGGCAGTGTTCAAGACTAAGCGATTCAGATCATCGCTTTCGACTTCACCGCGCCATGCTTGGCAGAATAATTCTTCGAAGCGGGCTTTGACTGCGGTCAAATCCGTGGCGACTGGTAATTGCAAACCCAGATCATGAATCCACAATTCGCTGTCGCCATCGGCCACGTGGTAAGGGTGCTCGTCGAGCACGCGTGCGCCCATGCGTTCTAGCACTGGCAAGGAATCTGACAAAGCCACTTTAGAGGTGTTGTAAATCTTAAAGCGTAACAAGCCCGCGACTGCATCGAGTGGACGATACAACTTGACCGCCAATGGTGAGGCTTTAGACAGATGCGCCAAGATATCAGCATCTTCGGCACCGCCTTGTGGCGTGAAATCTTCGCGATACGCGCTAGGGAACGCATTGGCAAAACGATTTGCCAGATCCAGACCACGGCCTTCGCCATGCGTGCGCAAGAGCTCAGTGCTGCAATCATCTTCCCAACGCTGGGCGAGTTTGGCGATGCGGGCTTCGAGTGCGGAGACATTCACATTGGTGCTCATCGGCGCATCGGTTTTGGCACGTACCAAATAATGGATACGCGCCAATGGGCTGTCGGTCAGCATTGGTGTGAATTCGATGGAATGGCCATCTAACGCCGCCATTAATTCGCTACTGATTTTGACGCGCAATTCGGTGTTGTAGCGGTCACGTGGCACAAATACTTGGGCGGAAGTGAAACGACCAAACGGATCACGACGCAAGAACAAGCGCACACGCTGACGTTCTTGCAAACGCAAAATGCCAATCGCGTGATCGGTCAAGGTCGCGGTATCGACTTGGAATAATTCGTCGCGTGGGTAATCATCGAGAATCGATTGCAAAGCTTTCGCTGCATGGCTCTCAGGCACCACGCCCGCTGCGCTCATGACGGCGGCAGTGCGTTGGCGTACTTGTGGGATCTCACTGACTGCTGCGGAGTAGGCAGTGGAAGTGTAGAGACCGAGGAAACGTGATTCACCTATGACTTCACCCGCATCATTAAAGCGTTTGACCGCGATGTAATCGAGCCACGCTGGACGATGCACCGTGGCGCGCGTCATCGCTTTGGTGACTAAGACGGTTTCTTCAGAATCAATCAGGGCGACCACTTCTGGTGGCAAGGTGGTTTCGTTAGTTTGTACTTTGCCTCGCAAAATACCGAGGCCGGAGTCTGGCAAGGCGACCAAGCTGACTTGATTGCCATTGCGCTTGAGTTCGTAATCACGCGCACCGAGGAAAGTGAAGTGACGGTCTTCTAACCAACGTAAGAAGGCGATACCTTCGCCATGACTTTGATGCGTGCCTGTGAATTTTTCGGATGCGGTGATGAGTTCTTTGACGCGACTCAACATCGGCTGCCAATCCACGACTGCACCACGTACATCTGACAAGATATGGGTCAATTCATCGACCAAGGCTTTTTGCTCGGCAGCGCTAACGATACGGTCGCATTCGACCAAGATCAGGGATTCGACGGCATCATTGCGTCCGGCTGCTTGCGCTGCGGCGACTGTGCTGACCGTATCAATACTGCCATCGGCATTGCGCGCCACGCTCATCAAAGGATGGACGATCCAGTGCGCGGTACGACCACTGCGGTTAATCGCCATCGTGACGGAATCAACCAGGAAAGGCATATTGTCATTCACGATCTGCACGAGCGTGTGTTCGCTAACAAAGCCATCTTCGGCCAAACTAGGATTAAACACGCGGATCTTCGGGCTATTCGCCGCACGGGGCGAATCTAATAAGCGCCAATGCGCGTTCGCCAAGGCAAACAAATTCGCCGCGCCACGCGTGGTGATTTCATCAGGATCGGTGTTTTCAAAATAAGCAGCGATGAAGCCGCCTTGACGTTTGCTGGCTGAGCCAGAATGTTCTTGGGCATATGCCATGAGTTCGGCAAAATGGGATGAGGTCATGCTTGTTCCTTACTTGTTTAAAGTTCAAGAAGTGCCAATTTGTTTTAATTTTAATGCTTGAATGCGCGTGGTTTCCGGGTAAAAAACCTTGCGATCAAACGTAGTGGAAAGTCTCTAGAAATTCCCATATTGCAAGTATCCTCTATTCGAGAAAGAATGACAAATTTGAGCGAGGAATTTTAATAGGATGAATACCAATTAACAAACGGGTGCTAGTGTAGCTTTAATTACATTTATCAGGCGGTAAGACCAGTGTGTGCAAGAACTTAGTTTGGTTTAGATCAAACCGCTCATGAGATGGGTAAGGGAACGGGGCAAAAAACAAGTGTCTTTCTACTTGTACACCACAAGATTCCCGCCTATGCAGGAATAACACGGCAACTTGTTGAAATTAATTGAATGGAAATGCTCAGAAAAATAACTGGTCGATCATAATTGACGACATCCTAAAATTAAGAAATCCAAACCAAAATGACCGAAGACTTATCCATACTAACCCGTACCGCTACCGCACCAGATTTGACTTTAAGGTATGGCGAACACGCTGACCAAATCGCCGACATTCGCTATGGCACACGCGGCAATGAGCTGCCTATGCTGGTGTTGATACATGGCGGTTTTTGGAAACCAGAATATGACCGAGCCCATGCCGAAGCGATGTCGTGTGCTTTGGCGGAGGCGGGTTGGACGACATTAACGCTGGAGTATCGACGCGTATCAGGAGCGCCCGATGTGACTTTGGATGATGTGATGACAGCGCTAGAGGTTTTACCAGCGCAGATGCAGCGGCATAATGGCGAGGTGGTATTAATCGGACATTCTGCGGGTGGGCATTTGGTATTGTGGGCTGCTGCGCGTTGTATGCAAATGGATTTGCCCGTTGCCATACAAGGCGTACTAGCGTTGGCACCCGCGGCAGATTTAGAAATGGCGTACACGATGAACTTGGGTGATGGCGCAGTTGAACGCTTTCTCGGCCAAACTCCTAGCCATCGCCCCGATATCAATCCAATGTTGCTACCCGCCCCAAGCACAGCGGTCACAATACTACAAGGCAGCGCAGACGAAATCGTCCCAACCGCTCTTGCCGCGTCGTATTGCACCGCATTCCCAAACACACGTTTAGTACAATTAGCCGACAGCGGGCATTTCGCTTTGATTGATCCGGCGAGTACGGCCTGGTCCAGTGTGGTGTTGGAATTGGAGAACTTAGGTAAATTGTGAGAACGCCAATTCGATTAGAAGTTCATCACGTTGTAAATGACGTAGTCGAAACCAATTTTCAACTGATTTATTCGGAGAACTCATGACGGAGCATCTATTCGTTTACGGTACGTTGGCACCAGGGCTGCCAAATGCGCACATTCTTGCGGACCTTCCAGGTACTTGGGAACCCGCAGTGGTAAAAGGATTTTTGCGACAAGGCGGTTGGGGAGCCGATGTTGGCTACCCTGGAATCGTTCTCTCTGAGAATGGTGATGAGGTCGAAGGATTCATCTTTACGTCTGAAGTGTTATCTTCACATTGGCAAAGGCTCGATGATTTTGAAGGGGATGGTTACCTTCGTGTGCGAGTGTCGGCGCTACGTCGCGACGGATCGATGGTTCAAGCCTTTGTGTACTCGCTCGCGAAGATCTCTTGAGGATGTTAGGGCGGTTGCAATCGCGCTGCGATTGAGCCCAAGCTATTTTGCGTTGTTTCTGTCTGAACTCCTACTGATCTCTCCTCGTGAATTGTTGAGCCCATTTACACGCTATTTTCAAAAAAAATGAACATTTTTCCTTGCAAACGCAAATGACAGATCACGAACGGTCCGAGTTTATAGCAACACTTGAGAAACGACTGAAACCCAGTAATTTCTGGGTTACGGATTTTCTCGCTCAACGTTTGATGGAGGTTGAACTGACGTTCTGTTGCGGAGAGTTGGAAAACGGATCTACTGTCAAACGATGTGCCGAATACTGTAGAGATGTATTACAAGCGATCCATCCCGAAGTGCTCGATTTAGAGGAAAGCCTACGATTGACCTCGATATCGTCGGAGGCGAAAGATGATCTCCGTGAATTGTTCGCATTGGATGCCTCGGTCGAAGGCGGGCAGGTGACCGCGGAACAAGCTTGTCACGCTGTTTTTACTTTTTTTAAGCTTGTATTCACGCGTGATTTTGGACAGGCCTAAATTGGCAGTAGCAATGTTTAGCCTTTGATCGAAACTGGGACGCACGCGCGGACGCAAAAAACCTGTTCACTTTACTCAGCTGTTTCGAAAGCGTTTCAAAACCAGCGATAAAATTATCCGGAAAATATTTTAAGTGTCAGCTTGTATTTCATCTTGCAGCTTCTCAAGCTCATCTAAAATCCGCATAAATTTTTTGCCGAAATCCGTCACCGCATATTCCACGCGTGGCGGCACTTCCGGATAAACATTTTTTTGTAAAATCCCAAATGCCACATTTTTGCGCAAGCATTCGTTGAGTACTTTGGTGGTTAAACCTTCCACGCTTTTCACCATTTCGCCGGGTCGTTGTTTGCCATGTTGCAGCAATTGGTAAACCGTGAGCGACCACTTGCAGCCGTAAATCGCCTCAACCATACGCGCACTGCGTTCTGGCGCGGACTTTCGGGAAAATATTTTTTCGTTTGTATTCATAAAGATGTAC
Source organism: uncultured Undibacterium sp. (assembly GCA_963511665.1). Taxonomy (GTDB): domain Bacteria; phylum Pseudomonadota; class Gammaproteobacteria; order Burkholderiales; family Burkholderiaceae_D; genus Undibacterium. The sequence goes on from CAUPKC010000067.1 coordinate 10,429, forward strand.
CTAAAAGTACCTATGGCACCAAATTGTGCTTACTTTTCAAGACGTTTTCACATCTCCATACTGCAATCCTCGCAGTTTAACTCGTTTGGAGAATACATATGAACAACAGCACCAGAAACTATCAAATCAAAAACGCGCTGATCATCGGCGGATCGAGCGGCATGGGCTTGGCAAGCGCCGAGCAGTTGGTAAAAAAAGGCATCAACGTCACCATCGTTGGCAAGCAGGCGGATAAGCTTGCTGATGCGAAACGCAGCCTATTGGAATTGGCGCCAACGGTGACGGTCACTACACTTCAAGCGGATCTGTATCGTCAGGACGATGTTGACAGCCTCATTGCTAACATTGACGACAAAACTACCGCAATCGATTATTTGATCAATGCGGCAGGCACGTTTAAACCATTGGCTTTCTTATCGCATCAACGTAGCGACTACCGCGCTTACATGAATTTGAACGAGGCTAGTTTTTTCATCACCCAAGCAGTCGCGCGTAACATGATCAAACACGGCGGTGGTGCGATGGTCAACATTGGCTCGATGTGGGCGAAACAGGCGATCAAAATTACACCGTCATCCGCGTATTCAATGGCAAAGGCGGGTTTGCATTCTTTGACCCAACATCTGGCGATGGAATTGGCAGAACACCATATTCGAGTCAATGCAGTGTCACCTGCGGTTGTCCAAACACCGATCTATCAAGGCTTTATCCCGGCCGATCAAATTGATGGCGCGATGGCAGGTTTGAATAGTTTTCATCCAATAGGACGTGTCGGTCAGCCGCAAGATGTTGCAAGCACCATTGCCTTCTTACTCAGTGACGAGGCGGCTTGGATCACTGGAGCGGTATGGGATGTGGATGGTGGTGTGATGGCCGGTCGAAATTGATAAGCGCTTGAAGCGTAATCGCATTGCATGAAAGCCGAACAAACTAAAAAGCTTGTTCGGTTTCTTTCTTGCCATCAAAATAATCGATGCTGATAAGCTGTCTGTATGTTCCGCACTAGCCCAAATTGATCGATTAGATTTGTAAAGACTTATGCATCAATCGGTATCTGCAAGCCTTCTTTGACGGTTTCCATGACCACCATGGTTTGGAATTTTTGTATGGCTTCGTTGCTATGGAAAAGGCTGTGTGTGAGCGCTTCGTATTCTTCCATGTCCTTGACCGACATGGTCAAAGCGAAGTCGTAATCGCCGGTGATTGCATAACATTGCAATACTTGCGACGTCTCGCACATGGTTTGCTTAAATTGGGCATTGATATCACTGCGTCCAATTTTGAAGCTCACCATGACAATCAAGCTTAGTGATCGCCCCAATGCTTTAGGATTAATCGTGGCGCGTTCTGCAACGATGACCTGTTCATCGCGCAAGCGCTTGATGCGGCGTTGGATGGCGGTCGGCGATAAGGCGACAATTTCTGCTAATTGCTCAGAAGATCGACGACAGTCTTTTTGCAACTCACGTAGGATGAGGAGATCGAAATTATCAAGCTTATTCATGTGTGCAGTATGTCCGCATTTTTTTGAAAAATTCGCAGGAATCGGGCGTTTTGCAGCCATTAACGCTGTGTGTTGCTTTTTCATTGAAGCTATCATTCTACCGCTTACGCAATGCAAAACTAAGGAAAGAACATGAAATTAGTACTCTATTCAGGAACGAAGAATGCGTCTAGCTGGGCGATGAGGGCGTGGCTGGCTTTGAAAGAACAAGGCTTAAGTTTTGAAGAACGTGTTGTCGATATACGTCGTCCGCAGCGCTACAAGAATCTAGCTGAGATCGCCCAATTTTCACCGCCAGGTGCTGTGCCGGTGTTACTGGTGGATGATCAGGTAATCTTTGATTCTTTGGCGATTATGGAATTGGTGAGTGAGCTTGGTGAGACTTCTTTGCTACCTGAAAACCTACTTCAGCGGGCGCGAGCTAGATCCATGCTGGCGTGGCAGCACAGTGGTTTGTCGAATATTTGCCATCGACTCTCATTTGAAAGCGCGTTTTATCCCGATAAGCGTGCATTGAGCCCAACCGAACAAGAGCAGATCGCTTTCTTGTTTGCGGTGTGGGAAAAGCAATTAGCAGCTAGCGGTGGGCCGTATATGTTCGGTGCACTTTCTTTGGTGGATCTGAATTTTGTACCCGCCGTGTTGCGCTTGTTCCGCCATAAGCCGGATTTCGCAGCTTTCCCTTTAGTCGTGCTATGGGGTGAGATGTTGTTAGCACGTCCTAGCGTACAGGAATGGCTAGCGGAAGCGGATAGTTTAGAACATGTTTGGTACGACGATTATTTGCTGCCCGCGCTGTAAGTCACGCAGCAATTCAGAGCTGCATACTCGACATCGAGCATGCGACAAAAAAAATCTGGAATGCTTGGCAGTCATAGAGTGAGCCTAGTGAAGCCGTGGCCACTCTATTTGACTGAGTCAATTCGTTCAGCGATCGATGCTAAGTGATTGTGATTCACTCTGGGCTACCACCAACTCGATATCCGGGACGAGGTTCAACCCGCATGTTGTCATTGGTTTTGAGGCGCTCGCGAAAGCTTTCAATCTCTGCTTGCAAGGCGGGAATCAATTGATCTGCTGCTTTGTTGTAGCCCTCTGTGCGTGCGGCACGTGAGCGTTCGCTGAAGTTTGATAAATTGGCACCGCCTTTCACTTGACTCGTGCCAGGCGCACGCATGAGTAACTTACGGCTGGCGACATCAAACACCGATATGTCGAGCATAGTTTGTGTATCGTATTCGTTGCCATGCACGACATAGGCACCAATCACTGTCCAATATAGAAAGGAAAGTGAATTACTATCAGTGAATTGGATCTGGTCGTAGGACACCATCGCCATCACATCAACATTAAACATGCGCGCGACTTGCTCCATGTTGACAAAGCCACCCGCTGGCTGCAAATATTGCGAGGGAATGATCTCAAGTGAACCGATGAAAGTCTGTCCGGCGAAAGCTGCTTTGATACGTTCCATCAGCTTTATTTTTTCCGTTTCAGGAAGGGTGCGTGCGCGGGGATCATTCGGGGCAAAAGCGATGCCAACGCGCACGGGCGGCCTTAGATAAGTGATACCTGGTGTAAGTTGCGGCACTTGTGTTGCTTTGGGATAAAGGTAATCGACGATACTGGCAGATTGCTTGGACTCGCGTGGGCCCGCCAAACTTGCGCATCCGCTTAGGGAAAATACGGTAAAAAGCACGACGGCCAATCCGCTTAGAAATTTGAAGGTTTTCATAATGTCCTTGGTGTGATGAGATAGATGCGGTAGCGTATCTTCAACCTAGGTGTTTTGCGTGGCCTTTGTTAAAAGTCTCAGTCTTTGATACTTCGCGTAGCATCTGAAATCATTTTGCTAGGTTTACATCGCTAGTATTATCCTTTCGACGCCTTTTCCACTTTATTGAATCGATAAATGGGGTGACAAATGTCATGTGAAGTCATGACAAATGCTACTACACCGATTATGTGGCTTCCTTCATGATCGCGTCATTGCTGCACGAACTGTGATGCAGCCATTTTGAAAGGGAGTTCATCATGTCTTCATCTTCAGTGTCTTCAAATGCATCGATTTCATTGGATCAGCAATTGGCTGAATTTCGTCAACGCCGATTTTTAACGATGCCTTTGGCTGGCATCTTGGTGTGGTCTGTACTTATCTTGACAGGCATGTTGCTTAACCCTAAAGCGCAAGTGTTGGCCGTATTCATAGGAACAGGCAGTATCGTTTATGTAGCGATGTTCTTGTCGAAATTGACGGGTGAGAAATTAAAATTTGAGTCGAATAAAAAGCGCAATTTCTTTGATACGCTGTTTTTGTCTGCGGTGGCGATGAGCTTCTTATGTTACGCGCTCGCGATCCCGTTTTTCTTAGAAAACTATCGTAGCTTACCTTTTACTGTGGCGGTCTTAACGGGTTTGATGTGGTTGCCCCTGAGTGTGTTGATAAAGCATTGGATTGGTATTTTTCACGCGGTAGTTCGTACTATTTTATGCACCTTGGCTTGGATCATGTATCCCGAACACAGCTTTGTATTACAACCTGTGATAGTAGTGACTATGTATGTGGTGAGTATTGCGGCCTTAGAGTTGCGTTGGAAGCGACTGCAGGCAGCAAAGGGTTTGCCAGTGTCGCATTCAGAACAGCTGGCATATTAATGTTTAAGAACATTGCGACTAATTCGGAGTCAGCATTATGGCGATGAATTTGGGCAACTTCAGTACATAAACGATTTAAGTGCCGATGTCGCAGCAGGTGCACGGAGAGACTTTAGTAGCCCCAAGGTGTTGGAGGTAAATTGATCGTTTGGCTTAAATCAAAGTTGACTCGAAACTCTCGACCCTCGCGGATCAAGCGATAACTGAATGTCTTGGGATAGATAAAAATCTGCCAAACATTCGTGATCGATTGAGCGCCACCTAGACGAGCAAACAATTCTTTGGAATATTGATCCGCAGGGAAAGATTGCACATTGTTCCAACCAGCATCAAGCGTATGACCGCCATACATGGTTTGTACATCGTGATTGCCATCGGCGTGACGGTGATCATGCTTGAGCGATAAGCCTGATCCAGTTTTGGTAATGATCCATGTACGCGAATGATTGTCACCAACATGAAATGGAATCTGTAATTGTGTGTCGGTACATTTGCGCACATGCATCACGAGTTTGCCTTCAAATCCATCCGATTTCGGATTATCGACGACGACTTTTCCTTCAAATGCCTTGCCACATAATTGGCGTAACTGGTCGAAGAATGTGTCATGAGTGGGAATTGAGACTAATGGTGCAGCTTGTATTATTTGAGCTTGTACTACTTGAGCTTGTACCAGGCTCGCATGTGATATGAATAAAGTGAGGAACGCAGCTAAGTAGTGTTTTTTCATATTTTTATCTATGGTGAGCAGATGCGGTCTAGGATTGTTCAGCAATTCGCCGAGGCTTCATTGTATCAAGTGTATGCGGAAGTCACGTTTCGTGCGATTAAAATGTGATTCATGACTACATTGTCGTCATATTCATACACCCTTCGAACGTGTCATCTTTATCCCTCTCCCTCTCCCGCTCCCGCTCGTGAGATAAGGGAGTTGCTCGCGTAATCAGTGGATAGAATATGCAAGATCGAAACGCTCTTTCGTGATGACGTCTATAAACGAAACAAGGCTTCACTGAACGCTATTGTCTTTCAGTGAAGCTTTGTCGATCTCAATCAATTGTTTTTACTAGGCCTTTTTACGGAGCGTATTTATCTGTATATGCGGCCAACGTGTGGTTTGTCCATTGGAACCAACCATAAATTCAAAGAAGATGATTTGTTCGTACTGCAGTTGCAGAATTTCTTGACCTTCTTCGATCACTGTCTCCAACCACATGTTTAAACTCATTTCCGTCACGTCGACAAATTTTTTGACAAAAGGGATATTTGAAATCCCGCCTTGTGGGCCGCCATCGTGTTTGCTGGTCAATTGAATCAGTGTGTATTTGCTGATGTTTTGGTCTTTGATCGCATCACGCAAACGCAAGTCTGGGCGAACTGAATACGGATAATGCGGGTCGGCGACGATGCGTTGGAAGTAAGTCAAATTGCTGTCGGGTTGCGTCGCTGGCAATGATTTATCAAATGCCCAGGCGGGTGCTGGCTCATCCAGATTGAGCGGCACCGCAGTCGAACCGTCAGGTGGAGTCAAAAACGCAGAAGCGCCCATGCTCGGTGAGATCGCTAGCGGCGATGAGGCGAGGTTGGGTGCGTTGGCAACTTGTAGCGCAGGCCAAGAAGTGATGAAAGGTTGACTCCAGCTATCGGTTCCGGTTGGGAATGGTGGCTTGCTGACGACATCCTGTACAAAGCTGCCGGTCAACATAATCGAACTACCGTGTGGAATAGTGCCACTGCGTGCAATCGCGTACGGTGGCACGTCGTTAGGGCCATTCGCACCCGCGCCAATAGCGATCAGTGGATAACCATTATCCTCAATGACGGATTCTTCGGTCGCTGCGTGGTTATACATTTGGTCAACCCACAAGTACATCCCCACTTCTTCGTGGATGCCGACGCCATCACTGACTCGTTGTACGCTTTGTCTATATTCAACAGCGCCCGTGAATTGCTCATTGGTACCGCCACGATTGCGCACGCCGCCTGCGACTGGGGCGAAAGTCAGCTCTTCGGTATAGTCTTCGCACAGGAAGTGATAGATGCCGAAAATGGTTTCGGTATTGGTGCCCGGCGACGGCGTGCAGGTGGTATGTAAGCCCCAACCTGTCTTATTGTTGTTCGGGTTTACATTGATCCAGGTGCCGAACAGTTGTTCCAAGATGCCGTAATCTGCAGGCTCGTTTAAAAACGCGTCTGAATATTCTGGATAGGGTGGGGTGGGGTTTTGCGGAATGGGCATGATGACGGTCTCCTGTGTGAGCATTGGTAGAGAAAAAATAGATTTGTGGTGAAGCTAAATTCTATTTTTAGCAAACAACGTGCCAAGAGAAAAAGAGAGCGCGAGCACGCACTTTCATGTCGCGGATAGGGAGAGGGAAAAGTATTGAGAAGGTACCGCGCAGCTAATTCGACGAGGAAAAAGCTTGGCTGCTGAGCTTTACATGTTAAGTCCTAAAATGTGCAACCTGTAAAGTTAAAATTGCTATGTTCCACAGCAAAAATCAGACATGTTTTGGCTTGGCTGACACACGAAGCAATCAATTCAGCAACACATCGCTGACGGCGAGCGTGTTGATTTAACACTCAAGGAAATTGGTCGCATAGGACGAGTTGTACTCGCCCTATGTTCATTTTCGTTTTAATTAGCGTGCGCCTTTGACCGCACCAAATGCAATTTCTTATAACTATCAATCAAACGCTGATGCCTATCCAATCCCTCTAACTTCATACTAGTAGGCGTTAAACCATAGAAGCGCACACTGCCTTCTAAGGAGCCATAAACCGCATCCATACGTTCCTGACCAAACATGCGGCGGAAGTTGTGTTCGTAGTCGTCATGATCGAGTTCGTCACCTAACTCAATTTCTAACACCACATTCAGAGCTTGATAAAACAAACCACGTTCAACGGTGTTGTCGTTATATTGCAAGAAGGCTTGTACTTGATCGTGTGCTTCTTCAAATTCTTGCAGGACGAGATTGATCAGTAGTTTCAATTCGAGTACGGTGAGCTGACCCCACACGGTGTTCTCATCAAATTCTATGCCGATCAAGGTGGCGATGTCGCTGTAAACGTCTAACTCGCTATTTTCTAAACGCTCAAGCAAAGCTTCAAGTGCGTCGTCGTCGAGCTGATGCAAATTCAAAATGTCTTGGCGGAACAGTAGGGCTTTATTGGTGTTGTCCCAGATCAAATCTTCAACCGGATACACTTCGGAATAGCCAGGCACCAAGATGCGGCAAGCGGTCGCGCCTAGTTGGTCGTAAACCGCTTGATACACTTCTTTGCCCATCTCGGCGAGGATGCCGAATAAGGTGGCAGCTTCATCGGCGTTGGAGTTTTCGCCCTGGCCTGAGAAATCCCATTCCACAAATTCGTAGTCGGATTTGGAACTGAAAAAGCGCCACGAAACCACGCCGCTGGAATCGATAAAATGTTCGACAAAATTATTCGGCTCGGTGACGGCATTGCTGACGAAAGTTGGTTGTGGCAAGTCATTCAGACCTTCAAAACTACGGCCTTGCAACAGTTCGGTCAAGCTGCGTTCCAGCGCGACTTCTAAACTCGGATGCGCGCCGAAGGAGGCAAATACGCCACCTGTACGTGGATTCATCAGGGTAACGCACATCACTGGATATTGACCACCGAGTGAGGCGTCTTTCACCAGCACCGGAAAGCCTTGTTCTTCTAAGCCTTGAATGCCAGCCAAGATGCCAGGATACTTCGCCAGCACATCTTGCGGTACATCGGGTAAGGCGATTTCGCCTTCGAGAATTTCGCGCTTGACGGCGCGTTCGAAAATTTCAGACAAACACTGTACTTGTGCTTCAGGCAAAGTATTGCCAGCGCTCATACCATTGCTGGCGAATAGGTTTTCAACCAAATTGGATGGGAAGTAAACCGTTTCACCATCCGATAAGCGTACGAACGGTAACGAGCAGATACCACGTTCGATATTGCCCGAATTTGTGTCGATCAAATGCGAGCCACGCAGTTCTTTTTCTGGGTTGTAAATCGCCAAACTATACTTATCCAAAATCTCTTTGGGCAAGGCATCTTTTTTTCCTGGCTTGAACCATTTCTCATTCGGGTAATGCACGAACTCGGCATTGGCGATATCTTCACCCCAAAACGAGCCAGCATAAAAATGATTATTGCTCAGACGTTCAATATATTCGCCGAGCGCTGAGGCCAGAGCACTTTCTTTGGTCGCGCCTTTGCCGTTGGTAAAGCACATAGGGGAATGCGCATCGCGGATATGCAAAGACCATACATTTGGAATGATGTTGCGCCAAGACGCGATTTCGATTTTGATGCCAAGTCCAGCTAATAAGCTCGACATGTTTGCGATCGTTTTTTCTAGCGGAAGATCTTTACCGAGGATATAAGTCGCAGCGTCCGCATCCGGATTTAAAGTCAGTAAGGCTTGCGCATCAACATCGAGATTCTCCACTTCTTCAATAACGAATTGCGGACCTTCTTGCACTACTTTTTTTACTGTACAGCGTTCAATCGAACGCAAAATACCTTCGCGGTCTTTTGCCGAGATATCCGCCGGCAACTCGACTTGAATCTTGAAAATCTGCGCGTAGCGATTTTCTGGATCAACGATATTATTTTGTGAAAGGCGGATATTCTCCGTTGGGATATTGCGTGTATTGCAGTACAACTTGACAAAGTAAGCGGCACACAAAGCTGATGAGGCGAGGAAGTAATCAAACGGTCCCGGTGCAGAACCATCGCCTTTATAACGGATAGGCTGATCTGCGATCACCGTGAAATCATCGAACTTGGCTTCGAGGCGAAGTTTATCGAGAAAGTTGACTTTAATTTCCATGAGCGTGTTCCAAGAGGCGTAATGATTGAAGTAATGATCGAATTGACCGCCATTATCCTAGATTACTTAGTCGGCTGCTTAATTTCGTCTTTGAGTGCCAGTGACTTTCCGATATGACGTAGCTTATCGTTAAGATCGTCATCACATCGTGAGATAGTGTGTCGCCGTACAGATTACTGATGGCGCGTCGCATAAAATTTGTAAAAACATTCACTGTACGGCCATGTCACATCGCAGCGATGTGAACAATCTTTAGACCAGCGCCAACTGGCGGTAATTTGGAAGCGCCCCAAGCCTTGTCGTGACATCCAGAAAGAAGTCTGTCTTCTAAAAACTGCTTGGATAAAAAATGGAATTGAAATTGCCCAGCGTCCTGAAAGGAATGCGTTATGTGGTCAACTGTGCGGTAAATGATTGGTTCAATCATCGCGATGCCAGCAAAGGAGCCGCGCTCGCTTTTTATACCTTGTTTTCAATGGCACCGATACTGGTGTTGGTGATTGCCGTTGCAGGTACTTTTTTTGGCAAACAGGAAGCACAAAATGAGATCATCAGCCAACTACGTCAATCGTTGGGAGCGCAGGGTGCCGAGGCCATACAACTCATCTTGACCGGTGCCAGCGATCAGGTGCAAGGCTTGCGTGCCACAATCATTGCCACTGTCCTGTTGCTATTCGGCGCGACTAGTGTGTTTGCGGAGTTAAAAGCCAGTCTCGATGAGATTTGGGAGCTCCCCATCGCACGTGAACTTTCACTATGGGATCTGCTGCGTACTCGTCTACTATCGTTTGGTTTGGTATTGGTGCTGGCGTTTTTGATGATGGTGTCGCTGGTGCTCAGCGCAGCACTCGCCGTACTGGAGCGCTATTGGGGTGGCATCTGGAAAGACGCGGCTCCGCTTCTATCAACGTTGGCCGGACTCATTGGTTTTATTGTCATCGCGAGCTTGTTTGCTGTGATATATAAAATGCTGCCAAGAGTGCGATTATCTTGGCACGACGTATTCATCGGCTCTCTGGGAACCGCCGGATTATTCACTCTTGGTAAGATTTCCATCGGCTTGTATATCGGCAATGGCAACGTCGCTAATAGTTTTGGTGCAGCAGGATCAATCGTGGCGCTGCTTTTATGGGTCTATTATTCCGCGCAAATATTTTTTCTTGGTGCTGAATTCACCCGGCACTATGCGCTGTATTTTGGTAGCCTAAAAAACACCGACACTCAAGTAAAAATGGTCAACTAGACCCAAGCAGCAGCGGCCTAAGCCAATATGATCATGGGTGCATGTACACATGCACCCGTCAGTCTTTAAGCAATATTGCCCGCGTTTCTTAACGCGCACCCTTGTGATCTTTTTGGCCGTCATTTTTATGTCTGCCAGCGACTTCTTTGACTTCTGCTTTTTGTTTTTGCGTATTCAGCACATCGGTTTTTGAAGGCTGGCTACTCATCTGTTTTGGGTTTTTGCTGGGTGTTTCTTGTTTCATAAAATTCTCCTGAAAGACGATCGGTTCATCAATGGAATAGTTCGTTGGTGCCTTGTTTTGCTAATGCGACGCCAACATGAAACACATTGCACCCGCCTGCGACGGAAAACGGTGCGTTAAGTAACATTGTGAATATGGATTGAGGTAGCCGAGGTAGGCTTTCAGCCGAATGTCACCATCTTAATCAGATATTACTGTTGAAACGCAGTCTCTGGCAGCGACAATTCATCATTGCCAGTACGCATAATGATGCTGGTGGCGATGACTTTTGCCGCTCTGTCGATGACATCAAAATGGTTGGCAGATTTGACTCGGATGCAGTGAATATGTGGGTTCTTCGATTTGCTACAAAGCTGGTCTAGTGGAGCGATGTTGGGGGACTCTGTTCCTTCAATCAGATAGGTGGGCGAGGTGACCCCATGTAACCAATTGATCGGCGAACGTAAGCGCATTTCGCCAGATTGTGTTCCTGACCGTAATTGCGGGAAAAGTTGGTCGTAACTATCGATTTCAGCGACGGGGCCTAGTGCGAAAACGCCGCTGAATTTCGCTCCCATTTGTGCCGTCAGTAATGCCAGCGTGCCACCCGTACTGTGACCACCAAGGTAAATTTTGTTGGGGTCGACATAAGGCTGACGCGCCAGATGCGCTGCCGCTGCGATGACGTCATTGACTTCGTTAAAGAAAAATTCTCGCTTACCCGGATTGCTATTTCCTCCGCGTAGAGACGGGAACATCATAATTAATCCCGCTTTACGCAAAGCACTTGCGGTTTGGTCATTCGATTTTGGACCGGGTGTCCAGAAATCGCCTAGTGAATTACTGTCGCCACCTGTCAGCCAAATGATGGCTGGGTGTTTCATGTTGTCTCTTGGGTCGGGCGAAATGAAACTGGCTAAGCGCAAACCATCGGCAGTCAGGTAATCACTGCGGATAAACAGATTTTCTGGTGGCGTTGGCAAGGCATCACGTTCATGTACATCATCAATAATGCTTGTAATGTAGTTCTTGCGTGCCTCTGCCATCGTTTGAGACGCTAAGGCTTTTTCAGCTTTTTCACGTTCCAGCTTGGCTTGTTCCCATGCTCTGTTTTGTGCCTGAACAGTTTCATAGGATTTCTTATCGATACATTTATATTGCTCGTTGATCTGGTAACCATCTTCCATTGCCTGAGCACGTTGCGATATGTCTTTGAACGGCTTTCCTTCGCACGCCTCGTTGTAGGCTTTGGCAATTTCTGCTTGGTATTTGCTAGCTTGTGTATAAACGACGTAGATGCCGACAAGGACTAGCCCTAAGAATAGGAATTTTTTCATTTTTTTTCAATGAATCTAAGGGGCTGTTTTAGCTTTGCGTGATTTCAGCTCGAAATCGCAACTGAAGGAATTAGAGTGTTGCGTAGTATAGTCAATCCCATTGAAAAAATGAAATGATTCAGATGTGTCTTACGCTTTGACCGTCGCCCAAGAGGTTTTGCAATGGCCCTGCGAGGGCGCAATTCGAAAATGCCGGAACCGCGATTGCGATGATTGCTTTAAATGCTGTCCACTTTTTCTAGCTTACTTCACCCGCACGTTAGAGACATGCATGAACTGTGACCTCAGGTGGCGACCTGCCTTTGAAATTTCGACAGCGCCTTGTATTCCTGCTCCAGTTTGCGCGGTATCGCTAAGAAGATCGGGCGCAGTTGAGCGTAGATAGCGACGTTTTCTGCGGTCGGCAGGTGCAGGTGCGTTGCGCCAACCATGTCTG
>CAUPKC010000068.1:0-22645 GCA_963511665.1 uncultured Undibacterium sp.
CGCCAAACGATTGCATTCAACACTGGGTTTTACCAGCCCAATGAAGTTTGAAAACGAATGGCTTGCATCACAGTTGAAGCAAGCCGCATGAGCCTGAGTTAAGAGATCCGTTATTCTGGGCAAGGTCACTGATCTTCAATACTTTTCATTCTCTTAACAATCATCTCATCGTTAGATTTAAACCATTGATCCGTTACAGTTTGTGCTACATCCTTAGCTTTTGCAGCCGCATTAAAGTAACCAATAACACTTATCAAAAATAACAATGCAGTTATTAATATTCCAATCCAAGTAGTATGTTCACTTTGCTTCGATATAAGGACAGAAAAATCACCAACCCGCTTATCGTAGCTATCTAAACTTACTTGCAAGGTATGTTTATGAATAGCAAGTTCCTTTTCAAGAACTAAAATTTTTTCATTCGCTTGCTCCAACCTGACTTGATCGGCACTTTTTGTTTGAGAATCTGCAAAAGTTGGAAAAGCAAAAGCTAAACTAAAAAACACGCATATAAGTAAACGGACAAGCATAAATTAAATTCCTTAGTAGCATTCCGAAAATAAAAATATTAAAATCAATGGTGAATAGTACACCGAACAGAATCCCCTACCGCAACAAACTCTCCCATACCTTCTGCAAACGTTTAACCGACACAGGCATAGGCGTCTTCAATTCCTGAGCAAATAAAGACACACGCAGCTCTTCTAACAACCAACGAAACTCGATCAACTTAGGATCAGCATCAACACCCGACTTACGCGGTGTGCGTTGCCATGCTTGAGCAACACTGTTCCAGTCTGCCAGCAGTTTCGCATCTCGGGTCGGGTCGGCACGTAGTTTGTCCATGCGTACCGTGATCGCTTTGAGATAGCGAGGATAATGCGCTAGCTGGGCGAAATCCACTTCGGCGATGAAGCGCTTGGTGACTAAATTTTGCAGTTGTTGCTGCATATCGGCTGCCGCTTGCGCGTGCGCTTTGAGACCTTGTAGTTTCTTCGGCAGGCTGTAGTATTCAGCCAAAATTAAGCCTGCTAAGCGGGCGATTTCGTTGGCTAATAAATTGAGTCTTGCCTTGCCTTCGTCGCGGCGTTTGTTGAACTCGCCTGAATTCTTCGGCAACGGCGATTGCATGAAGGCGCGGTCTAAAGCGGTCGTGACGATTTGTTCGCGTAACTCTTCTTGTGAGCCTAGCGACATAAACTGCATGCCCATTTGCTGTAAGCCGGGGATGTTTTTCTCTAAGAACTTGACTTGCTCTTTCATCTGCAAAGCGAACAAACGGCGTAAGCCAGAATGATGGACGCGCCCTGCTTCATCGGGGTCGTCGAAGACTTCGATATGGCAGTGGCTTTGTTTATCGACTAAGGCTGGGTAGCCGATTAAGGTTTGTTTGCCTTGTTGGACTTCTAATAGTTCTGGGAGTTCGTCGAAGGTCCACGCGGTTAGGTTTTCTTGTTGGATTGTTGGGGTTGATGACGCTGGATTCCCCCTTGCAGGGCGCGATTGCGCTTGCACGCGCGATCCGGTTTGCGAGCGGGCAGTATGCTGCCCGAATTCCTCGCCAACCCCTTCGCGGGAATGACGGTTAACCGAGGATTCGGTTACTCCAGATTTTGAACTATCTAGTAACGCCAGTTTATCTGCACTTGCAATCTTCTGAAAACTCTCGCGTGCTTGTGAGCCGAATTCGGCACGTAGTGTGGCGAGGTTGCGACCCATTTCTAATTGACGTCCATGCTCATCAACGATTTTAAAATTCATCGTGAGATGAGCTGGGAGCAATTCAAATTTGAAATCGGTGCTCAAACACTGCAAGCCTTTTTGCTCGCGGATATCGGCAATTAAGGTCTCTAAGAAATTACCTCTACCGAATTCATTACGCTCACAAAATCCCGCGGCGTAATCAGGTAAAGGCACGCAATGACGGCGAATTTTTTGTGGCAATGATTTGATCAGTAACTGCACTTTTTCTTTGACCATACCCGGCACTAACCATTCGCAGCGATCGCTTGATACTTGATTCAGGGAGAACAAAGGTATCCACAACGTGACGCCATCACGCGGACTGCCCGGTTCAAAATGATACGACAGTTGCAAACCCACGCCTGAGACTTGCATAGTCTTAGGAAACACATCGGTGGTAATACCCGCCGCTTCATGGCGCATTAATTCATCTTTGTTCAGATAGAGCAATTTAGGATTGCCCTTGGTCGCTTCTTTATGCCATTGCTCAAACAAGACCGCGTTATATACGTCGGCAGGTAAATGATTGTCGTAGAACGCAGCGATTAAGTGGTCGTCGACTAGCACGTCTTGACGACGTGATTTGTGTTCGATGTTTTCAATTTCGCGTATCAGTTTTTGATTGAACGCTAAGAACGGCGCACGCGTGTCGAAGTCGCCTTCAACCAAGGCATCGCGAATGAATATCTCACGCGCTTCTTTAGGATGCGTTAAGCCATACTGAATGCGTCTTTGGCTATACACGACCAAACCGTATAAAGTGGCTCGTTCAAAGCCCGACACTTGACCCGTGCGCTTTTCCCAACGTGGTTCGCCGTAAGACTTTTTGAGTAAATGCCCGCCGACTTTTTCTAACCATTCTGGTTGTATCTGCGCGAGGCAGCGTCCATACAAACGTGTGGTATCAACCAACTCTGCTGCCATGATCCATTTACCGGCTTTTTTCGCCAAGTTAGAACCTGGCCAAATATAAAACTTAATGGCCCGTGCGCCTAAGTAATGTGAGTCTTCTTCCGATTTAAAGCCGATATTGCCAAGCAAACCCGTCAATAAGGCGAGGTGTAATTGTTCATACGTCGCTGGCGCTTCGTTGATGCGCCAGCCCTGCTCTTTCACGATAGTCAATAATTGCGAATGGACTTCGCGCCATTCACGCAAGCGCATTTGACTTAAGAAATTACTGCGGCAATTATCTTGTAATTGACGATTAGTTTTTTTGTGCTCAATCGCGTCTTCAAACCATTTCCAGATTTTGAGATAAGACGTGAATTCAGATTTTTCATCAGCAAATTTTTTGTGTGCTAAATCGGCGGCTGTTTGGGCATCCATAGGACGATCGCGCGGATCTTGTACCGACAAAGCGGCGGCAATGATCAAAACTTCGCTCAAAGCTTGATTGTCACGTGCGGCTAAAATCATGCGGCCCACGCGGGGATCTAGCGGCAACTTTGCGAGCTCTTTACCGACAGCTGTCAATTCATTGCTGTCATCCATCGCACCCAACTCTTGCAGGAGTTGGTAACCATCAGC
This sequence comes from uncultured Undibacterium sp., assembly GCA_963511665.1. Taxonomy (GTDB): domain Bacteria; phylum Pseudomonadota; class Gammaproteobacteria; order Burkholderiales; family Burkholderiaceae_D; genus Undibacterium. The sequence continues at coordinate 3,274 of CAUPKC010000068.1, forward strand.
AATCGCACGACCTGGTGGTGGTTCAATAAACGGGAAGCTCTCAACATCCGTCAGTCGCAAAGATTTCATCCGCAAAATAACGGCGGCTAAAGATGAACGCAAGATTTCTGGCTCAGTAAATGCGGTGCGTTGTTTGAATTCTTGCTCATCATAAAGACGAATACACACACCAGCGGCGACACGACCGCAACGACCGGCGCGTTGATTCGCTGCCGACTGGGCGATGGCTTCGATCTGTAATTGCTCGACTTTGTTTTTATAGCTGTAGCGCTTCACGCGTGCCAAACCGGCATCGACCACATAGCGGATACCCGGCACTGTTAAAGAAGTTTCGGCTACATTCGTCGCTAAGACGATACGACGCGCATTCGATATTTTAAACACGCGTTCTTGTTCTTGCGCCGACAGGCGGGCGAACAAAGGCAGAATTTCAACGTGCGGTGGATGATGCTTACGCAAAGCTTCCGCCGCATCCCGAATCTCACGCTCACCCGGCAAAAACACCAGCACATCACCAGAACCAATGCGACACAATTCATCCACGGCATCGGTGATCGCGACCATCAGATCACGTTCTTTATCTTTTTCATCCGCCTGAATTGGGCGATAGCGCAACTCCACTGGATACAAACGTCCGGATACTTCAATCACAGGCGCGGCTTTACCGTTCTCACCAAAGTGATTCGCAAAGCGTTGTGCATCTATCGTTGCGGACGTGATGATCACTTTCAGATCGCGACGCTTAGGCAAAATCTGCTTGAGGTAGCCGAGTAAGAAATCAATATTTAAACTACGTTCATGCGCTTCATCGATGATGATGGTGTCGTACTGACGCAAGAGTGGATCAGTCTGCGTTTCCGCCAGTAAGATACCGTCGGTCATCAGCTTGACCGAGGCCCCCTTGGTTAATGTGTCAGTAAAGCGGACTTTAAAGCCAACATGTTCGCCCAAAGGAGAATTCAATTCTTGCGCAATCCGTTTGGCTGTCGATGATGCAGCGATACGACGGGGTTGCGTGTGCCCGATCAAGCCTTTTAGACCGCGCCCTAGTTCCAGACAAATTTTGGGTAATTGTGTGGTTTTACCTGAACCAGTTTCACCACAGACGATGATGACCTGATTTTTCTGAAGTGCTTCGGCGATTTCTTCGCGTCTACCTGAGACGGGTAATTCTTCAGGATAAGTAATAACCGGCGGCGGATTGCGGAAAGGCAGCGTTGGCTCAGATCGTGTTTCTGGCTTTTTCGGCGGCATCGTTCGCGCCTGTGGCTGCTTACTCGTGCTCACCGACGCAGGTTTATTTACTGACTGCCTAGCATTTTCTGTACGATTTTGCGGCTTCGCAGGTGTGCCAGCCTTTTCCTTTTTCGGGAAATTAGCCGGTTTTGTTTGTTGTTGGGCTGCCTGACGCAGGTTATCGCGCAATTGACGTAGGTCTGAAGCGACTTTTTCCGGAGAATTTGTATTTGTTTTGTTAGATGACATAGTACCTGGGATTATAATTCGTCCATGGAAAATTCTGTTCAATTCGTTCACTGGTTGCGCTCGGTCGCACCCTATATTCATGCATTCCGTGGAAAGACCTTTGTGGTTGCCTTTCCTGGAGAACTCGTGGTGGCTGGTGCCCTGCCCGTTTTGGCACAGGATTTGTCGCTATTACATGCACTCGGCATTAAGATTGTTATCGTGCATGGCTCGCGTCCACAGGTTGCCGAGCAACTCGCGTTACGTAATGTCGAAGGCCGTTTTCACAATGGCATACGCATTACCGATACCGCTGCGCTCGAATGTTCCAAGGAAGCCGCTGGTGAATTGCGCCTAGATATTGAGGCAGCATTTAGTCAGGGTCTGCCAAATACGCCAATGGCACATTCGGCCATTCGTATTATTTCCGGTAATTTTGTGACTGCCAAGCCGATTGGCATTGTGGATGGTGTCGATTTCCAATTAACCGGAACCGCACGCAAAGTCGCTTACGACACGATTGATAGAGTACTCGATGCTGGCAACTTGGTATTGCTCTCTCCTTTAGGTTTTTCTCCGACAGGTGAAGCATTTAATCTGACAATGGAAGATGTCGCTGTTTCGGCGGCGAATGCGCTGCGTGCAGATAAGCTCATCTTCATTTCCGAAACGCCCATGATGGTAGACCGTGATGGCGATGAGATACGCGAGCTATCCTATAAGCAAGCGGAAACCGAATTGGCTGCTAATTATTTGACGCCTGAGTCTGCTTTTTATCTCGAACATGCTGTCAAAGCATCTCGTGGTGGCGTGCCGCGTATTCATATTGTGCCATATAAAATTGATGGCTCCGCCTTACTGGAATTGTTTACCCATGATGGCGTCGGCACCATGATTTCTACAGAAAATCTGGAGAGCCTGCGTGAAGCCACGGTGGAAGACGTTGGCGGCATTATTAAACTGATTGAGCCTTTGGAAGCCGATGGCACCTTAGTTAAACGTGGTCGCGAGTTGATAGAACGTGAAATCAACTACTTCTCGGTGATTGAACATGATGGCGTGATCTTTGGTTGTGCCGCGCTTTATCCATTCCCTTTCGACAAGATGGGCGAAATGGCATGTTTGACAGTCAACCCCGATGTACAAAGCCAAGGTGACGGCGAGCGTATTTTAAAGCACATGGAAAAACGTGCGCGTCGTGCAGGTTTTCATTCGCTGTTTGTTCTCACTACGCGCACCGCACATTGGTTCTTAAAGCGTGGTTTTGTGCAGGCAACGGTCGACGATCTGCCAAAAGACAGACAAAAAATGTACAACTGGCAGCGTAAATCTTTAGTCTTAATCAAGCAGCTGTAAGCCCAATAGCCGACTTGATTTTGGAATCAAACGTATAATCTCAGCATTACCACCGTAGAATTTGAATTATTAAAGGAGTACCGATTATGGCCCGCATGGTCCACTGCATTAAATTAGACAAAGAAGCCGAAGGTTTAGATTTTCCTACATACCCAGGTGAATTAGGCAAAAAAATATACGAAAGCGTATCCAAAGAAGCTTGGGCTGCTTGGTTAAAACATCAAACGATGCTGGTCAATGAAAATCGTTTGAATCTGGCCGATACCCGTGCCCGTAAATATCTGGCAACGCAGATGGAGAAGCATTTCTTTGGCGACGGTGCCGATGCTGCACAAGGTTATGTTCCGCCTGCCGATTAATATTTACTTGCGTATAGACCTTACGTAGAAAAAAGCGAGCTTTTTGGGCTCGCTTTTTTGTTTCAAAAGACCATGCTCTCTTTGATTTTTAGGTCTTTTTTATGTCCTTCTTTTGCATCTAACATGTGACTTGATAGTTCATGTCAATACCGTCTCCTCGCTCTACTATTTAAATTTCCTCATACAAAGGCAAAGTCAAGAACTCGGCGAAGTCGTTTGATGTCGACATCTGTTCAAAAATCTGAGCAGCTCTATCGTAAGTCGCACCTTCCCCCACCGATTGCTTCACCTTTACCAACTCTTCCACAATCATACCGCGCACCATTTCTGCTGTGATTTTACGACCATCTTCCAATTTGCCTTTGGCAGAACGTATCCATTGCCATACTTGAGAACGACTGATTTCTGCTGTCGCTGCATCTTCCATTAAATTATGAATCGGTACACAGCCGTTGCCTGCTAACCATGCGCCTAGATAGTGAATGCCGACGTTAATGTTATAACGCAAGCCAGCTTCGGTGATCGGTGTTTCTGGTTGGAAGTTGAGCAAATCTTTGGCCGTCACTTCGACATCTGGTCGCTGTTTGCTAATCTGATTCGGCGCGTCGCCCAAAACTTTTTTAAACTCGCCCATCGCCAGATCGACCAAACCTGGATGAGCAACCCAACCGCCATCGTAGCCATCGGTCGCGTCGCGTGCCTTGTCATTGCGCACGCCACCCATAGCGATGTCATTCTTCTCTGGATCGTTCTTGATAGGAATTAGAGCCGCCATGCCACCGATGGCTGGCGCATTCCGTTGGTGGCAAGTCTTCAATAGCAATAATGCATACGAACGCATGAATGGCGCCGTCATAGTTACTTTGGCGCGGTCTGCAAGGCAAAAATCTTGATCGTTTTTGAATTTTTTGATGCAGGAAAAAATATAGTCCCAACGACCTGCATTTAAACCTGAGCTATGTTCACGCAATTCATACAGAATCTCATCCATCTCAAATGCAGCGAGAATAGTTTCTATCAGCACCGTCGCTTTAATCGTGCCTTGAGGCAGACCTAATTCATTCTGTGTCATAACGAAGATGTCATTCCACAAGCGGGCTTCCAAGTGCGATTCCATCTTTGGTAAATAAAAGAAAGGTCCGGCGCCACGGGCGATTTGCTCTTTTGCGTTATGAACCATAAACAAAGCGAAATCGAAAATCCCGCCTGAGATACGATTGCCGTCAACCAACACATGTTTTTCATCCAGATGCCAACCACGCGGACGTACCACTAAAGTCGCAATCTTGTCATTGAGTTGGTAGCGCTTACCATTTTGCTCAAGATTAATAGTGCGGCGCACTGCGTCACTTAGGTTGATCTGACCCGTGATTTGATTGTCCCAGTTCGGTGTGTTGGAATCTTCAAAATCCGTCATATAACTATCAGCGCCAGAATTCAGCGCATTGATGATCATCTTGCGTTCGACAGGCCCGGTGATTTCAACACGTCGGCATTCTAAAGCTTTAGGAATAGGTGCGATCTTCCAATCACCATTGCGTATGTGTGCAGTTTCAGTCAAGAAATCAGGACGCTCACCCGCATCCATACGAGCTGCCCGGGCGACTCGTATGGCCAATAATTCTTGGCGTTGGCTTTCGAAATGGCGGCTCAGTTTCGCGACCAAACTCAAAGCTTCCGTCGTTAAAATTTGTTCGAAACCCGGTTTAATTGCACCGGTGATTTGCATACCGTCAGGTAATGTGATTTGTGTCATTGGAGCCTCACTCATAAAGATTATCAAAAAATAAGCAAAAAATAAGCAAAAAAACTGGTTCAATCACCGCACTGCACAATTTATTCCTTGTTATTGATTTTTAGCAGCTGCAATGACTGATTTATTCATTTATTCAAAAATTATTTACTAAAATCGAAAAAACATAGCAAATAAAGAATAAATTGAACATGTGAATCAAAGTATATTCAACATTCTTGTATACATAATGCCTCGTTTTATCACAGTATTATTGCATTTTAGTTGCAAGTGGTCGATTTTATGCAAATATATAGTTACTATTTATCAAAAGATGAACGCTACTTCAAACTCTTTTGATGTAAGTACTGCGAATTGCAACAGACCATAAAACTCATACAAACACCTATAAAACAGCGCAATAACGTAAAAATAGCGCGAAAAATCACTCTGGCGGAGATAAAAAATGGATCAATTTAAACAAATTTCAACCTTTGCAGAAGTCGCTACTCGCGGCAGCCTATCCGCTGCAGCGCGGGCTGAAGGCGTTGCACCAGCGATGATAGGCAGACGGCTCGATGCATTAGAGGAAAGACTCGACGTTAAACTTTTACAACGCACAACGCGCAAAATTGCTTTAACCATAGAAGGTGCTGCATTTTTGGAAGACTGCCAGCGCATATTGGCAGAGTTAGAAGAAGCAGAAACCTCTGTCTCTGAACGTAGTGCCAAAGCCAGCGGCCAATTAACCATTTCCGCGCCAGGTGGTTTTGGTCGTCAACACGTGGCACCGTTAATTCCTAACTTTTTGGCCGAACACAAAGAAGTCAAATTGACCTTGAATTTGAATGACCGTGTCGTTGACTTAATTGGTGAAGGTGTCGATGTTGCGATACGTATAGCGGCGTTGACCGACTCCAATCTAATCGGCGTCAAGCTAGCGGATAACAAACGCGTGGTGGTTGCCTCACCCGATTACATCAAGCGTCATGGTCGCCCTGTTACTTTGGATGATCTACACCATCACAATTGCCTTACCTTTAGTAGCGATGGTAGCCAACGCGGCTGGACTTTCCGTGACAATGGCAAGAACATACTTCGTAAGGTCGAAGGTAACATGGTGTGTAATGACGGCGCGGTTTTGCATGACTGGGCATTGTCAGGCAAAGGCTTAGCATGGCGCTCAATGTGGGAGGTCGGGACTGAAATCGAGGCTGGCAAATTCGTTACCGTGCTCGATGAATTCAATGCGCCAGGCAACGACATTTACGCAATCTTTGCACAACGCCGACACTTACCTTTACGGATTCGTGCTTTCGTCGATTTTTTAAGAGCGTCGTATAGCAAACCCAATTACTGGCAGCCTAAGAATTAGATTCTCAAGACAGCAAATTATTTAAGAAAAGTAGTAATTTTTTGATCCCCCAAGAGTTTGAATGCCAAGGGCTCTCGGGGCGAAAAGTAAGCCAATATTTAAATAAATTCAAACCCAAAGCTGCTTAGCGATATTTGCTCAATGGAAAACGCGATCGGCCCAATCTGGCATTGAATAAGCGCTCGCGTCATATGCTTACCATGAACAGCTAGTCGTGCCGTGCGCTTAAGATGAAACGATGTATGAGACAAAAAACGAAAATCGAGGGTTTGCGGCAAAAGAATTTTACAATCCTAATCGATTATCGCGGTCGAGTGATGTTATCAATGCCCGATTTCAATTCAGTTCGTTCAAACTCATTAACGGGTGTGTAACTGCAATAACCATAAACAATTTTTTCATCGACATCTAAGCCATTAAACATTTCTTCTGAGATGGCGCGCGGATAATCAAATCCCTGTTTAATATACCAACGTACAAATGTCCCTACCAGCGCCCACCGACTACGATGCGCTGTGTTTTCGAGGGTCGCATGCCAGATACGACTGTCCCAAACCGCAATATCACCGGGCTCAGCCTCTAATGCAATAGCCAAAGGATTGTCGCCTTGAGGCGCATATTCGCCACTTAAATGAGACCGAGGAATCAAGAGCGTACAACCGTTATCGCGCTTCGATTCTTCTAGAAAGAGAACGGTCTGCACCACCGATGTATGGTCGCCCGGATAGGGAATAAATGAATCAATATGATATGGCATTGCGCCAATCGAGCTACGTAAAAGCACACTACGCAAAATGTAATTGGGCAAGGACTCCGGAATACTACGATAATATTTATCGTTCAAAAGAGCTCGCAAAATATCACCACATAAACCCCGAATAAAATGTCGTAAGACTTCTGGCCTTTTGGAGGGAATATTATAAATGGTCGCACCATAGCCATTTAGCCGCTGTTGATTCGCAGTTAAAATATCTTTCTCGTGATCAGAATACTCAAATGAATTCGCAAAATCTAAAAGATCATCAACGATCTCTTTTAAAATCGCACTCTTAATAAGGACATAGCCCTTTTCTCGGACTGCATTTACATAATCGTTCAGCGTTTCCATCTTGTTTTACTCGCCTTTTCTCATTTTGAATATTTCTCGCACTTGATCTAGAGTGGGGAAATCGGCTTTTACCAATTCTCTTGCGACTGACCTGGTGTATGCACTTGGATAAATCCGATCAACAAAACTTGACTCATCTCCATTATCAAACCGTGTCGAAAGTGCCACCCTCAATCGATTATTGGCCCCATCGATAGCACTACGGTGCACCGTGAATAAAGACATGAATATCACATCACCCGGTTCCGCCGCAACTTTTACAAATTGATCTTCTTGATAGAAATTTGGGTCAAGTTGCCACTGCGCTTTTTCATCTGGAATGGTCGGTATCAGACCTTGCAAGTGACTACCGGGAATCACTTCAAGCGGAAAATTATCCGTATCCACTTTCACCAAAGGCAACCAGACAACGACACCGTCCAAGCTACCTTGCACAGATGGAAAATCCTGATGAGCAGAGATACCAAAGTAGCCATCTTGAATACGTAACTCATGCGACATAATTAAAACAATTTGGCCTCCAGGCACATAAATATCATTCCATGCGAATTCATCACGCAAGTATTGGATGATGTTTTGATGGTGCATCAATCCATAAATATCAAGTTTGCGCCAAAAGGCAGATACAGTTTTTTTGTATCGTGGGAGATCGGCATGAAACAATCGCTGCATGAGTTCAAATAACAAAGCATCTGTATACTCGTTTGGTAAATAATTCAGTTTGAGTTGATCGATAAAACTCTTAATCAGCGAGTCACGCACACGCAAAACATCCAATGTAGGTAGTAAACCTTTCGCTACATAATACCCGTCACGGCAATACTGCCTGATCACTGCGCTATCTTGGTTCATTTAAAGCTGCTCCGTATTTGGTAAGTGACGTAATTGCGCAATACCAATTCCAGTTTGCCCAAAACCATTTCCGTTATACAGCATATAGGTTTGACCGAAATGTACAAACACATCAGGATAAGCCTGCATGAATGAATCCCAGCCGTCCTCACTTAATGTTATTCCTGCCAAATCGTCTCTTCTTTGCCAACTGATTCCGTCATTTGATTCTGCATAACCTATTCTGTAACTGGCATTACGATCCGAACTGTAATTAACTAGTTTCCGATAGCAGAACCACATTTGATAGATATCGCCACTCTTCAAAACGCTGGCGCGCGCAACGGCAGCCTCTTCGTCATCCTTAAAATCAATCGCGATCTTTCCATGGCGCCGCCAATGTATTCCATCGGCTGATTCTGCATATTTCAGGTGATACCGAGGTTCCGCCTTCCCATTGACCAAGCGCCACTCCGTACAAGACAGATACCAGTTCCGCCAGATACCATTCTCAATTTGGATGCACGCGGTCGCACAAAAAAACGGCTCAATATGGGTTCTATCCATCACAGGCCCATTAAAAAGTCGCAGATAGCTCCCGCCTCCGTCTTCGCTGATCGCAAGTCCAATCGAATTATGGTAAGGAATCGTATTCCTCACATTCCAGCCTATGTAATATAAGTATTTGATTCCCTGATGAGTCAAGACCGCAGTCGGCATCACACCGCAATCATCAAAACTTCCCAAAACACCCACGCCTAGAACCGGTTCCTCCTGGACCGAAAGTATTCTTTGCAGCTGGTTCTTATCAACTGAGAAGCGACCTATCTGGCTACGACCATTCCGATCCCTTGCGCTAAAAAAAATGGGTATCTCGTCCTTACAAAACAAATCAGCGGTTGGCATCTGTGTATGACTCTGCGCCCATGACAAATGTTCGTCAGCCCGAAAAATAGCGCCTTGCTTATCCCAAACAAATGTGCGGCTCATTCCTGAGAGTCTCCTTAGTAGTACATATCAAAATAAAACGCAGCGCCAGTTTAAAAATCAATATCCCGACTCGATACCGCAGACTTAATCGCTGGATTACCTTTATAAACACCCCACGGCTCGGTATTCTTAAATACCGCTGCAGCCATAGAAATTAAACTACCCTCAGCGATCACCAAGCCATCACGAATCGTCGCATTGACGCCAAAAAAACTAAAGGGTTTGACCTCACAATGTCCAGATAAAACAACGTGGGAAGTAAACATCACATGGTCTTCTATTTTACTGTGATGCCCAATGTGATTGCCACTCCACATCACCACGTTATGACCAATAGTAACGAATGGCTGAATGGTATTATCTTCAAGAATAAAACAATTCTCGCCAATCTGACTATTAAAACAGGTCGCTTTTGAGCTGATATAACTGATCATCCGATATTGTTTTGATTTAATTTCTTGATAGACCTCATGACGAACACGATTCATTTTTGCCGGTGACATAGGTGCAAAAAAAGCATAATCATCAGGAGGGTAAATCGTTTCTACTGTTTCAAATGGGACTATAGGTAAACCGCAAAAACTAGTTTCTTTCATATACTTTTGATGGACGGAAAAACCGATAACCTCATGCACACTATCATTTATCAAATAATAATGAGCCAATTGTGCAAAATCATTGGCACCAAAGATAATCACTTTTTCCCTAAGCATATCAACCCCAAATCTCGGAAGTTTTTTCAACGGTAAATGTAGACGGTATATTCATACAACCCATAATCATTGCGGATCACAAAATTTCTACTAATATCTTTTACTAGGAACTTCGCCAACCTATCCAATGGCAAATGAAATAAATCATCGCGTTCCCAATCGACATGACTAGACATCACGTTAAAGGCAATTCCATACCGTGCCTTTTCAAAAACAACTTGAACCATACGGCAAAAATAAGCGAACATCTCTTCAAATGTGAGGTTACGCTTTTCGGTAAAAACGCCATTTAATACAATGTAGTCAAAGCTAGGTAACACTGTTGGATTTTCCAATATATCTAGGCAATAAAAATCCACCGCAGGATATTTTGCTTTAGAAAGATCAACAAAGGGCTTAGATAAATCCAACCCTGAATATTGTAAACCTCTATACGGACTTGCTTGAATATATTCAAGCAAATGCGCCGCACCACAACCAAAATCCAATACGCTAACCTCAAGCAACCGGCGCTCGGCTGGAATTAGTCCCAACATGACACGATATCGAGTTTCGACATCTTCAAGCTTAGGCCAATCAACACCAAGATGGGTGTCGCCGTACTTTTCAAGGCATGACTCATAATGTTCTACGATACGCAAATATGACTTTTCCCTATCCATGATGAGATTCAGCCTTAAATTTTACGAACAATGCTTTACCGCTAGAAAATACAAATTCGATTTTTTCTGCATAGTGCTTAACCAAGGCATCTCCAACCCGTCTTGGTCCGTCGCCATGCACCCAAAAATAGTCATCTAAGATCAAACAGCCTCCTGGTTTAATGAGTGGAACCCATAAATCACAGTCAAGCTTTACCTTTTCAAAATCATGATTCCCATCAATATGAATAACGGAAATCTTGCCTTCATAATTTGTTATGCCAAATTCTGCAGAATTGATTTGTTTCTTTTCACAATAAACTTTAAACGCATCAACTGATTCAGCACGATGATAATTAAGACAACCTAAACCAACAGGTAATGTATTGATGCAAAAATCTTGAGGCAACATGTGATAATCCCACTCACCGGGGAGATCAACACCAGCTGTTACAGGTGAGTCTTTCTGAATAGACGCATCTAGCTGCCAAGGATCAATAGCAAGCACTTTCCCCAATTCAAAACGGCGCGCAAGAAAGCACATTACAGCAACAGACCTTCCCACTAAAGAACCAATTTCTATCACATCACCTCGGGGAACATGCGCAAAAACCGCCATCATCGCGGCGACCTTTTGCTCGTTTGTTTCGCCATAAATGTGTCGCGCCATTCGGAAAATAGCGGCAACTTCCAAATCCTGTAGCGGTGAAACTGCACCTGCACAGGTATCAATAAATTCACGATATTGATGCACCGTGCCGATCAACTGGTTAAAACGCTTAACCTCGCTCTTAATGGGTGAGGTTCCTAGCAAACGTATCGACAAATTTTGCCGAGCAATAAATTGCTCCAGCCAGGTAAATACAGCAGCAACTGGGGCATAAATTAGAGTAATTTGATGAGTCTCGACCAATTTCATAAATGCATCGGAAAAATCTGCATCAATCACATACGGCAAGATGTGCACATGTCCATGTTGGTTAACAAATTCTGGGTCATGAATCGATGACGCCAAAACTAATCTATCGCCACGCTGAATGGCAGTTTCAAGAAAAGCGAATCCCTCAGGATGATTCGCTGGGAAAATCAATGTGGAATTGATCGTTTCAACTGCTTTCATATTAGCTCTCTTTGAAGTAGCATTTTTTTTACCTCAGAAACCGAGTTAAACATCATCACATCAACAATTGAGAGCCATGGCACAAATTCAGATGCTGTTGATTTTTTTTCTGGTCCTTGTTTTTGTGTATAGGCAATCAGGTGCGGCTTTATAAATTCCAATTGAATGTTCTGCTCACGAAAATAGGCTTTATCATATAAGTCTATACCACCCGGTAAATTCACATAGCGCTGGGCACCCTCGACATGACATATATCTACAATCCTTTTCTCGGCATGTAAATGCTGATTCTGAAATTGAACGGACGAACAATGTAACTCCGTCTTAATATCGAACAACTGCATCAATACTTGCAAACTATGAGTAATGAACTCAACTACATGCCTTGCCGAATATAAAAATATACTTTCGACGATGGGATATGCTTCTTGATAAAAAGGTGCATCTTGGTAAGTCTGCCTAATCATCTTAAGTATTTTTTGAATTCGAACTACATCTCCAACCAACTCGATCTGATTAATTAAAGTCTGTTGCGAGGCTCCTTTTACAGGCAAGGTGAACAAATGTGCTTCGCCTGCCAACAAAATTCTGTTTCTATGTACCCATCCACGCTTTATAAACTGCACATCATCAAACAAAATGAACCGGTCAACCGCCGCAATCAGTTGAAAATAGCCTATATACGGTAGAAAATACGGCTGCATAACAGCGATGCTTTTCATAGCTCTCCAGCATTGTTCACCAAATGGATGATCAGTTCCAACGCATCATCAGTAAGCGCGGGGAAAATTGGTAAACACAGTACTTTTGAAGCCAATTGTCGAGCGATAGTCAAATTTCCATATTCCGCTGAGGGCAAACCTCGGTACATAGGAAACTCTGTGATGAGTGGATAAAAATACCGACGCGCAAAAATATTATGTTGCTTCAAACGTGCAAATAGCGTGTCGCGATCAATCGGATAAGCGTCTTCAAGTAAAACAGGGAAATAAGCAAAATTAGGCACTTCACCAGCGACATCTTCAAGATATCGTAGACCTTTTAAGTTTTTAAATGCCTCACGATATCTATCTGAAATACTTTTACGCTTCGCTAAAGCGAGGTCAATGCCCTTAAGTTGTAATAAACCGAATGCAGCATTAACTTCACTCATCTTTCCATTGATGCCCAATGACACTACAGTCGCATCATCGACAAAACCAAAATTTTTGAGATGATCAATGCGACGCTTATCCTTTTCACTATGACAAACGATTGCGCCTCCTTCAAATGTATTAAACACCTTTGTCGCATGAAAGCTCAACACCGAAAGATCGCCATGGTTAAGTATGCTCCCCTCTTGATTTCTCACGCCAAAAGCATGTGCAGCATCGTAAATCACTTTTAAACCATAGTTATCGGCAATTTGCTCAATCCTATCAACATCGCAAGGATGTCCATAACAATGCACTGGTAAAATTGCTGTCGTCTGAGGCGTAATTGCCGCTTCAATTTTGCAAGGATTCATATTCATCGAATTTGGTTCAATATCGACAAACACTGGCTTAATCCCATTCCATAGCAAGGAATGCGCGGTCGCTACAAAAGAATATGGGGTTGTAATGACTTCGCCCGTGATGCGTAGGGCTTGCAGCGCAGTCACCAATGCAATCGTGCCATTGGTAAACAAAGAAATATATTTAACTCCCAGATACTTCGCTAGTTCGGCTTCCAATTGCTGATGAAACGGGCCGTTATTTGTGAGTTGTTTGTTGTCCCAAATTTGTTCCAGATAGGGCAAAAACTCGGCCAACGGAGGTAGTAATGGCTGCGTAACAAAAACAGGTTTTTCTTGCGCTTTGAAATTTTTCACCTTGAGTCCTTTACCTAGGCAGTACTACTATTTCACCCAAAAGAATTACGATTTTTCTTCAATCTCAAATGCCGCTGGTGGTAACTCATCACACCATCGATGCCACATCTGCCGAATTGCTTGATTCAGATATTGCGCAATCAGGCCAGGATGAAACTTGGGAGAGGCTAAGCATCGATCCCTTAAATTACGGCGAATTTCCGCAAGCTCTGAAGGGTGGTTTGCCCAATATATCGCGTTTTGAATAAACCCTGCCTCATCTTCAGCAACCATGAAATCTAAACCAACTTGCCCCATCATTGCATAGCCATTACGAGAAACCAACTGATTCCCTTTGATGCTTAAGGTCGGCACACCCATCCACAAACCATGCAATGTTGTGGTCGCACCATTATAGGGAAAAGCATCCAAACACAGATCGATGTGTCGATACTGCTGCAAATATATATCCATCCGCCCCCGACCAAAAAACTCCAAACGATCACATCCGACCCCTGCTGCCGCAAACTCCTCCACAAAACTTTCGTAATTTGACATGGTTGGCGGCATCCCACCGAGAAACAACTTTGAGTCTTTTATTTGATTTAACAACCTAGCCCAAAGAACGATTGTGTTACTAGTGATCTTGGTAATTCTATTAAAGCTGCCAAAAGTAACATAACCGTTTTTCAGCATCGGCAAATCAGCGATTGGAGGAGCGTCTTCGTAGGGTTCAAATGGCGCGGAACTCGGCAAATTACAGATTTTCTCAGTAAAGTATTGGCTCTGTTCTGCAATAGGTGTTAGGAAGCGCTCACTAATAAAGTAATCCATGTTTGACAATCCAGTCGTGCCCGGATAACCAATCCACGATACTTGAATCGGCGCAACCCTATTCGCAAAAAGTGTGAGACGATTGTCTGACGTGTGCCCTGATAAATCAAACAAGATATCGACTTCATCGCTTTGCACTAACCTAGAAAGCATACCGTTATCCATTGTTTTAACATGACGCCAAGCATCAAAATAGGTTTTCAATTTCTGACTGACGTCATCTTCCTCGTTATGCGTATAGTACGCAATTAGTCGCAGACCCTTGTTGTCTTTTAAATGGTGAAAGATAGGCGCAAGAAAACTGGTGACAGCATGATGACGTAAATCTCCAGAGAAAAATCCTATTGTCAACGGCCTATCTTTGATACGCGTATTGGAAAAACTAGATGGCAATCTTAATAGTTTTGGTTCATGCATTTCACCAAAACGTCGGTGCTCTAGAAACAGTTCTTCTGGTGTCAATACACCATACTCACTAAGCATAAACAAAAGACTAGCATGTGCGGCACTATCTTTTGGGTTTTGCGCCAATGCCAATCGCGTCCAACGAATCGATTCAATATGATTATTTTCGACATTTAGGCTAATTTGCCCTAAGCAGCGCATAGCACCGCCACTATCTGGGTTTATTTCTAGTGCCTTGAGAAATAAGGGTCTAGCTTGACCAAAATGTTTTTGATCAAAGTAAACAGAACCAAGATTATTGTATGCATCTGCATAGTTGGGGTCGAATTCAATTGCTTTCAACAAATGCGGTATTGCCTCTTCATGTCTTTCCAAAAGAAAGTAAATCGAACCCAATGCATTGCGGATGTCCGCACTGTGAGGAAATAACTTCTCTGCCATTATTGCCTCGTCTAAAGCGACTGACATGGCATCTTTTTGAACTAATACACTGACGAGGTTAAATCTAGGAATAGGGGAATTTGGATCTAATTTAACTAGTTTTCGCAAGATCGATTCAGCTTCATCGAACTTCTTACTACTCTTCAACAAATTTCCGAGGTTGTTGTACGCGGCGGTAAAATTCCTATCTAACTGAATCGCCTTGCGATAAAAGCATTCCGCAGTATCAAGTTCATTTAACTCGGCGCAGGCCAAGGCATAATTGAAATGAGATGTGGCATCGTTTGGTAATAATCTGATTGATTCTGCCATTACCTGCTTCGCTTGCGCTAACTGCTTTAGCTCCAAAAACATTACCCCCAAAAAGCGCCAAGCAAAACCAGCGCAAATATTTTCGGTGATCAAATGCTTTGAATATCTCTCTAATTCTTGGTATTTTTTTGCCTCACACAGAGCGAGTAATTGGCAAAACGCAGCGTCCTCTACCTTCTTGGAGTGCTTTTTACTAGTATTCTTGGTCTTCATTAGGAGCTCAAGTTCAGCAGACAAATCTGGCAGATAGACAGCGTTTCCAGAATCGCTTGGTTCGCTTGGCACTGTCGTAACGTTCTGCTGCAGAATTTCTGCTTTTAAGGCAAGTGCTTGACTAAGTACCTCTGCATCACCAAAAAAATGCAAAAGCTCGACGTAGGTGTCCCAATAGAGAACATTTTCTGGCGACATCTGTAAGCAAATTTCAATATACGGCAGCGCAGTTTCATAGTCGCGCAATGCCATTAACACCTTGACCAATAAATGATTAGAATCAGGTTGTCGCGGGTTTGCCTGCAAAATTGGCTTCAGATAGTCGATGGCATACGCATATTGCCCAGCGTTAAACTGATCCTGCGCCAATTTGAGCAACCCTAAAAAAGCTTGCTCTAAGCCGTCTTGACTTGGCAACTCTGGCGTTTCTTGATTTTCAAAGTCACTCGCCAACATATTATCCTTCGCCTTTTTCTTGAAAGTTTTTGTTACAGCAGGTTTTTCTACACATCAAATTACTAACAAGAATAACAAAAAAACTGCGTTTCAAAGCCCAAAATAAATATATAAACACCCTCAAGTATTTCAAAATGCCGCCGATTAACGGTGTATCAATAAAAAATAAAGCCCATAAATAAAAAATTTACTTTGGGCAACTCGTTAAACTTTTTAAGTATTTGTCCGATACCTGAATTCAACGGCGGTCCAATATTTTTGGAATTACAGACCAAAGTTTTAGGCCATCGGCCATATTTATATAACTTGGGTAAGGAGAACTAAAATGGCTTCATTTATCAATACCAATATTGCGTCCTTGAATGCACAACGCAATCTGACTACTTCACAGTCTTCACTTAACACCTCATTACAACGTTTGTCATCTGGCTTGCGTATCAATAGCGCAAAAGATGATGCTGCGGGCTTGGCGATCTCTGAACGTCTTAGTTCACAAATTGGCGGTTTGAACCAAGCGGTTCGTAATGCTAATGATGGTATCTCACTTGCGCAAACTGCTGAGGGCGATTTAACGCAAATCGGTGCAAACTTACAACGTATTCGTGATCTGGCAGTGCAAGCGTCCAATGCCTCTAATAGCGCAACTGACCGCGCTGCGCTGAACAACGAAGCATCACAGTTAATTTCTGAAATCAATCGTGTCTCTAGTGCGTCTAACTTCAACGGCGTTAAACTACTTGACGGTACATTTACATCACAAACATTCCAAGTTGGTGCAAACAATACAGCAAACGACCAAATTTCGATTGCTTCCATCGCTAGCGCAAAATCGTCCGCCTTGGGTGTCGGGAGTAGCTCAAGCTATTCAACCAGTGTATCGGGCGGTGCCAATGGCACAGGTGGTTTCAGATCGGGTGATCTAACAATCAACGGCTTTAACGTCGGTGCCACCAGTAGCGATGGTGTGTCATATGCCAATGGGTCAGGTAGTGCAATCGCGAAAGCGGCGGCAATTAACGCTGTGAGTTCAACCACCGGAGTTAACGCTACGGCACAAGCGACCACGGTCAGTGGTAACCAGGCATCAGGCTTTACAACAGCAATCGCTGCTGGCGACGTCTTGATTAACGGTGTCGACATCGGTGCCTTAGCTGCTGCTGCAAGCGATGAAGGACGTGGCGCTCAAATCTCCGCCGCGATCAACGCTAAAACATCCCAAACCGGTGTTACCGCCACCTTCGACACAACAACTGGCGCAGTCGCATTAAGCGCGGCTGACGGTAGAAATATTACCGTATCGAAAGCCGATGCAAATACGGGTTTAGCAACGACCGTAACTGGCTTAGGTAGTACTACTGCTGGTGCTGCTACGGCAGTTGGTACAGCGGCAGTTACAACAACTACCGTTGGCACAGTCAAGCTTAATTCGACCAGCTCAGGCGGCATTATTTTGGCGAGTGGTGGCGCTGGTTTAGCAACAACGGGTGTTGCCAACACCACACAGTTAAATATTGCCGCCGGCGATATACAGATTAACGGTGTAGATATCGGTGCGATCTCAGCGGGTACTGGTGCCACCGCGCAGGGTTCTGCGATTGTGGATGCAATTAACCTTAAGACTAAGGATACGGGTATTACAGCATCAAGTGCAGCTGGCGTTATCACATTGACTAGTTCACTAAATGCGGGATACACAATTACCACCAAAGGTGCGGCAACAGCAGCCAATACCGGCCTAACATTTGGCACAACCACCGTCGCAGGTGCTGGTGCAGCGGCTGCCGGCCTCACAGCTGGCACCACGGCAGCTACCACCACCGTCGGGGCAGGTGTATCCTCACTCGACTTGACCACGGCGTCGGGGGCAAATTCAGCTTTAACCACAATTGATGCGGCGCTTGCCTCGGTCAACAGCTCACGGGCGTCTTTAGGTGCTTACCAAAATCGTTTTTCTTCCGCTGTTAGCAGCTTAAATACAACTTCAGAAAACTTGACTGCATCTCGTAGCCGGATTCGTGATGCTGATTTTGCCCAAGAGACTGCTTCTTTAACTCGTGGACAGGTCTTGCAACAAGCAGGTACTGCGATTTTGGCTCAGGCGAACGCATTACCACAAGGTGTGCTCGCACTCCTCCGTGGATAATCAATGAGAAGTTAGTAAGTTATCATTGATAAATAAGTGGTCCCCTGGTCAATTTTTTGATCAGGGGAATTTTGCTTAAAGGAGACTATCATGAATATCCCGTCACTTAGTTCGACAACGTCGAGCTCACCAGTGTCAGATCGCATTCCAAACATTCCAAGTTCAGCAAATACTAGCGTTGCCGCGACTCAAATCGCAAATCCCGTCGCGGAAGCTGGAATCAGTCAAAAGACCTATACTCGAGAACAAGTCAATCAAGCAGTTGAAGCAATCAATAAAACCATCCAGGCGGCCTCACAGAATCTTGAATTTAGTGTTGATAAAGATACTAGCGATGTTGTGGTAAAAGTCATTGATCAGCAGACTAAACAAGTCTTACGTCAGATTCCCACTGAAGAAGCACTTGAAATTGCCAAGTCCTTAGATAGACTGCAAGGGCTCCTCATCAAGCAAACGGCGTAAACGTGAATGATTTTAAAAATCCATAGTTGAAACTAGCAGGTAAAATCCCTTCTAAAGTCTGCTTTGCCTTTGCCGTTAATAAAGTAAAGTACTACTAAATTTAAGGGGAATCAGGTGGGTATTCAATCTACAGGTATAGGCTCGAATCTTGATGTCAACTCGCTCATTACCAAGTTGATGCAAGTTGAAGCTCAGCCACTGACAGCATTAGCAAAAAAAGAAGCCAGTTTTCAGGCTAAACTATCTGCCTATGGATCGTTGAATAGTGCTGTAAGCGCCTTTCAAAGTTCAGTCAATTCATTAAATAATCCGACCACTTTCCAATCACTCAATGCAACACCAGGCGATGCATCTATTGCATTTGCAACAGCAAGTAGCTCGGCGACAGCGGGGAATTACAGTCTAAACATCAGTAAATTAGCCCAAGCGCAAACGATTTCCAGCGCTGGACAAGTCGATTCAACTAATTCTATTGGTACGGGCACTGAAACAACAATTACTTTTCAGTTCGGAAAAATTACAGGAACGGCATCTGGCGGAACCTACCCCCCTTTGACAACGTTTCAGCAAGATGCTTCTCAAACAG
>CAUPKC010000069.1:0-22438 GCA_963511665.1 uncultured Undibacterium sp.
GCGATTGAAAACAACCCACATCACGACTTTTTTTCTGACAAAATGTATAAAACCCCTAATAACGAAAACGACTCCAGCGCGGCACCAAACCTCGCATGCCTGGCACTGACAAACAGCCTTCCCAAGCATCATCAGTTTCATCCGACAAAGGCGTCAACACTGGATTGATCAATACCGTCTCAGGCACATTCGGCGCATCGGGATAACGTGAATTTTTCTTAAAACCGAAAATTACCAATTGCAAATTAACACCAATTTGCGGTGCGGCCAAACCCGCGCCATCGGCATGCTGCATGGTTTCAAACATATCGGCGATTAACTGATGCAAAGCTGGCGTGTCAAATTCTTGGATGGCATCCGATACTTTAAGTAAGCGCGGGTCACCCATTTTCAAAATTGGATAGATCATAGCTTCACATCTCCGGTTAGTATCAATAGCAATTACTTAGAACCCATCAATTCGTGCAAATATTTGGCAAACTCTTCACCCACTTCAGGATGCTTCAAACCAAGTGCGACACTGGCTTTGAGGTAGCCTAATTTAGAACCGCAATCGTAGCGTTTCGCGTCACAGCGATAGGCGAACACGGGCTCATCCTTTAACATCGCTGCGATCCCATCGGTCAATTGAATTTCGCCACCAGAACCCTTGCCCAAATTTTCCAAATAATTAAAAATTTTTCCCGACAATACATAACGCCCTGCCACTGCCAGCGTTGATGGAGCGTCTTCTGGTTTTGGTTTTTCGACGATGCCTTGCATGCGTTCCAAATTCGGCTTGTATGGAGTCCCACTGACGATACCGTATTGATTAGTGAATTCACGCAAAACATCTTGCACCGCGACGATACTGCCGCCCTCTTGCGCATAAATCTCCGCCATTTGTGCGGTAACACCTTTTTGTCCGGGACGAACATCCATCAAATCATCCGCTAACAACACCGCAAATGGCTCATCACCGACTACTGGACGAGCGCAAAGCACAGCATGTCCTAAGCCTAAGGCAGCTTGTTGACGAATATAGATACAATTGATGTTATTCGGAATTACGCTGCGCACGATCTCGAGCAAAGCGTGCTTACCTGCCGCTTCAAGCTCGCTTTCCAATTCATAAGCAGTATCGAAATGATCTTCAATTGCGCGCTTATTGCGTCCTGTGATGAACACCATTTCGGTAATGCCTGCTTCTACAGCTTCTTCGACCGCATATTGAATCAGCGGCTTATCAACGACCGATAGCATTTCTTTTGGTTGTGCTTTTGTCGCTGGTAGAAAACGGCTACCGAATCCAGCGACTGGGAAAACGGCTTTCTTAATTTTTTGCATTTGTGTCCCTCACCAATGTTTTACTTTTTATATTTTTGCTTAACTTACTGTAGAACCTTGTTGGGCTTCGCTTTGCTCAGCGCCAACCTACTTGTCACTTATTTTCACACATTGCATAGCGCAAGCAACTCTTCTTCAGACAATACCGTAACACCCAACTCTCGTGCTTTTAGAAGCTTGCTGCCCGCGTCTTCACCGGCTACGACATAACTGGTTTTCTTGGAAACGGAACCAGCTACCTTGCCGCCATTTTTTTCGATCAAAGCACCCGCTTGCTCGCGACTCAAAGTCGGCAAAGTCCCCGTCAAGACTAAAGTTTTACCAGCAAACACGGCCGTACTTAAATCCAGTTTTTCTATTACTGGCCAGTGTATTCCGGAAGCAATCAACTGACGCACCAACTCGACATTAAAGGGATCAGCAAAAAAACGAATGATCGATTGTGCGACCACAGGACCGACATCGTTCACTTGCAGCAATTGCTCCTCTGTCGCCGCCATCATTGCTTCCATATCGGCAAATGTCAGGGCTAAATCTTTCGCCGTCGACTCTCCAACGTGACGAATTCCTAGCGCATAAATGAAGCGCGGCAAAGTGGTTGATTTCGAAGTCTCAAGCGCATCGAGTACGTTCTGCGCGGATTTCTCTGCCATACGATCTAGCTCAGACAATGCCATCAATCCCAACTTGTAAAAATCAGCGGCGGTCGCTACGACATTTTTATCGACCAATTGTTCAATCAATTGCTCGCCTAAGCCTTCGATATTCAAAGCCTTACGTGATGCAAAATGGAACAAACCACCTTTACGCTGCGCAGCACATTTAATCCAACCACCAGAGCAACGAGCAATGGCTTCGTCTTCTAATTTAACAATATCGGAGCCACAAATCGGGCATTGTTTCGGCAATACAAACACACTAGTTTGCTCTGGCCGTTTATCCAAAACACTAGCAACGACCTCCGGAATCACATCGCCAGCGCGACGCACAATTACGGTATCACCAACGCGTACGTCTTTGCGTTGAATTTCTTCTTCATTGTGCAGAGTCGCATTGGTGACAGTCACGCCGCCGACGAACACGGGCGCTAAACGAGCCACTGGTGTAATTGCACCCGTACGACCGACTTGCACTTCAATATCGAGTACGGTCGTTAAAGCTTCTTCTGCTGGGAACTTATGTGCAATCGCAAAACGCGGTGCGCGTGATACAAAACCCAAAGTTGCTTGCTGATCAAAGCGATTAACTTTGTAGACCACACCATCGATTTCATAAGGCAATTGGGCGCGCTTTTCTTGTATGCTGCGATAAAAATCTAACAGCGCAAGCGCACCTTTGACCAAGGCTTTTTCTTCACAAGTCGGAATGCCCATACTTTGATACCAATCGAGCAAATCACGATGCGAGGCCGGTAATTCTGCACCTTCTAACAGGCCAATGCCATAGGCAAAGAAACGCAGATTCCGTTGCGCCGTAATGGTCGAATCGAGTTGACGTAAGCTACCTGCTGCGGCATTACGAGGATTGGCAAATTCTTTGGTACCGAGATCGCGTTGGCGCTGGTTCAGCTTGTCAAAATCAGCCTTGAACATCAAAACTTCACCGCGCACATCCAAAATTGCTGGCGGATTTTCACAACGCAGTCGTAATGGCACACTACGGATTGTACGGATATTTTCTGTCACATCCTCACCGGTATAACCATCTCCGCGCGTTGCCGCCTGAGTAAATACGCCATCGATATAGCGCAGATTAATCGCTAAGCCATCAAACTTTAAATCGATCGCATATTCAATATCTTGATTACTGAGATCTAATCCCTCGCGCGCACGACGGTCAAACGCGATCACATCCTCTTCTTCGAAACCATTATTCAAAGACAACATCGCTACTGCATGTTGAACCTGAGAAAATTCTGGCAGTATGGCACCGCCCACTCTCAAGGTCGGACTATCAGTCGCTTTTAGTTCGGGATGCTGTGCCTCTAGTTTTTGCAATTGCTGGAAGAGTTTATCGTATTCTGCATCGGGTATCGTGGGTGCATCCAGGGTGTAATAGTTATAGCCATGTTGCGTCAACTCGCGACGCAAACGCTGCGCCAATTCTGGCAATGACTCTTCTCCGTGTCCGGTTTGCAGAACCACATTACCGGCAAATAAATCATTTTGCATGATGAAGCGCTCTACCTATTCAACTAAATAGACGTTTAGCGCGACGTGAGCCAGCCGGAATCTCAGCCACCGCCATTGCATTACAAAATTCGCGAACCTGGTCGGCAATCTCCGCTAAGGCTTGTTCTGAAATTGGATTATTTCCATCATCAACCACCGTTCCACCAAGGCGAGAAGCCAGTGAGCGTGCACATTTTGCCATGACACCAAAGCCTTCTAGATCAGGCGACACGCAAGGCACATCCAACAACAAGGTTAATTTAGACGTGACAGTTTCGCTGGCACTGACGTTGGTAGAGAGCGTGAACAAATTGCCGACATCGCCATCCGGCATGACCAAACGACCATCTGGACGCACATCAAAGCCTTGCTTTTCCAAGGCTCCCAATAACGTCGTGATATCCCAAGGTGCACCATTGGATAAGACATTCACGCTCAGTTGCGCATCATGCTCGGCGACGAATTGATGCAATTCCCGAGCATTCGACATGACGCGATTCATGTCTGGCACATCGGAATGGGCATTGAGGCGATCAGCGATTTCGCGCAATTTACTGACGAATTCGGAATATTCCAATTCATTCAAAGGACCGCTACGACTCACCATTTGTACGCCGGCAAACAGCGCTGTGTAAACACCGCCATGCGCAATTTCGTCGCGCTGCCCATCATGCGTTAAACCGATGAAATGCACCGGCTTACGTCCCACGTATTTCAAATCACTGATTTCTTTAAGTAATTTCTCGCCACGAATCGGCGCTTCGAATTCGAGTGGAATTACGCAGTCGATCAAATCATCCACCGATAATTCTTTACCATAGATCGTGGCATCAAACTCAGGCTTACTGTTTTGAACCTGATCGGCATTGAAGGCGTCCGAATTTTCCGCCTCACTCATATTACTTAAGTCGTCTTGATCAAATTGAGGTTCTTGACGAATCAAATCCGCATCGTCGCGAGCATTCATCAAGACATCATCATGCCCACCAGAAAAGGCGCGATCGACACTCTTTCGTGCTCGATATTCCTGCCATTTACTGTAAATATAAACCACCACTACAAATGCACCACCTGCAATGATCAAACTCATCGTTAATTCTGACATACTGCTTAACCCTCACCAACTAAACTTGCCGCCGATTCCATATCGACTGCAACGATTCGAGAAACCCCCTGCTCTTGCATGGTGACACCAATCAATTGTTGTGCCATCTCCATTGCAATCTTATTGTGGGAGATAAATAAAAATTGTGTATTGCTAGACATACGTTTCACCATATTACAGAAACGTTCCGTGTTTGAGTCATCCAGCGGTGCATCGACCTCATCGAGTAAGCAGAATGGCGCTGGATTTAATTGGAACATCGAGAACACTAATGCAGTTGCCGTCAAGGCTTTTTCGCCACCGGACAGCAGATGAATCGTCGCATTTTTCTTACCCGGCGGCTGTGCCATCACCTGCACACCAGAATCGAGAATTTCGTCGCCCGTCATAATCAATTTTGCCTGACCACCGCCAAACAAGATCGGGAACAATTCGGCAAAATGATGATTCACGCGATTGAACGTATCTTGCAACAAATCACGCGTTTCGATATCAATTTTGTGAATAGCATCTTGCAGTGTCGTGATCGCTTCCGTCAAATCAGCGTATTGCGCATCGAGGAAAGTTTTGCGTTCAGTGGCCTGCGCCAACTCGTCTAAGGCCGCCAAATTGACTGCACCAAGCGCCGCAATTGCATTGGTTAAACGGGTAACCTCGCCTTGCAAATACGAAGGTTTCAAGTCATCGTGTAATTTTTCTTCGAGCGCCGCTTCGTCTACTTCAAAATTACGTAACTGCTCTTCAAATTGTTCTTGATTGAGACGCGCCGCTTGTTCTTTTAATTGCAATTCAACGATACGATCACGTTGCGGTTGCAAGCTACGCTCGACTTGCATTTTTGATTCTTCTGCATGCCGCAGTTTTTGCGTCAATTGATCGAGCTCATGACGAGCGTCAGCTAAGACGCGTTCTTGATCGCTACGTTTTTCCAACAGCGTTTGCAAACCAGCGTGCGCGGTTTGCTCATCCATGCTTTCCAATTCAAGCTGGCCTTGCTGCATATTCGCAAATAATTGCGAGGACTGCTCTAAGGCAGTAGCAATACTGCGCTTGAGTTCTTCCATTTTGACGCGATGCGTTTTTTCAGAAAAACTCGCTTCTTGTGCCGCCAATTCCAAATCACGAAGACGAGATCGCGCGTCATTCAATTGCTGCTCTTTTTCAAGGAAAGCCGTTTGTCCATCTTCATGATTTTCCTGCATTTCAGCCAAGGCGATATCGAGCTCTTCAAACTTCGCTTCCGATTCTGTACGTGCAGTTTGCTGTTCTTGCTCTTGCTCAGCGATTTCAGCCAAGTCTGAATGAATCTGTGTACTACGTTGATTGAAGCGTTCCTGTACTTCAGCCAATTTCATGTACTCGATTTGAAGACCATGAACCGCTTGCGTCAAACCGGCGACGCGCACGCGCAGCTCTTGCAAAGCCTGTGTCGCTTGACTCAGTAATGCTTCGGCACGCACTGCCCGAGTTTTGCCCTCATCTGCCAACAAGTGTTGCGCACGGGCTTGTTTTGTGATGTTTTCGATCTCTTGCTGACGTGCGAGCACACCATCTTGTTCAGAATCGGCGGCATAGAAACGCACGCTGTTTGCGCTGATTAAATGACCTTCTTTAGTAATAAAACTTGCGCCTGCTGGCAACTTTGCGCGCTCAGCAAATGCTGTCGGCGCATCTGGCGCGATAAACACATTGTGCAACCAGTCTTGCATCACACTACGGACGCCAGCTTCATTAAGCTGCAACAAACTGAGCAGTGGTTTTAATCCCTCGACCATCGCGACAGGCGCAATGACTTGTGGTGCATATAACGCTAACTTCGCTGGCGGTGCGTCATTGAAAAAGGCTTTTGCCCATTCCAAATTCGACACTTCCAAAGCAGAAGTACGCTCGCGCAGGACGGATTCTAATGCTGTCTGCCAGCCATTTTCTATCTGCACTTTTTGCCATAACTTCGGCAATTTTTCTAATTCATGTTTCGCCAACCATGGCTGAACTTTGCCTTGGCTCTCGACTTTTTCTTGCAAGGATTTCAAAGCCGCCAGACGCGCATCGAGTTGCGCTGATTGTGTGGTGTCTTTATTGACTTGCTCTTGAGCCGAACGACGTTCTTCTTCCAACTGGGGTAAACGCTCTTGCGCATCTTCCAGTTGCATCGTCGTTTCTTCTAGCATCTGCTTTTTTTCTTCGAGCTGCAGGGCCAGATTTTGTAGATGCGAAGAATCTGGAATGACCAAACCTTGTTTCTCTTGATTCAGACGTTCACGGCGAACCGCTAAGGTATTGAGAATATTTGAGGCATTGCGTTGATGCGCAGATTCGAGTTCTATCTGCTGTTGCATCTGCATAATTTTAGCGCGTGACTCGGTCGATTTGAGTTGCGCATCACGCCAGACTTGCTCTAACGCCGGAATTCTTTCGTTCTGCTGCGCTACGGTTTCTTGCGCTTGCTCACTACGCATCGCCAATTCTTCGACATGCATTTCTGCATCCGACAAATCATCTTGAAATTGTTGCCCTTGACGCTGCCATTGATCGCGTTGGGCGGACAGGGAATGCAATTGAGATTGCAAACGTGCGCGTGATTCTATGACGAATTTAATCTGCGCTTCGAGACTACCGATCTCAGCATTCGTTTGGTACAAATTACCTTGCGCCTGATGCATTTTGTCGCCGACGGCATAGTGCGCCTGACGCATTTGATCAAGCTCTAACTCGACGTGACGTAGCTTGGCGGTTTGCTCTTCCAAATCAAGTTGGCATTTTTCGATTTCTGCGAAATGCTTTTTCTGCTCAGTTGCGGCTTCGCGCTTGCGTAACATCCACAGTAATTTTTGTTTCTCTTCCTGATCCGCTTGAAGAGAATGGTATTTATTCGCGACGACAGCCTGCGCTTCGAGTTTTTCTAAGTTGTTATTTAATTCACGCAGAATGTCTTCGACGCGCACGAGATTCTCATGGGTATCGTGAATTCGATTTTCGGTTTCGCGGCGACGTTCTTTGTAGCGCGATACACCGGCGGCTTCCTCCAAAAATACGCGCAATTCTTCAGGACGCGATTCAATAATCCGGGAAATCATGCCCTGACCGATAATCGCGTAAGCGCGTGGCCCCAAACCAGTTCCTAAGAAAATATCCTGAATGTCACGGCGGCGCACTGGCTGGCCATTGATGTAATAAGTCGAAGTGCCATCTCGCGTCAAAGTACGCTTGACGGCAATCTCGGCATATTGACTCCATTGCCCTGCTGCTTTGCCTAAACTGTTGTCGAAAATCAACTCTACCGACGAGCGTCCCGCGGGTTTACGGTGTGTGGAACCATTAAAAATGACGTCTTGCATGGATTCTCCACGCAATTCAGATGCTTTCGATTCGCCCAAGACCCAGCGCACGGCATCGATAATATTCGATTTGCCGCAGCCATTTGGACCAACCACACCGACTAATTGGCCAGGAACATGAAAGTGAGTGGGATCTACGAAGGATTTAAATCCAGCTAATTTAATAGAAGTTAAGCGCACGTTATTTTTATTTATCGATTTTTAGACCAAGATGCATATATTTAACCCACTTGCATCACGCTAGCAATACGTCTTTCATTTCTGCAAAAACATAACAATAGATGACATTTTTTTCAGCATTCAACTTACCATTCAAACAAGTAAGACCGCACATCATAACATTCTGCAGCCCTAGTTTTGCAGATTTTGGCAAGCTGGCGACGCTAAAAAACGCAGACCTTGACAGTTTATTTTGAGAATGCCACGAACTTCCGTGAACTAGCTCGTTAGCACACTCTAAGCACGGCTATAATACGAGTTTATTTGCGCGACGAATTTGTTTGGTTTTTGCTCACAAAAAAAATGACCAGAGCAAACTGACTACAGCAGCGCAATTGCCAAGTTTTAATTTTAAGTCTTACTTTCTTCGTATTTTCTCCGTATTTTTAAGTGAATTTCTCCGTGAATCCCAATTTAGAAAAATTACAAGCTTATCCGTTTGAAAAATTAAAACGCCTGTTTGCTGGCATTACACCCAATCCCGATTACAGTCCTATCAGCCTGGGCTTAGGCGAACCTAAACATGCCACACCCCAATTGATTAAAGATGCCTTAGTTGCCAATTTGAATGGATTGGCTAATTACCCATCAACCAACGGCATCGAGGAGTTGCGCATCGCAATCAGCAATTGGTTGGCTCAACGTTATGACATTCCCAACCCAGATGCGGCCACGCAAATTTTGCCCGTAAATGGTTCACGTGAAGCCTTATTTTCATTGGCGCAAGCGGTAATTGATCCTAGCAAAAATCAAGGTGGCTTGCCGATCGTGATTTGTCCCAATCCTTTCTACCAAATTTACGAAGGCGCGGCTTACTTAGCAGGCGCAGAGCCTTATTTTGCAAATGCTAATCCGGCAAAAAATTTCGCACCCGATTTCAGTCAAATCCCAGAGGCTATCTGGCAACGCACACAATTGTTCTATGTCTGCTCCCCTGGCAATCCGACTGGCGCAGTATTAACGCTGAATGACTGGAAAGAACTATTCGACCTATCGGATCGCTACAATTTCGTGATCGCAGCAGACGAATGTTATTCAGAAATTTATTTTGGTGAAACAGCGCCACTCGGTAGTTTGGCAGCGGCACGCGCTTTGGGTCGCAATGACTACACTCGTTTAATCACCTTGTCCAGTCTCTCCAAGCGCTCCAATGTGCCGGGTATGCGTTCTGGCTTTGTCGCAGGCGATGCGAATATCATCAAGCATTTTTTGCTTTATCGCACTTACCACGGCGGCGCGATGTCACCTAGCATACAGAAAGCATCAATTGCAGCTTGGAATGATGAACAACACGTCATCGAGAATCGTGCGTTGTACGTAAAGAAATTTACCCAAGTTACACCTGTTCTACAAGAAGTCCTCGATGTTGCTTTACCTGACGCTGCTTTTTACCTTTGGGCAGGCGTTGATAAGCACATTCAAATCTCTGACACAGAGTTCGCGCAAGGTCTTTACCGAGACTATAATGTGACCGTTTTACCTGGTAGTTTTTTAGCTCGTGAAGCGCATGGCATCAATCCTGGCAGCAACCGCATTCGAATGGCCTTAGTGGCAGAAGTTGAGGAATGTATGGAGGCCGCGCAAAGAATCGCTGCTTACACCAAACAATTAATGCAGCTCCATAGCGCCAAATAGCATTCAATTGCACTAGATAATGTTAGATAGCGCTAGACCAAAATTTAAATAGTCATTTTTTCTCTCTCACTTTACATAAATAACGTCATGACACAGCAATTACAAAGCATCATCGATCAAGCATGGGAAGATCGCGCTAGTTTCACTCCTAAAAATGCGCCTGCAGAATTACGTGAAGCGGTTGCACATGTATTGGAACAACTCGATTCTGGCAGTTTGCGCGTCGCGCAAAAAATTGACGGTGCATGGCATGTCAATCAATGGGTAAAGAAAGCGGTTTTACTGTCTTTCCGTCTGGAAGATAATATTGTTATGCCGTCTGGCGAACATATGCAATTCTTCGACAAAGTACCAACCAAGTTTGCCAATTACACGGCAGAAGATTTCGCCAAAGGCGGTTTCCGCGTAGTACCACCAGCGGTGGCACGTCGCGGCAGTTTTATCGGCAAGAATGTGGTGTTAATGCCTTCCTATGTCAATATCGGCGCGTACGTCGACGAAGGCGCCATGGTTGACACTTGGGCGACAGTGGGTTCATGTGCGCAAATTGGTAAGAACGTGCATTTATCTGGCGGCGTTGGGATCGGTGGCGTATTGGAACCTATGCAAGCCAATCCAACCATCATTGAAGATAATTGCTTCATCGGCGCGCGTTCAGAAGTGGTTGAGGGCGTGATCGTGGAAGAAAATTCTGTGATTTCTATGGGCGTGTATATCGGTCAATCGACCAAGATTTATGATCGCGCCACTGGCGAAGTGACGTATGGTCGCATCCCTTCTGGCTCTGTGGTCGTCTCGGGTAATTTGCCGTCGGCTTGCGGTAAATACAGTTTGTATTGTGCGGTGATTGTGAAGCGCGTAGATGCGCAGACACGTTCTAAAACTAGCATTAATGAATTATTGCGTGGCGCTTAGTCAATTAATTAACTACTCAGTTATTGAGTTAAATTGGGTTAAATTGAGTTAAATTAAATCGCGTTTGAGCAAAGTCATTACATCAAAGAATAAGGTTGAATCCTTTTTTATCTTCATAGAGGAATTATCATGGCAATGGATCGTTTGTTTCAGTTGATGAAAGACAAAAATGCGTCGGATATGTTTCTTGCGATCAACTCGCCGATACATTTGAAAATCAATGGCAATCTCCTCCCCATCAATCAGCAGAAGATGGATGAAGAAAATATTATGGCTTTGCTCGCCGAAGTTCTATCTGCGGAACAGATCGCGCAATATAAGCGCGAAAATGAGCTTAATGTTGGTATTGGCATGAGTGGTGTTGGACGTTTCCGCTTATCTGCCTTTACACAACGTGGCTCTACCTCTGCGGTCTTCCGCTTTGTGCCAGGCAATATTCCTGCATTCACCAGTTTGCATCTACCTCCTGTACTCGCCGAACTGATCATGGAAAAACGCGGTTTGATCTTGGTGGTAGGCGCAACAGGTTCTGGTAAATCAACTTCCATTGCTTCCATGCTCGATTACCGCAATGAAGTGAAGACGGGTCATATCCTCACAATTGAAGATCCTATCGAGTATTTATTCCGCAGCAAAAAATCGATTGTGAATCAACGTGAAATTGGTACTGATGCGGACAGCCTCAAAACAGCCTTGCGCAATTCTTTACGCCAAGCGCCTGACTGTATTTTAATTGGCGAGATTCGTGATTTAGAAACGATGATGGCGGCCATCGCGTACGCACAATCTGGGCACTTAGTCTTGGCGACCCTACATGCCAATAATAGTTATCAAGCACTGAATCGTATTATCAGTTTCTTCCCGATTGAAAACCGCAGCGCTTTGCTCCTAGATTTAGCATCAGCAATCAAGGCCGTCATCTCGCAACGTCTAATTAAAGCCATTGATGGTGGTCGCTGCCCAGCGGTAGAGATTATGTTGAATACTCGCTACGTCGCTGAGTTAATTGAACAAGGAAACATTTTCCAAATCAAAGAAGCCATTGAAAAGAGTTTGGCGCCAGGTTCGCAAACTTTTGAGCGTGCGTTACTGCAATTGATCAAAGATGGATTGATCACGCAGGAAGAAGGATTGGCAAATGCTGACTCTGCCAACAACTTACTATGGTTGCTCAACAATGACACCGCTTTGACACAAAAAGAGGAAGCAAAACCGGAGCCAGAGACGCCTATGGAAGCCACATTCACTGAATTTAATTTGAACATGTGATTATGAACGCATCCAACAGCATTACTTTATTTGGCATACCCAACTGCGACACAGTCAAGAAAGCGCGTACCTGGCTAGAGCAGGAAGCAATCCCTTTTGTGTTTCATAATTTCAAGAAGGATGGACTGAGTCAGGCACAAGTGGAAGTCTGGTTACAAAAAATCGACCTCAACACCTTAATCAATCGCAAAGGCACGAGCTGGCGCGCGCTAAGCGAAGAGCAAAAATCTCAGGCAGATAACAGAGCCGAAGCGATTGCATTGCTGTTAGCCAACCCGTCCCTCATCCAACGCCCGGTGTTGCAAATTGAAAGCAAAGAACGACAACATGTTGGCGTCGGTTTCAACGATCAACAATATCAAATCATTTTTAAAGAAATCTAAGTTTTCATGAGTAAAACTCTCGCTCTGACAGAACAACTAATTGCTTTGGATTCCGTAACTCCAGAAGATAAAGGCTGTCAAAACACCTTAATCAATTTATTAAAACCACTGGGATTTATCTGCGAAACCATACAATCCGGCGACGTCACTAATTTGTGGGCGCGTCGAGGCACGACCCAACCCTTGGTCGTGTTCGCAGGTCACACCGATGTGGTGCCGACGGGTCCAGTCGCGCAATGGAAATCGGAACCATTTGCCCCGACACATAGGGATGGTAAATTGTATGGTCGCGGTGCGGCCGACATGAAAACCTCGATTGCGGCATTCGTGATCGCAACCGAAGAATTTATTGCGACACATCCTGATCATCATGGCTCGATTGGCTTTCTAATTACCAGTGATGAAGAAGGACCTGCGACAGATGGTACTGTGGTCGTCTGCAATCAATTAAAGGCACGTGGCGAGCAGCTCGACTATTGCATCGTTGGCGAACCAACTTCTAGCGACGTACTCGGTGATACCATAAAAAACGGTCGTCGCGGCACCATGTCTGGCAAGCTCATCGTCAAAGGCATACAAGGCCATATTGCTTATCCTCACTTGGCAGAAAACCCTATTCATCTGGCGGCGCCCGCCATGACAGAATTGGTCAATGAAGTCTGGGATCAAGGCAATGAATACTATCTGCCGACCTCTTGGCAAATGTCGAATATTCACGGTGGCACAGGCGCTTCTAATGTCATTCCGGGCGAAGTGGTAATTGATTTCAATTTCCGTTTTTCCACTGCCAGCACCGCAGAAGGCTTACAACACCGTGTGTACGAGATCCTCGATAAGCATCAACTCAAGTACGACTTAAAATGGACTATAGGCGGTCATCCTTTCTTAACACCGAAAGGCAATTTAAGTGATGCCTTAGCAAAAGCCATCAAAGACGAAACGGGTGTCACTACCGAATTATCAACCACGGGCGGCACCTCAGACGGTCGTTTTATCGCGAAGATTTGCCCACAAGTGGTTGAGTTTGGACCACCGAATGGCAGTATCCATAAGATTGATGAACATATCGAAGTGCGCTATATCGATCCACTTAAAAATATCTACCGCCGTGCGTTAGAGAATCTTTTACTAGACAAAAATTAATATGACGAACGCCAACACACTTCCCTTTCAAACGCTACGTGACCTGCTGCGCTATGCGGTAACTCGCTTCAATACTGCCCAATTATTCTTCGGACATGGCAGTGCCAATGCCTTAGATGAAGCCGCTTATCTGTTGCTACACACTTTAAAGTTACCGCTCGATAAAATCGACCCGTTTTTGGATGCGCGTCTGTTACCACACGAAATCGATGCTGCGATTGCAGTGATTGAACGCCGTGCAACGGACCGAGTTCCAGCGTCCTACATTACGAATGAAGCTTGGTTAGGCACCTATAATTTTTACGTTGATGAGCGGGTCATCGTACCGCGCTCCTTTATCGCCGAATTGATCCCTGAACGCTTCACACCTTGGGTACAAGATCCTGAAGAGGTCACTGACATTCTGGAACTTTGCACAGGTTCTGGCTGCTTGCCTATCATGTTGGCAGATGCTTTTGAAAACGCGCATGTGGATACCGTCGATATTTCTAAAGACGCATTGGCAGTCGCTGCAAAAAATGTCGCAACCTATGAATTAGAAGATCGCATCACACTGATTGAGTCCGACTTGTATAGCAACGTTCCGGACAAACTCTATGACATGATCATCACCAATCCGCCGTATGTGAATTCCAGCTCCATGAGTAAACTGCCAAAAGAGTATTTGCATGAGCCGCAAATTGCTTTGGCTGGCGGCGACGATGGTATGGATCTGGTGCGTCAAATTGTAGCTGGTGCTGCATCGCGCCTCAAACCAAATGGTATTTTGATGGTGGAAATTGGGAATGAACGTCTATTCGCTGAAGAAGCTTTTGCCGAATATGGTTTAACTTGGTTATCCACCAGCGCTGGTGACGATATGGTATTCATGCTGACAGCTGAGCAACTTCAAGAAGTGAATTAAATTACATCAGAGACCGCATTAGAAACCGCTAGAATTTTTTATTCAAATCGTTTTATCGCTCAAAACGTCCAAAAAAGCGTTTTGAGCATTTTTATTTTTGTAGTTCGCTACTCCTCCATTTTTTTGTTAGTCAATAATGATACGTCTTCAACAGGTCATCCTCGCCCGCGGTACTAAACCCCTCTTCGACAGCGTCGATGTCACCCTCAACCCAGGCGACAAAATCGGCCTGATCGGTTCCAACGGCGCTGGCAAGTCCAGCCTGTTTGCCATGCTACGTGGTGAACTGCATCCTGACCAAGGCAGCATAGAATTTCCTGCCAAATGGCAACTGGCGCACGTCGCGCAAGAGACACCAGCACTTGACCGCAGCGCGATTGATTATGCGATTGATGGCGATGTCACTTTACGTAAACTCGAAGCGCAATTAGCCGAACTCGAAGCACAACCAGAGTCGCATGACAACGGTATTGCGATTGGTGAAATATATGGCGCCTTAGCCGACGCTGATGCCTATACCGTACGTTCACGTGGCGAACAACTCTTGTTGGGTTTGGGTTTTACTCTAAGTCAAATGGAGCAATCGGTCGCCAATTTCTCGGGTGGCTGGCGTATGCGTCTTAATCTGGCACAGGCACTGATGTGCAAGTCAGATCTTTTACTGCTCGACGAACCAACCAACCATTTGGATTTGGATGCCATTATCTGGCTGGAAGATTGGCTCAAGCGTTATGCCGGTACGCTAATCATCATTTCACATGATAGAGATTTCTTAGATGGCGTCGTCAATGTCGTCGTCCATATCGATGAGCGTAAACTCAAGCGTTATTCAGGTAACTATTCCGCATTTGAACGTCAACGTGCTGCGCAATTAATACTAGCGCAAAGCTCAATCGAAAAACAAGGCCGCAAGCGCGCTCATTTGCAATCCTTCATTGATCGCTTTGCCGCCAAAGCATCGAAAGCCAAGCAAGCGCAAAGCCGCATTAAAGCTTTGGAAAAAATGGAAGAGTTGGCTCCACTGCGTGCAGCGGCTGAATTCTCATTTGAATTCCGCGAGCCGTTAAGCGCTCCGAACCCTATGTTGGTCATGGATGATGTCGATTGCGGCTATCGCATGGAATCAGAGACTGATCATAGCTTTACTGAAAAGAAAATCGTTAGCGATGTGAAATTCTCTTTGCAAATCGGTCAGCGCATCGGTTTGCTAGGGATTAATGGTGCAGGTAAATCAACCTTGATCAAAACCATCATGGGTGAATTGGCACCACTGACGGGCACGATCACCACGGGTAAAGGTTTGTCGGTAGGTTATTTCGCTCAGCATCAAGTAGAAATGCTGCGTCATGATGAATCGCCACTCTGGCATTTAGCGCATATCGCACCCGATGTGCGTGAACAAGAATTACGCAATTTCTTAGGTGGATTTAACTTCCCCGGCAGTATGGTCACCAGCCCGATCGCCCCATTCTCCGGTGGCGAGAAAGCTCGTTTAGCACTTGCCATGATCGTGTGGCAGCGCCCTAACCTCTTGCTGCTTGATGAACCGACCAACCATCTTGACTTAGAAACGCGCGAAGCCTTAACCGAAGCCTTAGCCCAGTTCGAAGGCACACTCGTGGTCGTATCGCATGATCGCCATTTGTTACGTGCCACGACCGACCAATTCATCATCGTTGCCGATGGCAAGCTCTTACCTTTCGACGGCGATCTCGACGATTACAAGGACTGGCTCTACAAAACCAAGCTAGAACAAGCCGCCGCTGCTAACGCTGCAGCATTGCCAGTAAAGTCGAAAGAAAAAGCAGCCGCATTACCGCAAGCGCAACCTGTACCTAGCGCCCCAATCGATGAAAAAGAACGCAAACGCCGCGACGCTGAAGACCGTCAACGCATCGCCGCCTTACGCAAGCCAATAGAAACCAGAATCAAGCGTCTAGAAGAGCAAATGGCTAAGTTAAATCTGAAGAAAGATGATTACAGCAAACAACTCGAAGACAGCGGCATCTACGATGATGCCAACAAAGAGAAGTTAAAAAATCTTTTATTGGATCAAGCTTACGTGGTCAAAGAGCTTGAACAATTAGAGGCTGACTGGCTAGAGCAACAAGAGTTTTTGGAAGCTGCGGTTTAAGTCTGGTTTTGGCTTAGTTTTGGCTTACTTTTTGTCATAGTTTCAGCGCAATTAGAGCTAAGTAAGAACTTCACTTGATATCAGCCAAAGTGCTTTATCAGAATCAACAAAAAGAGGGATTTGATCCCCTCTTTTTGTTGCCAAAGATGTGCAATCCTTGCACAAGTAAACTTTCAGCATTACCATACCGCATCATTCTTCTCAGATAGTGAGAGCAACATGCGTTCACCTTGCTTGCTTCTGTCTCAAATAGTATTGGCCTTATCGCTGGTAACCTCAAACTCGTCCTCTCAAGCTCAAACATTGCAGGTTTATACCGAAGCATGGCCACCTTACAGCTATGAGCATCAAGGCAATCTCACGGGCTATTCCACTGAATTGCTGAAAGCCGTCTTGCTTGAAGCAGGGATTGACGCTAACTACACCACCTTAAGCTGGAGTCGTGCCTATCAACATACCATTACTGAGGCGAACACTTTACTTTACTCAACCACGAGAACACCCGAACGTGAAAATCTATTTGAATGGATAGGTCCAATCGGTGTCAGAAAACTATGGCTGTTCAAGCTCAAGGATCGTACGGACATACAGATCAAAGGGGTAAATGATCTTAAAAAATACAAGGTCAGCATAGTGCGTGACACGTCCAGTTTAAAATTAGTCATGGATCGCGACCTGTTTCCACACAATCATATTGACGAGGCACCGACCACTGCATCTAACGTAAAAAAGCTTTTTTTCAAGCGCGTTGATCTTATTCTCGCAACCAATGGCGGTGCCAACTACGAGCTAAGCCAACTGCCCTACCCCAAAGATGCGATGGAGCCCGTGTATCTTCTGAACGATGAATTTTTGTTTTATTTTGCGATTAACAAGAAAACAGATCCCTTGACTATCCATAAGATCCGTCACGCATTCGAAAAAGTAAAAGCATCCGGTCTCATCGAATCGTTAAAGAAAAAGTATATGGTCGATTAAGTTTTAACACTTATTCTGGACGATAGACACGCACAAAACTGGCAAATTTAGGCAAACCATTTGAAGTCAAATCACGATAGCGATAGGTAACAAAAGTGCCGACGTGTGGCGGATTTTTTCGCTGTTCATCGTCAAAGCCTGTACCCAGTTTAAAGCGTATTCCTTCGTGTGTCTCTAGCAACAAGGCGCCCATCATGCCTTGGTATTTTCCTTTCCCAGCCTGTATCGCAATCACTTTAGCTTCAGCGTCATGTTGCGGTTTTAGCTTATAGACAAACTCACTGCGTCCAGATTGAAACTCAGCGCTTGCCCTATGCAAGACCAAACCCTCTGCCTTTTGCAGAGTCAATTGTCTTAGCTTCGTCCCAAGCTGTTCAATTGACTTTACCGCCTCTTGTGGAATCACACGCAGCCATGGGATCTGCAATTTTTCAACCGTATTTTGTAAGTCTTGCAAACGCTGACGAAAATCGCCCGAGGCCAAAGGATATTCAAACAGGCAGTACTGAATTTGTCGCCACTCTTCATCATTGGCTTGCTGACGCCGCACCGCGCCAGAGAGACGTTCAAATTGTGCGCGCCCTATCCATAACTCGCCGTCCATGGGATGCGCCGGAAATCTCTCTGTGAACCAAGCAGGTGCGCCGATTAGGCGACCGCTACGAAAATACAATTGTTTACCATCCCAATAGGCACGC
This sequence comes from uncultured Undibacterium sp., assembly GCA_963511665.1. Lineage (GTDB taxonomy): Bacteria > Pseudomonadota > Gammaproteobacteria > Burkholderiales > Burkholderiaceae_D > Undibacterium. Next base: position 18,219 of record CAUPKC010000069.1, read on the forward strand.
ACGCCGTCTATTTTCTCGCTCATTAAATAATCGGTGATGTTCGTACCTAACTGGCGGGCGTCCGATAAGGCTTGAGGTAAGACCAAAGCTAAGTTGGGTGAACTATCTCGATCCGATAGAGATAAGCCAGTAGGCATGTCAAACGTATTGGTTTGTTCTCCATTAACCGATGCGGTAAAAAAACTCAATGGCATTAGAGAACAAAATAGAATCTGACGACGTACTTTTTGTTCACTACTCAGCTCCATAGCAAACGCTTTTTTATTCTCTTCCATATCCGCACCTTTACGTGTTTTAAGAAATGAAAGTATAAAAACATCTAAATAAAATAGCATTCTTATTTTAAATAATGCAGCAAAAAAACAAAACCACCGATCACGAATGTGGTCGGTGGTTTTGTTGCTTACTTTTCTTCGTTTACGTAGTGCCGTAGAGTAAAACTAGGTAACAGAAAGTTCAAAACTCAAAAATTATTTCTGCGCTTTCACTACCTGCATTGCACTCGCTATCAAGCCGCTCATATCACTCATATTGGCAGGCACGATGATGGAATTATTGGTCTTCGCTAAATTTGCAAACGCAGCGACATATTGCTCCGCCACTTTCAAATTCACCGCATCTGCACCACCAGGTTCACGAATCGCCGCCGCGGTTTGACGTATCGCTTCCGCACTTGCTTCCGCAATTGCCAAAATCGCGCCAGCCTGACCTTGTGCACGATTGATCGACGCTTGCATTTCACCTTCAGACTTTGCAATCGACGCTTCGCGTTCACCAGTAGCGATATTAATTTGCTCTTGCTTACGACCTTCTGAAGCCGCGATCAAGGCACGTTTTTCACGTTCAGCTGTGATCTGCGCTTGCATCGCGTGCAAAATTTCTTTTGGTGGCGTCAAGTCTTTAATTTCATAACGTAAAACTTTCACACCCCAATTCGCAGCAGACTCATCAATCGCATTCACAATTGTCGTATTGATGTGATCGCGCTCTTCAAAGGTTTTATCCAATTCCATCTTACCGATCACTGAACGCAATGTGGTTTGCGCCAACTGCGTAATTGCTGCAATGTAATTTGAGGAACCGTAAGAAGCGCGCATCGCATCGGTGATTTGAAAATACAAGATACCGTCAACTTGTAATTGCGTATTGTCTTTTGTGATACATACTTGCGGCGGCACATCGAGCGGGATCTCTTTCAAAACGTGCTTGTAAGCGACGCGATCGACAAATGGCACCACGATATTCAGACCAGGGCCCAAGGTTGCATGATACTTACCGAGACGCTCGACCACCCATGCATCTTGCTGCGGTACGACCTTGATCGTCTTCATGATAAAAACCAAGGCCAAGACAAATAACACCATCACGACAAAGCTAGAATTTTCCATTTTATTTCCTTTATTATTTTGTTTAGATCATAGTCAAAACGAACTTACGATTTCTCATTACGAGGGGCGCACGATTAAGCGGCTACCCTCTACAGCTTCAATCACAAACACGCCAGAACTCCCATTGGCATGACGCGACTCCACATCCCACATCGCTCCACGATACTTGGTTCGGGCAACGAAAATACCATTTCCCTGATCCTGCCATTCATCGACATTTAATTGCTGACCGATATCGATATTCACATTCGGATCACGTGTCGTATCGCCTCTTTCCTTCCAACCGTATTTACTATTATGTAGCGCTATAGTGGCACCACTGCCGATCACGGCAGCAATCAACATTTGAAATTGCACCGAGCCGATAAGCAAAGACGCGATCGATGCACTGACCAAACCCACGGCAAACATTAATAAATAAAAAGTCCCGGTGAACAGCTCCAGGATCACCACCACACCCGCTAACACCAACCACCAAATCCATGCTTCCATTTTTTATTCTCCTTATAAAGAATTACAACAGTCTGCCCGATAACTAACAAATTGTCATCGGTATTTCACAAACAAAAAAACCCTCGACATCGACGATGTGGAGGGTTTTTTCGCAGGTAATTTGAGGGATTACTAATTCTGTGTTTTTTCTTGTTTTGATGGGATTAATGTACGAGCTAATTGTGACGAGTTGATGAAATCGGTTTTATTCAATATGGCAACCCGCATTTTTTTCGTAAGGCGTCAATAGCCGAAGGCGTATTGCGCCATCAGGTAGTTGAACATGCTAACGATCACTTTCTTTGCCTAGTTTGATCGGCAAATAAAATGTTTTGCTGTTGACCAAACGACTGTTGGACGGTGCAATACGCCTTTGGCTATTGCACCCTACGTATTGGCCTATTGATCGTAGGACCTTGAAATACACCTTCGGCAATTGAACCCTGCGGCTAAATCCAAACACTATGTTCCACATGATCGTCTGGAATATACGTCAGATATTGCACCATACGTGGTGTTTTCCCGCGATTAGGTGTTGCGCAATGAGGTAGTGCTTGATGCCAGATGACGAAATCGCCAGCCTTACCTGGCACTGCTTGTGGTCGTAGGATTTGTGCTGCTATGTGACGTGGAGTTTCGCTTGCTGGCAATTCACTTAACCAGCGTCCGATCTGGTGTTGAAAGCCCGGGACGCAATGGAATGCGCCGTCGCTCTCGTCGCAGTCGCTCAAATACAATAAACCTTGATAGCGCTCGGGGATAGGTTGGGCGAGGCTGACATCCCAATGAAGACCATTGCCGCGAAATGTAAACTCGGACGTCTCTGGTGGATTGAAGCTGAGATGGTCGATAGTTTTGTAGATCGCACTAGTGCCATACAGCTGTTCATAAGCAGCACGAATGCCTTTAGAGGCGCGGTTCGTGTTTAGACGTGGATGGTTGTATAGAGGCAGCATTAAACCTTGCTGCCGACTTTGCGCACCGTACCAACTAGCTGGTTCTTGCAGGTTAGCACCCAAAAATTCCCACACTGCGTCACAACTTGCGGCACAGGCTGCTGCATCGATGACTTTGGGTAGAACCAGATAGCCATGCTCTTCCCAAAAAGTGATTTGTTCTGTTGAAAGACAATAATCTGGCTCTTCCAATTCGGCGGGTTCTTCTAATAACAGATAAGACTTACGTGAGTCGTCTATCCAATCACAGAAGGCTTGCAGAGTTGGACGTTCCTCTAATAAAAATTTGAGTGCCATCGGGTGCGCAATATTATTGGCATAAAGTGTCTTTACTTGTAGCCGCCATAAGGCAACATCTTGAGGCATATTCTGGCAGGCAGGATCGCAATGGCGCTGCCAAAGTTTTTCTAGTGCGGACATGTCTTGCATGACTTGCCTTTTTCTTGATGTTTTTTTATTTGAGTGACTAGTTAGTAGTTTAGGCTGAGTCGAAATTGCTTCGCCGTTGATCTAGCAACTATCGAACGGCGCATTACGCCTTTGATTATTGCATCCAACTTGCTATATCAGGATCATCATTTTTCACCCGGATTAACATAAAAATACGTTGCCTGATGATAACGCCAATCGCACGTCAATGTCACAGAGCTGAGTGTCTTACCGAACCGAACAGACCGAACTTTCAAGGTATCTTGATGTATCACTCACAGCAAAGGAACATTATTATGTCGCAAAGAGCGGAATACATTTCCAAAATGGAAGCGCAATTGCTTAAGTTAAATCAAAAAATGAGTAGTCTGGAATCCGAAGCCCAAGAGGCGAAGGAGGAAGCCCGTCAAACGTACAAGGAGGAGATGGCCAAATTACGGCTGAAATCCAAAGGCGCTATCGCCAAGCTCGAGGAACTAAAAGCGTCTTCTGAAGATTCATGGGAAACGATGGTCAGCGATATGAAAAAAATGCATGATGCTTTTACCCGTTCATTTTTTTCAATTTTCCATACCCCTAAAACAGATGACGTTAAGGAAAAATCGCCCAACTCAGGACATTCCGATGTCCCTAAGAAGACGTGAACAATCTAGAGAAATCCTTGGTATTCCGGTTTGCGCCTTGCTAGGCAATGGCCAAGCGATCCGGTAGATATGCTGGGCGATAAGTTCTATATCGGTGATCGCCCTGCTACCAACTTACCCTGCTTTAGCTTAGTAATTCAGTAACCCGCAATCTTTTCGTAAGGCGTCAATAGCCGCAGGCGTATTGCGCCATAGGGTAGTTGATCATGACGAATCGTCACCTTCTTTGCGTCGTTTGATCCGCGACTAAATTGCTTCGCTGTAGATATAGCGACTGTCGAATGGTGCAATACGCCTTTGGCTATTGCACC
>CAUPKC010000070.1:0-20817 GCA_963511665.1 uncultured Undibacterium sp.
AATCAAGAGTAGCAATAACACTCTGCAAGGCATTCGCGATGCTATTAATGCCGGAAGTGTCGGCGTGACCGCTTCCATTGTTGGAGATGGTAGTGCGACACCTTATCACTTAGTCCTTAGCTCTTCCAAAACAGGCGAATCGTCGAGTATTAAAATCAGCTCATCGGGTGAAGATGCTGCGATTACTTCACTATTAGCTTACGATCCAGCCGGTACTCAAAATTTCACAGAGGTAAGTACCGCTCAGAATGCGAGTCTCACTGTAAATGGCATTCCTATTTCAAGTGCATCCAATACGATTATTGGTGCAGTTCAAGGTGTATCGATTACTTTATCGAAAGTAGGTACCACATCGATATCTGTGGCGGCTAATACTGCGGGAATACAAACTGGCATCACTAGTTTTGTAAAAGCATACAACGAGCTCAACTCCACCATAAAGAATTTGACAGCGTATGACCCAAATACAAAAAAAGGTGGTTTATTAATTGGTGATGCCACAACTCAAAGTATTCAGAACCAAATTCGCAGAACCTTAAGTACCGCAGTCAATGGGCTCGGAGGTGGGCTTACCTCCCTTGCGCAAATCGGGATTAGTTTTCAAAAAGATGGTTCGCTGGCCATCGACTCAGGCAAACTCACCACTGCTTTAAGTACAAAATTTTCCGAAATCGGTGGCTTATTTGCGTCGCTAGGGTCAAGCTCGGACAGTCTAGTTTCCATCTCCGGATCTAGTAGTGCGACCAAGGCGGGAGCCTATGCGATCAATGTTTCTCAAATTGCGACTAAAGCGAAATTAACTGGTGATCTGACGCTTCCAACGACAACAACTATAGCCGCTAATACCAAGATCAATGTCACACTTAATGGTTTGACCGCTGAGGTTTCGTTGGCGACGGGTGACTACACAGCGTCAGGCTTGGTCACACTCTTACAAACGTCAATTAATAGCACCACTGCATTTTCCGCTGTTGGTTCAAGCGTCAAAGTAAGTAACTCTGGCGGAACTCTATCAATCGAATCGGATAAGTTTGGTACGACATCAAATGTTAGTTTGGCCGACAGTACTGGATCAAGTTATGCGCTTTTGACTGGCACGGTTGCCAGTGGCGTTTCTGGACTGAACGTAGAAGGAACCATCAACGGCATTGGTGCGACTGGTAGCGGGCAAACTCTGAATGGTGCTATTGGCACTGGTGCTGAGGGATTAAAATTGCTTGTTGCTGGCGGTTCGACAGGCTCGCGTGGCAACATCAATTTTTCGATTGGTTATGCAACGACCTTAAGCAGTCTAGTTAGCGGTTTTTTAGGTTCAACTGGCACGATCCAAAGCACTACCAGCGGGGTCAACCAAAACATCAAGAACATCGGAAAACAACGCGACATTTTAAACAGCAGGCTATTTGATGTAGAAGCGCGTTATCGGGCTCAGTTCTCAGCACTTGATCGAATAGTTAGCAACTTAAATAATACGAGCTCTTTCCTTACACAACAACTAAATGCACTAAATAATAGCAACAATTAAATTTTAATCATCAATTGGAATCGATAAAGGAATTTTATGTTTGGCTCTTCTAACTCACATGGTGCAAATGCTTACGCAAAAGTTGGCATTGAAACCGGCGTTATCTCTGCCAGCCCGCATAAGCTGATAGTGATGCTTTATGACGGTGCTATCGTTGCATTAAACAATGCAATTCAGCACATGAAAAATAGCGACATTCCAGCCAAAGGTCACTCCATCTCAAAAGCGATTGCCATCATCGAAAATGGTTTGCGCGCGAGTCTGGATAAAAAGGCCGGCGGTGAAATTGCAGCGAGTTTAGATGCTTTATATGAATACATGAGTAACCGTTTGTTGCAGGCGAATATTAATAATCAAGTGGAAGGACTCACCGAAGTTCAGAGTTTATTACGCGATCTGAAAGCATCGTGGGAAGCCATTGCCCCAGACAACAACAAAACCAATATTGAAGCACCAATTCCACAGCTCGACCCGCTCGCCCCACGTCGCGCGAATCTCTTTGAGGCTTGAACCATGAATAGTTTAGAACTGTTAAACGTGTATGAAAAAGTTGCTCACATTACAGCAGAGATGCTGGTCGCAGCGCAATCTAATGACTGGGAACTATTAGCCCAATTGGAAGGCGACTGCAGTACGCACGTGAGTACGCTAAGAGAATTTGAAGGTCCAAGTGAATTACCTGCTGATTTAAAGGCGAAGAAGGTAACTATCATTAAACGAATTTTGGCTGATGATCGTGCGATTCGGGATATTACGGAACCGTGGATGCAAAATCTGGCTAATTTAATGAAAAGCTCTAGTACTACCCGTAAACTTTCACAAAGCTATGGTGCCAATCAAATGGGATGATGCATGTCCACAATTTTTCCCCGCTTAGATCCTAAACTATTGATCACCACTGCCGTAGAGGGACCGACAGCCGTAAGATCAATTGAGGCGATTAAACAAGACGTCATACAAAGATTGAGTCAGCTTGGAACAGGCAAACATATTCAGGGGGAAGTGCTGGCAAAACTAAGCGATGGAAGTTTTGTCGCAAAGGTCGATGGAACACCAATGCGCCTGAGCTTGCCAAGTAATACGCAAGTTGGCGAAAAACTATCACTAACATTGCTACACCTTACGCCTCGTCCCGTATTTTTATTAAATGGACAAAGTCAAGTCACTCTGCTTGATGCACCGAAAAAATTCAGAACGAATGACCCCATATCGCGCAGCTTCGTCCCAGAAAATCAGCCCTTTGAAGCTGAATTTCTCTCAAGTTCCCAGGAACGTCCTCCCACAACAATCACAAACCGCCAGGTAACAAATGCCCCCTTAGACTCGGGTAAGTCAGGACAAACACAAGCTAGTTTCACCAACAATTTATCGCCTAGCCAAACGAGCAATTCAGGACAAATACAAGCTAGTTTCACCAGCAATTTTTCGCCTAACCAAATCAATAATTCTGTCAAATTATTAAATGTAGCATTCTTACCTGACAACGAGATCGCAGCAAACTACAAGCCTTCTTCAGCTGGCGAAACCAGTGCGAAAACGGAACTAAGTAGTACCGGCCAGTTAATTAATAAATTGATTCTGGAAACAAGCAGACCGGGTGAAAAATTAAGTATCAAAGGAAGCACGCCACTAGTCAACGACATAGCAGACAAACTCACTATGCCGCAATTGGCTAAGCAAATCCAAACCAATCTACATCAAAGCGTACAAAATAGCGGTCTCTTTTACGAATCCCATGTGGCAGAGTGGTCAGTCGGTCAACGCAGCAAGTTGGAACTGCAGTCAGAACCACAGTCTCAGATCACCGCGAACGTAGACAGCTCGGTATTAACCAACAAGGAAGATGGTAATCATGCCGCTCTTGCACAATTGATTCATCAGCAACTCGACGTGCTTGAGCAGCAAAAATTGATTTGGACAGGTATGCTTGCGCCGCAAATGCCTGTGCAACTTACGATAGAAGAGTCGACACAAAATTCTGCTGAGCAGGGACACGACAAACAACAAGAAAATTCAGACTGGCAAAGCTATTTACGCGTCGAGTTGCCCAATTTAGGTGTCGTGGCGATGACCATCAATTTGCACTCAAATCAACTTCAGCTCAACATCAAGAGTAGCGACAAGAACACAATGTCACTCTTGAAAACGCAATACAGCAGCTTACAGCAGTCAATAGGAAATGGCGGAACCCACATCCAGTCTTTCACGGTGCAGCATGATGAACAAGTCTGAGCACCCTATATCGACTGCTGTCGCGTTGACTTATAGCCCAGAAGATGGCGCACCGAAAGTGGTGGCCAAAGGTAAAGGTCTGATCGCTGAGGAGATCATCGCTCGGGCTAATGAGCATGGTGTATTTATTCACCAATCGAAAGAATTAGTCAGTCTATTGATGAAAGTGGACTTAGACGACAACATTCCGCCCGCACTCTACGCAGTTGTTGCAGAACTACTCGCTTGGCTATACTATATAGAAACAGAGATAAAAACAAAATAAGCAATCTACTCCCCTCCCTACTTATAATTATTACAGAATAAAGCACTATGCAAGCAACGCATCCGTCCTTGGGAACTGAGAATCAAAGTCCATATCAAGTTGAATCAAAAAGAGAAATTCTGTCGATACTGAAAGGTTTCAGGGATAAATCACAATTGATTAGCATGATGATCAACAGTGGCAACGAAGCTTTTATTACTTCGGTTCTGGAAATTGACGACAAAAACAACAACCTCATTATTGATAGCACGCCAAGCAACGAAGCAAATCAACGAATTATTGCAGCACCAGCTGTTTTTTTTGATGGCTTACTTGATCGTATCAGCATTCAATTTGCTTCATCCAACGTCAAAGTTATCTCGTTTGAAGGCAGACCTGCCTTACAAATGCACTTACCTGCGAGTGTAATACGCTTGCAACGCCGCGAAAACTATAGAATCAATACACCAGTTTCAACACCTATCAAATGTGTTATCGCAGTTGAAGTTGATTCAGGTATTCAAAAACATAAATTTTCTTTGGTCGATATCAGTTGCGGCGGCATCGCTATCTTGGATGATGGTCGCTTGATCGATATAGCGGCTGGCACCAGCTATCCCGATTGTCAAATGGACATTCCGGGCATTGGCTTGATACAAATGGAACTAGAGATTCGCAACTCGCAAGAGTTGACGCTATTGAATGGCAAAACTACACGTCGTATAGGTTGCGCATTTTTGAATTTATCTAGCAAAACATTGGCGTCCGTTCAACGCTATATTATGAAATTAGAACGCGAGCGGAATGCAAAGTTAACTGGGATTAGCTAGTTTGCTAAAAACAGTAGAGGTTTAGACATCAGTTGAATTTCGTGTTCAATCACTCGATAACACAGCACAACACAACGCACCAAAACACTACACCGAACACTAAATTTGCATATTCATAATATCGTGGTAAGCAGAAATCAATTTATTTCGCACTTGAATCGTAGTCTGAAATGAGATACTGGCTTTTTGCATAGAAATCATCATGTCTGACATGTTGACACTATCATCACCAAGAGCAAACTTCTTGCTCATCTCTTGAGATGCACTTTGTGCAGCACTCACTTGATCTAACGATGACTTTAAAGCGTCCGCAAAATCTAATTTTTGCGCGCCTGGGCTAGTAGCTGGTACCACATTGCCAGCGCCACCTTCCATCCTTGCTGCAGCGGTTTTAAGTTGCGCAACCATCGCGTCGATTTTACTTTTATCTATTCCACCGACATTCACTTGAGCTCTCCGTTTTTTCAGATATGCTTAGAGTAGCATCGACGACATAAAACGTAAGCTCAAGAAGGCGGGTGAAACGGTCGTTTTTCTTGCAATTGAAAATTTTGAAAAGTCGCACAATTACTATCAAGGAAAAAACCTTCACAGGGAAACAAAATGCTGCGACATGATTTAGACCAAGATAATAACGGGGGCGAAAATGGCAACCGCAAATGAAGCGATTTTAGAGGCGCCAATACCAGTCGTATTCGGAATCCCGCAAACCCCGGCCGTCAGGACAATTCTCTTGTCAGTCGGAGCCGCGATTACTATTGCGATTATGGTTGGCGTCTGGTTATGGAGTCAGGCGCCAGATTATCGTGTGCTCTTTTCCAACTTCAATGATAAAGACGGTGGCGCGATTGTCGCATCGCTTCAAACACTCAATATTCCTTACAAATATTCAGATGGCGGTGGCGCAATCTTAGTTCCCGCGAATCAAGTGCATGACGCACGTCTGAAACTGGCTTCCCAAGGCTTACCGAAAGGCGGCAACGTGGGATTTGAGTTGATGGAAAACCAAAAACTTGGTATTTCTCAATTCTTAGAGCAAGTGAACTTCCAACGTGCGCTTGAGGGCGAACTCGCACGCTCAATTCAAGCGGTCTCTGCAGTTCAGACTGCGCGAGTACACTTAGCAATTCCAAAAGCCTCAGTTTTTGTGCGCGAACAACAAAAGCCTACTGCGTCAGTGTTATTAAACCTCTATCCAGGTCGAATGTTAGACCAGCAGCAAGTGAGCGCTATCATCCATCTGGTTGCTAGCAGCATTCCAGAACTACCAGCCAAGAATGTCACTATCATTGATCAAAATGGTAATTTACTATCTGATACAAGTAAGCAGACGATTAACAACAATCTGGACCCATCTCAATTAAAGTACGTACAAGAATTTCAATCAAGCATCGTCAAAAAAATTGAATCGATTATTTCCCCTATCGTAGGGCCACAAAATGTCCGCGCTGAAGCGACGGCCGACATTGACTTTTCACGCAGTGAACAAGCCGCAGAGACCTATCGCCCTAACGCACCACCAGAAGCGGGCACAATTCGCAGTCAACAAACCAGCGAAAGCTATGGAAAACCGGCAAACGCTTCAGGCATTCCTGGTGCATTGAGCAACCAACCCCCAGTGCCAGCAACAGCACCGATCACAGCCGCGCCCGATCAGAATGCTCAAACAGCAGCTGCAGCGAACACCGGGTTGACGCAAAAAGAGTCGACACTCAATTTTGAAGTCGATAAAACGATACGCTACACTCAACAAGCTATGGGCGGACTAAAGCGTCTGTCAGTCGCTGTTGTCGTCAACTACAAAACAGAAACCGATAAAGCAGGGAAAACTGTCACACGTGCTCTCACTGAAATAGAAAAAAATCAGATTACCGACTTAGTACGCGAAGCAATGGGCTATAACAAAGAACGTGGCGATACTTTAAACGTTGTAAATAGCCCGTTTGCAACGCCAGAAAAAATAAAAGCAGAAGATATACCGCTCTGGAAACAGCCTGATGCAATACAAACGGCAAAAGAAGTGGGAAAATACCTTGTGGGCGCTTTACTGTTACTCTACTTATTCTTTGGGTATTTGAAGCCGACGCTCAACAAACTTACTGGCAAAGATCCGAAATCTCTGCGTAAAGAGAAAGAACAAGAAGAGCAAGAAGCACGAGAAGCTGCAGCAAAGGCAGAGGAAGAGGAAGCTGCCATTGTCAATTTAAATAATCAAGCCTTAGACGCACAAGGCAAACAACAATTGTCTAGTTACGAAATAAATATGGACATGGCAAAACAATTGGCCTCCAGCGATCCTAAGATTGTCGCAAACGTGATTAAAGCATGGGTAAGCAATGAGTGACGACGGTGTACAAAAAGCAGCCACCTTAATGTTAGCATTGGGTGAAGACGCGGCGGCAGAGGTCATGAAGCACCTCGGTCCTAGAGAAGTACAAAAGATTGGCGCAGCCATGGCGACCATAGGTGCTATTCCGCATGAATCAATTGCGAAGGTGCTTGAAGAATTTAAATCTCAGGCCGATTTGAGTTCGTCAGTGGGGCTTGATTCTGATGAATACATTCGTAATGTGTTGACCAAGGCTCTGGGCGACGACAAGGCATCTTCCCTACTCAACCGCATTTTAGGCGGCAAAGATGCAAGTGGTATCGAGAGTCTAAAATGGATGGACTCTGCATCGGTTGCCGAGCTAATTAAGAATGAACATCCGCAAATTATTGCCACCATTCTGGTTCATCTTGAGAGTGACCAAGCAAGTGAAGTGCTCAATAATTTTAGCGAACGATTACGTAATGATGCAGTTCTGAGAATTGCGACGCTAGATGGTATTCAACCAACCGCCTTGCGTGAACTCAATGATGTATTAACTAAATTACTGACAGGCAATGAGAGTCTGAAGAAAAAATCCATCGGTGGTGTTCGCGCAGCAGCAGAAATTCTCAATTTTATGAGCGGAGAAAACGAAGCCTCCATCATGGAGAATCTACGCAAATATGATGGCGATATGGCCGAGAAAATCATGGATGAAATGTTCGTATTCGACAACATTCTCGAAATTGACGATCGTGGCATTCAATTATTGCTGCGAGAAGTTCAGTCAGACTCATTAATTATTGCGCTAAAAGGCGCCAATGCAGACATGCGTGAAAAGATATTCAAAAATATGTCGCAACGTGCTGCAGAGATGATGCGGGAGGATCTGGAATCGAAGGGGCCAGTACGACTCTCCGAAGTAGAAGCGCAACAAAAACAGATACTTTTAATTGTTCGACGATTAGCCGACGATGGACAGATCATGTTGGGCGCCAAAGGGGAAGACGCCTATGTCTAATACGCTTCCGAAAGAATTGCAGACAGCATTTCAACGCTGGGAAATGCCGTCTTTTGGAGATATTCGCCCAACACATTTAGAGAAGTTTGCGGAGCAAGAACAAATCACTCTTGATGATATCTCTGCGATCAAAGAACAAGCAAAAAATGAAGCCTATGCAGATGCGTATAAAGAAGCTTACGCAGTCGGTTATCAGGAAGGACAACAAGCTGGCCAAATTGAGATGCAAAAACAAACGGCACTGGTAACTAGTCAATTGAGCGACTTAAAAAAAACTTTTGAAGAGCAACTTCTGAATGCGCAAGACACGATAGGGAATGATCTGATCAAGTTAGCGCTTGAAATGGCTAGTGCGATGACTAAATATCGTTTCGAACAATATCCCGAAGCTGTATCGGAAATCGTAAAAGAGGCTATCGCTGCTCTCCCCTCAATACAGCAGCCCGCACAGATTTTTCTTAACCCAGAAGATTTACTCATGGTAAAAAATGTAATGGGTGATAGTCTAGAACGTGATGCATGGCGCCTTTTGCCCGACCATCATATGACGCGTGGCGGCTGCCGAATTGAAACAGCACAGAATCTGCTCGATGCAAGTTTCGAAACGCGCTGGTCGCGCCTGAGTCAGGCTTTGTTTAACTCCCATCCAGATCACTAAGCAGCTCAATCAGCTCAATCAGCTAAATTAGCTTCATTAAAAACAGACTAAAATGAACGCCCCACTATCACCGCAGCATTGGAAAGACCAATTGGCAAACAGTGTGAAACTGATTTCCCACTTGCAGAGTGAAAGCATTTCAGGTCGCATTGTCAAAGTGACGGGCTTAGTAATGGAAGCGGTTGGCATCAAATTACCTGTTGGCAGTGCCTGCCTGATTCATCTTCCGAACGACGTTAAGATTGAAGCCGAAGTCGTGGGGTTTGATGGTGACCGTTTATTTTTGATGCCGCAAAGTGATCTCGACGGTGTTGTACCAGGTGCAGCAGTTGTGCCCGTGGCACCTCTGGCAAATCAAGATCCCGATCATCCACAACGACGCAATAACGATAGAACCAAGCGTCTTCCGGTAGGTTATGAACTACTTGGTCGCGTGTTAGACGCGAATGGGCGCCCACTGGATGCTTTGGGTCCATTAAACAACACAGCAACTGCTACACTCGGCGCCCGTATCTACAACCCGCTGGCGCGAGCTCCGATCAAAGAAAAACTTGACGTTGGCATACGAGCCATAAACAGCATGCTGACCGTAGGGCGTGGACAACGCCTCGGCTTATTCGCAGGTTCGGGCGTTGGTAAAAGCGTGTTGTTGGGCATGATGGCGAGATACACCACAGCGGATGTCATCGTTGTCGGTTTGATCGGTGAACGGGGACGTGAGGTCAAAGAGTTTATCGAAGAAATCTTGGGCGAAGAAGGTTTAGCACGCTCGGTTGTGGTCGCAGCACCTGCTGACGCCCCGCCATTGATGCGTCTGCAAGGTGCCGCCTACGCAACGACTATTGCTGAGTACTTCCGCGACCAAGATAAAAATGTATTGCTGATCATGGACTCTTTAACGCGTTATGCGATGGCACAGCGTGAAATTGCACTGGCAATTGGCGAACCGCCTGCGACCAAAGGCTATCCACCATCAGTATTTGCTAAGCTACCAATTTTAGTAGAGCGTGCGGGGAATGGTCGCGTAGGTGGAGGCTCTATCACCGCGTTTTACACCGTTTTGACTGAAGGTGATGATCAGCAAGATCCGATTGCAGACGCTGCAAGAGCGATTTTGGATGGCCATATAGTTCTGAATCGAACTTTGGCAGAAAGTGGACATTATCCAGCAATTGACATTGAACAATCGATCAGCCGCGCGATGCATGGCATTACCTCGCCAGAACACCAAGCCTTATCCAGAAAGCTAAAACAGCTCTATTCACGCTATGAACGCAGCCGAGACTTAATTAATGTCGGAGCCTATTCGGCGGGCGCTGACCCAGTATTGGATGAAGCAATACGAAAGTACGGGAGAATTCAAGCATTTTTGCAACAAGAAATCACGGAAAAGTCATCCATATCGCAAAGCTTAGAGGGACTTTCATCGCTTTTCGACGCTTAGAATACTGATCCGATACGTACAATAAGAAAGTGATGAGAGCATTATGGCTGGATCGGCGCTAAGCACCTTAATTGAATTAGCAGAAAATGACGTGGAAAATGCTGCCAAAAATCTAGGGCGAAGCATAAAGGCGAAAGATGAAGCAACCCAGCAACTAGGTCTATTGACGCAATACCGTGCAGATTATGAAACTAGGCTACAAAATAACGCACAGCGCGGCTTAACGGTTTCACAGTTTGCAAATTATCAAGGTTTTATCGGCAAGTTGGATCAAGCCATTGAAGGCCAAAAGAAACTAATAATAGATGCTGAGTACAAAGTAGATATTGCAAAAAAATTCTGGCAGGAATGTGAAAAAAAACGCCTTTCTTACAAAACCTTAATTAACAGAAACATCGCGGCAGAACTCAAAAAAGAAAATAAACGCGATCAAAAACAAACTGACGAACGTGCAACCCGTACCCTTTTTTACAAGAAGTAATATTCAAAAAAGATTACGAATAACGATCAACAAATAACTGCTCAAATTTTCGATTTTATAGGTGTCAAAAATGCCAAACACATCAACACTTTCACAAGTTTTGCCGAGCTTCACAGCTGCTAAAAACGGACAAACTTCGACTGAATTGAAATCGAATAGCAACTTCAATCAAATACTCAAAAACGAAGTAGCAAACAAAGTCAAAAAACCGCCTACCAACATAGCCAAACCGTCCACCAACAATCAAGCGGCTGAATCAGCATCAAGCCCAAAAAGCATAGTCCCAAGTAAGGAAGCACCACCAACCGAAAAAAACCTTTCCACGGCTGATAACGAATCCGACGAACTCGACAATGCAAGCCTAGCGATCTCAGATGAGACCAATAACTTAATTAATTTTGTTGGCGATTTAAGCGCTTTCACCCTCCCAGAGCATACTACCAAGGTAGATGATAACCCCAATGCTTCGTCAGATAGCCTAACCGCTTCGTCAATCAGCCTTGATATTACCTCAGTCAGCCTCAACGCTTCTTCAGGCAAGCTCACTAAGAGCGATGAGTTGTCAACATCAACGTCAATCGCTACGGAAATAGCTCTTAGCCCTGCCCCAGCAAACAATAATGCTACAGGGACAACTTTGCCCGATAATCCTGCGGAAAATCTAGCACTCGCATTGAAACCTGCAGTAGATGCCCGTTCGACTACATCGGCTCAAACAGAGTTAGAAGTCAAGCCAATAGCGTTGGAGAAAAATACAAAAGTTGACGCCAACCAAACTACCAGTTTGATATCTGAACGCGATCTAGCGGACAACATCCAAGCTGACTCGACGCTTATGGCTCCAAGCCCAAAATTCGATAAGGTGATCGATGACGTCAAAAAACAGTTGAAAAACGAGAACAAAACTCAACAAGATGTCAATGATGCGATGAACAGTAACACCACCCCCACACTGATCTCAGAACAACCGCCTATCACTTCAGCAGCCGCAGAGTCAAAGGCAAGCGTCGCATCTCCACCGGTCGCAAATAACAATTCTTTAAGCAGTACAACGAACAAAACAACAGGCACCGAAGAACTTTCGAATCAGCTGCCAGAAGAACGTCGAGTAAGTCTAAACTCAAATGAACGCAGTGCTTCGGATCAATTTTCGGTCGATCTAAAAGTACAAGTACAAGAAGCACGGCAAAATAATGTTGAGCAAAACAAAGAGAGCATTCAAAAGCTTCAAAACATAGAGACGCCTAGGGCTGAATCCTTGCCAGCATCACCGCCAATTCAAGCGCCGGCGGAAGCAAACAGTATTGCATCAAGCTCAAATTTCATCGGGCCTAGAGTTGGCACCAAAGCGTGGGATCAGGCAATCGGTCAAAAAATCGTCTGGATGGTTGCAGGTGGCGAGCAAAGTGCTCAACTCACGCTCAATCCTCCCGATCTTGGCCCGGTGCAAATCGTTTTAAGTATCAGTGACAACCAGGTTGACGCTAGCTTTGTTTCATCACACTTAGACGTGCGTGAAGCAATCGAAGCGGCGGCTCCCAAATTACGCGAAATGATGGACAACGCAGGCATGTCACTTTCTGGATTTTCAGTCGCAGCCCAATCTACCCCGTCTGGTAATGCATTCACACCTGACGGCAATAACAGAAATTCAGGTAACAATCAAAAACAAGGATTCGCAGCGAATGCAGAGGATTCAGCACCTACCGCGGCGATAAATAAAAATCAATCCAGCCCTAAAGGATTAGTGGACACATTTGTTTAGTGACAGCCTGCGCCAAAGATTAGCTCTCACGCATCAAGTTGCAACGTGCAATTGAGTAGCGTTAAAGCTCCTTCGTTTCGAAGCAAGTTGCATTTTTTCAATCCAACTTGCTTCGTTTTATGCAAAGTCGAGCCACCAGGCCCACTGTCGATTCAAAAATTTGAGTCCAGACTACATCGATTGCAACGTGTCCCCCCTCAAGACAAACCGGATAGTTGAAAACAATACTATAATCAAACCAAGAGAAACAATTCTTTTGTGAAACTTGGGGCTGCCATGAAATTTGTCATTTTCAATTCTGTCGTACGCCCTCCTGTTCCACATCAAAATGATAGTTGTTCATCTCCATATAAAGCTAAAAATCGAGAGTAAAGCCCTAAATGCCACTCTTTTTCTAAGATAGCTATTCACTGACTTAGTGGATAATTTTTTTAAACGTAACAATATTTATGAAGTGGTGAAAGCCAACTATGTCTAAAGCCCCCGGAAAACCTGCAGCAGCAGATGCGCCAGCAGGAAAATCGAAAAAGAAACTATTTATCATGATAGGTGCGGCAGTGCTATTGCTTAGTGCGATTGGCGGTGGCGCAGTATTTATGTTGTCAGGTAAAAAAAATACCAAAGAAAAGGAGCAAAAAGAAGAGGTTGTCAAAGCACCCGTTTTTCTTGCCCTTGAGCCATTCGTCGTCAATCTACAATCGGAATCTGGTGAAAAATATTTACAAGTACAGATGACATTGCAAGTTCCAGATGAGCCTCAATCTAGTTTAATCAAGTCCAATACACCCCAAGTAAAAAGTCGTTTGATCATGCTGCTATCAAGCAAAGATGCTGCTGAATTACTGACGCCTGAGGGGAAAGACAAGTTGATCAAGGAAATTACCGAACAAGTAAACCTACCCTTCACACCCAAAGGCGATCCACAAAAAGTCAGTGGCGTGTTTTTTACTTCATTTGTAATCCAATAAAATCGTGTCTGATAATTTTCTTTCACAGGAAGAAGTCGATGCCCTACTAAAGGGCGTGACGGGTGATCAAGACGACGCAGAGTCGCTTGAGGATACCTCGGGTGTCCGCCCCTATAATTTGGCAACCCAGGAACGTATTGTTCGTGGTCGTATGCCAACGTTGGAAATTATCAACGAACGATTTGCCCGCCTTTTGCGAATTGGCTTATTTAATTTTTTGCGCCGCAGCGCTGAAGTTTCTGTTGGTACAGTGAAGGTCTCGAAGTACAGTGAATTTATTCGAAATCTGGTAGTTCCAACCAATCTCAATTTAACGCACATGAAGCCACTGCGTGGTACGTCGTTAATCGTTTTGGATCCGGGATTAGTTTTTCTACTGGTGGACAATTTATTCGGTGGCGATGGACGTTTCCACACTCGTGTTGAAGGTCGAGACTTTACACAGACGGAACAAAGAATTATTCAAAAAATACTCGAGATCATTTACGAAACTTACGCCAAATCTTGGGAGCCGGTTTATCCCGTTCAATTTGAGTATATTCGTTCTGAAATGAACACCCAATTCGCCAACATTGCGACACCAAACGAGGTCGTGGTTTCCACCACGTTTACGATAGAACTTGGGCCAGTTAGCGGTGAGATGCACATGTGCATGCCCTACTCGATGATAGAGCCGATACGCGATTTATTAACCAGTAGTTTGCAAGGTGAAACGCTGGAAATTGACAAACGCTGGGTACGCCTGATGACCCAACAAATTCAAATTGCAGAGGTAGAAATAGTCGCGGATCTCGGCACTGCACGAATAAATCTTGGTGATATTTTAAATATGAAAGTAGGCGACATAATTCCCATCGCTGTACCTGAAATCGTGTCAGCAAAGGTAGACGGAACACCCGTTATGGAATGTAAATATGGCGTCTTCAATGGGCAGTACGCCCTTAGAGTTGACAAAATGCTCGGTTCTAGCGTCAACGATATATCACACGAATCACTAAATGGAGAAAGCAATGGATGACAATAACGATACCATCAACGAGGATGATTGGGGTGCGGCCATTGCAGAGCAAGAGAAAGCCGATGCTGAGGCAGCCGCGCGCGCCGCTGCTGCAGCTGCAGCCCCGCCTCCTCCTACCGCACTTTCCGCAGGGGCTTTCCAAGAATTTGGTAAAGGCCCTCAAGCTCAAACGTCGAACGATATCGATTTTATTCTCGATATTCCAGTACAACTAACCGTCGAATTGGGACGTACCAAAATCGCCATTAAAAACCTTTTGCAGTTAGCGCAGGGCTCGGTGGTTGAGCTGGATGGTTTAGCAGGTGAACCCATGGACGTGCTCGTGAATGGTTGCTTGATTGCCCAAGGTGAAGTCGTGGTGGTGAATGATAAATTTGGTATCCGTTTAACAGACATTGTGACGCCTGCCGAACGTATTCGTAAGCTGAACAAGTGAAGCCGTATTTTATGCAATTACACGCCAGATCCAGCCTGCAATTTAACCCAATATTTAGCGCCTTATTTAGGGCATTATTTGGTGCACTACTTGTCGTAAGCAGCGGACTTTTAAGTAGTTCGGCATTAGCACAAACGAAGGGACAGGCCATCGTGTCGCCCACCACAGGTTTGCTGCAGATTTTTTTAGCGCTGGTTGCCGTGATTGGTTTAATGTTGTTGATCGCCTGGTTATTTAAGCGCATAGGTCCAATCAACAGCATGAATAAAGTACCTATGAAAATCGTCGGTGGATTGAGCATAGGTAATCGTGAACGCATTATGGTGGTAGAAGTTGGCGATCAGTGGTTAGTGCTTGGCGTCACCGCACAACAAATTAACACCCTTAGCAGTATGCCAAAACAAGTGATTGCCTCATCAGACCCGGCTCATGCAAACGCCAACCCGGAAAATCAATTTTCTCACTGGCTCAAAAAAACTTTAGACAAGCGCAATACACCTGAAACTTAAAGCATCATGAAAACCTTGCGCTCCTTCACCTCCAATTTCGCCAATTTGCTCGCACCGATCGCATTGGCTATCCTCCTATTTATACTGTGCGTACCCGATGTTGCGCTGGCACAAAGCGGTGGCGGACTACCCGCTATCACAACGTCGCCAGCGTCAGGCGGTGGACAAAATTACTCGCTGAGTATTCAGACTTTAATTTTCCTAACATCGCTGGCGTTTATTCCAGCGGCGTTGTTGATGATGACCAGCTTCACCCGCATCATTATTGTCCTATCGTTATTACGACAGGCTTTGGGGACACAGTCAGCGCCGCCTAACCAGGTTCTGGTAGGTTTAGCCTTATTTTTGACCTTGTTTGTAATGGGACCCACCTTTGACAAGATTTATGAGGATGCTTACTTGCCCTTTTCTAAAAATGAAATCACCATGCAAAAAGCGATGGAAAAAGGTGTAGAGCCGCTCAAAACTTTTATGCTTAAGCAAACACGTGAATCTGATATTGCGCTGTATGTACGTTTATCTAATACGCCTGCGTTGCAAGGGCCTGAGGATATTCCATTAAGGGTGCTGATTCCCGCTTTTATAACCAGTGAATTGAAGACCGCTTTTCAAATCAGTTTTGCGATCTTCATACCATTTTTAATTATCGATATGGTGGTCGCCAGCGTCTTAATGGCGATGGGTATGATGATGGTCTCGCCCTCTATCGTATCGCTACCGTTTAAGCTCATGCTATTTGTCTTAGTTGATGGTTGGCAGTTATTGATTGGCTCGCTGGCGCGTAGTTTCTATTAAAGGACAAAAAATGACACCCGATAGCGTAATGACCATGGGCAGACATGCTATGGAAATCACCTTAATGATTTCTGCCCCACTACTCTTAGTTGCACTTGGCATTGGTTTGATTGTGAGTATTTTTCAAGCGGCAACACAAATAAATGAAACGACCTTATCTTTCATTCCTAAGTTGGTAGGTATCTTCGTGACATTGATCATTGCCGGCCCTTGGATGTTGTCGGTATTAGGTGATTATATGCGTGAAGTATTCACTGGCATTGCCACCATGGCTGGCTGAAAAAAGTAGTTATGATTCCCATCAACAGCAATGAGTTAATCAGCCTGATTGCTGCATTCCTATGGCCACTGACTCGCATCCTCGGCTTCATCGCCATCGCACCGCCGTTCGGTAATAACGGTGTCCCAGTGCAAGTCAAAATTGCTCTCGGTGTATTCTTAGCGATGATAGTCGCGCCAACGATAGACCCGATACAAGGTGTGGATATGCTGTCCATTACTGGCATTATGGTGGTTTTTCAACAGTTCATTATTGGCATGGCAATGGGCTTTATGGTTCGCATTGTATTCGCTGGTATTGAAATGGCAGGCGAGATAATAGGTCTTACTATGGGCCTAGGATTTGCGACCTTTTATGACCCACAAACCAGAGGCCGATCATCTGCCATTAGTCAATTTTTAGTCATTATCACGACACTATTATTTCTCTCACTGAATGTGCACTTGGTTCTTTTCGAAACGCTCATCACCAGTTTTAAAAGCATTCCTATTTCGACTTCTCTGACGATGGGATTTAGTTTTCAAAAATTAGCGATTTGGGGTGAGGAGATCTTCAAAATTGGCCTCCTTATCTCCTTGCCAGTTGTCGCTGCGCTTCTAATCACTAATATTGCGTTGGGAATCTTAACGCGTGCAGCGCCTCAGCTAAACATCTTTGGTATCGGCTTTCCTGTCACGATCGGGGTTGGATTTTTGATGCTGAGTTTGATTTTGCCACACCTGTTGCAACCGATAGAAATCATCTTTCAACACTTAATCGATACCTTGTCTTCGCTTGGATGACGTGACTCTCTTGGCGAATTGTGCACGATCAAACAATATCTAAATAAGTGATCGAATTTAGGCATTTAGGCGATATCCTAAAGAGAACTAAGTTGTATCAGGCTAAAATCACAGTAATTTATTCTAGAGCCTCACACCATGCAAGCTCATTTGCTTTATCAAATTTCGCAAATCCGTCAGCTCGAGCAAAGCGCAAAAACGGCATTACCGCCAGGTAGTTTGATGCAGGCTGCTGGTGCAGCGGCAGCAAAACTAGCTAGCAAACTCATCAAAGAATTTCAGAATAAAAATAGAAAAAAAAGCAAAACTGGTCTCATCGAAACAATCTGTATTCTGGCGGGACCAGGAGATAATGGTGGCGATGCATTTGAAGTCGCATACCAACTGGCTCGATTAGACCAAGCAAATCAACACCACATTCATATCCTTATTTGCGGCGCTATTGAGGATTATTCAGACGATGCCAAATTAAGCTTGCACAGAGCACAGTCAACGAACTGTCGTTGGCTAAAGCTTGACCAAATCCAACAATTCAATCCTAAGCAATACACTTTAATTGTCGATGGATTGTTCGGCATAGGACTAAACCGCCCAATTACAGGAAAAATTGCGTCTCTCATAGAAGACATTAATAAACCCGACAATCAAAACAGCCAATGCCCCGTGCTGGCGCTAGATGTGCCTAGTGGTTTGAATGCGGATACAGGACAAATCATAAACTCAGGCGTGGATGGTGTTGCACTCATCGCCAGCCATACTCTTACTTTCATTGGCAACAAGCCTGGACTACATACTGCTCAAGGAAAAGACTATGCGGGCGTCGTCAGCCTCGGCGGTTTAGGCATTGATAAGCATCTCTATCCCGTGCCCTTCGCTTACTTGTCGAATCCGGTTGAACTTGCAAACTTGGTTCAACCACGTAAGCAGGACAGTAACAAAGGTAGTTATGGCGATATCGTCATTGTTGGTGGCGGTACCGGCATGCAAGGTGCGCCATTGCTAACGGGACGTGCAGCTTTATTTACTGGTGCTGGGCGTGTCCACGTCGAATTTATAGCAGCCTTTAGTGGCGTTGATTTCTTCCATCCTGAACTAATGTGTAGGCAGGCGGAGTCTGGCGATTTTTCAGGCAAGAATCTTGTCATAGGACCAGGTCTCGGGGACTCACAAAAAGCGATAGCTATGTTGCGACTCAGCTTGACACAAGCACCCCTCATTACCATCGATGCAGATGCACTAAATTTGATCTCAAAACATGCGGATCTGGCGCAACTGTGTCATGACAGATCACTTCAATCATGGCACACAATCATCACACCCCATCCATTAGAGGCTGCCCGTTTGTTGAACTGCAGTGCGACAGAGGTTCAAAATAATCGATGCTTAGCAGCACAAACCTTGGCAAAAAAATTTCAAGCAACCGTCATTCTTAAAGGTGCAGGAAGTATCATCGCAGACCACGAACATATCGTCATCAATACCAGCGGCAATCCAGCCTTGGCAACAGCCGGCACTGGCGACGTATTAGCGGGTGTTTGCGGTACGCTTTTGGCACAAGGTTTGAGTGAGTTTGACGCAGCATGTCTTGCTACATTTATTCACGGACAAGCAGCTGACGATTGCGTAAAAAATGGTTTGGGCCCAATCGGTTTGAGTGCCAGCGAGTTAGTTCCGGCGATACGAACTGCCTTAAACGTCATGGTAAAAAATCCCATTTGATACGCTTTAAGTCAATCGGCGTTTTTGCCAATTTTGATTCGCACTGTTGAGTCTCCATCAAATGTTTGAGTGATGTATCGCCCTCATTTGCGATTGCAAGAAATGCCTCGTCATGTGCAACTTTGAGCGCAGGGAGATGCGTACGCAGCGACTCCGACCCCTCCTCTGCACGCACAACTAATTCTTCCAATACCCGTTGATATGCTCCACTAACACTTTCCGAAGCTCTTTTCATTTTTAAAGCATAAGTCTCATAGACACTCTTGATGCGATGTAGTTCTTTAGCGATATCAGAAGGCTTTTGACTCGTCGCAACGCACAGGGAAACGCCTCCAAAAGAGGTTGGCTTTTCAAGCGGAACCTTGATAGGGTCTTGAGTTCCGGCGGGCTTTTGGACTACATTCTCGTCCTCGTTCGGCGTAGCCTTAACAGGCTTGGTTTGAGTTGATTTATTACGTCGTTTTCTAGAATCTAATTCGTTGTTACCAGCCTTGCCTCCACTAATTGGCTCAATCAATTCCAGGTCACTGTCGCCCTCTGGGATAGTCGCATCACATCGTTTTATCAGCTTAGCAATACGTTCCCACTCATTTCGTACACTTTCATGCTGGCCATCCAGTTCTGCTAGTTGATCAGCTACGCCAGCCAAAGTACCTACATTCCGCCCCATCTTCTGTGCAGCCATAGCTGCTTCAATAAAGGTTTTTGCAAGACCAAGTCGCTCATTCTTAATCAGTTTGACTGTTCCAGAAATCAATCCCTTGATAGCAGCTTTGTACGACTCTGAATTGTCACCTTGTCCAATTCCAGCTTGCATAGCGCCATCAAACCCATTCATAAGGCTGGAGGTCAATGTATAAAGGCCAACAACATCTTTTATTGCTTTGATACTCGCTTGTTCAGGCTTTATCGCCGTCAGCCATTTAAGCTGCTGCGGAGAGAGCTGAGACAGTCGCCCCTCAGCAGCTTTTATCTGCCCCCCCTGCGCCATTGACAGTGCACCAACTATCGTAGAGCCAGTCTTAAAAGCCAAATTAATGACATCATCTTTGATTTCCCTTTCTACCCTAACGAACTCAGGATCATTTAACAACTCCTGTACACGACGAGAAATCGTGTCGTTGCGCTCCTTGACACCACGTTTACGCCGCTCCAGAGTTTCTCGGGAGTCCTTGTCGCAGGTCACGACCTTTACGCCAATTCGGGGTCCCACTGCGGTTCCACACAATGTTTCAGCCTGCAAGCTAGTGATACCAGGACGCACCCCCTGCAAGGTTAGTTCGCTGGCACCAGTCGCCAAACTGAGAAATTTCGGATCAAAGCCCTTAAACCGAAGCAAATCTCCAGAAGCCGCGGGAACACTGACAAATGGCACTTTGGCCGGTGGCTTATTACGTCCATCAGCGTCAATAAGGCCAAGCTCAATCATTTCAGGAGCATCAAATCTAAGTAACTGAACCACACTCGCAGGCACAGTTTTACTAGCAGACTTTCCGTCCACCAAATATGAAACAGTAAACTCGCCTCGTCCAGTAGTCAGTGCTGATACAGATGCTTGATGAGTTGCATTGCTTGAAGTAATTCCAAGCAATGAGCTTGGTGTCAAACAGCGTGCAATACTTTCCAGATTAGGGGTGGAAACAGCGTCCAATAGTTTTCACCTCAGTGTGTCACCATCCGGTGTTTTAGCCGGAGGTATCTGGAGTGTTTTATATGGACATCATTTACGAAATTCGCAGGCGCCATTCAATTCAAAAGCAGTCCATCTCAGCTATAGCTCGCGATATGGGTCTTTCTCG
>CAUPKC010000071.1:0-20406 GCA_963511665.1 uncultured Undibacterium sp.
CACGTAAAATAAGTTCCTTATGCATGCGAGGCCAGCCATATTCGTTCTTCACTTCTCGATGAATCACTTTAATATTGCTCAATAACGCATCGTTACCCATGCGGCTTGGCGTCGTTTGATTATGCCGTAAGCGTTGACTAAACCTGTATTGATTTATTGCAACAGCGGCTCGTTGTCGGCACAAGCAGGATTTGCTTTGCGCCTTGCTGGCTGGGAAAACGTCTTAATCTTGCAAGGTGAGATGGATGAATGGCGAACTAAAGGTGGCTTCGATGCAGCGTCAAAAGCTGCTAAGTTACCCTCACATTAATCGTCATCAGAATTTTGCGCAATGTTGTTTTATCTCAGAATTTTCGATGTATTTTCAGTGGAGTGAGATAAAATTTATAGAATCATTACAGGTCAAAATATCAAGCTTTTAAATGAAATCGATTATGTACGGACGAATACTATTATTTGTGCTGATACTCTCTTCACTTAGCTGTAAAGTGCAAGCGCAAGGACAAGCATTGCAGTTTGGGAGAAATGAAAAACTGCCCGAACAAGACGTAGCCGAGGCAATTTTTTTGACCGCGCTAAAAAACATTAAGTTGCCCGTTCAAATACAGGCTTTACCACCAGCCCGCGCTACCAAATACAATAAATCATTACATTTATCAGGTGAGATTGCGCGCATTCATAGCTACGGAGAAAGTCACACCGACCTGATACGAGTCATCCCTTCCTACTACCAGTTGTACAGCGCTGTCTTTGTCAAAAAAAATAGTCCCTTGCAAATCGAATCGATAAAAGACCTAGAAAATTTGCGAGTTGGTCATGTGCATGGTGTCCAGCACAGCCTAGACATCGTTAAGGGATTGAAGAATGTACAAACCGTCTCTGAATCAAAAAATCTTTTCAATATGCTATTCGCTGATCGCTTCGACGCTGTTATCACGACTACTATCGATGGAGAATTAATGTTGGAACAGATGAAGTTAGTCAACGATGTGCGATCAACCGTGCTGGGAACAAAAAAATTATTTGTTTATCTAAATAAAAATACAGCCCACTTAGCTAAAGAAATTGGCACGGAGTTGGCGCGAATGAAGAAAAATAATGAAATAGAAAAAATTATAGAAATAAAACGCCTAGAATTAACTCGATCAAAGCCGCCGATACAAATCAATTAAGGCAATTGATCCACTAGAAAATCTAAATTAACGCAATTTTGCCAAGAAACTTTCTAAGGTCGCATCAGACAACTCCCCAATTCGACTATCGATGAGAATGCCATTACGATCATAAAATAAAGTCGTTGGTGTCCCTATTGAGCCGGTGGCGCGCGCGAATTCAGCTTGATAGTCCAAAAGCACATTTTGCAAATGCAAATTTTCTTTATTCAAATAGGCTTGGGTGGTCTCGAGACTTTCAGCCTGATTCGCGAAAACAAAAGCAATATCGGGATTACTAGCTTGCGCTGCTTGCAGCACAGGCATTTCGCGTCTGCATGGCGGACACCAGGTGGCCCATAAATTAACAACAACAGGCTTGCCGTGAAACTGCGTCATAGATACTTGCTTACCCTCGAGCGATTGTAGGTTCACCATTGGGATGCTTGCTGGAGGACGTTGAGAGGATAAATAAAACGTGCCCGTACTCCAGACCAAACTACCAGCAAACAAGGCAATGAATAATGGTTTTTTTAATCGTGGTACATAACGAGTCAAGATGAACGCGGTAAATAATCCAGCTAGGACCGCCGTCACAGAAATAAAGCCGCCATCACGTATATCGACAATACTCAAAGGCTTCTCGACATACATGGGAAAGTAAGACACAACAAAGGGAATTCGCCCACCCAAAAATACCGTCAATGCAACAATCCAAAGTGCCTTTTCAACTTGCGCACCTTCTTTCTTAGCCAAGTATTCTGCCAAACTAAAAACAATCACTACAGAAACGATCAGCAGCACCAGTTGTGCAGAAAAAAGAAAAGGACCTAACTGAAGTGCATCCAAAATAAACTCACATTCGAAAAATTGAAAACTCTAACAGACAATTGTAGCGTTTTATTTTATCTGCCATCTATAAGGCCAAAGTCGATCAGGCACATCGACAAATTTGAAGCAATTTTAGCCTCGTCGGCGAGATCTAGAATTTAGCCTTACACCAAAATGCCTTGCCCATTTTGTAGAACCAGCAACTCGGCCTATTCAAGCGGTCGCCAACTGCCATTTAAGCGCAAGTCAAAAAATTGAGATAAAACGACCTGGTGAAAGATTCTCAAATGTGAATTTGATTTTCAATGCAACAGTTTTACTGGTTACTAAAGGCATAGCGACCGCCTATTCTTGAAACTGTCTACATGATGTTCACTAATTGCGAGGAGTACACTCGCCAAAAACATGGATTTTCCGATGAGCGCCATCATGAATGGGTATAGCATTCACCTTGCAACAAAATCCGAAAGATTATTTCTTAAAAGGAAAGAAGCAGTTTTGTGCAATAAGTAAAAATCGTTGCGCTAGCGGTGACGACTTTTGAAATGCTTATCAATCTTTGTGTCCACCAGAAACTGCTCTTGCGATGCTCACCGCCCCCGACGCAAGCAGTGCTCGCCTTGCCACCGGAAAACAAAAAAGCCGCTAAGCATTTAAACTTAGCGGCTTTACCCTGGCGTCCCCAAGGGGATTCTCCTACACAAGCGCAGGCCGCGGATTCGCTTGCAAGCGAATCCCTTCGAATCCCCTGCGCGAGCAGTGCTCGCTTTGTATCCAGAAAACAAAAAAGCCGCTAAGCATTTAAACTTAGCGGCTTTAACTTGGCGTCCCCAAGGGGATTCGAACCCCTGTACTCACCGTGAAAGGGTGATGTCCTAGGCCTCTAGACGATGGGGACATAAAATCTGTCCTTGTTACTGACCTTTTTACTACTTTACTTCTTGCTTTTCACTTGATTTTTTCGCTTCGTTATTTACGTTTGCGATCAAGTAAGACCAAGATTATATACTCAACTTCTTCGTTCTGGCAAGCATTTTTCTGAAACATCTAAAAAAATACTTTGCTGATTTGAGCTACTTCCTGATCGTGGTGGAGGTAAGCGGAATCGAACCGCTGACCTCTTGCATGCCATGCAAGCGCTCTACCAAC
Organism: uncultured Undibacterium sp.; assembly: GCA_963511665.1. Classification (GTDB taxonomy): domain Bacteria; phylum Pseudomonadota; class Gammaproteobacteria; order Burkholderiales; family Burkholderiaceae_D; genus Undibacterium. The sequence continues at coordinate 3,132 of CAUPKC010000071.1, forward strand.
TGAGCTATACCCCCGCACAAAACAGAAACGGGAGTATAGCAAGTTTAGTGTTTGCTTGTAAAGCTTAATGCTGAGCAGTATGTTTGTTCAGCATAGACTTTGTCCCGAAATGATTAAGTGTTTGCCAAGCGCGCCAGCACCACTTCACGACCAAATAATTCAATCACGGCGTCGATGGACGGTGTTTGCAATTGCCCCGTTAACAGCAAACGCAAAGGCATTGCCAATTGCGGCATTTTCAAACCATGCTTTGCCAAAGTCTCTTTCATCAGGGACGAAATAGCGGCTTTATTCCATTCAACGTCTGCACACGCTTGTGTGAATTCTTGTAAAGCGGGTTGAATCGCTGCAGTAATGTGTTGCGCGACCAAAGCTACATCCGGCGCTGGTTGACGATAGAACAGCATTGCCGCTTGCGCCAATTCCACTGTGGTGTTGGTGCGCTCTTTCAAGAGTGCTATAACGGCCGTCAATGCGGGCGCACCGTTGAACTGTGCGTCTAGCTTTTCCATATCAGCGCGAATCAAATCGGCTAAGCGCTGATTGTCTGCCGCTTTAATATAATGATTATTTAACCAGGCCAATTTCTCCGGATTAAATTGCGCCGCTGAGCTAGACAAGTGGGTCAGATCAAACCAACTAATCATTTGCTCCATACTAAATACTTCTTCATCGCCATGACTCCAACCTAGACGCGCCAAGTAATTTAATAAGGCTTCAGGCAAAAAACCCTTATCCAAATAATCCATGACGCTCACTGCATCGCGACGCTTGGATAGTTTTTGACCGTCTGTTCCCAGAATCATAGGAACATGTCCGTAAAACGGCAAAGGCGCACCAAGTGCATTCAAGATATTGATTTGACGTGGCGTATTATTGACATGATCATCACCGCGAATCACGTGCGTGATTTGCATATCACTATCATCAACCGCAACACAGAAATTATAGGTTGGCGTGCCGTCTGGTCGTGCAATCACCAAATCATCGAGCTCACGATTGGCGATCGTAATTTCGCCTTTAACCACGTCGTTCCAGCTCACTACGCCGTCCAGTGGATTTTTAAAACGAATGACTGGCTTACGATCTGAAGGAACAGCTGGCAAAGCTTTGCCTGACTCTGGACGCCAGGTGCCGTCATAGCGAGGCTTCTCCCCCGCAGCACGTTGACGTTCACGCATGGCTTCAACTTCATCAGTCGAACAGTAGCAATGATATGCAGTGCCCTCTGCCAACATTTTTGCCAATACTTCACGATAACGATCCATGCGCTTCATCTGGTAGAAAGGGCCTTCATCATGTTGCAAGCCTAACCAATTCATACCATCTAAGATCGCCTGTACCGCTTCTGGTGTCGAACGTTCAAGGTCGGTATCTTCAATGCGCAACACAAAAATACCCCCAAAATGACGAGCAAAAGCCCAGCTAAACAAGGCGGTGCGTGCGCCACCAACGTGCAAGTAACCAGTAGGACTAGGCGCAAAACGAGTACGCACCGTTGTTGTAGAAGTAGGTAAATGAGAAGCTGTCATCAGTGCTGGCGAATTTCCGTATGTTTAATATCAACACAGGAAATGAACGCGAAAAGTCAAAGATGCTATTTTACCGCCTAAGCGTGTTTGATGATACTTAAGCCAATCTGGTTAGCGCTAGGACACCCATTTATCAGCAATTTCATACGGTTAAAAATCTCTGCACTGAATAAAAAAAGTCCGTGCAATGCTAGTATGAACGCCTTTCACCAATCATTGAAGTCACCGTGCAAGCTCCATTAAAGCCACCACTACCAACGCGTCAAGGTATCAGTCCCAGCTATGTTTGGCTGCCGGAAGGTCATTGGGTCGACGCTTTGGCTTTTCTCTGTCAACACTTTCCCGATATCGATGCGGCGCGGTGGCTGCAACGTTTTGCAAAGCATGAGGTACGCGCTGCGGATGGGGCGATATTGCAACCCAATAGCGCAGTAAAGCGCGGCATGTGCATCTATTATTATCGTGAAATCGACGATGAGAAAGTCCTTCCCTTTCATGAAAAAATCTTATTTCAAGATGAACATTTGCTGGTCGCCGACAAACCCCATTTTTTAGCCGTGACGCCGGGTGGTGACTATCTGCGAGAAACCTTACTGGTCAGACTCAAGCAAAAAACTGGAAATGAAAACCTCAGCCCTTTGCACAGGCTGGATAGAGAAACCGCCGGCGTTATTTTGTTTTCGCAACAATCCAAGAGTCGCGGCGCTTATCAGCAACTATTTCAACAACGTCAAATCGATAAAATTTATCACGCCGTCGCACCGCATTTACCGGCGATGAAGTTTCCACTGTACAAAGCCAGCCGCATGGTAGAGAGTGACCGTTTTTTTCTGATGCAAGAAGTCGCTGGCACCATCAATGCAGAAACGGATATCGAGATTTTGGAAAGACGGGATGAGCTCAATCTCTATCAATTGCGCCCAAGTACAGGAAAAAAACACCAGCTACGTGTTCATATGGCGAGCCTCGGCGCAGCAATTGTCAACGATAACTTTTATCCCAACAGCATGCCAAGTGGATCTGACGATTTTAGCAAACCACTGCAATTACTAGCTAAATCTATCGCATTTATCGATCCCTATAAAGGCGAAGAACGAAAGTTCCATAGCGAACAAAATTTGTAAGTCGGTAATAATATAGACCAAAGTCAATCCAAGGCGGTTGACAAGTTTGGCTACAGGTCGTATTATCTCGCTTCTCGGAGTGTAGCGCAGCCCGGTAGCGCACCTGGTTTGGGACCAGGGGGTCCAAGGTTCGAATCCTTGTACTCCGACCAAATTCTAAGGATCGTCGAAACTCAACAGTCTCGGCGATCCTTTTTAGTTTCACAAAATATTCACCTAATTTAAATTTACCTATTTGAATTAAGTAAGCAGTTTTCGGAGTGTAGCGCAGCCCGGTAGCGCACCTGGTTTGGGACCAGGGGGTCCAAGGTTCGAATCCTTGTACTCCGACCAAAATAAAAAGCCTCGTTGAGAAATCAATGAGGCTTTTTTGCATTCGCTCCGATCAAACTTCAATTCATCAATACACCCGCGCAACAAACACACTAAGCAAAGCGCACTAACACACTAAGCAAAGCGCGCAAGCACTCTGATCGTGTTATCGCTCAGTTGCAAGACTTCATGCAAATTCAATTCTCGTGCTTGATTTAGCTGCTGCAGCTCCGGCAAAGCAAACATACCTGCACCAGAACCCAGCAATTTCGGCGCCAGATACAACAGTAATTCGTCAACGCAATTAGCTACAATCAGAGCACCACTTAGTTTTGCACCCGCTTCCACATGCAACTCATTGATTTGCTGCTCACCCATTACCGACATCAATGCAAGCAGGTCAACTTGTGTTCCCGAACTATTCTCACTAGGTAAATACAATAAGTTTGCGCCGGCTTGCTGCAAATTTTCTTCGATATCAGGATTGCGTTTTGCATGGACAATGCTTACAGAAGCGCCGTGAAACAATTTGGCGGAAACGGGGGTTCGCAATTGAGAATCAAGCACAAATTTACGCGGCTGACGCAAAACTTCTTGCTCAGGCAAACGCACATTCATTTGCGGATCATCGTCCAATACCGTGCCGATGCCCGTCAAAATCGCATCAGACCTGGCTCGCCAACGATGACCATCTGCTCTAGCCTCAGCGCCAGTAATCCATTGACTCTGTCCATTGGGCAAGGCGGTATAACCATCGAGACTAGCTGCCATTTTGAGACGCACCCAGGGTTTGCCAACTTCCATGCGTTTAAAGAACCCCAGATTCATTTCGCGCGCTTCTTTTGCCAGCAAGCCGTGGGTCACCGCTATACCAGCTTCTTGCAGCATAGAAAATCCACGACCTGCCACTTGTGGATTCGCATCTTCAACCGCAGCGACCACACGTGCCAATCCAGCTTCAATCAAGGCATTGGCACAAGGGGGAGTCCGTCCATAATGACTGCAGGGTTCAAGGGTCACGTAGGCTGTCGCACCACGCACATCGTGACCCAAGCTGGCGGCATCGCGCAAAGCCATGACTTCAGCATGCGCTTGCCCGACAGCTTGCGTCCAGCCCTGCCCCAAAACATGCCCATCTTTGACAATCACACATCCCACCTTCGGATTCGGCGAAGTCAATATCGTGGCGCGGGAGGCAAGTTCCAGCGCCAGATGCATGTAATGGAGATCTTTACTTTGCGTCATAGATATGGGCGAATATATAGGTGAATATATAGGCGAATGTATAGGCGAATGTATAGGTTAATATAAAGATGAATAAAACTAGGTATTCTGCACAGTGATGGTCGGAAATTTACTACTCATGTCTTTTGCTTTATCGGCGACTTTAATCGCTACTTTGCGCGCAATCTGTTTATAAATCTGTGCGATCTGCCCATCAGGATCAGCAACTACTGTCGGCTTACCCGAATCGGCCTGCTCACGAATGGCCATTGTCAATGGCAGTCCACCCAAGAAATCAACCCCATACTCCGCACACATTTTCTCGCCACCGCCCGCGCCGAAAATTGCCTCAGCATGACCACAATTCGAGCAAACATGGGTACTCATGTTTTCGACTATACCCAAGATAGGAATGCCGACTTTCTCAAACATTTTCAAACCCTTACGTGCGTCAAGTAAGGCGATATCTTGCGGCGTGGTAACGATCACCGCCCCCGTCACTGGCACTTTTTGCGACAAGGTTAACTGGATGTCTCCAGTACCAGGCGGCATATCGACAATCAGATAGTCAAGATCACGCCAATTGGTTTGCTCCAGCAATTGCTGCAAAGCCTGCGTCACCATAGGCCCCCGCCATACCATAGGCGAGTCTGGATCGATCATAAATCCTATCGAAGACACTTGTACGCCATAGTTTTGCAATGGCTCCATGGTCTTTCCGTCCAAAGTTTCTGGGCGCGCCGAAATGCCCATCATCATAGGCTGCGACGGACCGTAGATATCCGCATCTAATAAACCGACTGAGGCACCTTCAGCCGCTAAGGCCAAAGCTAAATTCACAGCAGTAGTCGATTTTCCTACGCCACCTTTACCGGAAGCGACGGCAATGATGTTCTTTACATTCGGCATGATTTTGATGCCACGCTGTACTGCGTGCGCCACGATCTTGCTGGTGACGTTTACCTGGAACTCCGTCGATTCTAGGCCCGACTCTCCTTGCAGAGCATTCTTCACCATGTCGGCGATTAGGCTCAATTGACTTTTGGCCGGATAAGCCAGTTCGATATCCATACTGGCGACCGAATCATTGACCTGAATATTCTTGACTGATTTAGTAGAAATAAAATCTTTTTGGGTATTGGGATCGATAACTGTTGCTAAGACAGCTCTAATTTTCTCAATTTGTTCGTTGTTCGTTTGATGTGCTGCTGACATGTGACTCTCCATTCAATTTTCATCAGTCTAACGTAATTTCTGAAGCAAGCTGAAGATAGCCCTGCTGGCTACTGGTTTTTTAATACCGTATCGAATCAAATTTTATTCGCCCAATAATGAAATGAATGCCCCTAATTTGCTTAAGTTGAGAGAGAAGCGCCAAGCTGATTTCCAAGCTTTAGACCGAGTTCGCTGTTAAAATAAGCGTTTTACCTATTAACCGCCCCTCTTCATTAAAGTAATCATTCATTATGACCCGCCAGTTGTTCGTCACCACCGCCCTTCCTTACGCTAATGCGCCTTTCCACCTCGGTCACATCATGGAGTACATCCAGGCCGATATCTGGGTACGCCATCAGCGAATGTCTGGCAATGACGTGCATTTTGTAGGGGCAGATGATGCGCATGGTGCGCCGATTATGATTGCCGCAGAAAAAGCAGGCATAACACCGCAAGAATTTGTGGGACAGATCGCGGCTGGACGTAAGCAATACTTAGACGGTTTTCATATCGAATTCGATAACTGGCACTCCACCGATGGACCAGAAAATCACGAATTATCACAAGATATCTATCGCAAGTTAAAAGCAGCAGGTTTTATTACCAGCAAGACCATCGAACAATTTTACGATCCAGTTAAAAACATGTTTTTGCCTGATCGCTATATCAAAGGCGAATGTCCTAAGTGTGGCGCTAAAGATCAGTACGGTGACTCCTGTGAAGTTTGTTCTGCCGTATATGCGCCAACCGAAGTCAAGAATCCTTACTCTGTGCTAACTGGAGCAACACCAGTTATGAAATCCTCAGAGCATTTTTTCTTCAAACTGTCTGATCCCCAATGCGTAGCATTTTTGCGCGGCTGGGCTTTGCAAGACAATCGTTTGCAATCCGAAGTGGCGAACAAATGCAAAGAATGGCTAGAAGGCGACGGCGGCCTTGGTGATTGGGATATCAGCCGTGATGCGCCTTATTTTGGCATTGAGATTCCTGATCAACCAGGTAAATACTTCTACGTATGGCTGGATGCACCAGTCGGTTATTTAGCGTCTTTGAAAAACTACTTCGGAAAAATCGGACGTGATTTTGATGCTTTCATGGCAGATCCGAGCACCGAACAAATTCATTTTATCGGTAAAGATATTACCTACTTCCACACACTATTCTGGCCTGCGATGTTGAAATTTGCAGGTTACAAAACGCCAGACAATGTGTACGCACATGGCTTCGTCACGGTATCGGGCGAAAAAATGTCGAAGTCACGCGGCACAGGTATTTCCCCATTGCGCTATCTTGAAATCGGGATGAATCCAGAATGGCTGCGTTACTACTTCGCCGCAAAGCTCAATGCCAAAGTCGAAGATCTGGATATGAATCCCGATGATTTCGTGGCACGTGTGAATTCTGATTTGATCGGCAAATACATCAATATCGCGAGTCGTGCGGCAGGATTTATTACTAAGCGTTTTGATGGCGTTGTGAATACAGCGTGGGCGACTGACGATGATGCGTTCATACAGAATTTACGCAAAGTCTCAGGCGACATTCAGGCCTTGTATGAAGCGCGCGAATTCGGCAAAGCCTTACGAGCCATCATGGAACAAGCTGATATTATTAATGCCTATGTCGATGCGAACAAACCCTGGGAACTGGCAAAACAGCCGGAGAATGACGCCAAGCTACAAGAAGTTTGCAGTCGCTTGCTAGAAGCTTTCCGTATTTTGACGATATTCTTAAAACCTGTTTTACCGCAATTGGCAAGTCAAGTTGAAGCGCAATTGAATATCGCGCCTTTAAATTGGGCTAGCGTCGCAACACCCATTCCTGATCAACACAAGATCAATCCTTATGTGCATCTGATGCAGCGTGTCGATCCTAAGATTTTTGAACAATTGTTTGATGCGCCTGTGGCGCCTGCGATCGAAATCACAAAAGCATCGGCTGAAACCCATCCCCTCCCCACCCCTCCCCTTGAAGGTGAGGGAGTGACGAGTGGTGCGATTGAAGAGTTGGCGCCTGAAATCAAAATCGATGATTTCGCCAAGATCGATTTACGTATCGCCAAAATCGTGAATTGTGAACACATTGAAGGTTCAGACAAACTGCTGCGTTTAACTTTAGATGTCGGCGAAGGCAAAACACGCAACGTATTTTCAGGCATCAAATCAGCTTATCAGCCAGAACAATTAATCGGTAAATTCACCGTCATGGTCGCCAACTTGGCACCACGTAAAATGAAATTTGGCATCTCTGAAGGTATGGTCTTAGCAGCATCAGCGGCCGATGAAAAAACGAATCCAGGTCTCTATATTCTCGAAGCTTGGCCAGGTGCGGAGCCAGGTATGCGTGTCCGTTAATCTAGCGAATAATTATCACAAACATGGACGTCGTCATTCGTGAAGCCAATGTAGAAGATGCGCCACTGCTTGCGCATCTGACACGTAATTGCTGGGCAGGTAAAGTCGCAACGACTTCTTCCGGACACCAGGAATCGAGCGAAAAAGTAGAACACGAGCTACTACAAGGTGGTGGCTTTGTCTTATTGGTCAACGACGAGCCTGCAGGCTCGGTAAGATGGTTGCCCATCGATGACGATGGAGCAACCTGGGAAATGCGGCGCATGGGTATCTTGCCTGCGTTTCGCGGTGAGGCGCTATCACAACATTTACTAGAAGCGGTAATTCATCACGCGCAAACCTCTGGCGTAGAAGAATTGCGTTTGGGTGTACGGATCGATCAACCACGACTGGTCGATCTCTATGCTGCCTATGAATTTGAATTGGCACCAGAGTTGGAATACGTTCACGCCAATCCTAATGAACCGCCACCGCATGTGATGCGCCGTTTTCTACGCTGATTTCCCTACATTTGTCTGCCTAATTCTTCGTGCAACTGACGAACAATCCATTGACGTCTTAATCAATCTAAGAGACACAAAAAATGCTTACTACTATCCCACAGCGTCTGGCTCAATTGCGTAGCGCAATGACGACTCACGGCTATACCGCTTATCTAATCCCATCTGCTGATCCACACTTATCGGAATATCTGCCAGCAAGATGGCAAGGGCGTGAAGTATTTTCTGGTTTTACCGGTTCTGTCGCCACTTTGATCGTCACGCAAGATTTCGCAGGTCTGTGGGTCGATAGCCGTTATTGGTCACAGGCTGAAATTGAATTGGCTGGTAGTGGCATTACGATGATGAAAATTCAGTCGTCAGCAGGCACGGCACACATAGATTGGTTGGCACAACAATTACCTGAGCAAGCAGTGCTTGGTGTTGATGGCAATATTTTGAGTCTGGCCAGTGCCCGCGCACTGCAATCAAGCTTGTCAGCAAAACACATCAATCTCAAAACTGACTTTGATTTACTTGATGTCGTCTGGACTAACAGACCAGATTTGCCAAGCGCAGCAGTCTATGAACATGCATTGCCATTTGCCAGCGTCAGCCGCGCTCAAAAACTGACAGCGATACGCGAACAAATGCGACTCAAAACCGCGAATTGGCATTTTGTGTCTACGGTTGATGATATCGCTTGGATCTTCAACCTGCGTGGCGCCGATGTTAATTACAATCCGGTTTTCGTCTCGCATGCCTTGATCGGTTTGGAGACTGCGACTTTATTTGTGCCGCTCGCTAAAGTATCACAAGAGCTTGCCGCTCGTTTGGCGCAAGATGGCGTTTCTCTCCAGCCTTATGAAAATGCGAAACAAGGTTTGCAGGAGCTGAGCTCTTCAGACACGCTATTAATCGATCCACGTCGTATTACTTTTGGTTTCCAACAAGCGATTCCGTCTTCCGTCAAAGTCATCGAGGCACTCAATCCTTCGGTTTACGCCAAATCACGCAAAACGCCGGAAGAAGCTCAATATGTGCGTGAAGCGATGGAGCAAGATGGCGCTGCTTTATGTGAATTTTTCGCTTGGTATGAGCGAGTGCAGAACAAGGAAGCCATCACGGAATTAACGATAGATGAAAAAATCTGTGCGGCACGCACTGGTCAGCCGCATTTTATTTCGCCTAGCTTCGGCACAATCGCAGGGTTCAATGGAAATGGCGCCATGCCACACTATCGCGCAACTCCTGAGTCTCATGCCGATATTCAAGGCAATGGCTTGCTTTTGATCGACTCTGGAGGACAATATTTAAACGGTACCACCGACATCACACGCGTCGTGCCTGTGGGTATCGCATCAGCAGAGCAAAAACGCGACTTCACCTTAGTTTTAAAAGGCATGATCGCCTTATCCAGAATGAAGTTCCCATATGGTACTTACTCTACCGTATTGGATGCGATAGCCCGCGCACCGATTTGGGCGGAAGGTATCAACTACGGCCACGGTACAGGCCACGGTGTTGGTTACTTCCTGAATGTACATGAAGGTCCACAATCTATTTCGGGTACCATTCCTAATAGCGATATGGTGATGGAAGTCGGCATGATTACCTCGAACGAACCCGGCATCTATCGTCCGGGCAAATGGGGCGTTCGCATCGAGAACTTATTGTTATGCGTGCCAGCGGAAAGTACCGAATTTGGTGACTATCTGAAGTTTGAAACCTTAACTTTGTGCCCAATTGATACTCGCTGCGTCGACCTGACTATCATACGAGACGATGAGTTGGCTTGGCTGAATGACTATCATCAAATGGTTTTACAACGTTTGTCACCTCGCGTGCAAGGCGATGCATTGCACTGGTTAAAACAAGGCACTATGCCACTGCAAAAATAAGCGAATTGAAAACGCATCTGGGTAAGTTTGTACTCAGATGTGCGTTCACAAAATTCCGCAAATAAAATCAAACTGCCATCGGCAAACTAATTTCAAACTTAGCGCCACCTAGTTCAGATTCGCCAACCTTGATGCGGCCGCCATGCAATACGACAATTTGTCGGACGATAGATAAACCTAATCCAAAACCACCCGTGGCACGATCACGGCTACGATCCAAGCGGTAAAAAGCCTCAAATATTTTTTCTCGCTCTGATTCTGGAATTCCTGCACCGTCATCTTCCACGCTAATCAACCAATTCTCTCCCTGCATTTTCAAACGCCAAGTGATTTTTTTGTCGGCATACTTGTAAGCGTTCTTTAAGAGATTCTGTATCGCACGAGACAGCAAACGTTGATCTACAAAATATGGCTTATCTTGATTTTGAATATCCACCTGTAAATCAAGTCCCTCTGGCTTAGGCGGTAAGTGTTGCAAGCAGTTTTGAACAAACTCATTGACTCGTACCACGTCTTTTTGCAATTGCCCTTGCGCGTCAAGTTTCGCCATATTCAATAGCTCAGACACCAGACTATTTAACTCACTCAGATCAGCCTGCATAGCGACAATTCTTTGAGTCTGCTTTCCGTCCGCATCCGACAAAATCAAACTATTCTGCAGAATCTCCAGAGCGAATTCCAGACGGGCAATAGGGGTACGCAATTCATGCGAAACCGAATGCAGTAATTGCTGTTGCGAGCTAAGCAGCGTTTCAATCCGGTTTGCCATCTGGTTTATCTGCTGGGCCAAGGGATAGATGCTGGCACGTGATGGTGTAGCCGCACGTGCAGTCAATTGGCCGCCACCAAAGTCTTCCGTCACTTTTGCTAGGGCTTGAATATCGCGCCAATGCGCACGCGACCAAAAACCTATGGGTATCAACAAAACGAAGGCAACGATGATGTAACGAACGATTTCCAATTTAATGTTGAACCAATAATCGATAGGTAATTCCTGTGCTTGTAAAACATCGTCTTCACTACCGATATAACGTTCGCCATTTAAATCGACCCGACGATAAAGCGCACTATTTGCCGCATCCATCACGATCTTGCCAGCAGAGAGTTCCTGACGCTGGCGCTGCGTAAGTTTGTCTAAGGCTTGATTTAAGGGAATCAGTTCGAACTTCACTTGTGATACTTCACGTACTTTATTCAGACGTGAGAGCCATTCATCGCTGGCCGCTTTGTCTATATATTGCTCGATCAAAAAAATCTGAGGTGCAGCCTGACGTAAGGCGCTCTGCTCAATTGGATCACCAAAAGTCCAAGTGACGACCGCATATACCATCGCAGTCGCGACCGCGATAGACAGTAATACAGGACCGAGAAATCGCAGAAATAGGTGATTCATAGCGAAATCACCGACCAATCCAAGCAGATTGCACTGGCGATATAGATTGAAGTAAACACAGATAAATAGGCGGCATTAAATTCTCCTCGCTGCCTATTTTATAAGATAGTTGGACTCCGAAACAAAAATGACGCATAAAAAAATAATTTCCAATAAACATTTGCACAACAAATTTAAGTTCTATACAAATTGATGACAAATTCGCGTCACTTTCAGGAGGAATCAAAGCAAGTAATTCAATAAGATTCAGCATCTGCTCATGTACTCACGGGCATCTTTCAAACATGTATCTTATTTAAAAAAAAGCGACAAGCATTGCTTCAAACGAAAGAAAAATAAAATGAGACTAAATCTAACAAATACGCTTACCGCCCCCTTACTTATAAGCACAGTCATACTCAGTGCCTGCGGAGGTGGTGACAACAGACTGGAAAAAGAAATCGTCAAAAATCCAGCACCGATCATCACTAGTGACTTCATTAATTTAGCGAAGGATGCCAGTTGCTCCAATACCAAGAATCGCCTGTTCGTGATCGATCAGAAGCAAGTTTTTTGGGATAAAGCTGGCAGCTGTGCCGACGCGACTTATAGCCAAACCTTGTATGGCGCGACACCACAAACTATTTTATGCAGCAACGCAGACAGTATCGCCGGGCCGCGTTTAACTTGCAGCGACACAAGCAGCGAAAGTCTGTTCAAAACCATGTTGCGCAATCTCGATAAAGCCGATCTCGGTTTAGGTAGTCAGCATCAAGTGCAACAAATAGTGGTCCCAGGGGGCGCCAGCGTCGCAATTCCAGTGAGCGCATTAATGGCACCGTTCTACCGTGGTGTTGCCCCCACTAATATTGTGATTAAAGACCTCCCAGCTTGGAATAAATTTTGGGAACTGTCAGGTGTCAAAGCACCTCCCATGTTTGGAGGCACCGATTTTCAATCACGTATGACGCTGGGTACTTTTTTTAAAACCTCGAATAATTGCAGCATCACCCAAATTCTTAAAGTCAGTTCTAACGGTCAAAAATTGACCGCAGATTATTTTGAAGAAGAAAGAATCGCCATTGCCAGTTGCGATCCTGAGAGCAAAACTGCTAGTACGCCGATGAATATGGTTGAACTGGCTAAAATTGATTTACCCGTCGAATTTAATAATGTGAGTGCAGCACGGATAAGCCATAAGGTAGTAGACCAAGGCTCTAATTCTGGCGTAACCGGTAAGCGCAATGTCGTAATCAAAGACCAAGCAGGCTGGATGGGATTATGGCAGGAACACAATAAGAACAACGCCAACATACCAAACGTCGACTTCAGTAAAAGTATGATCGTTGGTTTATTCATGGGATCGCGCCCAACGGGTTGCTATGCGATCGAAGATGTCACGGTATGGCGCGCAGCGGGCAAAACTCAGCTAACGCATCGTGATCGTAATCCAGGTCCGACTGCGATATGCACCACAAGTATAACGACACCTTACCTATTAATAGAAATTCCACGTAACGACGAAGCAGTTGAATTTCAAAGTATTTCAGTTTATCTGTAGTTTTTTTATCTCTGCGAACTCTTACCTATTCCTCGATTGTAAAATGGCGAACTGCGCAAGGCATTACAAGCAAGCGACATTTAAGCAATCGAGAGAATCAATAATGAAGAAATTGTTTACCTTTATCCTATTTGGCCTGGCGTTGAGCAATGTGGTACATGCGCAGACACCAACCCAAAATCTGATGCCAGATGGCAGCTATGATATGTACTTGGGTCTGGGTGCTGTGTTACGCCCAAGTTATGAAGGTGCAACGAAATACAAACGAGCTGTAGTGCCGGTCATGCAGGTGCAATGGAGCAATGGGGCTTTTATTTCTGGTATGAGCGCGGGCTGGCATTTATCTCAACAGCCGCGGCAAGATTTCGGCCCACTTATTATGTTGGAGCCAAGTCGCTCCGCTTCAGGCTTATCAAATGGCATAGATCCACCTGGAATTCTGCAAGGCGGTTTTATTGGACCAGAGTCCGACACCACAAAAACAAGTAACAAATTAGGTGGATTAGATGATATCCAAGCGCGGCTTTTGGTCGGCGCTTTTTACCACTATCCGCTCACTGAAAACCTGCGCCAGACCAACGTCATCGTGTTCGGCGCAGGCAATGACAAAAACGGTCTGCGACTCAGTAGTGACTTGCGTTACAGCTTTCCAGATCTGCCAGCTCACCACCGAGTAACACTCGGCATCGGGCTCAATGTCATCAATCAAGCCTACGCAGAGAGTTATTTTGGCATCAGTGATGCTGAAGCACGACGCACGTTAATTCGTCGTTTTCAAGCTAAAGCAGGAGTCAAAGATGTACATCTTGATGCAAATTGGAATTGGAACTTTAGTTCCTCTTGGTTACTTACTTCAAAAATACAACTGGGGCAATTAGTCGGTAGCGCCAGCGACAGCCCCCTAGTTGAGCGACGCACCAATTTCACAGTATCTAGCGCATTAGCTTATCGGTTTTGATTTTCGCTCCCCCCATAATCCTATAGAAATTAAAGAAACACCCGAATCGTGAATCGCCAGTTCTCATCACTTGCTGCTTCTGCTCCTGCCCTACTTAGTGCATGTACCTATGCACTTACCGGCTTACTAGCGTGCTCGCTCGCATGTCTTCTGCTTAGCCCAATCCCAGCGGTTGCTCAAACTAGTGAGCAACCGCCACGGGCGCGGGACGTAGAATGGACCAGCTATCGTGATGCCTATAAATCGATGTTATGGTTTGAAAAATTTGGTAAAGCAAAGAACTTGATTCAATTTCAGTTGCAAGTGGTTCCTAAAGACAAAAATAGTTCTATGGAAAACTATGGCCTGCATATTTTAGGAAAAACAATACATCTGAATTTACCGCTAGATCCACTAGGACGCACTGCACTGCCCTTATTAAAAGCGGCATACGATGAAAACGCGGAATTGGTATTGAATCAAAAATCTGGGCAAGCGAGTTTTCACTTTCGCACTAGCCTCAGCTTGCGCGCCGATGGCATTTACGAGATCAATGAGTTACGTGCGGCCTGCGAACAGGCGCTCGCTTACCAGAACTATATTGACCCTACGTCTATGAAAACAAAGAAATGTATTGGTATTCGCTTAGGATTTGCAAAGAAAGATTTTGCCGCACAGGTTGAATTAAAACTCCCCAGCACGAGCTCGCAGATTCTTAGCCTGAGCGACAATAGTTCATTGTGGGCAGACGGCATCAATAACGTCAAAGCGCTCAACTTCCTATTTGCCCAGCATCCAGAAAAAGGCCACCTTTTCACCCGAACCAGTCCACTAGGCATGATCGCCTTAATTGAGTAGCACAAGGCTCGCGATCGAGGCATATCTCGCCCACGATTTCTTGTGGTTTCTTATGCCTCCCAAGCGGACGGCGAAAACAAATAACCCTCGCCCCACACGGTTTTGATTTTCTCGGAATTTTGATCATCAAAACGACGACGCAAACGCGAAATCAGATTGTCGATACTACGGTCTAAACCATCGAACTCAATACCACGCATTTTCTTCAAAATATCATCGCGCGATAACACCTTGCCCGGCGCTTCAACCAAGACCATCAACAGCTTAAATTCCGTATTCGATAAGTCAACAACCTGCTGCTTCCACAACACGACCCGGTCACTACGCGAGATATGCAAAGCACCAAATTGCAAAGCTTCTTGATCCACATCATTGCTTGCGGCATTACGATCGGGAATGCGTCGAACTAAAGCACGCAAGCGTGCTAACAGGATGCGCGGTTGTACCGGCTTGCTGACGAAATCATCAGCACCTTGTTCTAAGGCGGAAACCTCATCATAGGAATCCTCGCGTGCAGTTAAAATAAGAATCGGGACTTTGCTGACTTCGCGAATTTGTCGGGACACGACCATCCCGTCCATCCCCGGCAGCATCAAATCTAACACCACCATATCAGGTGAAGTCGCCTTGAAATGCGCCAACGCCAGATCGCCACGCGACACCAGATCGACAGAAAATTCATAAGCTTGCAAATATTCTGTCACCAACGCCGCCAAGCGCTCATCATCTTCTACCAACATTACTCGATACATAGCCATTCTCCTTGCCCATGATTGTATAAGGGCTAGATACTGACTTCAATCAATTCTGTAAGTAAAAGCAGGCAAATCGGCACAGATTGCAATTTTGCTGAAATTTGGGTTTAAGTTAAGAGATAAAGTAAGAACTTTATAGACATTTGAAAGACACATTGGTGACAGCTTTAGGCTATCGCCAAGTGAACACGTCACGTTTCAACAATTTGTGTCTTTGCCCAATGGCCTTTGTGAGGGCAGAAGAATTATGCTAAGTAGTGGCACTAGCAATCAGCGTTTTAGGAAACTGTACGCAGAATTTACTACCCTCTCCTAGACTCGATTCGATCAGTAATTGTGCGTCATGGCGTAGCAATACGTGTTTGACAATGGCCAGTCCAAGTCCCGTTCCTTGCGTCTCACGCGAACGACTTTTATCGACTCGATAAAAGCGCTCAGTTAAACGCGAAATATGTTCTTGATTAATCCCAATCCCATTGTCTTGCACGATTAACTTTGGTCCCAGTGTCGCATTCTTCCAGATCATCTTTATTTCGCCGTGCTCTGGCGTATAACGCACAGCATTGGTGACCAAATTACTGACGGCGCTGCGAATCTCATCGCTGCTACCCGAGATATCAGGTCCATCAAGCTCCAAAGTAATATGATGTTTGCCCGATGATAAAGCTTGCGCCTCTTGCAAAATATGACGCAGCATGATCCCCATGTCGATGCGCTCAGAACGCACCTGAAACTCGGTAGATTCAAGACGGCTCAGGGTCAACATATCTTCAACCAACCGCTGCATACGTTCGCCCTGCTCTACCATTAATTTGACATGCGACGAACGTATCGACACTTCCAAATCCGGCTGCATGGAGGCGATCTCCAAGAAACCATTAATCACGGTTAAAGGTGTGCGCAATTCGTGTGAAGCATTCGCAATAAAATCACGGCGCATCATGTCAATACGCACCGACTCCGTAATATCGTGGGTAACTAAAATTTGTCGTCTATTTTCAAATGGAATCACATGAACGATGAGTTTTCTATCGCGCAGCGCTAACACCAACGGCGTATCGTAACGTCCCAAAATAATATAATCGATAAATTCCGGCGCACGCACCAGATTTGTCACGCGCATACCCTTGTCGCGTTTCAAATCTAGTCCGAGATCCCGCTCTGCAATCGGATTGCACCATTCCAAAAACATCACATCATCCATAATCACCACACCATCTGGCAATAAGGTCATCGCCTGGCGAAAGCGAGCTAACCATTCCGCTAATTCAGTTTGATTTTTTTCATCGCCGCGTCGCAATTTATAAAGACGGGAAAAAATTTCTGTCCAAGCCCCCCAACCATCGGGTAAGCGCGCGCTATTGGGGTTATCCAGCCAATCGGACAAATTCAACAAGTACTGCAACTGCACCACGATCAGCGTAACCATGCCTAGCAAAGCTAGTATCAGCCCTGTGATAGAGCCCCAAAAATAGCCGCACGTCGCCGCGGCGCCAAGCACAATCGCGATACGTAATGCGGCAGAAATCCAAAAACCAAATGTGGGTGCATTGTCAACTTGTGTGTGTGTGAAAATGGAAGAGTCGGATAACGTAGATGCTGGCAATGAAGTTACTATAGACGATAATTCAAGAGGTCGAAGCGAACCTAG
>CAUPKC010000072.1:0-20377 GCA_963511665.1 uncultured Undibacterium sp.
AGCGTTTAAGCTCATCAATATTATTTGCATCTTTTAATGTCTTTTCGTTCTTCGCCATAGCAGGGGCTGCGCCGCCCGTATTTGAGGTTGAAAAAAACACTGGTTCAATGTGATCAAAATCGCCTTCTTCCTGCATACGCTGCATGAGGACTGAGCCAACCATTCCACGCCAACCGACCAAACCAACTAGTTTCATCATCTTTCCCTAAAAATTACAGGTCTCCCTGTTCACAAAAAAAATCACACTAACTCTAGCTCAAAGCTTTCACCACGGCATCGCCCATCTCTGAGGTACCAATTTTGACACAGCCGTCTTCAAAGATGTCGGGCGTGCGCAAACCTTGCGTCAAAACTGCTTTTACTGCAGCTTCAATACGATCCGCTTGCTCCGCTTTACCTAAGGAATAACGCAGCATCATGGCCGCCGACAAGATCGTCGCTAGTGGATTGGCAATACCTTTTCCAGCAATGTCTGGCGCCGATCCATGCGAAGGCTCATACAAGCCTTTATTGTTGGCATCAAGCGAAGCGGAAGGCAGCATGCCAATAGAACCTGTCAACATTGCAGCAGCATCCGATAAAATATCACCGAACATATTTCCCGTCACCATCACGTCAAACTTCTTCGGTGCACGGACTAACTGCATTGCCGCGTTATCGACATACATATGATCTAACGCGACGTCAGGATATTCTTTATGCACATCAATCATGATGTCTTTCCAAAACTGAAAAGTCTCAAGCACGTTCGCTTTATCAACACTGGTCAAACGTTTGTCACGCTTACGAGCCGCTTGAAATGCGACGTGTGCGATACGACGAATCTCGCCTTCCGCATAGCGCATGGTATCAAAACCTTCGCGTTGACCTTTGAATGGCCCATCAGGACATTCGCGCACACCGCGTGGCTGTCCAAAATAAATATCGCCAGTCAACTCACGGATAATAAGGATATCTAACCCAGAAACCACTTCCGGTTTCAAAGTAGATGCACCAGCTAATTCTGGATACAAAATTGCCGGACGCAGATTCGCAAATAGATTCAGATTTTTACGCAGGCCCAAAATAGCCTGTTCTGGACGCAGTGGTCGATCAAGGCTGTCGTATTTCCAATCACCTACCGCACCAAACAAAACAGCATCCGCATCTTGCGCCAATTTCAGAGTTGCTTCTGGTAGAGGATGGCCAGCAGCTTCGTACCCAGTACCACCAACAGGAGCGAATTCCATTTCAAAGGACTCACCCAAAACTTTTAAAACTTTAACGGCCTGATCAACGATTTCAGGACCAATACCGTCACCCGGCAAAATGGCAATTTTCATGCTGATATGTAAATGAGAAAGATATAAATGAGAATGATGAATTTAATTAGATAACAGCCGCTAGCCAAGGGCGAGCAGCAATGTGTTTCTGTTCAAATGCACGAATTTTTTCAGCGTGCACCAAAGTCAAACCGATGTCATCCAATCCATTGAGCAAACAATATTTACGGAACGCATCAACTTCAAATGAAAAACTTTGACCTGTCGCTTTCAAACCAACTGTTTGCGATTCCAAATCGACTTGCAAGTGCAAGCCTTCGTTGTCACGAACTTGATTAAACAGATAATCAACATTCTCTTCGCTCAACACGATAGGCAGCAAACCATTCTTGAAACAGTTATTGAAGAAAATATCGGCAAAACTAGGCGCGATTACTGCGCGAAAACCAAACTGATCTAGTGCCCAAGGTGCATGTTCGCGTGAAGAGCCGCAGCCAAAATTTTTGCGCGTCAACAAAATTGACGCCCCTTGATAACGCATTTGATTTAATACGAAATCTGGATTCAATGGTCTCGAACTATTATCCATTCCAGGTTCGCCATGATCAAGATAACGCCATTCGTCAAATAGATTCGGTCCAAAACCGGTGCGCTGAATCGACTTCAAGAATTGTTTAGGGATGATGGCGTCGGTATCGACATTGGCACGATCCAAAGGCGCAACCAGACCATCTAACAAAGTAAACTTTTCCATAACTATTTCTTTCCCGCGCTTTCCACAACTTCGCCCGCTTTTTTTACATCTTTACCAATCCCTTGGATCGTATTACAACCTGCTAGGCTCAAGAAAATCATCGTCAGCGTAAAGAGAACCGTTATTTTTTTCATTGTTTCACCCTTTTTCGTAAGTTAAGCAAAATTACGTACATCAACAAAGTGTCCAGCAATACCGGCGGCGGCAGCCATTTCTGGGGAGACCAAATGGGTACGCCCGCCCTGCCCTTGCCGTCCTTCAAAATTACGATTTGAAGTAGAAGCACAACGTTCACCCGGCTCCAAGCGATCCGAGTTCATCGCTAAACACATAGAACAGCCTGGCTCACGCCATTCAAAACCGGCGGCGGTAAAAATCTTATCCAAACCTTCTTGTTCAGCTTGTCTCTTCACAAGACCAGAACCCGGCACGACCATCGCCAACTTAACATTCGCGGCGCGAGTTTTACCAGCAACGACCTTGGCTGCAGCCCGTAAATCTTCAATGCGTGAATTAGTGCAGGAACCAATAAAAACTTTATCAATCTGAATTGCACCGATCTCCATATTCGGGCGCAAATCCATGTAGGCTAGTGCCTTTTCAATCGCGTCGCGTTTACCTAAATCGGTTTCGTTTTTAGGGTCTGGCGTTTGCCCGTCGATTGCGACCACCATTTCTGGGGAAGTTCCCCATGTGACTTGGGGTCGAATATCTGCAACATTCATGGTCACAATAGTGTCAAACTGCGAGCCTTCATCCGAACGCAACGTTTCCCAATAGGCTACGGCACTATCCCAATCTTTCCCAGTGGGACTAAATGGGCGACCTTTCACATAGTCAATCGTCGTTTGATCGACCGCAATCATGCCAGCTCTGGCGCCCGCTTCAATCGCCATATTACAGACCGTCATACGACCTTCCATAGACAGGCGTTCGATCGCTGCACCAGCAAATTCAATCGCGTAACCCGTGCCACCCGCTGTGCCTATCTTCCCAATAATCGCCAAAACGATATCTTTTGCAGTAATGCCAGATGGTGTATCACCTTCAACTCGGATCAACATTGATTTTGATTTTTTTGCCAGCAAGGTCTGCGTTGCAAGCACATGTTCGACTTCCGAAGTGCCAATACCATGCGCTAAACAGGCGAACGCGCCATGTGTCGAAGTATGTGAATCGCCGCAGACGACCGTCATTCCTGGCAAAGTTGCGCCTTGTTCTGGCCCGATCACATGAACAATTCCCTGACGCAGATCGTTCATTGCGAAATAAGTTAATCCATATTGTTTAGCATTCGCATCAAGCGTTTCCACTTGTAAACGAGAAATAGGATCGGCAATACCGCCTTGTCGGTTTGTTGTGGGGACATTGTGATCGGCGACAACCAGATTAGCGGAAATGCGCCACGGTTGCCGATCAGCTAGTTTAAGCCCGTCAAACGCTTGAGGGCTGGTGACTTCATGTAAAAGATGGCGATCTATGTACAGAATCGCAGTGCCATCGTCTTCTGTATGAACTACGTGAGATTCCCAAAGTTTGTCGTAAAGCGTCTTGGACATAATTGTTGCCTGAAATTAAAAGAATTCGTGAAGCTAAAAAACAGCCTTCGATTATGCCACAATTGTGCAATGCAAAACTGTCCAATAGATTTTTTTAATCCGAATTAAACCAAACAATCTTTCAATATTTTACGAAATTCAAAATTTTCGTTTGAAAAGTCGTGCTAAGCAGACATATCACCAACTTTTGTTTTGAGAAAATTGAGAGAAATTCATCAGGACTAAGACTGATTTTGAAAAATTTCTCTCACTTAGATTTGGACTCGCGCAACATGATCAACTTCAGCGCTCTGTAACACATTAGGTAACTGCTGTCGACAAGACGACATCGCTACATTGCGCCCTGTGCCGCAAGGCATGATCCATGAGCACCAAAGCCAGCATCGCCTCAGCAATCGGCGTCGCACGAATACCTACACAGGGATCGTGGCGTCCAAAAGTTTCCACCATGACCGGATTACCCTGTTTATCAATTGAGCGTTTTGGGGTACGGATAGACGACGTAGGTTTAATCGCCATCGACACACGAATGTCCTGACCAGTGGAAATACCGCCTAAAATGCCACCGGCGTTATTACTCATGAAACCAGCTTCTGTTAACTCATCACCATGCTCAGAACCTCGTTGAGCAATGCAGCCAAATCCAGCACCTATTTCAACCCCTTTTACCGCGTTGATACCCATCATGGCATAGGCAATTTCTGCATCCAACTTGTCGTAGATAGGCTCACCCAAACCAATTGGCACGTTACTTGCGCCAACATCAATGCGAGCACCAATAGAATCGCCATCCTTACGTAGGCCATCCATATAAGCTTCAAGCTCAGCGATTAGTTGCGGATCATTCGTCGGAGCGAAAAATGGATTTTGAGTCGTGTAATCCCAAGAGGAAAAAGGGATTGAAATATCTCCCAACTGTGTCATCCCACCAAAAAATTTCGTACCATATTGCTGCAGTAACCATTTTTTTGCAATTGCGCCAGCGCCAACGACGGGGGCAGTTAAGCGCGCTGAAGAACGACCCCCACCGCGCGGATCACGTATGCCATATTTATTCCAGTAAGTAAAATCAGCATGACCCGGCCTAAATGTTTCAACAATATTGCCGTAGTCCTTACTACGCTGATCCTCGTTACGTATCAAAAGCGCAATCGGCGTGCCAGTTGTCTTTCCCTCGTACACACCCGATAATATTTCGACTGAATCCGCCTCTTGGCGTTGCGTCACGTGACGAGATGTGCCAGGCTTACGACGATCCAATTCTGGTTGGATATCCGCCTCCGACAATTCCATTCCTGGTGGACATCCATCTATCACACACCCAATTGCTGGGCCATGCGACTCACCAAACGTCGTCACTGTAAACAAAGTTCCTAAAGTATTGCCTGACATATTTTTCGTTTTAAAAGTGGAAAAAGCGAAAGCATTTTATCAGTCTTGTCATGATTCTTCAGGAAATCGAATCCGTCGCGAATCCAACACTCAATAAAAAACAATCTAAAACCAAATATTTGCACCAAACCAACAGTTTATTTCGACCATCTTGTTTTATACTGCTGTTAGACGCATCATGAAATCCTGACAAAATTGCAGCGCTTGCTTACGATCAATAATAAGGTCTCCACTGGAGCATGAACCTAGATGAGTGAATTGAATCATCATAACGACGATGCGCTAGTTTTCTTGGACGAACTAAGTCCAGAACATTTGCCAAATATTAATTTTAAAAAGCCGAGCTGGCGCATTATGATCATTGATGATGATCCCGATGTTCACTCAGCGACTATGTTCGCGCTCGGTAATTTAGAAATACAAAATCGTTCGTTAAGCTTCTTGCATGCCTATTCTGCCAGCGAAGCGCGAGACATCCTGTCAAACGAATCAGACATCGCAGTGATCCTGCTTGATGTCGTCATGGAAGAAGAAGACGCTGGTTTAAATTTAGTAAATTACGTAAGAAAGAACTTGGGGTTGAATGATGTTCGGATTATTCTCCGAACTGGTCAGCCAGGCTATGCGCCAGAAATAGATGCCATTCGAGACTACGACATCAATGACTATAAAACCAAGTCAGAATTAACTCGAACCAAACTCTACACCACGGTCACTTCAGCTATCCGATCTTACGAACAAATTTGCTCAATCACAGCGAGCCAGCGGGGATTAGAACTTATCGTTAATGCCAGTACCGAGTTAATGTCACTGAAAGGATTGCAAAATTTTTCCAGTGGTGTATTGCATCAAATCTCAAAATTACTTGGTAAGAACATAGAGGGTTTTGTCTGCAGTCCACTCGATGAAGCACACAACACTGAGTCTAGCGCAGATTTATTAGTGATTGCGGCTAGCAACTCATTTAGCAATCTTAATGGTCAAATGCTAGACCGATTAGAGAACAAACACATCCATCATCAGCTAGAAAAATCTGTCACTTCGCGCCAGAGCATATTTGGCGATTTAGACAGTGTCTTACGCTTCGAAAATGTAGCGCAAAAAGATATTTATGTCTTTTTACAAACGGGTGTAAGTGAATTGGACAAGCGCCTTATCGATGTATTTTGTAGCAACATATCGGTTGGTCTCAACAATGTCATGCTGACATCCCGCCTACATAAATACGCCTACTTCGATCCTCTTACAGGTTTAGCAAATCGCCTGAAATTATTACAAACCTTAAGCGAGACACTACAATCGGGCAGCAAAAAAGGCATCGTTTTATCCTTAGTTGATATCGATCACTTTGCTGAAACTAACGATGCTCTGGGCCATCAATTCGGCGACATGTTGCTTTGCGCCGTTGCGAAAACGCTCTTAAGCCACTTTGGCACTTCGTGCCATTTGGCTCGCGTTGGTGGTGATACCTTCGCCTTGCTTGGCAGTGAGAATCTAGTATCGCCTGAAAATATATTTAAAGTTTTCCAGTTACCATTCGACGTAGACAGTCAAGACGTACAATTATCCGCAACAATAGGCTTGGTGCGCTTGGAAAATTATGATGGTGCAAGCTCCGACGCCTTAAAAGACACCAACATTGCATTGAAACGTGCAAAAGCTCATCAGCGAGCCTCATATAGTTATTTTACGGTAGACATGGGGGTAGAAATTCGTGAACGAGTACGAATGATGCACGCTTTGCGCGCCGCTTTTGAGAATGAACGCCTGTTCGTCGTATATCAACCCCAGATCGATATGCGCACGAAATCTGCTGTTGGTGCAGAAGCATTACTTCGATGGAAAACAGAAGATGGAACCTTTGTTCCTCCTGATCAATTTATTCCGATTGCAGAATACTCGGGTTTAATTGTTGATATTGGTGAATGGGTGATGCGCAGTGCTTGTTTCGAACTCAGGCAATTACATGATCTTGGTTTCACTGAATTAAAAATGGCGGTTAACGTCTCGCAAGCGCAGTTTTCACACCCTTTGTTTTTACAAAGTTTGGAGCGAGCACTCAGTGAGAGTCAGGCTCCTGCAAATTGCGTCGAACTCGAAATTACCGAATCAATGGCGATGACAGATCCTGAACTATTAATCAAAACCCTACTTCACATCAAGCAATTGGGCGTACAAGTTTCCATTGACGATTTCGGCACGGGATTCTCCTCCTTAAGCCATCTGCAAAAACTCAATGTAGACAAACTGAAAATTGATCGAGCCTTTGTGAATGAAATCAATGAGAAATCAGATGAGGGCAGCATTGCAAAAATGATCGTTCAATTAAGTAAAAGCCTAAACATTAAGGTAATAGCAGAAGGCGTAGAAACTGAGCGTCAGGCACAAACACTGATGTCTTTCGGCTGCCATCTTGCTCAAGGCTATTTATACGCGCGGCCGCTCACCAAAGATGATTTACGAAGCTGGTTAGCAAAAAGCGTTAACTAACTCTAGCTTTCAGTTTGCATAAATCGTCAGGTGCTTATGTTTTCCCAATCGATTTTGCTAAAAAAATACGCCAATCGCTTTCACAAAGAAGATCAATTCAACTTCCAACAAGCATAATCTAGCTCGAGTGTTTCGCAATTGACACAAAAAAGTATTTTCAAATATCCGCCTATACCTGAGTTTTCGCAGATCGTCGCATTTCCCTGCTATCAACGCCCCCATTCGGATACAGTCGCACCATCAGATAAACGGCATAACGCGAACTGCAATCCCTCCTGTTTATTCTCCAATTTATTTTTCTATGGCGTAACCGAGTAAAAGAATTTTTATGAGCAAATTTACGATTGATCCACAAACTATTGAAACCAGTAAAGTTGTTCTGACGAATACCTTGATTTGGCTTAGTAGAGCTTTTGATAAAACCGCGACTTGGGTGAGCAAACTATCGTGGTGGAAATTTTTCTTGTTTGCTATTTTATTACTCGCATCGGCTGACATTATTCAAAATACATTCTTCTCAACCGAGGAGACAAAACAAGCAAAAAAAGTCAGTAATACTCCTAAGAAGACCATTAGCACACAGGACAGCAGTACCTCAAACAATGATCCAAAGATCGAGATTGATAACACGGGTATTCGTATCAAAGCGCCGGACAAAATGGCCAGCAACAAACGCATCGATATCGATGGTAGCGGCTGGAAAACAGTCGATGAGAGTCAAGAAAAATTAAGCGAAAAGATCGAATCAACTGTAGCAAGTTTACCTAGTAACAATAAAGAAAGCGAAATACCAGGAATCACCTTTGGTAAAGATGATGTTCACATCAAATTACCGAAAGAGTTGGCGAGAGAAATCCGTGCCGAAATGGATAGAGCCAAGGCTGACGCGGCCGCGGAGGCCAGTGACGAAGAAAAAACGAAGTCCTCACGTTGGTTCCAAAACTTTGTCCTATTGCTCGTCTTTGGCTTATTTGGGATGAAGGCACTACTAGGAGGAAAGGTACGCGCAGAAGAAAAGGCGAAAGAAGCCAATGCCAGTGCCGAACGCGAAGCGCTGTTGCGACAAGTTAGTGAAGCACAAATGCAAATGATGCAAGCGCAAGTTGAACCACACTTTCTCTTCAATACCTTAGCATCGGTCGAATATCTCATTGAAACTGATCCACCACGTGCGGCAAAAATGCAAAGAAGCTTGATTGCTTACCTGCGTGCTGTATTACCACAAATGCGTGAAAACGCCGCTAAGACTAATCTCGGACGGGAAGCCGACATGGTCAAAGCGTATTTAGAATTATTGAAAATGCGTATGGAAGAACGATTGACCATCGATTTCATCATGCCTGATGGCTTGCGCAATGCGTCTTTCCCACCAATGATGTTGCAGTCTTTGGTTGAAAATGCGATCAAACATGGATTGGAAGTCAAAACTGAAGGTGGTACGCTGCAATTCCGTGCTGAAGTTTTGCAGAATCGTTTGGCGGTAACAGTACGTGATGATGGTTTAGGTTTTGGTGCGGTCCCGAGCAATGGAACTGGGCTTGGCTTACAAAACATTCGTGAGCGCTTGAAACTAATTTACAAAGATAAAGCACAAATTATAATTTCGCCTAACCAACCAAGTGGCGTCTGCGTTACCATAGAGATTCCTTACGAGATTGCAAAATGATAGCTAAGCCAATCAACAATGCAAATCGCTAAGTACCCTTAACCCCACTTCATAAGACGAGAAGAAAATAATGCCAACAGCAATTATCGCCGACGATGAAAGACTTATGCGCGACCAACTACGCTCGCGTCTGGAACAGGTATGGCCAGAACTCGACATTTTGGCTGAAGCAAAAAATGGTGAGGAGGCAATTCAAATGGTCGATTTACACAAACCAGATTTAGCCTTCCTCGACATCCGTATGCCGGCGAAAACGGGGCTAGAGGCGGCAAAAGAAATTGGCACTAAAGCGCATATCGTTTTTATCACCGCATACGATCAATACGCGGTCGAGGCATTTGACCAAGGCGCTGTAGACTATGTCTTAAAGCCGGCCGATACCGAGCGTCTTAGCAAGACAGTTGAACGCTTAAAGGCTCGCCTAACTACCGCGACAGAACCTAACGACATGAGCAATATGCTAGCCCAGTTGGCGAAGCAATTGGGCATCGCGCCAAAAGCCAATTATCTTCAATGGATACAGGCATCGATTGGTCAGGAATTACGCCTAATTCCAGTCGAAGATATTTTGTTTTTTCAGTCGGATGAAAAATATACCCGGGTACAGACAGCGAGCTATGAGGCACTAATTCGTAAACCTGTACGTGATCTGGCGGAGGAGCTTGATCCGCAGTTATTCTGGCAAATTCACCGCTCCACCTTAGTCAACTCCAAAGCGATTTCTGGGGTGGTTCGCGATATGCGCGGACGCCACTTAGTGCAAATTAAAGGTTTAACTGAAAAGCTTGAGGTTAGCCGTAGTTTTGTACATCTGTTTAAACAAATGTGACACACCTCAGCACAAACGTAACACATGCAAAATGCGATGGTAAATCGATGATATCTAGAAAATTATTCTGAAGCAGGTTTTTTCTTCACTTACCAGTTTCATCTACGTTTGCGCTCTACACCAATGCATTAACAATAAAAAAAGCTGGAAAATTCCAGCTTTTTTATTTTCAGCTACATTACCAGCAATTAAAGTATTTTTGTACCAATCCACCACGCAATCGCAGCGACAAATGCGGATGCAGGGATTGTTAAAATCCATGCCCATACGATATTCCCAGCAACGCCCCACCGAACTGCAGACATTTTTTGAGAAGAACCAACACCAACAATCGCACCAGTAATAGTGTGCGTGGTTGAAACCGGAATACCAGAAATATTCACAAACAAGAGTGTTAAAGCACCTGCGCTCTCAGCACAAAATCCACCCACAGGCTTCAATTTCGTAATCTTCTGCCCCATTGTTTTAACGATGCGCCATCCTCCAAACAAAGTACCTAAACCGATGGCTGCATAGCATGAGTAAACCACCCACATTGGTGGCAGTGGATCAGAAGGATCGGAGTATTTTGCGGCAATCAATAACATCCAAATAATCGCCATCGTCTTTTGAGCATCGTTACCGCCATGTCCCAGGCTAAATGCAGAGGCGGACACTAACTGCAAACGACGGAACCATTTATCAATCTTCATTGGTGTTGATTTTACAAATAACCACGAAACCAACAACATCATTAATGCGCCCACAAAAAACCCAAGTAAAGGCGACAGCACAATAAACAAAATGATTTTATACAAGCCAGTACCAATTAATGCGCCAGTCCCTTCTTTTGCAACCGCCGCACCGATCAGACCACCAATCAGTGCATGAGATGATGATGATGGAATTCCAAAATACCAGGTAAGCAGGTTCCAGGAAATAGCACCCACTAGGGTACCAAAAATAACGTATTGATCGATAATCATTGGGTCGATTGTTCCCTTCCCTATCGTTCTAGCAACGGAGAGATTGAATACAAAAAATGCCAATACATTAAATAAGGCAGCCATCGCGACTGCCTGACCTGGTTTTAATACACCTGTGGAAACCACCGTTGCTATGGCATTTGCCGCATCGTGGAAGCCATTCATAAAGTCAAACAATAGCGCCAGAACCACCAATAGAATGATGATGTATAAACTTATCTGCATAGTAAATTATTTCGTGAGCTCACGTTATCAACGGAGTACATAAACGCTCCCCAAAAGACACTCTGTTGAAACTAAGCGTTTTCAACAATAATGCCTTCAATGATATTTGCCACGTCTTCGCAACGGTCAGTCACGGTTTCAAGAATTTCATAAATCGCTTTGAGCTTAATCAGATTACGCACGTCAGGCTCGTCACGGAATAATTTTGACATCGCTGCACGCATAACGTGATCCGCATCAGACTCTAAACGGTCAATCTCTTCACAGATAGTCAAAATCTGACTAGAGTTGTCCATATTATGCAAAAGCGAAACTGCCTCTTTTACCTTTAAAGCACATGCTAAGCACAACTCTGCTAAGCGTTTTGCTTCAGGGGTAACTTCACGAATATCATATAAAGAAACTGTTTGAGCCGCATCTTCCAACAAATCCAGAATATCATCCATCCTGGTAATCAATTTATGGATATCATCACGATCAATTGGTGTGATAAATGTCTTATGTAGTAACTCAATAGCAGTGTGAGTAACTGCATCAGCTTGTTTCTCAATACTTTCAATAGCATGAACCCGAATTTCCAGATCGACGAAACTGGTCATCAATGCCACCATTTCTTTTGATCCTTTTACACACAAGTCAGCGTGCTGATTAAAAAGCTCAAAAAATTTACCCTCGGTGGGCATTAATCGTCCAAACATTTTTTATTTCCCTAGAATCGAAATTTTTATATCAAGTCCCTGCTATCTCTACTTCTTTTTGCAAGGATCATCTGACTTAGTGGCACTACAGAAATTAACGCTAAAACCAATACATAATAACAAAACTATTCACTATCGCCGTAAATCGACAAAGAACCAGTGTAATTATCAAATTTGGTATATTCGCCAAGGAAGGTCAAACGAACGCTACCGATCGGGCCATTACGCTGCTTACCAATAATAATTTCCGCGGTTCCTTTATCTGGAGAATCCGGGTTATAAACTTGATCACGATAAATAAACAGAATCACGTCGGCATCTTGCTCGATCGCACCCGATTCGCGCAGATCTGACATCACAGGACGCTTGTTCGGACGCTGCTCCAACGAACGGTTTAGCTGTGACAAGGCAATAACTGGACACTGCAATTCTTTTGCTAAGCCCTTTAAACTACGGGAAATTTCGGAAATTTCGGTCGCACGATTTTCACCACCGGTATTACCTGACATCAATTGCAAGTAATCGATAATGATTAAGCCAAGCTTGCCACACTGGCGCGACAAACGACGGGAGCGAGCACGCAACTCGATGGAACTTAAAGCCGGAGTTTCATCAATGTAAAACTGCGCTTCATTCATTTTCTGAATCGCATGCGTCAAACGCGGCCAGTCCTCATCAATCAAACGGCCAGTACGTAAACGATGTTGATCCAATTTACCAACCGAACCCAACATACGCATTGCTAACTGTGTTCCACCCATCTCCATTGAGAACACTGCGACAGGAAGCCCGCTATCGATTGCAACGTTTTCCCCAATATTAATTGAGAAAGCCGTCTTACCCATGGATGGGCGACCCGCGACAATAATCAAATCGCCTGGCTGAAGCCCTGAGGTCATACGATCCAGATCGACAAAGCCAGTTGGCACACCCGTAATGTCGCTGGTATGGTCGCGGTTATACAACTCGTCAATACGCTCAACGACCTGAGTCAACAAAGGCTGAATTGCATGAAAACCTTGGGCTCCTCGCGCGCCTTCTTCCGCAATCGCAAAAATTTTAGATTCGGCTTCATCCAACATTTGCTTAACTTCTTTACCTTGCGGATTAAATGCCTGTCCAGAAATTTCGTCCGCTACCGTAATCAACTTACGCAGTACACCACGATCGCGCACAATTTCGGCGTAACGGCGAATATTCGCTGCTGAGGGCGTATTTTGCGCTAACGCATTCAGATAGGTAAGCCCGCCAACATCGTCCGCTTTTCCTGCAGCACTCAATGCATCAAAAACCGTAATGACATCGGCAGGACGTGATGCATTGACCAACTTAACGATGAATTGAAAAATTATGCGATGATCGTATCGATAAAAATCATCCTCACGAATAAAGTCAGCAATCCTATCCCACGCAGCATTGTCGAGCAACAAACCACCCAAAACTGATTGCTCAGCTTCGATAGAGTGTGGAGGTACGCGGATTGAATCAAACTGAGGATCTGAAGACGGTTTCATGGTGCGCATTATACCTTTTTATTCCTACTCAAAAACAGAAGAAAAATCTCAACTTACAAGCTTAAAATCAAGAAAATTTCGCACGAACAATGGACACACAAATCATTTTTTTAATTCAGCAATTACTTATTCGCCTGACAAATAGTCGCCACATCTTAGCATTTAACAACCACAAGAAAAGTGACTAAAATAGTCATAAAAAAAGCCGGGAAAACCCGGCTTTTCATGCTCTCGAAAGAACTAAAGCTTAAGCGTGCTCGCCCAAAACCGCAACGATTACGTCAACCACGACGTCTGTGTGCAATGCCACAGAAACGGAATGATCACCCGTTGTCTTCAAAGGACCAGCTGGCAAGCGAACTTGCGCCTTTTCAACTGCGAAACCTTGTTTAGCCAATGCTTCAGCGATATCGAAGTTAGTTACAGAACCGAACAAACGACCATCTACACCTGCTTTTTGAGAAATTTGAACTGTCAAACCGTTCAATTTTTCGCCTTGAGCTTGTGCTTCAGCCAATTTAGCGGCTGCTGCTTTTTCCAACTCAGCGCGCTTCGCTTCAAATTCCGCGATTGCAGCTGCTGTTGCACGACGAGCGATGCGTTGTGGAATCAAAAAGTTACGAGCGTAACCATCTTTAACACGAACTACGTCACCCAAGTTGCCGAGATTAACGACTTTATCCATCAAAATAACTTGCATATTTTTCTCCTAATTTCCGTCGTCAATTACGCTGTGTGCAAATCAGTGTAAGGCAACAACGCGAGATAGCGTGCGCGCTTAACTGCTGTGTCAACTTGACGTTGATACAAAGCTTTAGTACCAGTCAAACGTGCAGGCATAATTTTGCCGTTTTCTTGGATAAAATCTTTTAATGTATCGATGTCTTTGTAGTCAACTGCGGCTACATGACCCGCTGAAAAGCGGCAGAATTTTTTACGTTTGAACAAAGGATTTTGTTGCTGACGCTTTTGTTTTAATTTGCTTTTATCAAATTTTTTACCGAATGCCATTTTAGGCTCCTAATCTAGTAAATTTGTTTCGTTTTTCTCTTTCTGAAATTCAGTAACGTGAAAAACGAGACTTTTGCTGTTGCGGTTTTTGCGTGCCAAGAAACCCGTAAAAATCATTGAGACACCTAGTTCAATATCCAAGAATCGCTTTGAAATTTCACCTGCGGCAATCGAGGCTATTTCAAACTCAACCTGACGTTCACCGCCTGCTTGCTCTTGCTTAGAGTCATGCGCTAAAGTTGCTGTAGCGATGGGTATTCCCGCTGGGGTATAACGCAACACCGATTTTTCAACAACTGCAGCGACTACTTTAAGTTGATTCACAAGTTGGTGACTCTCAATGATGACTAACTGGTTCCTACACGCTCTTAGTCAAAACGATTAAGCTGCTGGAGCTTCAACACGTTGCGCCTTAGCAGAGTCTTCTTTCTGCACAGACTTCATCATTGGAGAAGGACCTGTTTCTGCTTTTTTCAATTTAACTGTGAGGTGACGCAAAACGGCATCATTAAATTTGAATGCTGTTTCCAACTCAAGCAAAGTTTCAGCGTCGCACTCAATGTTCATGCAAACATAGTGAGCTTTAGCCAATTTTTGAATCATGTAAGCCAATTGACGACGGCCCCAATCTTCAACGCGGTGCACTTGGCCACCACGTGTAGTTACGCTAGCTTTGTAGCGTTCGATCATTGCAGGAACTTGCTCGCTCTGATCGGGATGTACGATAAATACGATTTCATAATGACGCATAATTTCTCCTTGTGGACAAAAATAAAGCCTGCCTCGGCGTCAAGACGAGTGCAGGAAGAGGACAGCCCGTGACTATAACGTACTTTCCCATCACAATCAAGCAGTTAGATCATGTGTAACGACAAATTGGACTTTATCTCATCAATGAACAATCCTCGAAGGAACTCATTTGATACTAATCGACGAGTTAAGTGCAAAAAAAACACAAAATAACTTGCATTCAACCATTTACTGTATAAAAATACAGTCTGCTTATATATACAGCCTCTTCAAGATTCAACTAAGATTCAACTAAGATTCAATTAAGATCCTATCGGAACTACTATGCTCAAGCTCACCGCTCGCCAAGAACAAATCCTCAATCTTATAAAAGATGCCATTCAAAATACGGGATTTCCTCCAACACGAGCCGAAATTGCCAATGAATTAGGCTTTCGCTCCACGAACGCAGCAGAAGAGCACTTGCAAGCCCTAGCGCGCAAAGGTGTCATTGAAATTGCCGCAGGCACTTCCCGTGGCATTCGATTGCTAGAGTCTGCACTGTCAAACTCAATACCCAATATGCAAATGGCGTTGCCTCATCCGGCTTTAATGCAATTAAGTCTGCCCTTAGTCGGACGTGTTGCTGCAGGATCTCCCATTTTAGCAACAGAGCATGTTGAAGCGACTTACCAAGTTGATTCTTCTTTATTTTCCGCCAAGCCAGATTTTTTACTCCGAGTTCGTGGATTATCGATGCGCGACATAGGAATCATGGATGGTGATTTACTCGCGGTCAAGAAAACTGACAGTGCCCGTAATGGGCAAATTGTTGTAGCGCGAATTGGCGAAGAAGTTACCGTAAAACGCTATATGAAAACATCAAATGGCATTGAACTACGACCTGAAAATCCTGATTTCTCGCCCATTATTATCGATGAGAATGTGCCGGACTTTGCGCTAGAAGGACTGGCAGTTGGCTTGATGCGTAGCTGGTAAGTAGATCTGGAGAATTATATGTTCGAATCAATCAGTCAAAGCGATTAATAGCCCTCCTGGCAGGCAAATTAACTATAGATATAACTAGTTAAATTTTCCCAAAAAAATGCCCGATGAATTCATCATCGGGCATTTTTTCTATCAAGCAGTTTTCTATCAAGCAGCAAAGAAAGATCTTTAAATGCAGATCAGTGCTTAATGGTAGAAGTGTCTGAACTTGCATCAGCTTTAGCGACTGCTGGCAGCGCCATTTCCTCTTCCGTTAACGGAGCCGGTTGACGTTCCAAGGCAATTTCCAAGACTTTGTCGATCCAACGCACAGGAATAATTTCCAACTTATTTTTGACGTTATCAGGAATCTCTGTGAGATCTTTAGCATTCTCCTCAGGAATCAATACCGTCTTAATCCCGCCACGATGCGCCGCCAATAACTTTTCTTTCAAGCCGCCGATTGGCAGAACTTCGCCACGAAGTGTAATTTCACCGGTCATTGCCACATCAGCACGCACTGGAATGCCAGTAAAAATCGAGACCATTGCCGTGGTCATCGCAATACCAGCAGATGGCCCATCTTTCGGCGTAGCACCTTCGGGGACGTGAATATGCACATCTGTTTTCTCAAACACATCTGCTTTAATACCCAAACGTGCAGCTCGACTACGAACCACGGTGCGCGCCGCCTCAATGGACTCCTTCATCACATCACCCAACGTACCTGTACGAATCGTTGCGCCTTTACCTGGCATAGAAACCGCCTCAATGGTCAGCAGATCGCCGCCAACTTCGGTCCAAGCCAAACCAACGACTTGACCAACTTGATTTTCTTTGGTTGCCACGCCAAAATCATAGCGACGTACACCCAAGAATTTATCCAAGTTTTTTGAAGTAATAGTGGCCTTCTTCTCAGTCTTCTTCAGCAACAACATTTTTACAACCTTGCGGCAGATCTTAGAGATTTCCCGCTCTAATGAACGCACACCAGCTTCACGCGTGTAGTAACGAATAATGTCACGAATCGCTGATTCAGAAACAGAGATTTCTTCTTCCTTCAAACCATTATTCTTGACTTGCTTAGGCAATAAATAACGCAATGCGATACTAGCTTTTTCATCTTCGGTATAGCCAGACAAGCGAATCACTTCCATGCGATCTAACAACGCTGGCGGAATGTTATAAGAGTTCGAGGTCGCAACAAACATCACATCGGACAAATCAAAATCGACCTCAATGTAATGATCGGAGAAAGTATGATTTTGCTCTGGATCCAAAACTTCCAACAATGCGGAAGATGGGTCACCTCGGAAATCTGCCCCCATCTTGTCCACTTCATCCAACAAGAACAGTGGGTTGCGGACACCCGCTTTCGACAGACTCTGCAAAATCTTACCTGGCATCGAGCCGATATATGTGCGACGGTGACCACGAATCTCAGCCTCATCACGCACGCCACCCAGTGCCATGCGAACAAACTTACGATTCGTCGCACGCGCAATCGACTGACCGAGTGAAGTCTTACCAACACCTGGAGGACCAACTAAACACAAGATCGGCGCTTTCAGCTTATCAACACGTTGTTGAACTGCGAGGTACTCCAAAATACGTTCTTTAACTTTATCCAAACCGTAGTGGTCGTCGCTCAACACTTTTTCCGCATTGCTCAAATCGTTATTCACTTTGGACTTTTTCCTCCAAGGCAAATTCACGATGGTGTCGATGTAATTACGCACCACGGTAGCCTCGGCCGACATAGGCGACATCATCTTGAGTTTCTTCAACTCATTCATGGCCTTATCTCGCGCTTCTTTCGGCATCTTAGCAGCAGTAATCTTCTTTTCTAACTCATCAATATCTGCGCCCTCTTCGCCCTCACCGAGTTCTTTTTGAATCGCTTTGACCTGCTCATTCAAATAGTATTCGCGTTGAGATTTTTCCATCTGGCGCTTAACACGGCCGCGAATACGCTTCTCAACTTGGAGAATATCCAATTCACCTTCTAGCTGACCAAGCAAATGCTCTAGGCGCTTAGCTACACTGAAGATCTCCAAAATAACTTGCTTCTGCTCCAACTTCAAAGGCAGATGAGCGGCAATGGTATCGGCCAGTCGACCAGCATCATCAATGCCCGACAAGGAAGCTAAAATTTCTGGTGGAATCTTTTTATTTAGTTTTACATACTGATCAAACTGTTGCACGATCGCGCGGCGCATTGCTTCGACTTCGGAATCGTCAGCTTCGACAAAAGCGACTGGCGTCAGATCGGCAATGAAATGCGATTCAGAATCAGTAATATGGTGAATTCGCGCACGTTGCGTACCTTCAACCAACACTTTAACCGTTCCATCTGGCAATTTCAACATTTGCAAGATATTCGCGATACAGCCTATTTCATAGATATCTTCTGCCGAAGGCTCATCTTTTGCCGCAGCTTTTTGTGCCGCCAACATAATGCTCTTACCCTGCTCCATCGCAGCTTCCAGCGCTTTGATCGATTTTGGACGACCAACAAACAATGGGATCACCATGTGAGGGAATACCACGACATCGCGCAATGGCAATAAGGGTAATTCTGTACGTTCAGTAATTGTGGGAGTTGTCATGGCGCACCTTTTAAAAAATTACATTAACTAGATTGGCGCAGTAGGCTAAAACTCAAGCCCGTCATCCGAAAAAAAACAATAAAAAAAGCCACACAGAGAGGTCTCCGAGTAGCTTTTCGATTGAAGCTAACTGATTTTATTGTTTCAGTAAATTGTACTGCTTATTTTTGCGAATCAGAGGCAAAAAAACCACCGATTCGCAAAAAGATTGAGGAAATTTCCAATTAAAGACTCAATTGCAACTCACGTCCAAACAACAAAAATACTACGCGCCTGCGACTTTAGGCTGCTCATTGTAAATTAACAATGGTTTCGCGCCATTATTAATAGTGTTTTCATCAATAACCACTTTAGCGACGTTTTTTTCACTCGGCAGCTCAAACATAATATCAAGCAACGCATGCTCAAGAATGGAACGCAAACCACGCGCACCCGTCTTACGAGCGATCGCTTTTTTCGCAATTGCCTGCAAAGCTGAAGGTCGAATCTCAAGCTCACAACCTTCCATCTCAAGCAATTTTGCATACTGCTTGATTAAGGCATTTTTTGGTTCAACCAAAATCTGAATCAAGGCCGTCTCATCCAATTCCATCAGAGTCGCAATCACTGGTAAACGACCAACCAATTCAGGGATGATCCCGAACTTGATCAAATCCTGTGGCTCTGCATCAAGAATAACCTGGTTAGCACTTCTTTGACTTTCGCTTTTCACACTGGCTGCAAAACCAATACCACTCTTCTCAGAGCGATCAGAAATAATCTTCGCCAAACCATCGAATGCGCCACCGCAAATAAACATAATATTAGTGGTGTCAATTTGAATGAAATCTTGATTAGGATGTTTACGGCCACCTTGTGGTGGCACTGATGCCATCGTACCTTCAATCAATTTCAATAAAGCTTGCTGCACGCCTTCGCCCGAGACATCGCGGGTAATCGAAGGGTTTTCAGCTTTACGTGAAATCTTGTCGATTTCATCAATGTAGACGATACCTTTTTGTGCTCGCTCGACTTCATAATTACAATTTTGCAGTAATTTTTGAATGATGTTTTCTACGTCCTCACCAACGTAACCGGCTTCGGTCAAAGTAGTCGCATCGGCAATCACAAACGGCACATTCAACATGCGCGCCAAGGTTTGCGCCAACAAGGTCTTACCGGAACCTGTGGGACCAACCAATAGAATATTGCTCTTAGCCAGTTCTACATCATCTTTTTTACCTAAATGCTTGAGGCGTTTATAGTGATTGTAAACAGCGACTGCCAAGATGCGTTTCGCTTTTTCCTGACCAATCACATATTGATCTAGCAACTCTGTGATTTCAACTGGAGTTGGCAAATCGCTTTTTGCAGAACTAATCGGTTCTAGTGCATTGATCTCATCACGAATAATATCGTTACACAAATCAATACATTCATCACAAATGAAGACCGATGGCCCAGCGATCAGCTTCTTCACTTCATGTTGACTCTTACCGCAGAATGAGCAGTAAAGTAATTTTTCACCAGCAGTGCTTTTTTTATCTGACATAATGCTTTTTATTAATTTTAACGAAGTAGGCGATGCCCGTTATATTACTGCAAAACTCATACGAACCGGGCAAAGAAAGTTATTTTACAGAGACAAACTTCAATTGCGAAGTAAAGCAACTAGATAAAGCCAAATAAAAACGCCCGCACCTGTTGG
>CAUPKC010000073.1:0-19432 GCA_963511665.1 uncultured Undibacterium sp.
CACTTTATTACAGATATTATCGGTCTCCGTTTTTGAGAAAACTGAGATTTCATGCGCCTTTCAGACTGATGGTCACATTTCTGAAATAGCACCCACCGCTAACCAATTGAATTTATTCGATTTTTAACCGGACACTACTGCAACAATATGGATCATAAATGAAAATCTAAATAAATAGAATACAGAAAATCAGCTAGTAGGTACGTCTAGCGCAGCGTAATCGCGCGGATATCTTCCAATTTTTTTTAGTCGATTAAACCGACGTTTTGTAATCAAAAATAACAAAAAATATTCATCAAAAAATCCTATTTTTTACATCCATTCACCTATTTCTTGTGTGCGATTACGCTACGCTAGTCGCACCTACGGCGCTCAATAAAATAGTCGTGCCTCACAAAATTAAACCGTTCTCCAGTTGATCCAATCGATCAGATTCTTCGGGTGATTCTTCAGGAATTGTCGGCGTCATGCATTCCAAACAGATGTCTCTTACGCCTGTTCGCTGTGCCAAAGTCAGTACGCCAGCAACGTATTTATAGCTAACAAATTTATTGGGGATTAATTTTATTCTTGGCTGTTTTTGCATTTCGACAATCGCTAGCATTTTCTGTTGCAAGACTGAAGAACTTGGTACGAGCGTATTGCCCCAATAGATTTTTCCATCAATATCAATATTGATGACATGTGCCTTACGGTGGCGAAAATTATGAAAGGTATAAAAAAATGGACTAATGCTTTCCGTTATATCTAAACGCATTGAGACTATGTGATAACGAGGGGGAATAAAGCCAATAAAGATGGGCGTCAAAATCAAAAATATAGCTACAAACGGCGCAAGGTTTATGTGGCAAATAGGCTCGCCCAAGCTTTTGAATTTTTCAAACACCAGATTCCCCCAATTGCTTAACCTTAATTTAAACGGACAAGATTGAAATTAACCTGACCGAATTAATTTAACGATAACAAGGATCATAAAGGAAAGTGTAAATAAATCAAACACATAAAACCAGACTTTGAGAGATATTTAAGATTAGCAAAAAAGGAAAATGGGCATGATGTAATCGATATATCTCGATTACATAAGGAATCGAACCATTGCAAGACTAGGTATCCAAATATCGCGACTTATCACGAAATTGAACAACACAAAAAACTCGTGTACGACCACGGCGCGACAGAACTCACGCCACCGCTGTTTCGCGTGACGGTTTTGTTTTCTACTGTCGGTAAAAAAACGCAGATGGAAATGACGATGGCCTTGACGACAGCAGAAGCGGCTGCAGAAACACGCAAGTTCATCAAGCAAGCGGGAGGCGAATCGACCTGGGATCGCTTTGCAGAATATCTCGCTGAGCGGATCGAACACAAGGAACGCTTCGTCATCAATCGCAGCTTTGATGCCCCGATAGCTGTGATGTACGAGATGTGGACAAAGCCCGAGCACATGTCAACTTGGTCGCCACCGACGGGATTTACCATGTCGTTTATCCGCGCCGATATTCGCGTCGGTGGTGGTTCGTTCTATTTGATGACGAACGGCAGTAGCGAGAATAATGTCACGATGTACGGTCGCGTCGCCTACTTGGAAATGGACAAACCTAATCGTCTCGTTTACACGCAACAGTTTTGCGATGAACACGAAAACATTTCACGCCACCCCATGGCACCGACTTGGCCTGAAACCATGTTAACGACGGTGTTTTTCACCGAAGAAGCCCCCAATCGCACCCGCGTGACCGTGACATGGGAAGCTCACGGCACGGTCACCGCTGAGGAATTAGACGTATTTATGAAAGCACGCGGTGGCATGACGATGGGATGGACTGGTTCTTTCGATAGATTGGAAGTGCAGTTAGAAGGCGTCTTGAAAAATACTTGAGGATAAACTTCGTCGCTTGGCGCAATGCTTATAAATTGGTATTTCGGGCGGCGGAAGTAATAACACTTTCGTTCTTTCGTTCTTTCGTTCTTTCGTTCTTTCGTTCTTTCGTTCTTTCGCTCTTTCGCTCATTCGACCGCCCTCACCCCAGCCCTCTCCCGCCTGCGGGAGAGGGAGTTATGTCCTGAACTCGATCTCGCGTCATCACTCTCTCAATTGTCTAGCGTGCGACTTAGCAGCCAAGTAAAAATGTGTTGCACCAAAACATGCAGCAAAGAAAAGTTTAGGGGAAAATAACTGTTGTAATTAGGTCTTTTAAAGTTCTCTCTCTAGTAAATTAATGCGTTGCCTGAAAAACAGGACGTACAATTCAAGAGCAGCTTTTTCCAACTTTATAAAAATCGGAGACAACATGAATAAATCTGGACTAATCAAATCTAGTATCGCCATACTGAGCCTGCTCGCAGCACAAATGGCCAGCGCACAAAACTCGCCTGTCGGTCTTTGGAAAACCATAGACGACAAAACCGGCAAGGTAAAATCCTTGGTACGCATCAGTGAAACAGGCGGTGAGTTTCAAGGGAAAATCGAAAAACTATTTCGTGAAGCCGATCAAGATCAAAATCCTAAATGTGACAAATGTGACGGCAGCAATAAAGACCAACCTTATCTTGGCCTGACCATCCTCTTCAGTATTAAAAAAGATGGCGACGAATACAGTGGCGGCAAAATCCTTGATCCAGCCAATGGCAAACTCTACAGCAGCAAACTGAAATTAATAGAAAACAATAAAAAATTAGAAGTTCGTGGTTACATCGGCATGCCGATGCTTGGTCGTACTCAAGTTTGGGTGCGAGAAGAATAAACGTTTCAAATGCAATAGTCGCTCCACACGACGCCAAATGGCAGCTTAGGCTGCCATTTTCATGTTACGTAGCCGTAAGTGAATACTCAGTACACATGGACAAAAGTGAATGAAATGAGCGCACATGAGACAGCCAATTCGTAAGAATTGGCCCCAATCATTGATAGTGCGGTATTCCTGTGGTATTTTTGCTCTTATTAGATAGTCACATAAAAACTATCCATCAATGGCAGCCAAAATGACGTAGATCATCGGCCATAAAAAAAACGCACGATCACTAAAATTATAATGAGCCCAAAGAGAAAAATGACCCAGGGGGGGTCTATCAACGAGCGCATAGGTCAACACTACAGCGCACTTTCCAAATCACATAAAATTACCGCAGACTACGTTGTCGCTAACTCGTTTCGAGCAGCAACCATGTCCATTGACGAGTTGGCTGACGCGGTCGGCATTTCAAATGCGACAGCCAATCGTTTTGCTCGGGCATTGGGTTTTGACGGCTATCCGCAATTTCGTGCCGAACTCGTGTCTGGTTTCGAAACCATGCTAGCACCGATAGAAGGCTTGCGCTCAGAAATAGGCCGTGCATCGAGTGGCACCGAGGTGATCAACCGCTCACTGTCAGATGACATCGCCAATCTCGAAATCACTCGTCGCGAATTCCGTCCCGACGCTTGCAACCGTGCGGTACAAATGATCTTAGATGCTGAGCGCATTTACATCATAGGCTACGGTGCCAGCGCCTATCTGGGCGGCATTATGTGTCACGCACTCACCAATTATTGTGACAGCGTTCAGGCCAATGTCGGTACAGGTGGGCCGGCGCAGGTTTCGCGTACTTTATACAAATTTACCGAACGTGATTTGGTGATTGCGATTTCTTTTCCACGTTATTCCAGCGACGTGGTCACCTTGGTAGGGCAAGCAAAAAAACGTCAGGTACCTATTCTGGCCTTGACCGACCGCCCTAGCTCACCAGTAGCCTCCATTGCAAACGTCACCTTATACGCGCAAACCAAGCCACAGTTTAACTCCGAAGGTATCGTCCTCTGTCTCATAGAAGCGATCTGCGCTGCGGTAGCCAATCAAGCTGAGTCTTCCGTCGACATCGCCGCTGAGACGACAGAGTTAATGCTGCCTTGGTTACATCACGGTAAAAATAAGGTGTAATTTGATCTAGATCAGGCCTCCTTTAGACAAATAGCACTATCATCCAACTCATACGATTTGGTAGTATCTATTTTCTAAAGGAGCAATATTTATGCAAGTTGAACATCATCCGCTGGCACTTGAATTTCCCGAATTTAAAGACACGATTCATACTTTGAAAATGGCGAATGCCCATTTTGCCAAATTATTCGATGAATACACTGATACCGACAAGGCTATCAATCGTGCAGAAAACGGCGTAGAACATTTGGCCGATGCAGCCTTAGAGACTTTGAAAAAAGTTCGTATGCATTTAAAAGATCAGTTGTTTCAATTACTGCAAAGTCACGCTGCATAATCGGCGAACTAGACAAATCAGCTGTTGAATTCAACAGCTATTGATCTAGCAGGGCAAATTTCGGGCGGACTTCGGTTCGCCTTTTTTTGTGTCGACAAAGAGAATTTAAATCGTCTTACGCTTTGCGCGAAACACGGTTTGATCTGCATAAAAATCCTGATCTTGTCC
The DNA here is from genome assembly GCA_963511665.1 of uncultured Undibacterium sp. GTDB lineage: Bacteria > Pseudomonadota > Gammaproteobacteria > Burkholderiales > Burkholderiaceae_D > Undibacterium. The sequence goes on from CAUPKC010000073.1 coordinate 4,423, forward strand.
TGCCCACCAACCTGGTACGCCCAAGACGGGTAAGGGCGTGTAATCTGCGGTTGTCAAAGCATGCGTCTGCAATTGGGAGCTCACTTGACGATCCAGTTGTGCAGCCTGCTGTATGAAATCTTGTTTGAAAAAATCAGGCTCTACCCACACCACCCAAGCATGCGCCGTGATGGCCTTGTAAGGCTGTACCAGTTTCTCCATCAAAGCATGACCGAAACTCCAGATCTGCACGACTTCACCAAAGCACTGACGATGCGCTAAGAAAGCTTGTTGCCATTGATGCTCGCGCAAGCACTGCAAAATTTCATACCCACGTGGGGAATTCTCCAATACCAAGAGCGCTGCATTTTCATCAAAAATGGTGGCTGCATCACGCGCTGGCCCACGAGATTTCCCTATACCCAAGCTTGCAATTTGTGCTGCTTGCAGTGCGTTGAGTTGACGCTTAATTAGCGGGAAACTCAACCACACCAAGGCGTTAAAAAAATCATGCAGATTTTCGCGAGTAGGCACTTTTCCGGTCGCGCTGATATGAGTTTCATAAGTCACGCCTTCGGGCAATTCTTCTTGTAGAATAAATTGCAGCGGTAAGCCAGTATGATTCTGTAAAGCCTGCGAGCTTGCCGCAAGATTCAGAGCAGCACGCCAATCTTCCTGCGCTAGGATTTTCTCTGCAGCAGGAAGAATAGATGCTAACCAAGGACGTGACCAATCAATGGTCGAGTAAAACGTCATCACAAAAATTACGCCGACACTTTCCAATTGATGGTTTCACCACCATTCAAAGGCACCAAACTACCATCGAGATAGCTGAGTTCATTTGGCAAAGTCCAGCTTTCGCGTTTCAAGGTGATGTTGCCAGCATTGCGAGGCAATTGATAAAAGTCAGGGCCGAAGAAACTGGCAAAGCCTTCCAACTTATCTAATGCACCAACCTGATCAAAAGCCTGCGCATACAATTCCATCGCATGCAAAGCGGTATAGCAACCAGCGCAACCGCAAGCGTGTTCTTTCACACCCTTAGCGTGTGGTGCAGAATCCGTGCCCAAGAAGAAACGGGGATTGCCTGAAGTTGCTGCCTTCACCAATGCCTGACGATGTGTTTCCCGTTTCAATACGGGCAAACAGTAATAATGCGGACGAATACCGCCTTTGAAAATTTCATTGCGGTTGTACAGCAAATGATGCGCAGTAATCGTCGCCGCAATCGGGCCGCTCGCTTCGGCGACATAGGCTGCTGCCTCGCTGGTTGTGATGTGTTCAAACACTACTTTGAGTTCAGGCATATCGGCACGCAGAGGCTTCATCACCGTATCGATAAACACGGCTTCGCGGTCAAACAAATCAATCTCAGGGCTCGTCACTTCGCCGTGTACCAAAAACGGCATACCGACTTCTTGCATCACTTCCAAGGTCTTATAGCACTTACGCAAATCTGTCACACCCGCATCGGAATTCGTCGTCGCACCGGCTGGATACATTTTCACCGCATGGACAAAACCACTGTCCTTAGCACGACGGATTTCATCCGGCGGCGTGTTATCGGTCAAATACAAAGTCATCAAAGGCTCGAACGACATGCCTTCAGGCAAAGCCGCCAAGATACGCTGACGATACGCTCCCGCAAGCTCAGTCGTGGTCACCGGCGGCTTCAAGTTAGGCATCACTATCGCCCGCGCAAACTGGGCTGCGGTGTGTGGTAACACTGTTTTTAAAGCCTCGCCGTCACGAAGGTGGAGATGCCAGTCGTCTGGACGGGTGATGGTGAGTTGTTGGATGTGAGTGGTAGTCATAAAAGCTCGCTAAAACGATGAGGAGGCAATGATTGTTCTGGGAACATCAAATTTGCCTCTATTTTACCGTTTTAGAACCCTACTGAGCGTTTTCCACTCATTGAAAGCTGCGAATGCTTATTGACAAGCAAATAGCATCTCTAAAAAATCTTGCCAAATTTTGCCAAGACTTCTAAGATGTCTGTATGAGCACAATGAATATTTCACTCCCAGAGCCCCTCAAAAAATTTGTTGATACGCAAGTAGCAAACGGGCATTACGGCACGTCCAGCGAATATGTTCGTGAGCTCATTCGCAAAGATCAAGAACGGCAACAATTACGTGCCTTATTGATAGACGGTGCAGAATCGCAAGTGATTGGACAATTTGATCAAAACTACTTTGATGACTTACGTTCGCTTATCAACAGCACCAAACCTAAGTAATTGTGGCCGTGAACAAGCCTCCCAGCAGCAAAGCCGTGATTCGCCGAGTCCTTGCAGATGCTGACATACAAGCAATAATCAGTTATTACATGGAACAAGAAGCGACCAAAGCGGCGCTTGATTTCGTCGCCGAATTAGAAACCGCCATTCAACATATTCAAACTTATCCAGAATCAGGCTCGCCAAGATACGCTCACACGCTGAACCTGCCTGGCTTGCGTTGCTGGCCTTGTCAGCATTTTCCTTATCTTATTTTTTATCTTGAGCAACCAAATTGCATTGACATCTGGCGTATCTTGCATCAACAACGCGACATTCCTGCTTGGTTGTTGAACGACGTTAATGCTTAAAATAATAAGTACAATTGCGCGATGTTAATCGCAATCACCAGACTGCATTGTCGATTGGCTATTCGTTGAGAGAAAGGCGTATGCATTACATCATCCTAAAACCTGAAGCGTACTTAATCGCATCAACATCAATCGACACAAGCATTTGGTCCTACGAATTTATACGATCAATATTTCAAATTCTTGGCGAATCGACCTTGGTTGGTGTAATTGATGATCTCTCCATCACTGACATCAACAATGTTGCCAGATTAGTTTTGAAATTCGAATCACCGATGTCTGACAGTAGTTTCCAATTCCTCGCTGAAAATATTCAATTGAATTGCCCGCCTGAAGTAAGCGCTAGATTGATAAGAGGTGCTGCACTTGAAGGCATGGTGTTTAAACCTAAAGATATTTCAACTGAATACTTCAAAAAAGAACGTGTACATGAAAGTTACATGATTAACCCTATTGAGTGTTGCGTTAAATTAACCCATCGCCCGACTGGAATTATCGCTAGATGCACATCCGCTCGTTCAAAGTTCATCAACTATGATGAGGCGTTACTGTTACTGAAATCACTTCTGAATGAACGGCTCAACATCGAAAAGTAGGCGCGACGAACTTAATTAAACACCTTATCCGAAGGAAACCGCATACTATCTCGCAGTAAAAAACTCATAGGCAAAGCATAGTTCACACCTGTCGTTGGCAAAGGCTGCATGAACCATTTTTCATAGAGTTTGCTGAGTTCACCTTCATTCATCATTCTGGCGATTTCTTTGTCTATCAATGACTTCAAAGCGGGATCGTCTTTTACTAACATGATGGTTTGAGCCTCTATGCCTATGCCGTCGCCAGTGACTTTCCATAGCTGAATTTGATCGGCGCTAGCACGCAAACCTGCTAATACCACCTCTTCACTGACAAAGGCATCTGCCTGTCCCTGTTGCAACATCTCAAAAGCAGCATGGGAAGTACTGGCTTCTATTATTTTTATTTCTGAAAATTTGAATTGTGTTTGTTGCCTTAACAATCCTAAAGCAAGGCTGCCACGCACCACGACGACGCGTTTTTGCGATAAGTCTGACCAATTTTTAATCGTTGACTCTGCGCTCGTTAATAGGCGCGTTGCGGAAAAAAAGTAAGGGATAGAAAACGCCATCTGCTTACGGCGTTCAGCGGTATTCGCGGTGGTGCCACATTCAAAATCGGCTTTGGCTTCTTGTATTGCTACAAATCGATTCGATGAATTAACCAGCAAGTAACTGACTGAGAGTTGCGGCATTTTCAATTCACGCTTGATGCGTTCTACCACTTTACTGCAGATGTCCATCGCATAGCCTATAGGCTTGCTGTCTTCGGATAGGTAAGAGATAGGAATGCTGGCTTCGCGGTGCGCGATGACGATGGTTTTACGTTCTTTGATACGCGCCAAGGTGTCGGCGGCATTGGCTTCTGTTGCGAATAGCAAGACTAAGATGTAACTTAACAGCTTGAACACGGTGTTCCTTCGTGGGGAAATGATTGCCGTGGTATTTTACACTTTGAGGGATTTGTGTGTTGTGGAGGGTGTTGATTTGGTTTTCATCCAGTTTTAACTTTGCGGGTTAAACTTTGCGACCTCTGACCGGGGGTGGCCCGGCGGCCACTCACTTTTCTTGCTTCGCCAAGAAAAGTAAGCAAAAGAAGGCGACCGCGCTGTCGCTGCCCTTCGGGTTCCCAATTGTGCAGGGCAAAAAATGGGAAAGCGTTGAAACTCGCTTCGCTCAAACAACAACGCTTTCTTTATCCATTTTCTGCCCCACACAATTGGCATCGCCAGGAGCGGAAAAAACGCTGCCTGAAAAGTCAACCGTGATTCCACCCACTGAACAAATGGAGCCTAGAGAAATTCGATTCTCGGGATGCTGTGCTAGGCGCTTCCCGCAGCAATACACTAGTATTGCGAGGACAAGCAACAACGCACAGCGCCCGAAAATCGGATTTATCAGGGGTAGAGACCACGCACTTCTCTTGCTTGTAGCACTCGCGTACAACCAATAATAAATGCAGCGGTGCGCAAAGATACTTTCTTATCTTCCGTGACTTGCCATACTGAGCTAAACGCTTCTTTCATGATGCGCGTCAAACGATTATTGATTTCGTCTTCGGTCCAGAAGTAGCTGGAAAAATCTTGTACCCATTCGAAGTAAGAAACCGTCACACCACCCGCATTTGCGATCACGTCTGGTACGACCAACACGCCACGGTCACGCAGAATATCGTCGGCTTCGGGTGTCGTTGGGCCGTTAGCGCCTTCTAGGATAATCTTGGCTTTGATCTCGTTCGCGTTGGCTTCGGTGATTTGCTGTTCCAATGCCGCTGGGATCATGATGTCGCAATTGACTGACCAGAATTCATTATTAGGCAATACCGCTTCTATACCTTCAAAACCAGCTACGCTGCCATGCGCTGCGACGTGGTCTAACAGCTTCGGCACATCGAAACCATTCGAGTGGAAAATTGTGCCGCCGTGATCTTGTACCGCAACGATTTTGGAACCTGCTTCAGCGAACAAGCGTGCAGCGATACCGCCGACGTTACCAAAACCTTGCACCGCAATTTTTGCGCCTGCTATCGTCACGCCTTTTTTCGCAGCCGCTTCGCAACCGACGACGAATACACCGCGACCTGTCGCTTCACGACGACCTAAACTGCCACCAAGGGAAATTGGCTTACCAGTGACGACACCGGTCGCAGTGCGGCCTTCGTTCATGGAATAGGTATCCATCATCCAAGCCATGGTTTGTTCATTGGTATTGACGTCCGGTGCTGGAATGTCTTTATCTGGGCCAATGATGATGCCGATTTCCGATGTGTAACGACGCGTCATACGCATCAATTCGCCGCGTGATAACGTTTTAGGGTCAACGCGGATACCGCCTTTGGCGCCGCCGTATGGCACATTGACTGCAGAGTTTTTAATCGTCATCCATGCCGACAATGCCATCACTTCAGACAGAGTCACATCTTGATGAAAACGCACGCCGCCTTTACCCGGGCCGCGTGAAGTATTGTGCTGTACGCGATAACCTTCGAAGTGGGCAATGGTGCCATCATCGCGTTCAATAGGGACATCAACGATCAAAATGCGCTTAGGGCGCTTTAGGGTTTCAACCCAGCGTGACAAGTTACCGAGGTAAGGCGTGACGCGATCAATTTGCTCCAGGTATACATTCCATGGGCCAGTCGCATGCGGGGTCAGGTAGGACGGGATTTGGTGATTACTAGACATGGTAAGTCTCGTTTCTTTGAATAAGTAGTCTTGGACAATTAGCTTTGCTGTTTGCGCAATCCTTATTGCGATAGCGCTTGTTTTGCCTTATTGGTCTTTTTCACCTAGGTGAAAGGCAGCGAATCTTAAGACAAATGCTGATAGAGTCTCCAATGCTTTGTTTGCATCTAACTATGCGCGATGCGCATAGTTTCTTTAATGTTATTTAAACTAAGAGTCGCAGAGAGACGGTTCAGTACCCATCCGTCAAGTCTGAGTTGAGGGAAATTTTCTGAACTTTAGGCGAATATGACCTGAGAGGGTCATCTGAGAATTCTTGAAAAACAGAAAGGAAGATCGCAGCGCATAAGCTTTAGTAGAGGCTCAAGTTGCGCCAAACTCGCGTCCAGAAATACAGGACTTCCTGCATTTCTGGAAAAACAAAATCTATTCCATTAACGCTGTGAACGTATGGTTTTTGACTTACTCGCCAATTGCGATTTTTGCGCCAAATAATCCCATAATTTGGCTACCACGGGCTTACCTGATTTTTGTTCAGATGGACGTTCGCGATACAAACGAATCTCCATCCCCACTTCCCATGCGTCGACACCACCATCAGCGCGAGCCAATTGCTTTTGTTTGAGTTCACGCAGTACCGCAGACTCGGGTAAAAACGCCACACCGCGGCCTTCTAGCGCCATCATTTTCAAACCCTCGGCCATATCAGTTTCATAGCATTTATCGAGATGCAGCGCTTGTTTGGTTTGAGTCAAAATTAAATCCACCATGCGTCCCAAATACGCATTATTTGCATAGGCAAGAAATGGCAAAGGCTGCTCTATCGTGCCAGGCAAGACAAAATCTGGTACGCCGGACTTGTCACAACGGGCATACGCACGCAATGCTTCGGTTCCCATACTGATCATCTCGTACTGCGCAGGATCGAGAAGCAAAGGCTGCTGCGGATGGTGATAGCACAACATCAAATCGCAACCACCTTCCACTAAACTCATCACCGCATCATGCACATTCAGAGCCAGCAAACGGCTATTGATATCACCAAAATTACTCTGTAATTCGGTCAGCCATTTCGGTACAAAAGTCAGAGATAAAGTATGGGGCACAGCGAAATCGACGGTAGTCTGAATCGAGGTACGTTTACCTCGCAATAAGGCACGAGCATTATTGATTTGACCCAGCATCGCAATCGCTTGCTCAAAAAAAATCTCACCCGCATTGGTCAGTCTCGTGGGGTAAGAAGTGCGGTCTATCAAGTCCGCACCTAGCCATGCTTCTAACGATTGTATACGTCGTGAAAATGCGGGTTGGGTCACGTGCCGCAATTCCGCTGAGCGACTAAAACTATTAGTTTCCGCCAAGGAGACAAAGTCCTCTAGCCATTTGGTTTCCATAAATATCGCCGAAAAAATTAGAACAAATTCACACTACCGTTTTGGCGCCCTTACTCTTCTTGCGCTACTACATTTGTATGTTGCTGTCTTTCCCACATTTGCGTATACGCGCCAGCTAAAGCCAATAGCTCGGTATGCGTACCACGTTCAATAATGCGGCCCTTATCCATCACCAAAATCTGCTGCGCATCGACGATGGTTGATAATCTGTGCGCGATCACCAAGCTGGTACGACTCTTGGCAATTTGCTTAAGTTGATCTTGTATCATCTGCTCTGATTTTGAATCTAAAGCAGACGTCGCTTCATCAAAAATCATAATGACCGGATTCTTTAGTAAAGTGCGGGCAATCGCGACTCGCTGTTTTTCACCGCCCGACAACTTCAGACCACGCTCACCGACCATCGTGTCGTAGCCATCCGGCAAGGTCTCAATAAAATCGTGAATGTAAGCTGCTTTGGCGACCGTCACCACCTCGTCGTGCGTAGCGCCCGGTTTGCCATAAGCGATGTTGTACGCAATCGTGTCATTAAATAAAACCGTATCTTGCGGCACGATACCTATCGCCTGACGCAAAGAATGCTGCGTCAAATCCAAGATATTTTGGCCTGCAATTTGTATCGCACCAGATTGGATATCGTAAAAACGAAACAATAAGCGTGATAAGGTCGATTTGCCAGAACCACTGTGCCCAACGACTGCAGTGGTCGTGCCTGCAGCGATCTTAAAATCGACATCGAATAAAATTTGACGCTTTTCTTCGTAGCTAAAATTCACAGATTGAAACACGACCTCCGGTGACACGTGACCTTGCAATTGCAAAGCAGGTGCATTTTCTTTATCGGCAATTTCCTTGTTTTGATCCATCAAAGAAAACAGCTTTTCCATATCCGCGAGACTTTGCTTAATCTCTCGATACAAAACGCCCAAAAAATTCAAGGGAATATATAGCTGAATCATAAAAGCATTGACCAAAACCAGATCACCCAAGGTCATGGTTTGATCGATGACACCTTGCGCCGCACGCCATAAAATCAAGGTGACTGCAGTGGCAATAATCAGGGACTGACCAGCATTTAACAGTGATAAGGTCGTTTGCGATTTTACTGCAGCTTTTTCATAACTTTGCAAACCATGATCGTAACGTCGCGCCTCATATTCTTCGTTACCAAAATACTTTACGGTTTCATAGTTGAGCAAAGAATCAATCGCCTTGGTGCTGGCTTTAGAATCCAACTCGTTCATGGTGCGGCGAAAGTGAGTACGCCATTCAGTCACTGCAATCGTAAAAATAATATAAGCGACTAAAGCGAGGATAGTAATAATGGCAAACCATTTGTCATACTTTACAAACAAGTACGTCAGAACCAAACCAATTTCTAACAAGGTCGGCACGATGCTAAACAAGGCAAATGAGACCAGCGAAGAAATCGCTCTGGTGCCGCGTTCTATGTCACGCGTCATACCGCCTGTTTGGCGATTCAAATGAAAGCGCAATGAAAGTGCATGCAAATGACGAAAGACTTTAAGCGCGATAGTACGCACCGCGCGCTGCGTGACTTTGGCAAACACAAACTCACGCATCTCTGTGAACAAGGTTGTCGACAAACGCAAAGCACCATAAGCAACCAATACGCTAAGTGGCAATACCATCAAGCTCGTTGGACTTAAAGGATTCACAGTCAGACGATCAACCAACTCTTTCAAAACGAGCGGCACACCCACATTGGCGAGTTTGGCACCGACCAGAAAGCTTAGGGCAAGTAAAACCCGCCACTTATAGGCCCACAAATACGGCAATAAGGTTTTGACGGTAGACCAGTCGCCGCGAACGGCACTGGGATTAGCTGGGGAGGAAGGACGAGAGTCGCGGCGCATGGATTACCATCAAAAAAGGATTTGCTATATCATGAGTCCCTATTGCGCCACAGCATTTTTTATCAACTAAATAATTAACTGAAATTTTAGTATTAATTCAATACTACTAATCAGTACTACCTATCGATACAACTAATACGACGCAATCATCAGACTCGTAACTTTAAAAAGTATTCCAGTGATTGTATCGCGTTCAATCGATCTAAGAGTGAAAGCCATGACAGATAGCACCAAAACCTCATTACCTAATACCATGCCGACGATCCGTGTTATGCCTATGCCGTCGGATGCCAATATCCATGGAGACGTGTTTGGTGGCTGGATTATGGCGCAAGTCGATATTGCAGGCGCTGTCCCGGCCGCACGGCGCGCCAACGGTCGGGTAGCGACCATTGCCGTAAATTCTTTCTTATTTAAACAACCGGTATTCGTCGGTGACTTACTATCTTTTTATGCCGAAGTCGTCAAAGTCGGCAATACTTCCATCACCGTCTCCGTAGAAGTGTATGCAGAACGCAATCGCCTGCAAGCAGACACCGTCAAAGTCACCGAAGCGACGCTGACCTATGTGGCGACAGATGAACACCGCAAACCACGCCAAATCCCCAAATTGGACTCTTTATAGTTAGAATAGTGCGGTCTTTGTCAATTAACATGATTGACGCTTCAGAAAAACAAGGCTAGCTGCTGCTACCTTTGTTTGTCATAGTTAAACAAGGCGGAAAAAGAGCATGTCAGTTTTTTATAGACGCATCTTATTGTTTGTATTTTTTAATGCGAATTTATTCTGCGCATTTGCTTGCGCACAATCCTTATCTTTGTACTGCGAAGCAGACCGCCCTCTACAGTTTTTTGATGAGAACGGTAAGCTAACTGGTATGACTGTGGAAATAGTCAAAGAAATTCAAAGGCGAGTGAATAATGATGACCCGATTCAAGTCGTTCCTTGGTCGCGCGGCATCGACAAGATCAACAACAACGCCAACACCTTACTATTTAGTATGGCTCGCACACCTGAGCGCGAATCGATGTACCAATGGATAGGTCCTATCATGGCGAATGTGTATGGTTTGTATGCCAAAGCAGACTCGACCTTGGAAATCAACAGCATAGAAGATGCCAAGAAAATTCCTCTTATCGGTGTCTATCGTGGTGATATTCGCGATCAAAATTTAACTCGTTTAGGCTTTAACAATTTAGACCGTGCTAGTTCCAACATCTCTAGTTTTAAAAAATTGATGATGGGCCGTATTTCTGTCTATACCGATTCTAGACTGGGTGTACAGAGCTTGGCACAAACCGCTGGTTATGCTGCCAGCGATGTTAAACTTGTTTTCGAGTTATTTAAGAGTGAACTTTATATTGCAGCATCAAAAAATACGGATCCCGCTGTGATAAAAACATGGAATACCGCTTTAGAGAGCATGAAGAAAGACAAAACCTTCCTCAAAATTCAGCAGAAATATTTACAGGAAGAACCAAATAGCAAAACTCAAAAGTAGATCCAGCATAAAAAAGAGAGCCGTAGCTCTCTTTTTTGTTTAACGCTTTAAGCCTTCTTTGCCTCATCGCGTAAAGCACGTCGCAAGATCTTACCGACATTCGTCTTTGGTAACTCAGTACGGAATTCAATGTACTTCGGCTTCTTATAAGCAGTAAATTCTTCCTTACAGAAAGCCATCAAGTCCTCTTTCGTTAAAGCCGGATCTTTCTTGACGACATACAATTTCACCGCCTCGCCTGAATTTTCATCTGGCACGCCGACACAAGCACATTCCAATACGCCGGGATGGCCAGCAACCACACCTTCGATTTCAGTTGGATAAACATTGAAACCCGACACCAAAATCATGTCTTTCTTACGATCGACAATTTTTGTGAAGCCACGTTCATCCATAATACCGATGTCGCCAGATTTAAAGAAACCGTCTGGCGTGAATGAATTAGCCGTCTCATCAGGACGATTCCAGTAGCCTAACATCACCTGAGGACCACGGATGGCGATTTCACCGCTTTCACCCAAAGGTACTGGCTTACCGTCATCATCTAAAATCGCGATTTCGGTCGAGCAAATGGGCAGGCCTATGCTACCGGTGAATTCTTTAGAATCGGCATAATTCGCTGTTGCCACCGGCGAGGTTTCTGACAAACCATAACCCTCTGCAATGGCGCAACCTGTCACTGCTTTCCATTTTTCTGCTACCGCCTTCTGCACCGCCATGCCGCCACCTGTGCAGCAGAAGTAACCAGAAAAATCTGTTTTAGAGAATTCTGGATTATTCAACAATGCGTTGTACAGGGTATTTACTGCAGGGAAAATATTGACCTTGTACTTTTTAAGCTCTTTGATGAAGCCTGGAATATCGCGTGGGTTTGGAATCAAAATATTCAAACCACCGATACGTGTACCAACCATATTGCATACCGTCAAAGCGAAGATATGATAAAGCGGTAATGCGCAGACAAACACTAATTGTGGCGTTCCTTTGTGCGCGTCCATACTCGGCTTTAACCACGCATGATTTTGCAGTACGTTGGCAACCACATTTTTATGTGTGAGCACCGCCCCTTTGGATACGCCAGTGGTACCGCCGGTGTACTGCAAGAATGCGACGTCATCAAGCTTGGCTTCCATAGGCTGAAACTTCATGGAACTGCCCTGCGCTAATACTTCTTTGAATGTCACTGAGCCTGGCAAATTAAATGCTGGCACGAGTTTCTTCACATGGCGAACCACCAAATTCACAATCGCGCCTTTGATTCCCCCCAGCATTTCACCCATAGAACACACAACGACATGCTTAATATCCGTATTGGCAATTGACTGTTCTAAAGTAATCGCAAAATTTTCCAAAACAAAAATCGCTTCTGCGCCAGAATCTTTTAATTGATGCTCTAGCTCACGATGGGTGTATAAAGGATTGACGTTGACGACGACGTAACCGGCACGCAATACTGCCGCCAAGGCTACCGGATATTGCAGCACATTCGGCATCATGATCGCGACTCTGGCACCAGGCTTTAAGCCGCGGCTTTGCAACCAGGCTGCAACTTTTTTCGACAAGGCATCGACCTCAGCATAAGTCATGTACTTATCCATACAGACATAAGCATTACGGTCAGCAAAGGTCTTGAACGCCTCATCCAACAGATGCACCAAAGATTTATATTGAGTAACATCAATCTCAGCTGGTACGCCAGGCGGGTAAGATTTAAGCCAAAATTTGTCTGCGTTCACGATTGTATTCATGTGGTCTCCATTTTTAATTTATTGGTCAATTCATGTTGACCTAGTGTTTGCTAATTTTGCTCGTCAATCTAGTCTAAAAAAAACTCTGTCGTGCACATCCTAAAAAGTTACGATGAGAATTATCCGTGAAAGGAATAGCTATACAGGATCATTAGAGTCCCCATCACACGCCGTAGAATTTGATAAAACATATGCAGCCACACGATACACCAAGCCTCACGCTCTGACCATTGTTGGTGCAAATTAGCCTCGAAAAATTAGGAAAAACTGAGCAATAGCTCTAGGAAATTTTGCGCTGCAACATACCATTTTTAAATGGCTTAAGCTTTTTCGACTTCGACCAAAAGATCATAAAAAGTCGGACCACCGCCCATATCGGTTAATTTTTGACTGGTCACCTCGTTGGCATTTTTATGATCGGAAGCAAACTTCTTCCACCAAATCGACAGGCCGACCACCAGACCAGCGCGTGCTTTTTCGGTGATACGCGCTTTTGCGACAAAGCTACCGCGATCATTAAATATTCTTACCATGTCACCTGCTTTAATCTCACGTCGTGCCGCGTCTTCTGGATGAATATCGAGATGAGGTTCGCCTTCCGTATCACGCAAACTTTTGACATTCACAAAAGTCGAGTTCAAGAAATTACGTGCGGGTGGAGAAATCATCGCCAACGGATATTTGGCTGCCAACTCGGGATTACTGACAACTGACTCGTAAGGAGGAATATAAGCTGGTAAAGGATCAAGGCCATCGTCCAACATTTGCTGGCTGTAAAATTCACACTTGCCTGAAGGTGTCGTAAAGCCACCATGTGCAAAAGAGGCATCCGGCATTTTTAGTTTCGACCAACCTTGCTGTTTTAACTGCTCCCAATTGGTATGCTCGGTACGCGCATGTTGAAAATTAAATGCTTGTGCCGCTATCGCATCATCCGATTCTGCAAAACAGGGTTCGGTAAATCCTAAAGCCTGTGCCAGCAAGCGGAAAATCTCTGCATTCGATTTCGCTTCCCCCATAGGCGCCACTGCAGCATTGTTCGCCATCATATAGCGATGTCCATAAGCGCTATGCGCGTCCACATGCTCTAATTGCGTGGTCGCAGGTAATAAGATATCGGCATAGTCCGCGGTATCGGTTTGAAAGTGCTCCAAAACCACGGTGAATAAATCTTCACGCGCAAATCCTTGTGCCACCACCGAAGAATCAGGCGCAATTGCGACCGGATTTGAGTTGTACACCAACACGGCTTCTATCTTAGGGCCGAACTCAGCAGAGCCTGGGTGCAAAAGACTATTTCCAATATCACTCATATTGATCGTGCGACTCGCCTGCTCTGCCGGAAACAAATCAGGCCGCTCTAAAGCATCAGAATTCTTAACGAAGCCACCGGAAGACGATAACAAAGCACCGCCTGCCGCGTGACGCCAAGCGCCCACCAATGCGGGTAAGCAGCAAATATTACGCACCGCCATACCGCCGCCATGCACACGCTGCACACCATAATTCATACGTATTAAGCTCGGTTCACCGCGACGAGCACCTTCACCATAATCGCGCGCCAAGCCCTCGACTTCGGCTGCGGTGATGCCACAGATGGCAGCGACTTTTTCAGGCGTCCATTCAGCCGCACGCTGTTTTAATTGTTCAAATCCCAAAGTATATTGAGCGATATAGTCGTGATCGATTAAGTCTTCTTTGATCAACACATGCATCATGCCCAATGCCAATGCTGAATCGGTGCCAGGATGCACAGCTATATGTTGATGACATTTTTCTGCGCTTAAAGAACGGTAAGGATCAATCGCGATAATTTTTGCGCCGTTACGTTTTGCTTCTTGCACACGTGCCCAAAAATGCAAATTCGAGGCGATAGGATTACCACCCCAGATAATAATTAAACGCGCATTCTGTGTTTGTTCGACATCCGTTCCGATGCGATCACCTAAGGTGTATTTGTAACCCGTACCACCCGCTGATGCGCAAATCGTGCGATCAAGAAAAGAAGCGCCCAGTTTGTTTAAAACTCGCGCTGACATGCTTTCACCCTGCACCAACCCCATCGTTCCCGCATAACTGTAGGGCATTATCGCCAATGGATTCCGTGCCGCGATTTCTTTCAAACGTGCAGCAATAGTCGTGATTGCTTCTTCCCAAGAAATTCTGACAAACTCGCCTTCACCTTTATTTGCTACCCGCTTTTGAGGATATAACAAGCGATCAGGATGGTAAGTACGTTCGGTATAACGTGCTACTTTGGTGCACAGTACGCCGCCCGTCGTGGGATGATCAGGGTCGCCTTTGACCTCCGTCGCCACCCCATCTTCTACTGTCACCAATAAGGCACAAGTATCTGGGCAATCATGAGGACAAACGGCGCGAACGACAGAACTAGACATAGTACTTCCTTATTTTTTGACATGAAGTTGTAGAGACTTGCATGAATAACATAGTGACGGCAATACCAAGATGATAGACCGCTTCTGATTCTTGTGCCAGAGACGAGGACAGAAACTCAGCGCAATCGCAAAAAGCCAATGAGAATCAAACAAAAGACAAAAGAGAGCTGGCCGCAGAGGCGCAGATATCGCCGGTAAAAACAAAAACAAGTTTTTATCTTGGCACGAGGAGCCACGGCGGCGCGGTGTTGTTATATATATAC
>CAUPKC010000074.1:0-19179 GCA_963511665.1 uncultured Undibacterium sp.
AACAAGGCAGCAGAAGGCAGAGTCGATGAAATTAATACCAGCATCGCTTGTAATCAGGCATGTCTTGATCATACCTTTTCCAATCAACGTGCCAGTTGTTTAGTCAATCCGCGTGCAGCGCACGAAACCGAATTAATGTATTTGAAAAAAACGGTGGTTAAACGTGTGGCGGTGGTTGGTGCAGGACCGGCGGGCTTGTCTGCTGCGACAGTGGCTGCGGCATGTGGTCACGATGTCAGTTTGTTTGATAGCTCAGATAGTGTTGGTGGCCAATTTAAAATTGCGATGCAGATTCCCGGTAAAGAAGAATTCAAGGAAACGCTGCGCTATTTCAGTAAACGTCTTGAAGTCACTGGTGTCAAAGTGCATTTGGGCAAACGTGTCACGCGTGAAGAATTAGTCGCGCAAGGATTTGATCACATTATTGTCGCCACAGGCATCAAGCCGCGTACACCGGCAATTGAAGGCGTGAATCATCCTAAAGTCATGTCCTATCTGGACGTGCTCTTACACAAAAAGCCCGTTGGTAAAAAAGTTGCGATTGTTGGTGCCGGTGGTATCGGTTTTGATGTCGCTGAATATCTTTTGCATGACACGACGATTCCTTTGCCTATTCCATTATCCACTTGGTTAGGCGAATGGGGCATTGATCTGCAAGCGAAGCAAAATGGTGGTCTGGTGAAGCCAGAAGAAGCCCATCCTGTGCGTGCGATCTACCTATTACAACGCAAGGCAAGCAAGGTCGGTGCTGGGTTGGGTAAAACTTCGGGCTGGGTACACAGAGCGACTTTGCAGCGCAATAAAGTACAGATGTTGGCGGGGGTTGATTATCAAAAAATCGATGATCAGGGTTTGCATGTAAGCATAGGCGGCAAAACGCAAATATTAGATGTCGATCATGTGATCCTGTGTGCCGGGCAAGAATCCTTGACTGAGTTAATGCCAGCACAGCCAAGCGAATCGGGTCCACGTTTTCATAAGATAGGCGGCGCCGCTTTGGCATCCGAGCTTGATGCAAAACGTGCGATTAAAGAGGGGGCTGAACTCGCTGCCTCGCTGTAACGTCTATTCTAGGCATTATCTTCATTAAGCAGATGCCTAGATAAAGATGAATCAACACTAAAAACACATTGTTTCTCGATCAGTTTACGTCGCATCAGCGGAGCGGTTTCAGACAATAAAAAAGCCAGTCAATTGACTGGCTTTTTTTGTATAGCAGAACAGACTAGCCTAGCTTATTTTGCAGACGTTTCCGCTGAAGCAGATGCTGCCGCTTTGACTTCTGGTTCTTTAAATTTACCGCCGCTGGCATTTACTAAATGAACTACCGCACGTGCAACTTCCACGTTGTCCAGATCAGCATTGCCGCCTTTCGCGGGCATACCGCGCAAACCTTCAACTGCATGTTTTAAAACAGTGTCATAGCCTTGTGCAATCCTAGGACCCCAAGCACCCGCATCGCCAAATTTTGGTGCACCTGCTGCGCCCGTACCGTGGCAGGCAACACAAGCCGCTTTGTAGACTGCTTCACCCGTTTGTAGAACTTTAGGTGCACTCGCATCAATTAAAGTGAAGCCTTCGTTGGCAACAGGACTGATACGCGCGGCAATTGCTTCTGGTGATTGACTATTGGAACCGGCACCAGTCGTCGTGTTGCTGGAAACATATTTCACCAACAACACAATAATGATAACAGGGACAATAAATCCAGCAAGAACGGCAACGATAAGTTGCTTAGGCGTTTTAATTGCTGATTCGTGTTCGTCGTGGGCGTCGCTCATGGTTTCCTCAATGCAAAAAATAATGTCAGGTTTGCTCGCCGCACAAAACTTCAGGCAAAGCGTAAAACATCAGATTATAGAGCTAAAGCTTGTGTTTTGGAATGAAAAATCGGCTTTTAAGACAGCAGAAACGGTTCAAACGCCCAAGAAATCCACAAAATAGCGAACAATTGCTAAAGAGCTCAGCGCCAATTTGCGGTAGAATACGCGCCTCTTTTAGTAGTTTATTTTAAGAGTATTGATGCGCCAGTAGCTCAGATGGATAGAGTACAGCCCTCCGAAGGCTGGGGTCGCACGTTCGAATCGTGTCTGGCGCACCACTGTAAATAGTACTATTACTATTAAATTTCCTCCTTGTAAGGAAACAAGTCTAGCTGCGCTATGATTTTTCTCTCCTCAATACCTATTCCCAAGCCCAGCAGCCTTACCGGCAATTGCCGTCTTTGATAGCCACTGGTAATTAATTCGGCAAATTTCTCCTTGTTCAAACTATCTGCGCGGCATTCCACAGTGGTTTGTTTGAAATCTTTGAAGCGAATTTTGATATTTAATTTGTGGATTTGATTCTGAGTCTTGGTGCGCTCTACTTGTTTTGATAACGACTCAAACAGCATAGGCAATTCATCTAAGCAGGCGCTTAAGTCGGGCAAATCGTGGGTATAAGTTTCCTCCACACTAACCGATTTTCTGACCGAGCTAGCTTGTACTTGTCGCTCGTCTATACCGCGGCACAAAGAATATAAACGACTGCCTAATTTCCCGAACTGTTGCATTAAGTCAGGCAGACTCCAGATGAGTAGATCTTGGCAAGTGAGAATACCAAGCTGTTCTAGCTTGGCTGCGGTAACTTTGCCAACGCCAAAAAGTCGGGCCACGGGTAAGGTAGCCACAAACTCTGCTACTTGCTCAGGCAGGATCACATACATGCCGTCAGGTTTGTTCCAATCACTGGCTACTTTTGCGAGAAATTTATTCGGTGCCACGCCGGCTGAGGCAGTGATCCCAACTTCTTTGGCAATACGAGCGCGTATCTCTTGGGCAATTCGAGTGGCGCTGCCTTGATGTTGGAGGGAAGCGCTGACATCGAGAAATGCCTCGTCTAAGGAGAGTGGCTCGACCAACTCAGTGTAGTCCCGATAAATCGCCAGGATCTGACGTGATGCGATCCGATATTTTTCCATAGTCGGCGGCATGACAATCAGATCGGGGCAGCGTTGTAATGCTTGCGAGGTAGGCATGGCTGAACGTATCCCGAATTTGCGCGCGACATAATTGCAGGTCGCGACAACACCGCGTTGGTCGGCTTTGCCGCCTATAGCAAGTGGCAGCTCACGCAGACGTGGATCATCGCGCATTTCTACCGATGCATAAAAGCAATCGCAGTCGCAGTGAATGATTTTGCGTTGTATTGGCGTCATGTGATTCTTAAGTGCTGGTTCTATGTACTGATTATTTGTTCAGTATTTTATCGGATTTTAGTAATTAAACCTCAATTTATCTGTGTCGAGACTTGAATATCTACATCGTCATTTCGGATGGAAAAAATAAATTAGAAAACCGAGTTAACTCTCTGGTGACAAAGCGTCAAAACAAGTTCAGTATGTTGTTGAATTCAGGTTTGCATATTTTCATTTCAATTTACTTTCTATTCACTTTTATTCGCCCAACTATGTCTGCTTCCTCGAATCCATTCGCAAATACTGATTCTGGTAAGTCAGCATTACTCGGTCATTTGTTACCTAGTGATAAAGAGGTGCAAGCGCTGGATGCTAACCAGCTTTTGCAGTTATTCGGTGAACCTATCTGGACCTGGACGATTTTGGATAATCAAATGTCCTTTTCCTCCAGTATTCAAAACTTGCTAGGTTATCCGGCAGGCGAGTGGGGCACTCATATCGATGAATGGTTCAGCCGGATTCACTCTGACGATGTGAAGTCTGCGATGCAAGCAATGCGTGCCTGTGTTGATGGACGTAGCGCACAATTTCAGGATGAGTACCGAATGCTGTGTAGCGATGGTAGTTGGAAATGGGTGCGCGCTCGTGGCGTGGTGCTGACGAAGAGTGAGACAAATAAAGCCTTGCGTATGCAGGGCACTTTGGCGGCATTACCTGTGATATTGCCCGTTTCAAATAACGTGGGTGAGAATCCTCAACGCGGGCATCAAGCTTTAGAAAATTTGTCACGAGAGTTGCCGAAAATCTTCTTCTATCAATTTCAGCGTTTCCCGGGCGGTCGCTGTTGTCTCCCCTACGCTAGTGATGCGATTGCAAATGTGCATGGTGTAGCTGCGAGCGAGGTGCAGGATAATGCTGCGCCTATGTTCGCGCAGGTACATCCTGATGATCTTGAATACTTGCGCGAGGCGATGAAGTATTCCGCGCAAACTTTGCAGGTTTGGCATCTCGATTATCGTATCGTCTTGAAGCAGGGCGAACGATATTTATCAGGTGAGGCATTCCCCAGCAAACAGCCTGATGGGAGTGTGATATGGCATGGATTTTTGGTTGATGTTAGTGAACGTAAATTTCTTGAACAGCACGCGAGTGCCACAGATGCGCGGATTCATGCGGCCTTGAAATGCATAAAACTGGGCTCTTACGACATTCATATTCCCAGCGGACAAGGGCAATTTAGCCGGGAATATGCTGAAGTATTAGGTTTGCCATCTGACTATCGTAACCATACTGAAAAATTCTGGCAGTATTTTTGGATGGATAGTTTGCATCCTGACGATGCTGCCAATTTGAAGTCCGCTTATCAACAGCATTTTAAATCGCAGGGAAAAATTCCGTTCCAAGCCGAGTTCCGCTTGCGTGCGAAGAATGGTGACTGGCGTTGGCTGTTATCGATAGGTAGTGTGGTTGAATGGGATGCGAATGGGCGCGCGGTGCGTATGTTGGGCACCCACGTCGATATCACTGAACATAAAAAACATGAAATGGAAATCCGACACTTCGAAGATATTTTACGTTCAGGACGAGATCGTTATAAGAAATTGGCGAGTGAATTAGAAATTTTATTTGCTCATACGCCAGTCGGTATTATGCTGGTTCACAACGATAAGATCATGCGGGCGAACCCCATGTTGGCGCAAATTTTTTCATATCGTGACGCTAAAGATATGTTGACGGTCTCGGTCTTGACTATGCACGAAAATGAAGACGCGTATAAAAAACTGCGCAGTCAAATTGGCATGCGTTTGCGTGCGGATGCGCCGACTGAAGTGGTCTGTCCCCTAAAGCGTGCTGATGGTTCAAGTTTTCAGGCGCGTCTTATTGGGCGAGTACTCCCGTTTGAGCAGTTTGCAGACACGACGGTGTGGATGGTGGAAGTCTTGTCTGAGCCGGCGGCGAATTGATGTGTATTCAGCTGCCCCGCGCGGTGGCGTTTAATCGAGCGACGCAACTGAATTAACATGTCACAAAAAATACGCACGCCTTATTTTTTTAGTTGTGGCGCTGGCAAGGCTGGGCGTGCTACTTCAAAGGCATAACCCATATTCAGTAAGCTGGCATCACTCCACGCACCTGCGAAGAAGGAGAGGCCAACTGGCAAGCCCTTCACCAATCCCATCGGGACGGTCAAATGCGGATAGCCCGCAATCGCAGCTGGTGAGCTGGCGCTGCCTGCGATCACATCGCCTTTCTTATAATTGATGTCCCAGGCAGGTCCCGTGGTGGGGGCGATTAATGCATTCAGTTGATGTTTTTTTAGTGCTGCATCAATACCTTCAACACCAGTGAGTTTTTTGGCGCGTGTACTTGCCTGAATGTAATCGGCATCAGTCAAAGGACCTTTGGCTTGCGCCAACTCCATGATTTCCTGCGCGAAATGTGGCATGACTTGTTTAGCGTTCGCCTTATTAAATTGCATGATGTCGGCCAATGAGCGAGATTTTACGGTCGCTGGTGCTGTGCCTAAATACTGATTTAAGTCGGCTTTAAAATCATAAAGTAAGACAGCAAATTCATCTTTCTCCGCCTGTTCTAAGTTGCCAAGCTCAACGTGCTCAACAATGATAGCGCCTTGCGCTTTCAAAATATCCAAGCTTCGTTTGAATAAGGTCAAACTTTGCTTATCATAGCCTGCCAGCATTTTAGTCACAACGCCGAGACGTTTGCCTTTTAAAGCGTTCGAATCCAAACCCGCGGTGTAGTCTTTGGCGCGCAACTTATCGGCGTCTTTGGTGGCGGGATCTGCAGCGTCGGAGCCAGCAATGGCATTCATAATTAGGGCGGCATCTCTGACGCTTAAAGTCATAGGGCCAGCAGTGTCTTGGCTGTGACTAAGTGGAATGATACCGCTGCGGCTGACCAATCCTAATGTCGGTTTTAATCCCACTAGACCATTGACCGCCGCGGGACATACTACTGATCCATCGGTTTCGGTACCGATGGCAGCGGGGATCATGCGTGCCGCCACCGCCGCACCAGAGCCGGAGCTGGAGCCGCAAGGGCTTTTAGCTGTATTGTAAGGATTGCGTGTTTGTCCGCCGACACTACTCCAGCCACTGCTTGATTTGGTTGAGCGAAAATTCGCCCATTCGCTCAGATTAGTTTTGCCCGCAATGACGGCACCTGCTGCGCGTAACTTTTGTACGATAGTGGCATCGCTACTCGCCATATTCTCTGCCAGTGCTAAGGAGCCAGCCGTCGTCACCATACCTTTGACGGCGATATTATCTTTGACCATCAAAGGCAGACCTTGCAAACTTAAGCCCGCATTAGATACCGGACGTGCTCGCTTATCAGCTGCTTCTGCGTCTTGTATTGCTTCTTTGCGCATCGCAGTGACTGCCGCGAGTTGTGGATTGAGTTGGGCTGTGCGTGCTTGGTAGGTTTTAAGTAGTTCTACTGCCGTGGTTTTGCCTTGCTGATATTGATGGGCGATGGCGGTTAAATCTTCTGCATTGTGAGTGCTTTGTTGGGTTGATTGCGCATGGGCACATGGAATGCTGCTAAGGCTGGCGGCGATGATGAGTTTGCTGAAGTTCTTCATATTGTCTCCTGATGCAAATGTTTTTTTGAATTTTTGCGTATGTGATTCTTATCGAGACTTGATTCTGGATTCAAGTCTGCACAAAAGGCAGCGCTTGTTTGCTGATCGCGACGAGTATGATGTAGCCATACACCAAGCAAGCCAATACAAAACTAATGATTTGTCCCGCTTTGCTTTCGGCTCGTTTTATGGCGAACGTACCTAATACGATATAAAGCACAAGCGCCATGATTTTCGCGCTCAGCCAGATTTGTTCGATGGGATTAATGCCCGCGATAAGGGCAAGCGCTATGGCGCTGAGTAGGAGGCAAGTGTCAACGATATGGGGCGCGATTTTCACCCATTTTTTTTGCAATAAAGAAGAGACTCGCATGCGCCAGATAAAGCGCAAAACAAACAGACTGCCACTTAACGCCACGCAAGTGATGTGTAAGTGTTTCAACCCAATATAGCTGTTCATCGATCTCTATCCCTAGGTTTGAATGCCAACCATGCTGCCACGACGGTAATGCTGGCGATAATGGCGATGATAATCCAAAAGCCAGCCTCGTTTTGTGCCCAGGGGATGCCACCGACGTTCATGCCCATCAAGCCTGTAATGATATTAATAGGCAAAGCCAGTACGGTAACGATGGTCAAGACAAAGAGGGATCGGTTGTTCTGTTCATTGACATACGCGGCAATTTCTTCCTGCAGCAATTTAATGCGTTCTTGTAATGATGCCATATCGCTTAATACGACCGAAAATTCCTCTGTCGATTGGCGTAATTCATGGACGTCGTTTTCAGCCATCCATTCAGGCGGTTTTTGTAAGAGGCGAAATAGGGCAGCTGGCTCTGGTGCTAATAAACGTTGCAGGCGAACCAGCAAGCGTCGCAGTTCACCTAAATTGCCGCGTTTTTTATTCATTCGATCCGCTAGCAAATGATCTTCAGCATCATCAATTTTGGTGATGGCATTACGGACGATGCCAGTCAACACGTCGGCTTGGTCACGTAATAAGTGAGTCAGCAACTCCATAGGTGACTGAAAAATTTCACCCGCATTGACGGCATTGCGTAAGTGATCTACTGATTTTAGGGGTTTACGCCTAGCGCTGATCATCACGTTGCGACTGACGTTGAGCCATAGTGTTGCAATGTCAGATGGATCAAAACTAAAATCATGTAATACATCATTGACCACGGCGATCAGATGTTGATCGGCGTGTTCTATCCTGGTCGAGCGTGAACCTTGATGTAAGCTTTCGTAAAACTCTTCAGGTGATGCGGTGTGCTCATGCAACCATTTTTCAGTTGCGGCGTGAGTTAAATTGAAATGTAACCATAGAAAACCTTGGCTCTTTGAGATTGGTTGCGTGCGCAGCCAATCGAGTACCTGCGTGGTGTGTAGCAATTGCCCAGCTTGCTGATTATCAAACAAGTAGCCGCAAATTAATCCCGACTGGTCCGCGCCATAAGATAATTGTTCCTTGTCAGCTATTTTTTCCATCGATTCACCTATTTTTGCGCATTTTTTTATGCAGATTTTTCATTAGGATTTCTGATGATGACGGATGCACTTTTTTAGCCAGTTTTGTTGGGAATGAGGTGTCAATAGCTAGCTAGGGACAATCAAAAGCAACGAAGAGCAGCAAAAACGGCCAAAAATGCTCCGTCAGCGCACCAAAAGCACTGCAGGTGCGCCTAATAGAAAATCTGGGTTTAATAGTGGCTATTGTAATGCGCCTTGGTGATGGCAATGTGACAAATTAGCTGGGCGCGAATCGCACCACAGCTTATTTGAGCTGGATTGTTTCGGCGTTGAGCAAGCGGCTTATATAATATCAGTCTTATTGATAAGTCTTATTCTTGAAAGATTTGCCCGACTTGCAATGGAAATCCTTGCAAAAATTCTTGTGCAGGCAGGCGCTTGCCACCAGGTTTTTGTAACTCCAATACGCGCAAAAGAGATTTACCGCCATCACAAGCAATTAAGACCCCTTGCTGCCCGGATGCCTCGATGATAGTGCCACTCGCCTTCTCGGTTTTGTCATCAACAACTTCGGCACGCCAGAACTTGATGACAGTGCTGTTGATACTGCCATGTGCGGCGGGGAAGGGATTGAACGCGCGAATTTTGCGGGCGATCACTTCTGCGGGTAAATTAAAATCAATCGCTGCCTCTTCCTTGCTGATCTTGGCGGCGTAGGTTACCCCTAATTCGGGCTGCACGGTGGGGACCAGTGGGCCAGCTCCAAGTTGTTGCAAGGCATCTACGATCATTTGCCCACCTAACTCTGCGAGTTTATCGTGCAAGGTGGCGGTACTGTCTTGTTCAAGGATAGCCAGGCTGCGTTTTAATAGCATGGGCCCGGTGTCTAAACCTTCTTCCATCTGCATGATGGTGATGCCTGTTTCGACGTCGCCGGTTTCAATCGCTCGATGAATCGGTGCTGCGCCACGCCATCGAGGGAGCAACGAGCCATGAATGTTTAAACATCCGAGGCGCGGTATTTGCAAACATGTGAGAGGCAAAATTAATCCGTAAGCTGCCACCACCATAATGTCGTTTGGCGTATTGTGTAGCAATTCGTGAGCCTCTGCCGCCACTTCAGGATACTTGCCGTCCAGCCGAAGGGAGATTGGCTGAGCTACAGGGATGTTGTGCGCTAAAGCAAGTTGTTTAACCACGGATGCGTGCAATTGCATGCCGCGACCAGCTGGGCGATCTGGTTGCGTGAGCACCAAAGGCACTTCAAAACCAGCATCAAGGATCGCTTTTAAGGCGGTGGCGGCAAACTCGGGTGTGCCCGCAAAAATGACTTTCATCGCCGATTACTCGATTTTTGCTTGTGTTCGCGTTCTTCTTTCAACATCTTGGTTTTGATGCGATTGCGCTTCATTGGTGATAAGTATTCGACGAAAACTTTACCTTTCAGGTGATCCATTTCATGTTGTATGCAAACGGCCAAGAGGCCGTCAGCATGCAATTCAAATACTTTACCGTCGATATCTAAAGCTCGAACTTTGACTTCGGCGGGGCGCTCAACGTCGTCATAGATGCCCGGGACCGAGAGGCAGCCTTCATCGTAGACTTTACGCTCAGCGCTTTCCCACGTGATTTCAGGATTAATAAAAACGCGCAACTCTGAGTTGTCCTCTGAGGTGTCGATAACGACTAATTGCTCATGCACATCGACTTGCGATGCGGCTAGGCCAACGCCCGGAGCGTCGTACATGGTTTCCGCCATATCGGCGACTAATTGTTTCAGGCGCTCATCAAAAACGGTGATTGGTTTAGCGATTTTATGTAAGCGCGGATCGGGATAACGAAGAATATTAAGTATAGACATAAGACATTTCACAACAAACGAGAGGCGCCAGATTGCGGTTTCTCTTGCTAGTTCAAGGATTTATGGGCAGAATTTGATTCAATTTGGTAAGTTTGGCAAGTGCAACATCGTCCAGACGAAATAAAACAGTATCACTTCGGCAGAGGATAGAGGCGTGCCATTCCCTAGAATCAGCTACCTGCATCGGAAAAATTCATGAAAAAGTTTAGCACAATCGCCCTCGCTTTGACTTTTCCTCTCACGCTTTCAATGACAGCGCTTGGACAGGAAACAGTAAATACAGCACCTCCAGCATTAAGTAGCAAGTGTCAGTTCTTGCCTAATGCACCAGATAAACACGTGGTAGTGAAGGGTGACACATTGTGGGGAATCTCTGGAAAATTTTTACAGAATCCATGGTGCTGGCCCGAAGTTTGGGGCATGAATAAAGAAGAAATTCGTAACCCTCATTGGATATATCCTAAACAGATCGTTTATTTCGACCGCGTAAATGGTCGCTTGCGTCTGGCGAATCCCTTAGATGGCGCTGCGACTGGTATTACCAAGCTGACGCCACAAACCCGTAGCATGGGGGCAGAAGGGAATAACGCAATTACGGCTATTCCTAATAATTTGATTGAGCCCTATTTGTCTCAACCTCTGGTTATCGAAAAAGATGAGTTCGCTGCCGCACCACGTATTGTGGCAGCGCAAGAAGGTCGCGTTTATTTGGGTAAGGGCGACAAAGTCTATGTCCGCGGCGATTTGAAGAGCGGCACCTCATTTCAGGTATTTCGTCCTGGAGTGGCATTGA
This sequence comes from uncultured Undibacterium sp., assembly GCA_963511665.1. GTDB lineage: Bacteria > Pseudomonadota > Gammaproteobacteria > Burkholderiales > Burkholderiaceae_D > Undibacterium. The sequence goes on from CAUPKC010000074.1 coordinate 10,910, forward strand.
AAGATCCGGATACCAAGGAAGTCATTGGTTATGAAGCGGTGTATATCGGCACTGTGAAATTAGAGCGCAATGCAAAAACGGCGGATGGCGTCGATACTTTTTTCGTGGTTTCTTCCAAAGAAGAAATGGGCATAGGCGATCGTTTAGTGCCGATTCCTCCAACACCCATTATTAATTATGTCCCTCATAGTCCTGAAGGTGAAGTCAAAGCGCGCGTAGTCGCCGTGTATGGCGGCGTCAGCGTGGCCGGACAAAATAATATCGTGAGTATTAACCGTGGTTCGGCAACTGGCATTGACGTCGGCACCGTATTGGAGCTTGGTCGTTTTGGTAAGGTAATTCCAGATAAAACCAATGATAAAAAGCCGATTCGTTTGCCGGACGAAATGTACGGTCAGTTATTTATTTTCCGTGTGTTTAAAAATATCTCTTATGGTTTGGTGATGCAAGTAACTGACGTTGTAAACGTTGGTGACATTGTTCGCACGCCAGAGAAATAGACCAAATACAGATCAATAAAATGCGTGCTTAGCCATATTCGGTAATGTTTCGTAATGAATAGTGACGACCTTGATTGGGTAGATTGGCTGCATTTATTGCAGATTCCTGGCGTCGGGAATGAAACGGCGCGCAAATTGCTGGCTGCTTTTGGTTTACCCTCGCAAGTGTTTCAGGCTGAATTTTCAGCATTGCAGTCCCAAGTGTCAGCACGCATTGCACGCTCAATTCTGCAAGCGCCGGATGATGCACTAAAGGTGCAAATAGAGTTGACTCAGCATTGGTTACAGCAGCCAGGTAACCATGTACTCACTTTAGCAGACGTGCGTTTCCCGCCGAATTTACTGACGATTCCGGATCCGCCGTTGATGCTGTACGTCAAGGGGCGGCTTGATTTGTTGTCTCATTCTGGCATTGCAGTCGTCGGTAGTCGTAACGCTACAGTGCAAGGCATACAAAATGCCGAAAAATTTTCTGAACATTTGAGCCAAGCTGGGTTGAGCATAAGCTCTGGACTCGCTGCTGGAATCGATGCTGCAGCGCATCAGGGCGCTTTACGAGGAAAAGGATCGACGATTGCGGTGATAGGAACTGGTGCGGATATTGTCTATCCAGCACGGAATCGTGTGTTGGCACATCAAATAGCAGAGCAAGGCTGCATCGTCAGCGAATATGCATTAGCAACGCCAGCGATAGCTAGTAATTTTCCAAGGCGCAATCGTATTATTTCCGGCTTGTCACATGCCGTGTTGGTCATTGAGGCCGCGGCGCAATCAGGCTCTCTAATTACTGCTCGGATGGCAGCAGAACAAGGGCGTGACGTATTCGCTATACCAGGATCGATTCACTCACCTTTGGCCAAGGGCTGCCATCAATTGATTAAGCAAGGTGCAAAACTGGTAGAAACGGCACAAGACATCTTAGATGAGATACAAATCTCCGACGATGTTAAACCTGTTTTGCAAGCTGTTTCATTTACGCCCGAATCGGAACCTGAACATGAGCTCATATCTATAATCGGGTATGATCCCGTGCATATTGATAATTTGGCGACACATGCAAGGGTGAGTATCCATGAATTATCAGCGCAATTGCTTGAGCTGGAGTTGAACGGTGCGATTGAGGTATTGCCGGGTGGTTTGATTCAGCGCTTACATGTGCCGAAGTAATTAATTCAGGCCAGCTTGCTTTAAGGCCAGTCCAGTCCAGTCTCGTGTCTGACCGAGATAGTTCCATGTAAATCTAGCTTGGAAAACTTATGACAGTACTTCTTGAATTAATGAGTTGATGTATTTATGTTTGATATTTTTGTTTATCTTTATGAAACTTACTGCCGACCTGAAAACTGCCCAGATAATGTTTCTTTGGCAAGAAAATTGACTGCTATCGGCTTTGAAGAAGATGCGATTGTTGACGCACTTGATTGGTTAAGTTCCTTAGTCGATAGCACGAAGTATCTTGATCGGGATGTCATAAATGAGGAAGCGAATGGTGGAGCTCAGCAGAACGCGGGATTTCGTATCTATACCGAGCAAGAAACTAGCACTTTAGGGATTGATGTAATAGGATTTATGCAATATTTGCAAAATGCAAATTTGCTTAACGCACAACAACGGGAGCTTGTTATTGAAAGAGCGATGGCGCTTGACGATAGTCCCGTAGATGTAGATGAATTAAAAATTGTCGTGTTGATGATTCTTTGGAGCCAAGGTCAAGAACCTGAAACCTTGAAATTTGACGATTTACTATTGCCAAATGACGAAAGGGCGTCACGTTTACTACACTAGCCTTATAAAGAGACGGGTTTTAACAGGATTTTTCCTTTATTTGCGTCAAAAAACATGCTTCTATTGCAGTTGGTCATTCATTCCGTTTATTATTCCCCGCTAATATATAGCGATTCTCTTGCCATGGATTAAAACATTTTCAAAAAAACCATATTAAGTGAATCGTACGATTGCATGACCGCAAATTAATATTGATTGGATAATTAACTCCCGATTGGGTGGGAAAATTATTACTTAGGCCGATGCAATTCATGTGTTGTGTATGGGGCTAGCATCACAATCAAACTTCATAACAAAATTCCAAAATTAGAAGCTCAACTATGACAAAAACACTCATCATCGCCGAGAAGCCCTCGGTAGCGAATGACATCGCAAAGACCTTGGGCGGGTTCACCAAGCACGATGATTATTTTGAATCTGACGAGTATGTTTTGTCTTCGGCAGTCGGTCATTTGTTAGAAATCGCGGTACCTGAAGAATATGACGTAAAGCGTGGGAAATGGACGTTTGCGCATTTACCAATGATCCCTCCCCATTTCGCTTTGAATCCAATTGCCAAGACAGAGTCGCGCCTTAAGGTGTTGAACAAACTTATAAAGCGTAAAGATGTCTCAGCCTTAATTAACGCATGTGACGCGGGCCGCGAAGGGGAGTTAATTTTTCGTTTAATCGCCCAACACGCGAAGGCCAAACAACCAATCAAGCGTCTATGGTTGCAATCAATGACTGCCGACGCGATTCGTAATGGTTTCAAAAAATTGCGTAGCGATGAAGAAATGTTACCGCTTGCTGATGCTGCGCGTTGCCGCTCTGAAGCTGACTGGTTAATCGGTATCAATGGCACGCGTGCGATGACCGCGTTTAATTCTAAAGAAGGCGGTTTCTACTTGACTACGGTGGGGCGCGTACAAACACCAACGTTGTCCATTGTCGTAGAGCGCGAAGAAAAAATTAAAAACTTTGTCTCAAGAGATTTTTGGGAAGTAAGGGCTGAGTTTGTTTGCGCTGCGGGTATTTATGAAGGCCGTTGGTTAGATCATCAATTCAAAAAAGATGAAACTGATCCAGAGAAGAAGGCTGAACGTCTGTGGAGTAAAGCTGCAGCGGAATCCATTGTTGCAGCTTGCCGTACTAAGCAAGGCAATGTTACTGAAGAGTCTAAGCCTGCGACCCAAATGGCACCAGCGCTCTTCGATTTGACCAGTTTGCAGCGTGAAGCGAACTCGAAGTTTGGTTTTTCTGCGAAAAATACTTTGGGCCTGGCACAGGCGTTGTACGAAAAGCATAAGGTGTTAACTTATCCGCGTACGGACTCCCGTCATCTGCCGGAAGATTATCTGCCATCGGTCAAAGAGGCTTTAAGCAAAATTAGTGAAATCAATAATTTCCAGCAATTCGCTGCGAAAATTTTGAACAATAATTGGGTTAAGCCGAATAAACGTATTTTTGACAACACCAAGATCAGTGATCACTTTGCGATTATCCCGACGGGTCATATTCCTAAGAATTTGTCTGAACCTGAGCAAAAGCTGTATGACTTGGTGACGCGCCGTTTTATGGCTGTGTTTTTTCCTGCAGCTGAGTATCAAGTGACAACGCGTATTACTGAAGTGTCTGGGCATCAGTTTAAGACTGAAGGTAAAGTCATGACCAATTCTGGTTGGTTGGCGATTTACGGTAAAGAAGCCCAAGATGAGACAGATCCTGAAAATAAAGGCAATTTGGTCGCCGTTGCAAAAGGTGAAAAAGTCAAAACCGAAAAAATTGTCGCCAATGGTTTGGTCACCAAGCCACCTGCACGATATTCGGAAGCTACTTTGTTATCTGCTATGGAAGGCGCAGGCAAGCTGATTGATGACGAAGAGTTGCGCGAAGCGATGTCCGGAAAAGGGTTGGGGACGCCTGCAACGCGCGCTGCGATTATCGAAGGCTTATTGTACGAAAAATATTTGTTGCGTGAAGGCCGTGAATTAATCCCTACTGCTAAGGCGTTTCAACTGATGACGTTATTGCGTGGTCTCGGCGTGGATGAGCTGACTTCGCCTGAGTTAACCGGTGGTTGGGAAAACAAACTAGCGCAGATGGAGCGTGGCAAGATTACCCGTGAAGAGTTTATGCGTGAAATCGCGCAGATGACGCAAATAATTGTTAAACGCGCAAAAGAGTTTAATAACGATACGATACCTGGTGATTACGCGACCTTGCATACGCCCTGCCCCAATTGTGGCGGCGTGATCAAAGAGAATTATCGTCGCTTTGCTTGTACTAAGTGCGAATTTTCTATGAGTAAGACGCCAGGCAGCCGTCAATTTGAAGTTGCGGAAGTCGAGGAGCTCTTAAGTAAACGCGAAATCGGACCGTTACAAGGATTTCGCTCCAAGATGGGACGGCCATTTGCGGCGATTTTGAGAATAGTGCGCGATGAGGACATCAAGAATCTCAAGTTGGAATTTGATTTTGGGCAAAATCAAGATGACGGCGAGGATGGGGAAGATCATGATTTCTCACAGGCTGAAGTTTTAGGACCTTGCCCCAAGTGTGCAAGCAATGTGTATGAGCTTGGTTTGGCCTATGTTTGTGAAAAGTCTGTGGCAAAACCTAAGGCGTGTGATTTTAGAAGCGGGCGCATTATTTTGCAGCAAGAAATTTTGCCAGAACAAATGCGTAAATTATTGGTCGAAGGTAAGACCGATTTATTGCCTGGATTTATCTCTCAGAGGACTCGTCGCCCATTCAAGGCTTTCCTGGTGAGAGGCAAAGACGGCAAAACCAGTTTTGAGTTCGAAGAGCGTAAGGCCAAGCCGGCGGCAAAAACGGCAGCTAAAGCTAAAGTAGAGTCCGCCACAGAGGCGGTGGCAAAGAAAGTCACAACGCGAAAGAAGAAAGCTGTTTAACTAATCCGTATTGACGGACTATTGGTGTTATTGGTCGGCTCGCTGAGATAGAGGATGTATGGATCATAGTGCTTTATTAACTAGTGCACGCGCGGAGTTTATGCGCAGCTTTATCGAAAGCATGCAACGAACTGTGCCGCGCTGCATAGAAGATTGTTTTGTGAAAGCAGATGATACCTATTCATCGCTGGAGCAAGGTCGTTTACTGGATGCCCGCACGGTTTTGGTAGAACAGGGTAATGGCATTATTCAGCAGATGACCAACACCATGGAGCATTTGCTGGCACGTAGTTTTAAAACGACCTATAGTACTTACCGTCCTAGTGCTAATTTCAACACTGAATCGTTGACCTTAATCGACCCCACCGCATTTGAGGGTGGCTTGCGGATGGAGGAAGTGACCAATCGATTCCGCCGTGAAGCTGAGGAGCAGTTACGGGACCTGAATATTCGGGTCGCCATTCTGTTCGACCAAGAAGTCACTAATGAACGAGAAAATCCTTTTCGCCCATATTTGTTCTCTCGTTGCATCTCATCCACGATAGAGAGTTTGGATGTTAATCCAAATTTAACAGATATTCTAATTGAGCGATTCTGCGATAACTTCATATCTTTTGTTCCCGCCATTTACACCGCGGTTAATAATTATCTGGCGCAAAAAGGCATTGCGGCACAGCTACAAATGAAAATCCGTAAATCACCCACTTCAGCACCGAATCAAGGGGAGCATACAACGAGCCCGCCGGATGTCGATGCAGAGGAGGCTGAACAAGAAACAGGCGGGCATGAGTCGCACGGTGCAAGTCAAAGTCAATCGCGCAACGGCGCAAAATCCTCGCAAGCCGCTCGCCAGCAAAAGCCACGAACTAGTCAAATTGAGCAATTTTTCAGTTCTGCTATGTCGCGTGCTGCTAATCTAGTCGGCGGACGAAAAGAATCTTCGGCTAACGCGAGTTCGTATGACGCCACATCTCAGCAGGATGCATACGAGGACTCAATAGGACAGAGTGCTAATACAGCGGATGCGGGTAGCGCTGAGGCAAATGGTATTTTTTCTTGGGTGCGAGGCGGGGATGCTGTAGGCCAGGCAATCCGGAACTTTTTTGGCCCGCAACAAGCCAACCTTGGCATGTCAATGTCTTCGGAGATGGGGGCGCAACAAGATGGCAAACAGTTGCGCGCGAACGCAAGTACATCGGGTGCCACAAATGCTAACTCAGCAAGTGCTGGCACAACTTCATCTGGAGCGCACCAATCTGGAAACTCGGCTGGCGCTGAAGGGCAGCAAGGCGGAGTTGGTTCTGGTAGCGTGACGGGGCAAACGCAGAATACTACTTCGACTTCGTTTGGTGCCTTGAGTAAATCTATTCAAAGCTTTCAGAAGACGCATACCCCATCTGGGCAGGAAATGTTCGATGGTAGTGGTGGTTTGCGCAATTTGATTTTAGAGCAGAGGGGCGCTTTAAACGAACAGGCTTCGAGTATCGATGAGAAGATGACGATTGATATCGTCGCTATGCTGTTTGAATTTATTCTCAGAGACACCCAAGTTCCAGCAGAAATTCGGGCTCAGTTAGGTCGATTGCAGTTTTTAGTTCTAAAGTTGGCACTCAAAGATAGTACTCTGCTGACGCAAAAAGGGCATCCCGCAAGACTATTGGTAAATCGCATCGGATCTATTTCTTTAGGTTTGAAGCAGATTGACCCTAGCGGCATTGAAATCACGAAGGAAATTTGCCGTATTGTCGAAACCTTGTTGCACGATGAGAGTGAAAATCCACAGATTTTCCCTCGTATGCTTGACGAGTTTGATGCCTTCATTGCAAAAGAACTACGCGCGAGTGACAAGAAAACCGAGAGCGCCATCGAGGGGGCGGAGAATGCGCGGAACAGAACATTGCGTTTTGCACATACATCTGCGCAGCTACATGAAGCATTGCTTGGATTGACTATTGATCCCTATCTGCAAACCTTTTTCGAAACTATTTGGGTGTATGCATTAGAACAAGCAGATCGAGAAGATATTAAACGCGCGCATCGCTTCCGCTTACTAGTGCCAGATCTTTTGTGGAGTATTATTCCGAAGTCAAACGAAGAAGAGCGTTCACAGCTACTTGCCTTGTTACCCATAATTTTGGCGACCTTGAAAGAGGGGATGTCCAGTATTAATTTGAGTTCAACTCAGCAAGAAGCTGTGATGAATTGGCTGGTTGATGCGCATACAAAAACGATGCGGCTTAATCATTCCGCGACATTTCAGAAGCAAGCATCCTTATCCGCGATACACCATCATTTCAATGATTTCTTTGTTGATCCAGATCTGGAAAATTTCGCCGCGCTTAAAAATCCGGATAGCTCTGGCGTAAAAAAATTCTTAGACGATGCTATTAGGGAGTTGGATATCCAGGTACAGTTGCTGGATCAAGTTTATGTTCATGAGTTGCCAAAAGAAAGCCCTGAAGAAGAGCAAAAAGCGGCGGATAACAGTATTGATTTGGTGATGGAACAATTGAAAACGGGAGTCGCCGTTGAGATCAATCTTGGAGGAGAGCCAGGGCAAGGTAAATTAAATTGGATTGACCCTGCGCTGACTAATCTAATTCTTACGCTAGATGGTCAAGAGCAGCCATCTATGGTGAGTGTGAGAATGTTCCGCCGTATGATTGCTCATGGACGAGTCAAGTTCTTGGAGACTGAACCACTATTTGAGCGTGCTGTTCAATCTTTGCTTAAGTCTGCAGATGCGGTGGACGCCGCAAAATAGCTGCATAAGTGAATATGTGTTTAAAAGCGCCCCACCGTTGGGGCGTTTTTTATGATTGAGAGCCAGACTATATAGATAGGTAGTTCCGGAAGATTTATATGGTTTATTCGGTTTATCCAAATAAGACTTGCCAAAAAGAAGTGCGGCTTGCTATAGTTCGCCTCCCGCAGAAATGCGGGTGTGAAAAAGAGAAATGCAAGTAGCTGGTCGTTGAGTTCCTGATGTTTGAATTGAGTTGAAGAAACTAAAATTTAAACGGTAGTTAAAACAGGGGGTTGACGGAAATAAAGAAGTGCTGCATAATCTCATTTCTCTGCTGCTAACGAA
>CAUPKC010000075.1:0-17972 GCA_963511665.1 uncultured Undibacterium sp.
GAATTTGTAACGGTTGTCAGATGATGAGCAATTTGAAGTCCATCATTCCAGGGGCGACTGCTTGGCCTAAATTCACTAAGAACAAATCCGAGCAATTCGAAGGTCGTTTCTCTATGGTGGAGATTTTGGAATCTAAATCGATTTTCTTCCAAGGTATGGCGGGTACGCAAACGCCAATCGCGGTGGCGCACGGTGAGGGATTTGCTGACTTCTCAACTACCGGTGATATCAACGCGGTTCAAGCAGCAATGCGCTTTGTCAATCATCATGGTCAGGCAACGGAAGCTTATCCTTATAACCCAAATGGTTCACCACGTGGATTGACTTCAGTTACGAATGATGATGGTCGTTTTACCGTGATGATGCCGCACGCTGAGCGTGTTTTCCGCAGCGTTCTACATTCTTGGGCGCCTGAATCTTTTGGTGAAGATTCTCCATGGATGCGTATGTTTAGAAACGCACGGGTTTGGGTGGGATGATTTAGAGGCAGGCTTAAAACTAAATTAGAAAAGACTGTTTGCTTTTCAGCAGACAGTTTTTTCATTTGGATGAGTTACTTCCTGAATTTATATCCATCACAACAATATTGAAATTTCATAATTGATGCGCTTAGTCATATTTTATCTTGAAGTTGATTGAGCCGATAATCGGATATCGATTTCTAGCCCACCATTTTTATGGTTTTGGAGTCGGATCTTGCCGCCGTGTCTTTTGACGATGCGATCTACAATTGCCAAGCCCAGGCCAGATCCATTTGCCTGGCTTCTCGCTATTTCTCCCCTTGTGAACGGACGTAGTAAACGATCAATCTCGTCAACTGGTACACCAGGTCCAAAGTCACGCAAACGTAGAGTTGACATAGGCTTTGTCGGGTGTTCCAAGTAGCGACATTCGAACTCTAGATGGACTTGACCAGTTTTTGGATCGCGCGCATAGTGAATAGCATTTTGAATCAAGTTATTTAGCAAACGCTGAATTTCAATTTCAATACCTGTAATGAAAATACCAGTGTCAATTTGTGATTTTATTTTTACGTTAATATCGCGCCGTAAATCTAATATCACCTTTTCTGCTATGGCACTCAGATGAATGTTGTTGAATGTGGATTCATGTAAAGGTTTTGCGTAATCCAAAAATTGTTGGATGATGCCGTCCATTTGCGTTAAATCGGATTGCATTGCTTCACGTGTCATTGAATCTAAAGGCGCCATTTCTAATTCGAGTTGTAGTCTTGTCAGAGGCGTTCTTAGATCATGTGAAATCCCAGCAAGAATAACCGCACGATCAGATTCACTACGAGCCAAGTCATCAACCATCTGATTAAAGCTAGCGTTTGTTTCTCGGATTTCGCTTGGGCCATTTTCAGGTAGGGCTTTGGGGCGGCGACCATGGGCTAGTTGTCTGGCAGCGTGGCTTAAATTGGAAAGTGGTGCGTTCAATCTGCGAGAAATGAAAACTGCACCAATCAGCGTCAAAATCAATGTAATGCTAGCCCAACCTAATATCTGAGTACCCGTTTCACTTTGCAACCGTTCTGGTTCGAGACGCAGCCAATACTGATCTTCCTCAATGATAAAACTTAACCAGAATCCTTCTTCGCCATTTACTTCCCGGGCAAATTGGGTTGTTGCGCCAAGTTTTTTTTGTACCAACATTAGCAAATCTGCAAAAAAAACAGTATCAACTTGAGCTTCTACCTTATCATTTTCTTCTAACAGATAAATGCGAATTCCTTCGTTTCTTGCGAGATCCAATAGTAGTTCACGGCGCTTGTCCTCGGCCGAGTGTGTGAGCGCGGCACGAGTGATCGTGACCAAAGAAATGATCTGTCCTGCTTGTTGTTGAGCACGCGGTTTCCGCTCAACAAGTTTAAAACTGATGAACCAAGCCGCCATACTCGACGTGATTAAAAACGCAAGCAGAAAAAAGGTGCGCCAAAATAAACTGCTGCGTATATCAGCAAAAACTTGAAGGTGCTTGCGCATAATTCGATGGACGCGAGTCGTAATGAAGCTTATTTAGATTGTCCATCCGGGATAAAGACGTAACCAAGTCCCCAAACCGTTTGAATATACTGGGGGTTGCTTGGGTCTTTCTCAATTAATTTTCGCAGGCGTGAAATTTGTACATCCAAGCTGCGGTCGAACACTTCATACTCTCGACCCCGCGCCATTTCCATTAATTTTTCCCTAGATAAGGGGTGTCGCGCATTGCGCGCAAAAACTTTTAATACTGAAAACTCGCCCGTAGTTAGATTAATTTGTTCGTTGTTGCGTTTCAGACTGCGACTGGATAGATCTAAACTAAATTCACCAAAATGGAATACCTGCCCTTGCTCCGATGGTGCGCCTGGCACATCATCAGGGCCTCTGCGTCTTAGTACCGCGTTAATGCGTGCCACCAATTCGCGCGGATTGAACGGCTTAGGCAAATAGTCATCTGCCCCCATTTCTAAGCCTATGATGCGATCAACATCTTCCCCTTTTGCCGTTAGCATAATAATCGGCGTTTTGTCACCGCCGCCTCGCAAACGTCGGCAAATCGACAGACCATCTTCACCCGGCAACATTAAATCTAAGACCAGCAAGTCGTAGCGTTCTCTCAACCAGAGTTTATTCATCGAAGTTGCATTTTCCGCCACAACGACCTGAAAGCCTTGTTCTGTTAGGTAACGACGCAGCAGGTCACGTAAGCGAATGTCATCGTCAACTACTAAGATTTTTGCCTTGGCATCTGTCATGTCATTTATTTATTATGAGGAGAATGGCTTTATCTTACCGCCAAATTACATATTTCCGCATTGAATTTTTCTGGGCATTACAAACTGTTACAGACATTACAGAATTTACCTGTTCGCAGCAAATTTTATTCTCTACACTGTTGATGTAATTTGTTAATGTTGATGGCATGCTAGCTGTCGATATAAAATAAAGTTTTTTGATAGATTAGTTTAAATCATATTGATCGTATTTTCACCATAGGTATTTTGGAATTTTCTGTGAACAAAAATAGTTTGAAGTTATGCGTGTTGATTTTGATGTTGATATTCGGTTTGACCGATTTCAGCACAGCGGTTGCACAACAACGAAATTTTGACACGGGTAAAAAGCTTGAAATGAGGCAGAAGCGAATTGAAGAGTTTCGAGCAGTCAGACAAATTGAACGTCAGGAACGTTTTGAAAGAGAAGTGCGTCAAAATGGGAAATTGCAGAGTCCAATACAATCGAATAACAAAGCTAGCTTGCCCACATCTCGCCCGGCTCAGGAATTAGGCGAGCGCCCAATCCTGAAATTTAATCGCCTCACGCCAGAAGAACGTTTGGCTTTGCGGCGGCAGATTCGCGAGGCAAGGGAAGATATTTATCAAAAACGCCAAGAGAAAAATTAGCGACGGTGCTGCTTCATAATCTTTTGCTGTTCACGCTGCCAATCTTTTTCTTTTTCTGAGTCGCGTTTGTCGTGTTGTTTTTTGCCTTTGGCTAAGCCAATTTGGCACTTCACCCTGCCATTCAAATAATGCATATTCAATGGCACCATGGTGTAGCCAGAACGCTCAACTTTGCCAATTAATTTTTTAATCTCTTCCGCATGCAATAACAGTTTGCGGGTTCTTACCGAATCTGGGTGGATGTGTGTCGATGCGGTTGGCAATGCACCAATATGTGCACCAAATAAGAAAATCTCGCCGCTTTTGACGATGACATAAGCTTCTTTCAGTTGCACACGTCCAGCGCGGATCGCCTTGACTTCCCAGCCCTGCAGCACGATGCCTGCCTCAAACTGTTCTTCTACGAAATAATCGTGAAATGCTTTTTTATTATCTGCAATACTCATACTAATTTTTTTGTGCTTTTATAGCTTGCAAGGTGAGGGCAGCGCTAATTTACGCTTATTCACCGAGAAGTGAGGTGTTTCGGTTAAAATTCGGTTTGTGATCATACCAAATGACTTGAGATAATGGCAGTCGTCCAAAAAAACGTTTTAGTTTCCTATAGTGCCGAACAAATGTTCGCCCTGGTTGAAAAAGTTGAAGATTATCCATTGTTTTTGCCTTGGTGTGGTGGCGTCAATGTTTTGGAGCGGTCAGACCAGCAACTTAAGGCCACATTATCCATCAATTATCACGGCATCAAGCAAAGTTTTACGACGCAAAATGTGAATTCTCCTCCGCATGCAATGGAAATGCATTTGGTTGATGGCCCATTTAAGCAATTGCATGGGCATTGGACTTTTACCGCTTTGCGTAGCGATGCCTGCAAAATCGAATTTGATTTGCGTTATGAATTTTCCAGTAAATTGCTGGAGCATTTGATTGGCCCCGTCTTCGGCAAAATCACAAATAATTTTGTTGATGCCTTCTGTGCCCGTGCGGACATAGTCTATGCAAAGTAATTCAATTGCAACACCGCAGAATTTGATGATGATTCAGCTATGCTATTCGATTCCTGGCTGTGAACCTGTATTGCTCAATGTGTCGGTGTCGGTTGGCCACACTATTAATCAGGTTTTGTTGAATTTGGAACCTGAGTTATCCCATCTACTGCAATCCATGTTGGAAAACAATGCTGCTGTCGCAGTTTTTGGTAAGAAAAAAACGGGAGACTTTATCTTGTCTCCCGGTGATCGTTTGGAAATTTGCCGCAGTTTAATTGCAGAGCCTATGGATGCGCGTCGTCGTCGTGCTAAACGCGAACATAAGTCGGGCAAGATGTAAGCTCGCGTTAGTTGATAGTGCCGAGCTTGGCAATACTCAAGACCACGTGGTTCTAGCCTAGCATTCGCTTAAGATTTTTTTTGCCTCTGCAGCTTCTTTTGCCCTTTGTGTCTCGTCCAATGGAATTCTTTCACCATTTTTGTTGCGCGTCATGATCAATACGCCTTCATCTAGTGATTGCTTGTAGGACTTTGCGCGTTCACAGTTTTTTGCTTTGGCTTCGGTATTGTGCTGTTCGGTTTCAGCTTTCTTGTCGGCTTCTTCTTTCGCTATTTTGCGTTTATTGAAATCTTCATTCTTTTTCGCAAGCGTGACAGGTTTTTCAATTTTTTCTATTTCACTTTTGTTTCCATCGTTGCTTTTTGGCTCCGAGTTAGTACTTTCGGTGCTGCGCGCTAAACCGAACGGTGATTTCACAATCTTATCTTTGGGTACTGACTTTGGCGGTGGCTGGTCTGAATACTGTTTGACGCCTTTATCATTCAGCCAGATGTATTGAGCGAATGCCGCGTTGGCGCAAACCAGAGCCAAACTGATACCAATTGTTGAGAAAAAAGCTTTTTTTTGCATGATTGACTCGATTTCTAATTCGGTAAAGATACTATTTAGAAGAATTTACAGTGAGTTTTACACGGAACGAGACGGATCGGCAAGTTTTCTGTATAATTTGCTTTTGCGCCTATAGGAAACACTATGCGTCTTCTTCAAAAAGCACTCACTTTCGATGATGTGTTGCTCGTCCCAGCTTACTCAAATATTCTCCCAAAAGATACCTCTCTTGCGACGAATTTGACACGTAATATCAAACTCAATATACCTTTGGTGTCCGCTGCTATGGATACTGTGACAGAAGGTCGCCTGGCTATAGCCATGGCTCAAGAGGGTGGGATTGGTATTATCCATAAAAATTTAACCCCTAAAGAACAAGCGCGCGAAGTTGCTAAGGTAAAGCGTTTTGAGTCTGGTGTGCTGCGTGACCCGATAACGATTGCGCCGTCTACGACGATTCGTGATGTTATTGCACTAAGTCTGCAACATGGCATTAGCGGTTTTCCTGTTGTTGAGGGTAAAACGGTTGTTGGTATTATCACTAACCGTGACTTGCGTTTTGAGCAAGAGCTCGACGCTGAAGTGCGTGCAAAAATGACGCCGCGTGACAAGTTGGTCTTCGTTAAAGAAGGCGCCGATTTGAGTGAGGCAAAACGCTTAATGAACAAGCATCGCTTAGAGCGTGTATTGGTTGTTGATGATGCGTTTGAGTTGCGCGGTTTGATCACTGTAAAAGATATTCAAAAATCGACAGAGCATCCGCTAGCATCAAAAGATGCACAAGGTAAATTGCTCGTTGGTGCTGCAGTTGGCGTCGGTGCTGATAATGATGAACGTATTGATTTGTTGGCGAAGGCCGGTGTTGATGTGATTGTGGTTGATACTGCACACGGACATTCCAAGGGCGTGCTTGATCGCGTGCGTTGGGTAAAAACAAATTATCCTCATATCGAAGTCATTGGCGGTAATATCGCCACTGCGGCAGCGGCTTTAGCGCTAGTTGAGCATGGTGCAGATGCGGTCAAGGTTGGTATCGGCCCTGGGTCTATCTGTACGACTCGAATTGTGGCAGGCGTTGGTGTACCGCAAATTACGGCAATCGCGAATGTTGCTGCTGCCTTACGCGGTACAGGCGTGCCTTGTATTGCTGATGGCGGCATCCGTTTTTCTGGTGATGTGTCGAAAGCATTGGCTGCGGGTGCTTCTACGGTGATGATGGGTAGTATGTTTGCCGGTACTGAAGAAGCGCCTGGCGAAGTTATTTTATTCCAAGGCCGTAGCTACAAATCTTATCGTGGTATGGGTAGCTTAGGTGCGATGGCGGATGGTTCGGCTGATCGCTATTTCCAAGATGCAGCAAATAATGCAGATAAGCTAGTCCCTGAAGGTATTGAAGGACGCGTGCCATATAAAGGCAGTGTGCTTGCAATCTTGTATCAAATGGTGGGCGGGGTTCGTTCTTCTATGGGGTATTGCGGTTGTGCTTCAATACAAGATTTGCACGATAATGCAGAGTTTGTGGAAATTACCTCGGCTGGTATGCGCGAATCACATGTTCATGATGTTCAGATTACGAAAGAAGCTCCCAACTATCGCGCTGATTAACAGTGTATTACTAACTCATTCTGAAGTGTATCAACTACGGAGCTGGTAAATGGTGACCCCTTTAGAATCCGCCAGTCGTATGGATCTGTTTTTGGATGGCACGGGAAATCCCCGTGTCGATCCTGATAAATACGAAGCGAAAGTTGCTAGGTTTGAGCGTTTGGGTGTACGTTTGTTTGGTGTTGCCAACTGCATCGTCAGTTTTGGTAAATTGCTAGAACGCTTTGATCGAAGTGAGTTTTCGATGGTAAGCATGGAAGCTAGTTTCTGTGAAATGCTAAGCTTCACCGAAGAAATTCGAGTTTACAACAATCTGAATTTTGAAGAGGATTTTGCAAAACATCCATTGGTAGAGGGTGAGCCACATATTGTTTTTTGCGCGCAACATCCCATCTTTGATACCAATGATAGTGTGATTGGTTGTATCTATCTAATTGACTATGTTGAACATGCATTTGACGATGAGTCTCGTTTATTGTTCGCTGATTTGGCGGCGATGGTCGAGCGAGAGTTGGTGATTGGTGCATTAAAGTTGCAGCAACTTGAGCTGATAAAGCAAATGCGCAATTTAAAGCGCGATGCTTTAATGGATCCAGTATTAGGTATGTGGAACCGGTCTGCCATCTCGCGCTCTTTGGGAATTGAACTCGATCGTTGTCAAAAAGCGGAGAAACCCGTGTCTTTGCTTTATATTGGTGTTAATCAATATCAAAGTATACGTGAGCGCTTGGGCAGTGGTGTCGGAGATGGTTTCTTGTTGAAAGTTGCCAGTCGAATCCGTTCTTGTATCCGACCATTTGATGCACTGGGACGGTTTGAAAGTGACGCTTTTCTGATCGTTTTGCCAGGTGCGTCGAATTTGGTTGCTCTGGCAGTAGCCGAGCGCATACGACTCTCCGTCATTACGCATCCGGAAGTGCTTGAGTCTGAGACAATGGAAATAAACATCAGTACAGGAATGGCGTCCACTAGCGTATTCCCAAATGTTTCATCAGAAATTTTCATTAATTACGCGGAAAAAGCCCTACTTGCCGCACGGCGATTAGAACATAACCCCATTGTTCAGGCTGGTCCTGAACAAATCGAGATTACTCTTTGATCTTTTTATAGCGCCATGCACTCAAAAATTCTTATCCTCGATTTTGGTTCCCAAGTCACCCAATTGATCGCTCGTCGCGTCCGTGATGCTGGCGTATTTTCTGAAGTATTTCCCTACGATGTTAGTGATGAATTTATTCGCAATTATGGTGCGGCTGGGATTATTTTGTCGGGTGGCCCAAGTAGTGTGACTGAAGGTGATACACCGCGTGCACCACTCGCGGTGTATGACGCAGGCGTGCCAGTTTTGGGTATTTGCTACGGTATGCAAACGATGGCGGAACAACTCGGTGGTAAAGTCGAAAACGGTAAAGTACGTGAATTTGGTTACGCTGAAGTGCGCGCTCGGAGTCATACCAAGTTATTAGAAGGTATCAATGACTTCGTAACACCTGAAGGTCACGGTATGCTCAAGGTATGGATGAGCCACGGTGATAAAGTCAATGAAATGCCAGCAGGTTTTAAATTGATGGCTTCAACCGATAATTGCCCGATCGCGGCGATGGCGGATGAAGACCGCCATTTCTACGCTGTGCAATTCCATCCTGAAGTGACGCACACGATACAAGGCGAAGCGATTATTGGTCGTTTCGTCCATGATATTTGCGGCTGTCAATCTGACTGGAATATGCCAGATTATATTTCCGAAGCGGTAGCTTCCATTCGTGAGCAAGTTGGCGACGATGAAGTGATACTCGGATTGTCTGGTGGTGTTGATAGCAGCGTTGCGGCGGCATTGATTCATCGTGCCATTGGCGATAAGTTGACGTGCGTGTTTGTTGATCATGGCCTGTTACGCCTTGATGAAGGCAAGATGGTCATGGAGATGTTCGCTGAGAATCTGGGCGTCAAAGTGATTCATGTCGATGCCACTGCGCAATTCATGGGACATTTGGCTGGCGTCTCCGATCCGGAAGCGAAACGTAAAATTATCGGCCGCGAATTTGTCGAAGTTTTCCAAGTCGAATCTGGCAAACTCAAGAACGCAAAATGGCTGGCACAAGGCACAATTTACCCGGACGTGATCGAAAGTGCGGGTAAAGGCAAAAAAGGTTCACATACGATTAAGAGTCATCACAACGTCGGTGGTTTGCCAGACACCTTGAATCTAAAGTTATTAGAACCATTGCGCGAATTGTTTAAAGATGAAGTACGCAAGCTGGGTGTTGCTTTAGGTTTGCCGCACAGCATGGTGTATCGTCATCCATTCCCAGGTCCAGGTCTCGGCGTGCGTATCTTGGGTGAAGTCAAAAAAGACTTTGCTGATTTATTGCGTCGTGCTGATGCGATATTTATCGAAGAGTTGCGCAACACCTATGTCGATCCAAATGCTGAAAAACCACAAACTTGGTATGACGCGACGAGTCAGGCGTTTGCAGTATTCTTACCAGTGAAATCTGTTGGCGTCATGGGTGATGGCCGTACTTATGAATATGTTGTCGCCTTGCGTGCGGTACAAACGCAAGATTTCATGACCGCACATTGGGCACATTTACCACATGAATTATTGGGTAAGGTCTCAAATCGCATTATTAATGAGGTGCGTGGGATTAATCGTGTTGTGTACGATATTTCTGGAAAGCCGCCGGCGACAATAGAATGGGAATGATTTCGCTACATGTATAAACCCGTAATTTGGGCGTATCACGTTGTTGCCAATGCGCGCAATATTGACATATTGCTGTGCTTGGCGCCTAGCGCTCCATCCCAACTTACGAGTTTCTAAACGTATCGGTTCTTCGCCTTAAAAATCTTAAAACCCAAGATCGAAAGTATCACTTGAGCTACAGCATTAAAGAAATTTTCTATACTTTGCAGGGCGAGGGCACTCATGCTGGGCGGCCTGCTGTGTTTTGCCGTTTTGCTGGTTGCAATTTGTGGACTGGGCGTGAGGAAGATCGTAGCTCGGCGGTTTGCCAGTTTTGCGATACTGATTTTGTTGGTACGGATGGCGAAGGCGGCGGCAAGTTTAAGACGCCTCAGGCCGTTGCTGCGCGCATCAATGCTTTGTGGCCCGATACACATGAAGCGACTAAGTTTGTGGTGTTCACAGGTGGTGAGCCTTTATTGCAATTGGACGAGGCTTTAATCGATGCGATGCACGATGTCGGTTTTGAAATTGCAATTGAAACTAATGGCACGATAGAAGTACCGAATGGCGTTGACTGGATTTGTGTGAGTCCGAAAATGGGTTCGCAACTTTTGGTACGCAAAGGGCATGAGTTGAAGGTCGTGATTCCGCAGTTGGGGCAAGACCTCAAGTCTTACGAAGCTCTCGATTTTACGCATCATTATTTACAAGCGATGGATGGCCCTTTGTTGCAGGACAATCTGCACAAAGCAATCGATTATTGCAAAGCCAACCCGAAATGGAAGTTGAGTTTGCAGACGCATAAATTGCTGCAGATTCCTTAAAGCTGATTTTTTATTTTAGTCGTCTATCTGATGTCAACTGATATCAATTTCGACCTTATGTTCACAGGCAATACATGTTAACCATTACCAGAAAAGTTGAATTCGATACCGGACATCGGATTCCCGATCACAATAGCCAATGCCGCAATTTGCATGGGCATCGCTATACCTTGCTGATTACCTTGACTGGTGATGTCGTCGAAAAAGACGGTGAATCCGATAACGGCATGATCATGGATTTTGGTGATATCAAAGCACTCGCTAATAAACACTTGGTTGACCTATGGGATCACGCGTTTATCGTCTATGAAAAAGACACTGTTGTACGTCAATTTTTAGAAAGCATGCCCGGACATAAAACAGTGGTGATCGATCGCGTGCCGACGGTAGAAAATCTGGCAAAGATTGCGTTCGATATGCTGAAAGATGTGTATCACGATCGTTATGGTCGTCATTTGTCTTTGACCAAAATCACTTTGTACGAAACGCCTAATTGCTGGGCGGAGATTGACGGTTGATCGTACATTCACAATTTGCCTAAGTTGCAATCTGTAATATGAGTCAGAAATACCAAGTAATAATTCTTTTTGTATCGCAGGGTTTATGCTTGGTGTGCTGATTTCACACTTCCTGGATATTTCAAATTGGTCTGATGTTCGTCTAGTTGTGTCGTTATGTACGACAGCTGGCTATTTATTAGGGCATTTTTTGTCGGAAAAGAGTCAATAAGCTACCAAGCTATTTGCATTTATTTACAGATGGCAGAATTCAATTCAATGATGCAAGACGAAACTTTCATGCGCGATGCTATCGCACAAGCCAAACTTGCGTGGCAAGCTGGTGAAGTGCCGGTTGGTGCAGTTGTCGTCAAAGATGGTGAAATCATCGCCCGTGGCTTTAATCAACCGATAGGTAAGCATGATCCAACGGCACATGCTGAGGTTGTCGCCATGCGCGCTGCTGCTGAGGTACTTGGTAATTATCGTCTTCCTGGTTGTGAACTCTATGTCACTCTCGAACCTTGCGTGATGTGTTCAGGCGCGCTGATGCATGCACGCTTTTCACGAATAGTTTTTGGTGCGCATGACTTCAAGACAGGCGCATGTGGCTCTATCGTCGATCTATTCAAAGAGGAAAAACTGAATCATCACGCTGAGGTGATTTCCGGTGTATTGGCGGATGAATGTGTGCAGCTACTTAAGGATTTCTTTGCTGAGCGCCGTCGTGCCGCGGTAGAATCCCGTATCCAATCAGACAACCCTGGCGAGTGATAGCCAATATCGATCGCTGATTCCTGAATATGAGTCATTAGCGATGCCTATTTCTTTTCCGAAAACACTACCAGAATATCCTTGCATCGCCATCGTCGCGCCCAGCGGTGCGGCTCTAGATGATGCTAATCTTGAAGCAGGCTTGCAGGTACTCAGCAATGCTGGGTTTAAGGTAATCAATTACTACCAACATGCGGATCGTTTCGAGCGATTTGGTGCGACGGATCAAGAACGTTTGACACAATTGCATGCTGCGATAGATAACCCAGAAGTCGATATCGTGATGGGGTTGCGGGGCGGGTATGGCTTGTCTCGCATCTTGCCTGCCATTGATTTGAAGAAGATTGCGAAAAGTGGCAAATGGCTGGTCGGTTATAGCGACTTCAATGCTTTGCAGTTGGCGATGTTGACTAAGACAGGTACAGCCAGTCTCTGCGGTCCTATGCTGTGTAACGATTTCACTCGCGATGAATTGCGTCCATTTACTCAAGGTCAACTTTTACAAGCTCTGCGCGAACGTAAAACGAACTTGGAATTTGTGACTGATCAAAGTGCCGACTTAAATCTTGAAGGCACATTGTGGGGCGGAAATTTAGCAATGATTTGCCATTTGCTGGGGACTGAGTACTTTCCAGATATTGAAGGTGGCATATTGTTTGTCGAAGATATCGCAGAGCATCCTTATCGTGTTGAACGCATGCTGCTACAACTTCACATGGCCGGTGTGTTGGCAAAACAAAAGGCGATCGTGTTCGGGAACTTTTCCGCTTACCGCTTAGCCCCGCAAGACAATGGCTATGACTTTGCCGCCATGTTGAAATTTTTGCGCACGATCATCGCAACACCGACTATTACTGGTCTGCCATTTGGTCACTGCGACGATAAAGCGAGTTTGATGCAAGGTTCAACAGCACATCTAAACATCAAAGGCACGCAAGTGATCCTCACTGCAGAATACTAATCAATTCAAAAAATACGGAGACAATATGACAGACGCAGTGATCGTCGCCACGGCGCGTACTGGATTAGCAAAGTCATGGAAAGGTGCGTTCAATATGACGCACGGCGCGAGTATGGCAGGGCCAACACTCGCAGCGGTGATGAATAGAGCTCAGCTAGATCCTGCTGAAATCGACGATGTGATGGTTGGTTGTGCATTTCCCGAAGGTGCAAATGGCCGCAATATCGCTCGCCAAATTGCCTTACGTGCTGGTTGTCCGGTAACTGTGCCTGGAATCACGATCAATCGCTATTGCTCGTCAGGATTGCAAGCCATAGCTTTGGCAGCGCAACGCGTGATGTCTGGCGAATTGGATATCGTTGCTGCCGGAGGCGTCGAGTCTATTTCTTGTGTGCAAAATGAAATGAATAAGCACATGCTGAGTGATCCATGGTTACAGCAACATAAGCCGCAAGTCTATATGCCTATGCTGGAAACCGCAGAGATCGTTGCTAAGCGATATCAGATCTCACGCGAACGTCAGGATGAATATGGTGTTCGCAGTCAACAACGCGCTAGTGCAGCCTTAGCAGCCGATTTATTCGATGCAGAAGTCATTCCTGTGACGACGACAATGCGCGTGACCGATAAGGAAACGGGCGAACAGCATTTGCGCGAGGTAACGATTTCTGCGGATGAAGGCATACGGGCTGGGACAACATTGGAAGCGGTATCTCAAATCAAAACGGCTTTGCCCGATGGTGTGATCACAGCAGGCAATGCCAGTCAATTTTCAGACGGCGCGGCGATGACCATCGTTATGAACGCCCAAGTTGCCGAACGCAAAGGCTTGCAGCCTTTAGGCGTGTTTCGTGGCTTTGCCGTCGCTGGTTGTGAGCCTGATGAGATGGGAATCGGTCCCGTATTTGCGATTCCTAAATTGCTCCAGCGCGCAGGCTTACGTGTAGAAGATATCGGATTATGGGAACTCAATGAGGCGTTTGCGGTACAGGTTTTGTATTGTGCGGACAAACTAGGCATCCCGATGGAACGTTTGAATGTGAATGGTGGTGCGATTGCCGTTGGTCATCCTTATGGTGTCTCAGGAGCACGATTAACGGGACATGCGCTGCTAGAAGGCAAACGCCGTGGTGTGAAATATGTAGTTGTAACGATGTGCATCGGTGGCGGGCAGGGTGCTGCTGGCTTGTTTGAAGTTTTATAAATCCTGTCAGCGTTGAATAATTTATTTTACTGATAAAAAATATGTCTGATTCGCCTCAAAATTCCAGTGTAATTTCGCAAATCGAAAATCCCTTCCTCGACTATCTCGGCATAGTTTCAGGCGAGATGAAAGAAGGTAAAGCCAACCTGTATTTAGACCTCCATCACCATCACATGAATAGCTGGCAAATCACACATGGCGGGGTTTTAATGACTATGCTTGACGTGGTGATGGCAATGGCAGGACGCTCTTTGCATGATGACCAAAAAGGAGTGGTCACTGTCGAGATGAAAACCTCGTTCTTGCAGCCGGGCGGTGTCGTGGGTGGTCGCCTTGAGGCTCGCAGCGTCGCTTTTCATCAATCGACAACGATGTGTTTTTGCGATGGTGAAATCTGGAGCGGTGACAAATTAGTGGCGAAAGCGATGGGGACTTATAAGTATTTGCGTAGTCTTAAATCGAAAGCTGGTTTAGTGAAGATGGGTGGTAGTGATTAAATTTGAATACATTTCGTGGTTTTGTTGGGCGAGTATAATCCCGCGCCGCCAGAACTTAGTGCATTTGCGAACAGCTTTTTGTCAGCGCGGATTGTATCCAATAGGCGTTGACCAAAATTTAAAATTAACTGTAAGCCGCATTGATATTAGGTTCCCGCCCTTTCAAGGGGCGGGTTAGGGTGGGGATGGATTTGGTTTGAGTAATTAATGTCGTCAATTGTTGGACTTATACCCATCACCATCCCGGCCTTCCCTTTGAAGGAGTAAAGCAAGCGCCTTCGGAACTTTAGGCAAATATCGACTTTGGTTTGCGCTTATGGGGTTGCACCCGTCCTACAATAGCTGAGCTGATAATTTTGCTTTACCTAAACCACCGTCTAAGCATCCTTCAACTCCCCAACCCTTCTTCCGCTTGCGGAAGAAGGGAGTAAATCACAGGAAAATTAAATATGAATGAGCATTTTCAACGTATTGTTTTAGCCACCCGTCCAACTGGCGAAGTGACTCCCGAAAACTTTCGTTTAGAGACTGTGCCTGTACCTGTAATATCAGAAGGCCAAGTCCTAATCCGTAATCACTTTCTCTCCCTCGACCCTTACATGCGGGTTCGTATGGATGATGTAAAAAACTACGCTGCGCCACAAGCCTTAAACGAAACCATGATAGGCGGCACTGTGGGGGAAATCGTTGCCAGCAAGAATCCACAATTTCAGATCGGCGACAAGGTCATCGGCATGATGGGCTGGGCGGAAATGGGCGTGTCGGATGGTAGCTTATTACGCAAACTCGATACGACTCATATCCCTTTATCCGCCTATCTCGGCGCGGTGGGCATGCCAGGTATGACTGCATGGTATGGTTTGACTCAAATCATGCAAGCAAAAGAGGGGGAGACCATCGTCGTCTCTGCCGCGAGTGGTGCCGTCGGTAGTGTGGTCGGACAGCTTGCAAAATTGCGCGGTTGCCGTGCAGTCGGTATAGCGGGTGGCGCTCAGAAATGTGCGTATGTGGTCGATGAATTAGGTTTTGACGCTTGTGTCGATTATAAGGCTGGAAACTTGGAAGATCAGCTAGCGTCTGCAACGCCAAACGGCATCGATGCGATTTTCGAAAATGTCGGTGGCGCTAGTTTTGATGCCTGCTTATCACGCGTGAATCCGTTTGCTCGCATTGCCCTGTGTGGCATGATTGCAGGGTATGACGGTGGCGACATGGCGATCCACAATGCGCGGATTTTACTCAGCATGCGCGTGAGCTTACGCGGCTTCATTATTTCCGAGCATCTGGATTTATGGCCGCAAGGCTTAAAGGAATTAGGCATGCTGGTTGCTCAAGGTCAGTTGAAGTTTAGAGAAAGTATTGCACCGAATTTAGCCGCAGCACCTGAGGCATTTATCGGTTTGTTAAAAGGTAAAAATCTAGGCAAACAATTAGTTCGTTTGATTCCAGAATAAGCAGGCAATGAGAAAGAGAGAAAAATATGGATACTAGTATTCAAATAAAACTCGGTGAGTGGTCAGAATTGCAGGTGGATGCACAAGCCGTCCGAACTGCGGTATTCGTCGAAGAACAAAAAATCCCCGCAGAACTTGAATGGGATGTGATGGATGCGCAATGCCTACATGCTGTCGCTTATGATGCGCAAGGTAAGGCGATAGGCACAGGCCGCTTATTGCCAGATGGGCACATAGGTCGTATGGCGGTTTTAAGTACAGCACGTAGTTGTGGTGTTGGGGCAGAGATATTGCGCCAGTTAATGGTGCAAGCGAAGAGTCGTGGTATGCAAGCTGTGCAATTGAACGCGCAAATTTCGGCTGAACCATTTTATCAGCGCGAAGGATTCAATCGAGAAGGCGAGCTATTTATGGAAGCTGGTATTGAACACGTGCACATGAACAAAACACTCTAAACAATGTCGAGGGCAAGGCTCTTGTGTTGTTGAATATGCTCTATACAAAAAATAAGCCAATTCCAAAGCCAATTACTTTAGAATTGGCTTTTTTGTTAACGGTCGCTTTCGCGAGCCTATTCAGATATGAGCCAACATAGCCAGTTCACCCTATTGAAAGAACGCCGCTTTGCGCCGTTTTTCTGGACGCAGTTCTTTGGGGCATTTAATGACAATGTTTTCAAGACGGCTTTACTCACCGTTTTGACTTACGATGCCTTAACTTGGACGACGATGGATGTTAGCTTGCTGAATAATCTGATTCCAGGTTTATTCATTTTGCCCTTCGTTTTGTTTTCTGCGACATCGGGGCAACTTGCTGATAAATTTGAAAAAGGCAGAGTTGCACGCTACGTCAAATTGCTAGAGATAGGCATCATGGCGATCGCAGCCTATGGCTGGATGTCACACAACATTTGGATTTTGGTTGCGGCTGTAGCCGGAATGGGTATTCATTCCACTTTGTTTGGCCCAGTAAAATACGCCTATTTACCGCAGCATCTACACTCGGATGAATTAGTCGGGGGGAATGGTGTGATTGAAATGGGCACCTTCGTCGGTATTCTTTTGGGCGAAATTTTAGGCGCCATGTTGGTCGTGCATAAGCCATGGGGCGTTGAACTCGTCGCTGGCGGATGTATTTTGATTGCGATATTGGGTTGGTTATTTAGCTTACGCATTCCGCTCTCACCAGCGCCAGTGCCCGAATTGAAGATCAACTGGAATCCTGCTACCGAAACAGTCAGAAATCTCAGTTTTAGCCGGAAAAATCGTCCCGTTTTTTTGTCTTTATTGGCCAATTCTTGGTTCTGGTTTTATGGCGCGATTCTGCTCGCACAATTCCCGCTTTACGCCAAAGATTATTTGCACGGCGACCACAGTGTCTTCGTTTTTTTGTTGACGATTTTTTCTTTTGGCATTGGCGCAGGTTCTCTTTTGTGTGAGCGCTTATCTGGACACAAAGTCGAAATTGGCTTGGTGCCTTTTGGCGCCATCGGTTTGTCGATCTTCGGTTTTGATTTGTATCTGTCGAGTTTGATGTACACCAATACGGCAGCAGTGACGGCAATGAGTTTTATCGATCAAGTCGGTAGTTACAAAATCTTGTTCGATATTTTTATGATCGGTATTTTTGGTGGTCTGTATATCGTGCCTTTGTTCGCTTTAATCCAAACACGCTGTGATCCTAAACATTTATCACGCACGATTGCCGGCATGAATATCATGAATGCCTTGTTCATGGTAGTAGCGGCTTTGGCAGCGATGTTGATGTTGAAGCAGGGATTTACGATTCCACAGATTTTTATGGCAACCGCGATTTTGAATGCGCTGGTGGCGATCTATATCTTCAGCGTAGTACCAGAATTCTTGATGCGTTTTGTGGCGTGGATTTTGATCCACACTGTACATCGTGTTAAAGGCATCAACGTCGATAGAATTCCAGAAGAAGGGCCTGCGGTTTTGGTTTGCAATCATGTCAGCTACATGGATGCGATTGTTATCATGGCATACAGCCCGCGGCCGATTCGCTTCGTAATGGATCACAGTATTTTCAAAATTCCTTTCTTGTCTTGGGTGTTTCGTACAGCCAAAGCGATTCCGATTGCACCTGCCAAAGAGAATCCATGGTTAATGGAAAAATCCTTCGTCGATATCGCGCAAGCATTGCATGAGGGTGATTTAGTTTGCATTTTCCCTGAAGGGAAGTTA
>CAUPKC010000076.1:0-17907 GCA_963511665.1 uncultured Undibacterium sp.
AGGGATAGTCGCTGGCAACAAAGGCTCGACTGCCACCGTTCCCTGCCAGGCAAACGCTTGGCCTTCTAAGCTTTGCGGTTCCCCTGACCATACCCTTGAAATGTAAAAATGTAAGCGTACATGAGCATGCGGATAAATATGCTCAACTCCGCACCAAGGCTCGGCGCTGATGATTTTTACGCCTAGTTCTTCCATGAATTCGCGTTTGAGCGCATCAAGAATCGCTTCGCCTTCTTCCACTTTCCCACCGGGGAATTCCCAATAGCCAGCGTACGGTTTTCCTTCAGGCCGCTGTCCTAATAAGACATCGCCATTGACCTTCATCAAAATGCCGACGGCGACATTGATAGGACTTGCGCTCATAGTTTTATTTCTCTTAGGATGGAAGAAAAAAAAGGGAGAAATTTAGTTGTTTCGACCAGCATAATCGCGGGCAAACTGCCACGCCACGCGACCTGAACGCGAGCCGCGTTGTAAAGCCCAGCGCAAAGCGTCAGCTCGAGCTGCGCTGATCTGCTCTGGCGTACAGGAATAGCTTGCCAACCAGTGTGCGACGATGTCGAGATAATCGTCTTGTTTGAAAGGATAAAACGAGACCCACAAGCCGAAGCGCTCTGATAAAGAGATTTTTTCTTCTACCGTCTCACCCGGATGTAAATCGCCATCTTCATCGTGGGTATAGCTCGCATTATCCGACATGCGTTCAGGCATTAAGTGACGGCGATTGGACGTCGCATAGATCAAGACATTATCGGATTGGGCGGCGATGCTGCCATCTAAGGCAACTTTCAATGCTTTGTAACCTGCTTCACCTTCTTCAAACGACAGGTCGTCGCAGAAGAGAATAAATTTTTCAGGACGGTCCGCGATCAAATCGATGATGTCGGGCAGATCAGTCATGTCGGCTTTATCCACTTCAATCAAACGCAAACCCTGATCAGCAAATTGATTTAAGCATGCCTTAATTAAAGACGATTTACCCGTGCCACGCGCGCCTGTTAGCAGCACGTTATTGGCAGGTTTTCCCTGCACGAATTGCAAAGTGTTCCGCTCAATTGCTTGCTTTTGCGGGGCTATGTGTTGCAGGTCGTTTAGCATTAACGCGCTACGGTGTTTGACGATTTGCAAATAGCCATGACCACTACGATCACCACGCTTACGCCAACGCATCGCGGTAGCCAGACGCCAATCAGGTGTTGGCATTGATGGTGGAAAATACGCTTCCAAGCGACTTAACAGTTGCTCAGCGCGGGTTAAAAACTGATCGAGTTGTGACATAAGGAGAAAGAGAATTTAGATCGACTAATCACTAGCGGAGAAAACAGGTTTGGGATTTGATGTCTTAAGATTTTGATGCAAAAAAATGAAGCCCATCCCCACCCTAGCCCTCCCCTTGAATGGGAGGGAACCTGATACTTATACGATTTTCATTTTAAGTTAGCGCCTATGGGATCAAGTCCGACATGACCTCAATAAGTTTTAGTTTTGCCCAAAGAGTCGTCGCTTCTTTGCGGCAAAACAGTCACAAATTAGGAACGATAATCAGCGTTAATCGACACATATTCGTGCGACAAATCACAAGTCCACACAGTCGTGCGCGCTATGCCACGTGCCAGTTTGACGCGTATCGTGATTTCACTTTGTTTCATCACACGTTGACCGTCGGCTTCTTGATAATCAGGGTTACGTCCGCCGTTTTTGGCGACCCACACATCATCAAGATAAAGATTTAATTTGCCGACTTCGAGATCGTTGACGCCTGCATAACCAATCGCCGCCAAGATACGTCCCAGATTAGGATCGGATGCAAAGAACGCCGTTTTGACCAAAGGTGAATGCGCAATGGAGTACGCAATCTTACGGCACTCTTCCACGTCACGACCTTCCTCTACAACGACACTAATAAACTTAGTCGCACCTTCACCATCACGGATAATCATGTGCGCCAGTTTCTGCGACAAAGCAATCACCGCATCCGCTAAGGCTTTGTATTCTGGCGAATCAATTTCATTGATTTCTAATGCCGACACGCCTGTCGCGATCAGCATGAAGGAGTCATTGGTGGAGGTATCGCCGTCTATCGTAATGCAATTAAATGATTGATCCGCCGCTTGTTTGACCAGATGATCGAGCACAGTTTGTGATACTTTCGCATCCATTGCCAAGTAACCGAGCATGGTTGCCATATTCGGTTTGATCATGCCAGCGCCCTTGCTAATACCCGTCATCGTGACAGGTATTCCATTAATTACCACCACGCTAGACGCCGCTTTTGGCTGAGTATCGGTGGTCATGATCGCTTCTGCGGCAGCGAACCAATTATCCTCGTTCAAACTAGCAATCGCCGCAGGCATACCTGCGATCAGACGATCAACTGGTAACGGCTCCAAAATCACACCCGTCGAAAAAGGCAAAATTTGTGCCGCCTCACAGCCCAGATATTCTGCCAAGGCAGCGCAAGTCGCATTCGCAGCGGCCAAGCCCGCATCACCAGTTCCGGCATTCGCATTACCCGTATTGACGACCAAAGCACGAATAGGATCGAGCGCCATGTGCGGGCTTTCCAGATGCGCTTTACAGACTTGTACAGGCGCAGCACAAAACCGATTGGTCGTAAACACACCTGCCACCGTAGCGCTAGGTGCTAACTTCATCACCAGCACATCTTTACGATTGGCTTTACGTATGCCTGCTTGTGCGTAACCCAACTCGATACCTTTGACAGGTTTCAAATCAGCGGCGAGTGGGATAGGTGAATTAACGGCCATAGTTTGCATCCTAGATTGAAAATTAAGCCGTTATTGTAGGATATTTTTTGAATAATTTTGTTTAGGAAACATAAATTCCTAATAATTCCGGAAGATTGCGGCAGATGCATACTAAAAACACATTAACAACTTGGTTGATAGACATCACTGAATCCTAAAAACCTTCGTAGGTGAGGAAGAATTTGCCAAAGAGATGGCTAGCCTTGTGGTGGAGTCCTTTTTTGTCGACGCTGAACAAGCACTTGTAAGACACCTAGAGTTACAGTGATTAGAAACGCCATAAAAACTAAGCGACGATTTTTCGTATTTAGAAATCAGGTTTCTTCCTATGAAAGTCATATTTTGAGCTTGTGCTTGATGCTCAAGAATTACAGTTCCGCGATGCAATCAAGTTTTAACGCTTCTTCAGCATCTATCAGCGCGGGTATGACCCACGCTTGACTGTCATTTGACATCAAGGTTTCCCTAAGCCCTGTGAGAGCGCAAGTAGAATCGCCGACCGTGTGAGTGCTTCCTGCTCCTCGCGACTAATGGTTGCCGTACCATCAAACAGCTGATGGCCGTAACGGCCGAACTGCGAGTGATTCCCGCCCACAATCTCCACCCACTTGGTGTGCGGCGGAAGCAGCCTTCGATTCGCTAGTACTCGATCTGGAGGTGCGATCCCGTCGTTCGAGGCGTAGATCTTCGTGACCGGAATCGTAAGGAACGATAGATCATCCTCCTTCGGATGTGTCGTCGCAACCAGCACCATCGCGGCAAGGGAACTTGAAGCGGAACCTGCCATTCGGGCTGCCAACGCACCTCCAAGTGAGTGCCCTGCAATCACCCAACGCGTCACTTCGGGATAAGCCGCAATCACCCCACGCGCCCGATCAACAGTGGTCTGCTTGTGCGATTCGAGTGGAGCAAAACGGT
Organism: uncultured Undibacterium sp.; assembly: GCA_963511665.1. GTDB lineage: Bacteria > Pseudomonadota > Gammaproteobacteria > Burkholderiales > Burkholderiaceae_D > Undibacterium. The sequence continues at coordinate 3,687 of CAUPKC010000076.1, forward strand.
AAGGCAGCTTAACTACGAAAACCGCAAACCCCTTCTCAGCGACTGGCCGAAGCAAGGGCGCATAAGCCTCAGCAGCAATTCCCGAACCGCAGATAAAGATAAGACCAGTGTGACCTGGGGAAACAGGTAGAAAAGTCAAACCCGTCGATGCGTTCAAAACCGAAACCGCTTGATTGCTTCTTAGCGTGCCCTCATCGACACCACGAGTGCGAACTGAGTTGCCCAACCACGTTATTGCAAAAACCGCCCACAGTACAAACACAACGCGAAGCCATCGATTGAAAATCCATCGCTTTCGTTCAGTCTTCTTGGTCGAATCCGTCACGGTGGCCTCCGATGTCTAACGTAGAGCTACCCAGATCAACGGCTTCATCGTTGATTCCGAGTTGAGCGGCAAGTTAAGCCACACGCCGCACCGTGACAAGATCTCCACAACTAAAGCTCCAACGAATAAACAACCACCAGTCCTTCCGAATTCGCATTCTGAATTACCGTCAGGACGCTTCGGAGATAGACAAAGAGATAGTCCGCTCCTTCCCCGTCGTCACCTCTTACTTGAGGATCCACTGAAGGCTGAGCCGAGACATAATCATGATTAAGGGCCGCTTCGACATCCCCCTCGCTTAGGTTTCCAAAATCCTCCGCTTCGTACACAACATCAGGATCTTCCTTGAGATCAAGAAATAGTTGCTGTAACTCAGCGATAACCTGCTTCTGGCTCGAACACTCAAGGACTGTAACCAGTTCTTGACCAAACTCTCCTTTGATCTGGTACTGATGACCTGTGTCGGTGAGGAACTCAAGAGCAGGAAATGGCTTGGCTTTGAGAATATTCTTCAGTGTGTAGATCGCATATCCGCTTCTGGTTGAACCGAATACATGATGAAGCTTGTCCTTCCGGTTGTATGCGGCACCACCCGCCGTTCTACAGATTTTCTGAAACTGCTCTATGAAAGATGCGCCGGACGGAAAACCATCGGCGGCAGCTGTGAATATCCGACTCTCTGAACTGTGTGACATCTGGAACCTTTCCTTGTGAGGCTTAACGTTGAATTGTTAGGCGCGCGCGCCAAAAAGTAAAATTTAAAAATGCACTCATTCGCGCGTCCTGTACGAATGTCATGTTATGCCTTACCTTCCCAAATTTCTAATGCCGTCGTCAATTCTTCTTCATCTATGTTGGCATCATTCCGAGCTTGTAAAAATTTTAGATACTCCGCGACGATTTTTCTTTCATTCTGTGTAAATTCATTGTATCGCTCGACCCAGTTTGGATCACTTGTGTTTTGTGCGCTAAGGAAACCTATGATGCTGTCACCCACCCAAGAATTTGGATTGGAAATATCGAATTCAATGCACCTCGGTAAGTAATAGCGTAGCGCGATAGGACTCAAAAAACAAAGAGAACTCGCCAACCAATCAATTTTTTCATCTGGGACATTTCGCACCGAGTATGGCTCGAACGAATCGCGGATATCGTCGCACTCTAAACATCTATGCAACGTAATTTCGTCGACCGACGGTTGACTCGCATCTTTAAATGCGAGATACACTTGGTCGATAAACTGAGTCTCGTTTTTAGAATGAGGCATAACGCAAAATTGAGCGGCACGCACTTGCGCGTCCGGCGGAACGAAGTGGAGCGAACTCGAATGTCATGTTAAAAATCATCTTTGCCCGCCGATGGTAATTTTATTGAACCCTTTTAAAATGCGCGATCGGTTCTTCTTCAAAACAGCGAACCTTGGCAATCGCGATATAAACCTAGCCAGATTCCAGTCATACATTAAGAAATGTCTAAGTGAAACTTTGTCGCCCGCAATTCTGGCGCGGAGAGGAAGTAAATAATCTTCGTTCCATGCCCAAACAACGCCTTCGGGAACGCTCACATGAAAGAAAGCCGACTCAGGCCAGTTTATAGAATGCACAACAAGGCCACACTTTGTGCAAGCGCCACGGCCTTTTATTAGCCCACCTATCTCTCCTTTTTGAAAACGATATCCACCTGATTCTTCATCAAAAACTTTGGTAGGTATTTCTTCGGCTATAAACGAGAGCTTGGCTGTGCAACGCCCACATATCGCAGTTATATTTTCAGGACGCTCATACAAAAAATATCGTGACTCGACAGGATTATCAAATCTCATAGATGAGCGCCATCGTTGCAATATTTGTGGTTGTGTCGCCATATCGAAATTGATTTTTAACTAGATTTATGCGACGCGATGACGCGTAACACATTTAATTGTCGCATAACACTTTTCATAAAATCTCTCCAAAGCCTGATGAATAGTCACTTCACACGAAACGCCAACGATTTTGACAATACTAAAATTCTACAAAAAGCGTCACGAACCAATGTGACGATTCTATCAAGCTGACTCTACGAGTCAAGAAAACAATTTATTTGGGAATGTTGACAGTGGTGACAATCCGAATGAATGCCATGTGCGCAAAAGAGGTTGCGGCTAACGAAAAAAGACAGGTTTCAAATCAACACACAGCAAATAAAAATCCACTGTGTGTTGATCCAAGAATTAAGACCTAAATTGCATTCCCTGTGATAGGGCCTTTGCCGCTGTATTTATCCAAAACCAGATAAATGACAGGCGTGATAAACAGAGTAATCGCTTGGGAGAAGATCAAACCACCGACGACCGCCAAACCCAGAGGTTGGCGTAGTTCAGCGCCAGCGCCTAAGCCTAAGGCAATCGGTAAGGCACCGACCAGCGCCGCTAAGGTGGTCATCATAATCGGACGGAAACGCTCGATACAGGCTTCGCGTATCGCTTCTGGTGGAGTCATGCCACGATGGCGTTGCGCATCGAGTGCGAAGTCAATCATCATAATCGCGTTTTTCTTCACGATACCGATTAAGAGCAAGATACCGATGGTCGCAATCAGCGTTAAGTCTTTGCCGAATAATTCCAACATCAGCAAGGCTCCGACTGCGGCTGAAGGTAAGCCAGCCAAGATCGTAATCGGGTGGATGAAACTCTCGTACAAAACACCGAGCAGTACATAAATCACCAGCAGTGCCGAGATAATCAAGATCAATTGACCGGATTGAGAATCTTTAAACACGGCCGCATCGCCACCGTAGGAGGTGATCACAGACGAAGGTAACTTGATTTCATCCTTAAATTTATCAATCATATTCGTTGCGTCGCCCAAAGGCATATCTGGTGCCAGATTGAAAGATACAGTGACTGCTTGCAACTGACCTACGTGATTAATTGCAGTGGGGCCGACTGTACGTTTGACGGTAGCAAAACTGGACATCGGTACCAGATTGCCAGTATTGCTGCGTACATAGATTGCACCAATCGCCGCTTCATCTTTCTTGTCTTTGGGACCTACCTCCAACACAACCGCATAACTATCGACGCTGGTAAATAAAGTCGCTATCTGACGTTCACCAAATGCGCTGTAAAGCGCTGCACGAATCGCATCCATGCCGACACCTAAGGAGTTGGCTCGGTCACGATCAATTTCTATAGACGCTTGGAGACCTTTTAGTTGAGAGTCGGTCGTCACATCTTTAAAGCCAGGATCAGCGCGCATCTTGTCTTGCATTTTGAACGCCCAGCTACTAAGTTCGCTCGCATTCACGCTTTGCATAATGAACTGATATTGACTTTTGCTTGGACGACCGCCGAGTTGTAAGTTTTGCGTTGGGCGCAAGAACACCGTTATTCCCGGCACGGCTTTTAATTTATTGCGCAAGCCTTCGACCACTTCTTTCATCGGCTTACGTTGATCACGCGGTTTGAGGTTAATAAATCCTCGTCCCGTATTTTGTGAGCCACCACCACCATGAAATGACGATACCGTTAAGACGTTGGGATCTTCGCGCAAAATTTTTGCCACTCTTTCCTGCAAAATCACCATCGCCGGAAACGACGTATCTTCTGCCGCCTCAGTAGAGACGTTGATCTGACCTACATCTTCTTCGGGGAAAAAGCCTTTTGGAATCGCATTGAATAAATAGGCAGTGGCAACAAACGTCAGGAAAGCCACAAACAACACAAACTTACGGTGTGCTAAAGCCAAGTCCAGTCCAGTCGTGTAAGTACGTAAAGAAGCATTAAACCCACGTTCAAAACTACGAGTCAGTGCGCCCATCCATTTTGATGGTGGTAAATGCTCGCTCTCTGCTTTCAAGAAACGACTTGCTAACATCGGTACTAGCGTCAAAGACACAAAAGCCGACACCACAATCGCCAAGCTCACCACCACCGCAAACTCATGAAATAATTGACCGATCACCCCAGGCATAAAAAAGATAGGGATAAAGACGGCAATTAAAGAGGTTGAAATAGAAATGATCGTAAAACCAACTTCGCGAGATCCTTTGAGCGCAGCCTCAAATGGGGTTTCGCCTTTTTCTATGTGACGGATAATATTTTCCAACATCACAATCGCGTCATCAACGACCAAGCCGACCGCTAGGGTAATCCCCAGCAAGGAAATATTATTTAGCGTGTAATCGAACGCCCACAACAAGCAAACGGCACCAATCAGTGACACCGGCAAAGATAAAGCGGGAATAATCGTCGCCACCATATGACGCAAAAACAAAAAGATAACGACGATCACCAAGAAAATCGTCAGTAGCAGGGTGAGATTGACATCATGCAAGGAGTCGCGCACCGAGACGGATCTGTCATTCGCCAAAGTGATATTGACCGAAGCAGGCAACTGCGCCTTGAATCCTGGGATAGCGGCTTTGATAGAATCGACCACCTTCACGGTGTTGGCATCGGTTTGACGTTGAATCGCCAACATAATCGCTGGCTCACCGTTAAAATTACCCACCGATTTGACACTCTCATAGCTGTCTTCGACACTGGCGACGTCACGCAAGCGCACGACTTGTCCGCCTTTATTACTAATGATGATATTGGAAAATTCTGCCGCGTTTTGTAATTGTTTGTTGGCGACGATGGTTAAGGTTTGCTTGTCACCATCCAAAGTACCTACAGGGGCAATCGAATTGGCAGCGCGAATACTGGTGGTGATTTCATCGAAGCCTATATTGCGCGTTGCCAAGGCACCCGGATCAACCCGAATCCGCACCGCATAACGCCGAATACCAAAAATGTTGATTTGCGCAACACCCGCTAAAGTGGACAGATTGGGCGAGATCAGATGTTCAGCATAGCTGGTGAGTTCCGCCAAACTCAAGGAAGGCGATGTCAGCGCTAGTATCAAGACCGCAGAATCGGCAGGATTCACTTTGCGATACGACGGCAACGACGTCATCTCAATCGGCAATGATCGTTGTGCGCGCAACAAGGCAGCTTGCACATCGACGGCTGCATCATCGACGTTGCGGCTTGCATCAAATTCTAAGGTCAAAGAAGTCGAACCCAAGGTACTGCTGGAACTGATTGTGGCTAAACCGGGGATGGTCGAAAATTGCTTTTCTAAAGGCAGCGCGACTGAGGTCGCCATCGTTTCTGGACTGGCACCTGGCAGTCCGGCACCGACGCTAATGACGGGCGTGTTATAACTCGGCAACGCCGCAATCGGAATCATGCGATAGGCCAAGATGCCCGCGACCACGATAGAAATATTCAGCAATATCGTCATCACAGGACGACGAATAAATAACTCTGATAGGTTCATAATCCTAGATTCCTCGGTTGGACAGGTTCGAGTGTGCATTTTTCCGCGTCTTTGGCAAGGCGTGACGACGACGCAACCTTCACGTTGATAGGAGGAACAACGCAGTCCAAAGGCGCGGAAAAGTGTGCAATCGTGCCTGTAGCGCACCCACCAAAATGGTGAACAGAAAAAATACTTTGAAATTCAATAAACATGAGGCTGTCCAAACAAAATGTAGCGGTCAACTGAGGAATTTAGGATGCAGCACTCGCTGCAGAAGCCGCAGAAGACGATGGCTTTGGAGCCGGGGTTGCTGGCGAACTAGCAGCAGATGCAGCTGGAGTAGTCGTGCCTTCAGCAGATTTCTTCTCGCCACCCTCATCTTTGGCTCCGCCTTTGCCTTTACTATCGCCTTCTGCACGTTCTTTCACTGGCACGCCCGGACGTAAATTCTGCTTACCTTCCAGTACGACTTTCGTACCTGATTCCAAACCCGTCACAATTGCATCATTTTCAAAACTGTATTGGACTTGGACTTTCTTTTGCTCCGCTTTGCCTTCTGCATCAACCACAAAGACAGTAACAGCGTTCACGCCCATCACCAGCGCATCACGCGGGATCACAATGGCATCTTTTAAAGTGAGTACGCTCAAATCCACATTGGCATACGCACCCGGCCACAGTTTCATTTCTTTATTGTCGAACACCGCCTTGACTTTGACCGTACCAGAGACAGCATCTACCGCATTATCGATAAACTGCAATTTACCTTTAAAGTTCGCTTTATTGTCCGGCAAGCTGGCATTAGCGACGCTATCGCCACGCTTCATACTATCTAAAGCGTCAGGTAAATTCCTTTGCGGCAGTGGAAACGTAATCGCAATCGGATCCATTTGCGTAATCGTCACCAATGCAGCACCCGAGGTACTCGGCTGCACTAGCGAACCTGGAAATACATTAATCAAACCCGTGCGACCACTGACAGGCGCAACAATTCGGCTATATCCCAAACTCACCTTGGCCGCAGCTAGCGCAGCTTTGGCGCCATCCACGACGGCTTGTTGGGCTTTTACGATGGTTTGCGCAGCATCGACCACACTTTGCGATTGGAATTTTTTTTCAAAGAGTTCTTTACTCCGTGCAAGCTGACGCTGATTCTCCGCTAGGCTGGCGAGTTCTTTGTCTAACTGCGCTTGGGCTTTGCTGACGTTCACCGTGTCTGTGCGGTTATCCAAGGTAAATAATAAATCGCCAGCACGGACAAACTGACCTTCTTTAATGTGGACACGCTCAATCACACTACTCACTTGCGGCCGCACATCGACGATATTGAGTGAGGACACAACCCCATTCGCTTTTAAACGAACTTCATAATCCCGCTTTTGTGCCAGCACCGTATTCACAGTGACAGGGCGATTCTTATCTCCTTTACCACCAATGGTTTGACCCGCTACCAATTCGGTACTCTCGGAGCCACTCTTTTTCCACATCCAATAAGAACCACCAACGATAGCGATGGACAAGGCAAGGACGGTCAATTTGACATTTTTCATATTGGCATTATTTTCTAATCGAAGCTGGTTAGACAATTGGCGCGAAGAAAGTTCTGTATCGCATTGTAAATCCGCATTAAGTTATTGGGGCAAATGGGCAAAGTCTAGGCTCAACATAGCAAATAAAGCCTGCGACAGCCACTTTGTTGATCTGTGGCATCTTAACAAAGAAAAAGCCAGCACTCAGGCTGGCTTGGTTCTTTTATACGTTTTGTTACGAAAGTGACTAAATTAATGCTGACTCTCTGTATTTAAATATTAATTTAAACAACAGCGCCATCGGTGTCTTCTTTATCTGCAACTGGTTTAATCAAATCTTCACGCTTCACACCCAGCCACATGGCAATCGCCGCAGCAACGAAAACAGAAGAGTAAATACCAAACAAAATACCAATCGTCAGCGCCTTCGCAAAGCCAGCCAAAGTCGGGCCACCAAACAACAGCATCGACAAGACCATCATTTGCGTAGAGCCGTGGGTAATGATAGTACGAGAAATCGTGCTAGTGATCGCGTTGTCGATCACTTCTGTCACAGTCGCTTTTCGCATCTTCAAAAAGTTTTCACGGATACGATCAAAAATAACCACGGATTCATTGACTGAGTAACCCAGCACCGCCAACACCGCTGCCAACACCGCAAGATCGACTTCCCATTGAAAGAAAGCGAAGAAGCCAAGAATAATCACCACGTCATGCAAGTTCGCAATAATCGCGGAAACCGAATATTTCCATTCAAAACGAATCGCCAAATACGCCATCACACCGATGATCACGAATATCAATGCCATCGCACCATCGTGCATCAATTCGTCACCAACTTGTGCACCAACCAAGGCTGTTCTTTGCAGTTTTACCTCTGGGTGATCGGCTTTCAACGCCGTCATGACACGCTCATTTTGCGCGGTAATCATCGCGTTCAGTTCTTTTTCACTTGGCTTGGCTGCACCTTCTGCCACTTTCGGCAAAGGCATGCGAATCACCACATCTTGCGCTTTCCCAAAAACTTGAACCACAACTTCACTGATACCGATTGATTGAATTTTTTCCCGAATCTTGGTGGTATCGGCAGCCTGGCTATAGCTAACCTCCATCGACGTACCACCGGTGAATTCAACCGATAAATGCAATCCTCTTGAAAATAAGAAGAAAACTGCAGCAACAAAGGTCACAGCCGAAATGACATTAAAAATCAGCGCGTTGCGCATGAAAGGTATGTCGCGTTTAATACGGAATAATTCCATGATGAATTCCTAAATCTTTTTCTTAATTGACTAAGTACTTCGCATTAATACTTTTCTTAAAATTTTCTCATTGAAAATTTTAGTAAAAAGCTCATTATTCAGTAGGTTTCCAAATTTGACCAATTGAAATCGAAGTCAACTTCTTCTTACGTCCATACCAGAGATTCACTACGCCACGCATCACGAATACAGCGGAGAACATCGAGGTCAAAATACCCAAGGAGTGAACAATCGCAAACGCCTTAATCGGACCAGAACCAAATACTAGCAAGGCCAAACCAACGATGAACGTGGTCACGTTGGAATCGAGAATCGTCGCCCAGGCACGATCAAAACCTTGCGTCATCGCATGCTGTGGAGAATTGCCTGCGCGCAGCTCTTCTCGGATACGTTCATTGATCAATACGTTGGCGTCAATCGCCATACCCAGTGCCAAGGCAATCGCCGCCATACCAGGCAAGCTTAAGGTCGCCTGCATCACAGACAAAATGCCGACCAGCAGTAACAGGTTCACCGCCAAAGCAAACACGCTGAAGAAACCGAACATCATGTAATACGCGATCATGAAAATAGCAATCGCAGCAAAGCCATACATCGTGGAATACATGCCTTTTTTGATGTTGTCAGCACCCAATTGCGCACCGATGGTGCGTTCTTCAATCACTTCCATCGGCGCAGCTAAGGAGCCAGCACGCAACAGCAAAGCCAACTCATTGGCGTCATTGGTCGTACCCATCCCTGTAGTCTGAAACTTATTACTAAATACGCCTTGAATCGTCGCCACCTGCAGTAATTCGCCCTTGCCTTTTTCAAACAAGACGAAAGCCATTGGCTTACCGACATTCACGCGGGTCGCATCACCCATACGGCGCCCACCTTCACTGTTTAAATCAATGCTCACCGCAGGTTGCTGATTTTGGTCAAAACTCGCTTGCGCACCAATAATCGCATCACCAGTCACAATCGGCTCTTTGTACAAAATCGCCGGACCACCACGGCCAACCTTAAACATCTCAGAACCAAACGGCACTGGAGTATTTTCATCGACTGGGCCGATCACACTTTGGTCTACCAAACGCACTTCCAAAGTCGCAGTACGGCCAATAATTTTTTTTGCACCAGCAACGTCCTGAACACCAGGCAATTGCACCACGATACGATCCGCACCCTGCTGCTGAATAATCGGTTCTGCCACACCAATTTCATTGACGCGTTTCGACAAGGCAGAGATATTTTGCTTCACGCCTTCGTTCATCAAGCTGGTTAATGCTTGTGGCTTAATAGTTACTTTAAACGAAAGGTCGCTGTTGTCTGCGGTTGCGACGCTATCGAGCAAATCCACGTCATTCATTTGACGATTGACGATATCACGTGCTTTGGCGCGTGTTTCTGCATCACGGAACTTGACTGTAACGGAAGAGGCATCACGCGAAATACCTGCATGGCGAATTTCTTTTTCTTTCAGCGCGCTACGCAAACTAGACTGCAAAGTATTCAAGCGGTTATTTAACACCGCTGAGGTATCCACTTTCATCAAGAAATGCACACCACCACGCAAATCCAAACCTAAATACATAGGGAAAGCATGCAGCTTTTGCATCCATACTGGTGTATTTGGCAAAAGATTCAAGGCGACTGTATAAATCGGATCGCTAGGATCAACATTCAAACCTGTTTCTAACGCGGCTTTCGCTTTGAACTGGGTGTCGCTTGTCGCAAATCGCGCACGAATCGAGCCTTGAATACCATTGTAGTCATAAGAAAAACCAGTGGAACTGATGCCAGCGTCTTTCAACACTTGCTCAACCCGCGCGATCATGCTTTCGTCGACTTTGATAGTGGCCTTGGCACTATTAACTTGCACAGCGTATGAATCACCAAAGAAATTCGGTGCAGCATACAAAGCACCAAAGACCAGCGAAATCAAGATGATGATGTACTTCCAGAGAGGATAACGATTCATAGCGAGAGTCTAATTGAGAACAGCAGTGTGAAAACGACAGAAAACTAATTAACTAAAACAACGAAGGGGCAAACTTTGAATTTGCCCCTTTTGTTGCACCAGCGAATGTTATTTCAATGTGCCTTTTGGTAACAGTGTAGTCACAGCACTTTTTTGTATCTGGATATCCACGCCATTACTTACTTCTACAGAAACGAAGGAATCAGTTACCTTAGTCACTTTACCGGCGATACCACCAGCAGTGATCACTTCATCGCCCTTCGCCAAGGCGTCGAGCATAGATTTTTGTTCTTTTTGACGTTTCATTTGTGGACGGATCATAACGAAGTACAAAACCACAAACATTAAAATGATAGGCAAAAAGCTCATCAAAGAAGATTCAGTACTTGCTGCACCAGCAGCTTGCGCATAAGCATTAGAAATAAACACGATAAAACTCCATTTAATAATTTTTCAAAACAAATCAGAGACTTGCACGCATCTTGGGGCAATGTTGAAGATTTAAAGCCCTACAACACTTTTGCCAAAATGATCAGCCCTTTCACGCCAGGCAACAAAGCGCAACATTCTAGCATCAGGAACGCCTGATTCTGCTAATTCAAGCCAGACAGTTGAAAACTTGTTGCACAAAGGATTCTTCAGGGCAAATTGGCAGTGTTAACCTTAAACTCTTCCAAACTAGTTCCCACATCTTCTAGCTATCGATCGAAAAAGCAAAAACCCCTCAACGATGAGACGCGGAGGTATTTCCCGTTAACCAATTCCTTACGAATTACACTCCACGTGCCCGATCTGCCTTAAATTGCACCACAAACTCAGGGAAACGATCTTCATCCAAAGACAAACGAATTTGGCGGAACAGGTCGAGGTAGTAATGCAAATTGTGGATAGTGTTCAAACGCGCGCCAAGAATTTCGCCAGTGCGGTGTAAATGGTGCAAATAAGCGCGGGAGAAGTTTTTGCAAGCGTAGCAAGAGCAGGTTTCATCCAGCGGTGCCTTTTCTTCTTTGTAGCGTGCATTCTTGATTTTAATATCACCGAATCGGGTGAAAATCCAGCCGTTACGCGCGTTACGGGTTGGCATCACGCAGTCGAACATATCGATACCATTGGCCACACCAGCGACTAAATCTTCTGGAGTGCCTACGCCCATTAAATAGTGTGGTTTGTTTTCTGGCAGCTTGGGACCGACGTGCGAAAGGATGCGCAGCATGTCTTCTTTAGGCTCACCAACGGATAAGCCGCCAATAGCGATACCATCGAAACCCATTTCATTTAAGGCCGCTAAAGATTCATCACGCAGATTTTCAAACATACCCCCTTGGACGATACCGAATAAGGCATTTGGATTTTCACCGCCTTTGAATTCATTCATCGAGCGTTGAGCCCAACGCAATGACATACGCATGGATTTGCCGGCTTCTTCGCTGGTAGCTGGACGACCGTCGATCTCGTAAGGTGTACATTCGTCGAATTGCATGACAATGTCGGAATTCAAGGCACGTTGAATCTGCATTGAGATCTCAGGTGACAAGAACAAGCGCTCGCCACTAATCGGGGAGGCGAATTTCACGCCTTCTTCGGTAATCTTGCGCATTGCACCGAGTGAGAACACTTGAAAACCGCCGGAGTCCGTCAGGATAGGTTTATCCCAACCCATGAAATCGTGCAGGCCACCAAATTTATTGACGACATCTAAACCTGGACGCAGCCACAGGTGAAAGGTGTTACCCAAAATGATGTGCGCGTCGATTTCTTTGAGTTCGAGCGGCGACATCGCCTTCACCGAACCGTAGGTGCCGACTGGCATAAAAATAGGGGTTTCGATCACGCCATGATCAACCGTGATACGACCACGACGCGCAGCGGTGGTTTTGTCTTTTTTGAGTAATTGAAATTGCAGCATAGGATTTACCGACCTAAATAAAAATAGAAACTAGAAAATTAAAAGCTTAACTGTAGAGGCGTAGGATAGACAGCCACCATTCAGATAAGCTGAACACTACCTGGTGTCATCCCTGCGAAGGCAGGGATCCAGTGTCTTTCGGCTATTACGCCGCTGGATTCCCGCCTTCGCGGGAATGACGATAAATTAAACGAGAGCTTAACTGAACGGCATTGCGGAAATCACAGAAGTTTGAACAAAAAATCTCTGCGTACTCCGCGCCTCTGCGGTTCAATATTTTTTACGAACGATTCGTTAGCAACATCGCATCCCCATAACTAAAGAAACGATACTTCTGGGCGATTGCATGCGCATACGCTTCACGTATCGCATCGTAACCCGCAAACGCTGATACCAGCATCATTAATGTTGACTTTGGCAGATGGAAATTCGTAATTAAACGATCAACGGTTTTAAAACGATAGCCGGGCGTGATGAACAAGCAAGTGTCGTCACTGCCTGCTAGCAATTCACCCGTTTGCGATGCCGATTCAATCGCACGCATACTCGTAGTGCCGACACAGACCACATTTTTGCCAGCGGCTTTTGTCGCGCGCACTGCCGCCACGGTTTCTTCTGGTACCGTGTACCACTCGCTGTGCATATCGTGCTTGCTTAAGTCTTCGGTACGCACTGGTTGGAAAGTACCAGCGCCAACGTGCAGAGTCACGAAAGCGAGTTTTACACCTTTGGCTTTACATTTCTCTAAAAGCGCTTGGTCAAAATGCAGACCCGCAGTGGGTGCTGCGACCGCGCCCGGTACGCGTGAATACACGGTTTGATAGCGATGTTCGTCGAAATCGTCGGCTTCATGATTGATATACGGAGGCAATGGCAAGCGACCGTATTTTTCTATCAATTCAAAGACATCACCAGGAAAATGCAGGGTGAAAAATTCACCTGCACGTTCGCCAACCGTCACATCAAAAGCATCTGCTAAACGGATTTTGCTACCTGCTAAAGGCGACTTGGAAGCGCGTAATTGCACATGCACGATGTGTTCGTCATCCGTATTTTTGATTACACGCTCGACTAGCATTTCAACTTTACCACCTGTTTCTTTGGCACCGAAAAAACGGGCTTTCAAGACGCGTGTATCGTTAAATACCAGCAAATCACCTGCGTTGAGTTGATCGACGATGTCAAAAAATTGACGGTCAACGATGCCAGTATCACTGACATGCAAGAGGCGCGACGCCGTGCGATCTGGCAAAGCGGTCTGCGCGATCAATTCAGGAGGAAGTTCAAAATCAAAGTCACTGAGTGAGTACATAATTACACCAAAATAAAAACAAGCTAACGTGGTAAGTACGGCGCGGGTTGCACCCGCCCTACGAAAAATTCCCATCACTGTATAAAAAACCAGTAGAATCACTCGCATTACGTTTTAGACCAACCCGCCATTTTACCCTATGTCAGCAAGCGCACCTACTCAGCCTGCCAGTAAGAAGCAAGCTTCACCTGCAAAGCCAGTGCGCAGATCTTTAAGCTCAGAGGAAAAATTTGCCAAGCTAGGCTTGCGTTCTGACATGGATTTCGCTCTGTATTTGCCGATGCGCTACGAAGATGAAACTGAAGTGGTGTCGATGCGCGATGCAGGTTTTCGCGGTGGCAGTTCGGTGCAAGTCGAAGGTGAAGTCACCGAATGCGATATTCAATATCGGCCACGTCGTCAACTCGTCGTCACGATTAGCGACAATACCGGACAAGTCGTCTTACGCTTTTTAAATTTTTACGGTAGCCAGATCAAGCAGATGGCAGTCGGCATGAGAGTCAGGGCGCGTGGTGAACTTCGCCACGGTTTCTTCGGTGCCGAGATGGTACATCCAACTTACAAGATGGTGAACGAAGGCGCGGCGCTGCCTACCTCATTAACTCCGGTATATCACGCCGGCGATGGTGTCTCGCA
>CAUPKC010000077.1:0-16181 GCA_963511665.1 uncultured Undibacterium sp.
CTCTTTTGTAGATAGCGCCAATCTAAGACGTCCAAAGGACCTTAAACGCTCCCGTTATAATATCGTTTTACTCTAGCCCAATTCGGATCGCACCTCCCCACCATGAACACCAACAAGCTACAAAAACTCGGTCTGTTCGCGGTCACTTGGCCTATCTTTATCGAGCAGTTGTCTCACATCTTGCCTGGCATGATCGATATTTTCATGATTAGCCATTTAGGTGATGCGGCCGCCGCTGGTGTTTCAGTGGCGAATCAGATTGTGGTGTTTTTTATTGTGCTGTTTTCGTTTATCGGTTTGGGCTGCAGCGTGGTGATTACCCATTATCTGGGGGCGCAAGATAAGGCTGGGGCTGAGCGGGTAGCGACAACCGCGGTTGGAGTGAATTTTTGGCTGGGCGCGATAATTAGTGCCTTGACCTTTGCCTTTTCTGATCAGATGCTGGGACTATTGCGGTTACCAACCGCACTTCTTCCTTATGCACAGCCCTTCTTGGCCCTGATGGGTGGCACCTTATTCCTGGAAGCACTGAACATCATTTTTGGTTCTATCTTGCGTGCGCACGGACATACACGTGATGCGATGGGTGTCGCGCTGGGGATGAATCTATTGAATATAGGACTAAATTCCGTCTTGATTTTTGGTTACTTTGGTTTTCCAGAATTAGGCGTGGTGGGTGCTGCTCTTTCGACTGTCATCAGTCGTGCGGTAGCTTGTCTGGTGTTCATTTGGCTGCTTAAGCGGCGCTTGCATTTACGTGTACCAATCAGCGCGTTCTGGCAGTTTTCCCGCGATATCGTAAAAAAGATTTTGCATATAGGTATTCCTTCAGCGGGGGAGAATCTTAGCTGGTGGACTAGCTTTATGGTGATCACTTATTTCATTGCGCAAATGGGTGAAACCAGCATGGCGACTTTCACCTATGCGATGCAATTGTCGATGATCATGATGATGCTGAGTATCTCGATAGGCATAGGCACCGAGATCATGATAGGACATTTTATCGGCGCGGGTGAAATTGAGCTCGCTTACCGCCAATTATTGCGTAGTCTGCGTGTAGGTATTGCCGTTACCATCGTTACCACAGCCATTGTCGTATTGTTTGCTTCGCAGTTGTTTGCTTTGTTCAGTAGCAATCCTGCGATCATCGCCAGCGGTGCTATTCTGCTGCGCGTATCACTTCTACTGGAACCTGGGCGCACTTTCAATTTAGTTGTGATTAACTCTCTACGAGCCACGGGCGATGCTTACTTCCCGCTTTACGTCGGCATTTTTTCTATGTGGGGAATTGCAGTCAGTCTTGCTTGGTTGTTTGGTATTTATTTTGGTTGGGGCTTGGTCGGTGTTTGGTGCGCTTTTGCGATCGATGAATGGGTGCGAGGTATTTTGATGTACCGACGCTGGAAAAGTCGTGCATGGGAAAAACATGCGCACGCTACACGAGCGGCTTTGCTTAGGGAGTAGCGGATTATTTTCTTTCTAATGTTCAAACAATTCTCAGAAAAATGGCTATTTTAGTGCCTTGCGGCATCCTTATTTCCAAAGTCCAATAGATTCCTGAAAATAGCATTCAAATTGTGTTTGATTTATACAAACAATTGTTACTGTACCAATCATGATAAATTTTTTCTCTTTTAAAATCTTTATATTCAAAGTTGATCCATGACTATTTAAAGCGCTTGCAACCTATGACGCATTCGAAGTCTTAGATTCAATATCCGATTGCGGCATTACTTTCTCGAATCACTATGACCAAACTGCGCGCCTACACAAGAAAATATCTTAGTCACTTAAGTACAATTGCTTTGTCCCTTGTTCTGTTTGCTTACTATCCGGCCACCTCATTAGCGCAATCCGTATCGTCAAATCCCTCTGAAACTAATGCGCAAACATCCACAGGTAAAGAGACGAAACCAGAGAATTCGAAGGCCGGCGCACATTCCGACTTACATCAAGAAGTAAATGCGCTACTCGCCGAAAATAGCCGCATCAACCAAGAAAAAAAATCCTTATTAGAAAGCGATGCGCAAAAGATTTTTTGGACGCAATGTCTAGTCGGGCTGATGAGTTTTTTTATGCTGATCTCGCTCTTTTCATTTTGGCGTCTACATGCAAAAGCAGCGTTTAACAATGGCCTAGCGGAGCTATCTACCGGCTTGCGTCAATTTCAGGACTCGATATTGTCGTTTATCGACACTCGCCAATTGGCTCACAACAGCGTAGTTTCTTCATTTCACTCTAGTGTGATGGAACAAGCTCCCGAAACTTTACAAGCAGCGACCATCACTAAGACCAATCTCAACCCGAATACAGAACAAGAAATGTCCCAGGTAAAAAACTTTGTCGATGCCTGGCTCAATGTTTATACGCCCGGGGTTTCCGCTCATGATCGCTATGTAGAAACAACAAAAAGTCGCCCATCATCGCCACTACCATGGTTATCCATGATCAAGGGATTTCGCCAAGAAAATGATCAATCAAATTTTGAGTCTATACGCAAAGAAATAAAAAAACTTTTCAATATCAATGTCCCATCTTGGAACGATCTCAATGACGATGGTCAAAAACAAATCGCAGATTATCCGCACGTACTGAACAAAATTTTGGAGCTGTGGCATGGAGATACTATCGCAGCTTATTTAGAGCGCTTATTGGCCAACTCACGTATCAATGGGCGTCAGGGTTTCGATATCACGCTCTATGAACATTTAGAAAATCTGATGAAATTGGCGCAAGATCCAAATCGCCCGCGCGACTTAGAGCAACTAAAAAAGCTTCCTTTGGCGGCATTCTTATTTGCTCAAGCGAAGTCAACTACGGCGTCACCTGCGAAATCAGCCATCAACTCAAGCACCGTCACCAAAAAAACGAAAGTAAGCGCAGCAAATTCTAGTAATGCCACAACGCAAGCTTCATCAAATTCTGATGTGCTTTCCGTGCCAGAAAACATTTCAACTGCTTACTCGATTGAAGCAGCATCTCCTAACGCGAGTTTAGCGCAAGGTGAGCAAGAAGAATCAGGCGGAATGACCCAAAAAATCACTCCCCAACAAGACACAGAATCTAAGGCAATCAGCGTTCAGGGTTTACACGCCAGCGAACATCAAGACGAAAAGCCAACACTCCCCGCCTACGAAGTCCGTTTAAAACTCGCCTTGGCCTACATTGATATGGGCGACAGCGAAGGTGCCTGCTTGCTATTAGAAGATGTCATTAAGGACGCACCAGAGGATCAAAGAACCTATGCACGTGGACTCTTAAGTGACCTAGAAGAGAAAATGGCCGCCTATTAAAACCCGTCAATTCGGTCAGGGCTTAGTCGCGAACTCTCGGCTTATTGCATCAAAAAACGCACGGTCATTAATCACCGCCGCCCCCGTTGGTCTGGTCTGTGCGCCCCACACGACGATGACAATATTCTGACGTGGATTGATATACAAATATTGTCCATGTATCCCAATGGCAGAATAAGCACCATCCGCTAATGCATCAGGACTGGTGCCCGGCCACCATAAATAGCCATAAGGTATCAACTTACCATTCGCTAGTTGTTTAGGCGTGGTGGCTTCATATGTCCAGCCCTTAGGCAATATCTGCTCTGCCCCAGCGTGTCCACCGTTTAACATAAATAAGCCAAAGCGTCCGTAATCACGCAAAGTAGCACTAAAACCACTGCCGCCGATTTCTACGCCTTTCGCGGAATCCAACCACCAGTAAGCATCAGCTTCCATGCCAAACTTTTCCCAAATACGCTCCGACAAATAAGTCGCTAATGACTGTCCTATCGCGTTCCTCAACACTTGCGCGACCACCTGAGTTTCGCCGGTGTTGTAGTTCATGAAGGTGTTTGGCGGATGCGCAGACGAAAGTTTGTTCATTACTTTCATAGTCGCACCAGGCACTTGCGAGATCTGAGCCTCCAATAAATGACGACGATCCGACTTCGGATCCGAGTAAGTTTCATTCCATGCTACGCCCGACGCCATCATTAACACATCGCGCAGGCTGACCGCTTGATAAGCACTCGCTTTCAACTCGGGGACGTAGCGACTTACAGCGTCGTTCAAACTCGCGATCTTCTTTTGCTGCAAGGCGGCACCCACTAAGCTTGAGGTAATCGACTTAGCAATCGACATCGACATCCAGCGTGTTTGTGGCGTATTTCCATAGCGATATTTTTCCAGCTTGATTTTGCCGTTTTTTAAAATCAATAAGCCCGCGACACGATTTAGTTCCAGATACTGTTCCAACTCGATACGTTGACCACGATCGATAAAACTAAATTGCGTCAATGGCTTGGCATCAAGAGGCAGTTCAAATGGCTGTTTAGACTTACGCACCAAGGCGCTGGGAAATAGGCGATCTATATTACGAAACGTATTGACCGCTATTTCTGGACTTAAGACGCCGTCATAGATTTGCCGCACATTGCCTATGGTTTCTTTGGCGTGTGGGTAGCTGGCTGAACTCTGGTTTCCGGTACTTTTAACTAACTTCTCTGCACCAACAGGCAAGGTGAAGCACAGCATTGCGCTGCAGGAGACAAAAGTCATTGCGAATGATCTAGTTCGACTACGATAGTTCAAAGCAGAAACCCACATGATCTAATTTCCCGAGAAGAAAACAAAGAAGGCAAGATTTGATTGTAACAAATCTTGCCTTCTATTTTTTGCTTTTTGATTCATCCGAGTCAGGTAAAAACTTGCGGATAAATGATGCGTCAGTTGATAATTTTATTATCACTTTGCGTCTGCGCCGCTATCAAGCTTATTTAACCTTAACCAAACTCAAAGTGATCTCGGCAACTTGATCGCTACGATTGCTCCACATCCAACAATAGTCTTGCGCGAGCTTGGTTTCAAATCTATCTTTCCATTCTGACTTAGCTGCTAGTTTCACTGGTAATTTTACTTTCTTTCCCAGATGAAAATGGATATTCGATTCCAGAGCTTGATCACTTTTAAAATCCCAATCAATACGCAATTTATTCGGCAATTTGCCGCATACTTCAAGTATGCCACCGGCTTTGATCTGACCTTGATGACGGAACTCGCCTTGCTCATTCCATTTAAGTTCCAATAAACTCGCCTGTGCCGAAGATACCGTGCTCATGATAGTGACTGCCGTCAAAATGACGAGACTATGTCTAATTATTTTTTTCAAAAAAACTCCCTAACTATTTCTTATTAGCCGCGCTTGTTCGAACAAGCACTTCTGCTGACTCTACTATCGTTATTAATGATGATGCTCATGCCCCGCCTCTTTTTTTACTGGCGCAGCTTTCACTGGCGCAAATGGCGTAAAGCGTGCTTGTTCAGCAGGTTTGCCCGCCATCGTTACGGTTAGTGCGCCTTTGAAATTGGCATTTGATGCATATACCGCTTTGCCGGTAAATTGATTCATGCCGCTTGGCTGCAAAGTCACGGTCGATTTATGTTTACCTTGCACTATCGTCAAAGTCGCAGTGCCGCCAGCAGTCGCCAAAGCTTTGCTGGCATGATCTGTAACATGGACAGTGATTGAATTTTCCTTGGCTTCTTTACTGTCTTTCACCAACACTAATTCAAAGTGATACACACCAGCCATACGAGTTTGCCCGCCATTAGGTGATTTGTTCGAATCAAAATAGGCATTATCATGCGCGCTGGCGGTCGTGATTACGCCAACACTCAAGGCTGCTACACATAACAAGTTGGATACTATTTTTGCGATTTTCATGGTCTTTCCTTTCGTAGAATTCTATTCATTGGATTGTATTAACGGAGTCACATTCACTAGATTTCAGAAGCCTGATTTAATAACTTTCCTGCTTTTGCCCTTCGGCCTGCAGATCATTTTGCATATCATCGCGCGCCGCCAATAATTTTTGCAAAGGCTTTTCACCCCACAACCAAAACATCAAGGGCGTCAAAATCGTGTCTAATAAAGTAGAACTAATTAGACCGCCAAAAATCACGACCGCCACCGGATGCAAAATTTCCTTGCCGGGCGCGTCAGCAGAAATTAACAAAGGCAACAACGCGAACGCCGCCACCAATGCTGTCATCAACACAGGTGTCAAACGCTCTAATGAGCCGCGGATAATCATCGCTTTACCGAATTGCTCACCTTCAAAAAGACACAGATTGATGTAATGACTTATTTTCAAAATACCATTACGTGTCGAGATACCCGCCAAGGTAATGAATCCGACCAAGGCAGCCACCGACAAGGTCTGATCCGCAATCCACAACGCCAGCACGCTACCGACCAGCGCCAAAGGAATATTACCCATAATGATCATGGTCAAAGCGATAGAACGATAACGACTATACAGTACTAAAAACATCAATGCCAATGAAACCAGAGACAGCAGCGCAATCAAATTAGCTGCTTTTTCTTGCGCCTGAAATTGCCCTTCTAATGCAGTCGAGTAGCCGACAGGTAATTTATTGGCCGCCAGCTCATCCCGAATATCTTGTATTACCTTGCGCATATCTCGACCATCCGTATTTGCAGACAATACTATACGACGACGTGAATTCTCCCGACTGATTTGATTCGGGCCATCGCTTTCTTCTATGCGCGCCAACTGTGACAGAGGAATATGACCACGCGGGGTTTCTATCAAAACCTGCTGCAAGGCCTGCATATCACGCCCTTTTTCGGGTAGTCGCAGTAACAGATCAAAACGGCGATTACCTTCTATGACTTGGGTAATCCGCTCACCTTCTATCATCTGTTGCAAGGAGCCCAGCAAAACACCTGGTGCGATCCCGTAACGCGTTGCCTGTTCATAATCGATATGAATTTTAATCTGTGGAATCAAGACTTGCTTCTCAATTTGCAAATCGGTCACGCCTGGAATTTTCATCAATCGCTCGCGCAAGTCACCAGCGATATTGCGTAAATTGTCTAAATCTTCGCCATACACTTTCAAAGCAATTTGCGCACGAACACCGGATAATAAGTGGTCCAGTCTATGTGAAATCGGTTGCCCGACATTGCTCGCAGCAGGCAAGATCGACAAGCGTTGACGTATATCTTGGATAATCGCTTCTCGGCTACGTGTAGACTTCTTGAGGTCAACATCCATCTCGGTGTAATGCACGCCTTCAGCATGTTCATCCAACTCGGCACGTCCCGTGCGGCGTCCAACCTGAGTTACCTCTGGAACGCTACCTATCAATTGCTCAGCTAAACTACCGACTCGATTCGACTCCACCAAGGAGGTGCCGGGATTAAGCACCAGATTCACAGTCAACGTACCTTCATTAAATGCTGGCAAAAAAGCTCGTGGGAAAAACGGCACCGCCAAGGCTGCGATCGCAACCGCGATCACGGCTATCCCCAATAAACTACGCGCATGTTGAAACGACCAATTCAGCAGAAGCGTATCCCATTGCTTCAATCGTTTGACCAAAGGACTATCACCATGCCCCAATTGCTTCATTTTTGGCAATAGAAAATAACATAAGACCGGTGTCACCGTCATCGCCACTAACATACTCGCTAATATAGACACGACATAAGCGATACCTAAAGGTGTAAATAAACTACCCTCTATTCCTGGCAGAGCAAACAAGGGCACAAACACCAAGACGACAATCAAAGTCGCATACACGATACCGCTACGCACTTCGCCCGATGCATTGGCGATAACTTGCAATACGGGTAGTGGTTGCGCCAACACGCTGTTTTCTTTCAGGCGTCGTAACACATTTTCCACATCGACTACGGCATCATCAACCAGTTCACCAATCGCTATCGCTAAGCCGCCCAAGGTCATCGTATTAATGGACAAACCCAGATAACGGAACACCAACACCGTCGCCAGCAAAGACAAAGGTATCGCCACCAGAGAAATTATCGTGGTTCGTGCATTGAGCAAAAACAGAAACAATAGTATCGCTACCATGATGGCGCCATCACGCAAAGCGTCAGTAACATTGTCCAGGGAGTTTTTGATGAAGTCAGCTTGACGGAACAGGAACTGCGGTTGCGCTACACCTGCAGGTAAATTCTTACTCAGCTCAGCCATCGCACGCTCAACTTCGCGCGTAAGCTTGACGCTATCAGCTGTGGGTTGTTTTTGCACAGATAAGATGACTGCAGGCTTACCCTGATAGCCGCCATCTCCCCGTTTAAAAGCAGGCGCTAATTTAACGTCTGCCACCTGCTTCAAAAGTATCGCTTGATTTTGCTTCATCGCGACCACGATATTCTGTATATCTTCGATGCGACTCGTACGCCCGATCTGACGAATCAAATACTCACGGCCATTCGCTTCCAAAAATCCACCGCTGGTATTCGCACCAAAATCTTTCAGCGCAGCTTCTACTTTTTCACGCTCTATCGCTAAGGCCTGCAATTGCGAAGGTTTAATCTCGACTCGATATTGACGTACTTCACCACCGATAGGCGTCACTTGCGCCACGCCAGGAATGTTGAGCAAACGCGGACGCATGACCCAATCTGCGTATTCACGCGCTTGCATGGAGGCGCTTTGCGTTTGAGTATTGCTTGTGCCGCCATCAACCGAGCTAATAGGCAAAGCAATCAACAAAATCTCGCCCATAATCGAGGAAATCGGCCCCATCTGCGGTGTGACCCCAGCTGGCAATTGCTCTCGCACCAAACTCAGGCGCTCTGCGATTTGCTGGCGATTGCGATAAATATCGGTACCCCAGTCAAATTCCACATACACGATAGACAAACCTATACCCGACACCGAACGTACCCGAGTCACACCCGACATACCATTCATCGCAGATTCGATAGGAAAACTGACTAGCTGTTCAACTTCTTCGGGAGCCATACCGCCGGCTTCCGTCATCAAGGTCACGGTGGGCTTATTCAAATCGGGGAACACATCAACCGGCATCTGGCGTATGCTCATCAAGCCGTAAACGACCAATAATAAGGACGCTGCCAGAACGATCAGACGCTGCCGCAAACTAGTGTGAATAATCCATTGAAACATGTAGAAATCTTTCCTTGAGCTGAGGTGATTTAGATTTTGTGAACTTGGGACAAGGAATTAGTTTCAGCGTACTTGGGTCAACAAGCTTGCGCCTGAAATGACAACACGCTCATCCGTTTTGATATCGCCTGAACCACCAGCAGCAGCAGACAATATCAACGTGCGCTCGGCATCTAGAGCCTGCGTCTTGACTTTACGCTTTACAAAGCGTTCGGCATCAGTATGGATCCAAACGACTGATTCACCACCCTGCAGTTTAATCACTGCCGCATTAGGCAATGCGACGCCAGCGACTTGCTTTTTGGTTTGTAAAATCACTTTAACAGGCTGACCCACTGCGGCAGCGATATCTTTACCCTTGACATGATTCACTTTGAATAACAAAGGAATCGCCTGCTCGCGCATTTGCTGACCACCACCGATAAAACTTAGCGCCAAACTTTGATCTACATTGCCCAATTTTGCACTGGCTTTCGCAATATCGTTGGTCAGCACCGGATCGTAGGCCAAGGCTTCTACCATCAAACGTGATGGATCAATGATCTCAAACAAAGTCTCTTTAGCATCCACCACTTGTCCAGCAACCGCATTAGCGACACTAATGATGCCTGACACTGGCGCGATCAAGGCCTCGCTTTTAGACAAACTCGCTTCGACTGATGCCTTACGTTTTTTCAAGCCTTCATACTCAAAACGCACTGCTTCCACTGTCGCCTTTGGCAATGCGTCTGCTAACTGCTCATAGCGTTGTACCTTACGCGCCGCGATATCCAACTGAGCATCAAGGTCAGCCAAAGTCGCCTGACTATTGCCTCTATCCAAGCTCGTCATCACCGGACGCAAATAAGCCAAGACCTGTCCCTTGCTCACCTTTTGTCCGAGATTAGGCAATCCTGTAGCACTCGCCTCGACTCGCCCCGATTGACTGGCCTGAACTCGGCCACCTGCGTTAGGATCGGCAATGATCTTACCGTTTAACTCTATCGTTTGCGGCAGATCGGCGACTTCGCTGAGCATAGTACGCAGCACTAACTGGCGTTGCACAATCTTGGGAACAAACAAACTGCCATCAGCAAGACGTTGCGCTGCGCTAGCATCGGTCATTGCCAAGCTTGAATTGGACTTAGCCGCAGTTTTTACGGGTGGCTTTTTGCTGTGGTCTTCATCGCCATGTGCAAGCGCCAATTGGCAAACAAAAATACTCAATAAGCTGAATGTCAAAAAGGCTAATTTCATACTACGCATGGCGGTGGTCATATTTTTAGTTTGTATCATCTTATTGTCTCCTCACGCCACAAAACCAGAACGCTGCTTGCGACGCCATGTCACAAAAACGAGAGTCGCTAAGATCAGAAGCACCACGGCAGATAGTAGCCACTTCCACCAAGTCGAAAAACCACTTGGATGTTCATGTTCATCTTCATGCGACTCAGTCAATTCAGGAATCTCCAAACTAGTCGTCATCACGTCGCCCAAGTCCCCTGCCTCTACACTGATAGAAAAAGCATACTTACCGCTTTTTTCCAGCCACCCCTTGGGTAAATCGAGGACATAGACGCCTGGACTACTTTGTTTTGCAATGGCTTTAAGCCCAGCAGTCTCCAGCTCCAGTTGTGAATCAATCACAGGCTGGTTATCCGCGAAACGATCCAGATAAATAATCAATTGCCTGCCTTGGAGTACCATCAGCAGTTCAAAATCCTCAGTTTGAGCACTGGCACGCGGCGCGACTTGATTCGTCAAGCCAGCAGGCGCAGCGTGTTCATGATCGTCTGCGCCATGCGCATGCGCATTCTGGCTCACACTCAAATTTAACAACACCAATAGTAAAGAAATAATGAAAGCTGGCAGATACTTCAAAACGTGCTCCCGCGCTAAGAAAAAGATAGCTTACATTATGCGTCTCAGCGCCCAACAGCCAGCTGACAGCAAGATTACAATTCTGTAATGTAGAGGCTATAGCTTCGTTCTTAAACAAACTTCGCGGGTAAAATTAGCAAGCTTTAGTAGTAATCTGCAAACCAACTCAATCCATTCACGCCAAAATGAAAATCCTAATAGTCGAAGACGAACAAAAAACCGGTGACTACCTGAAACAAGGTCTGACCGAATTTGGCTTCACGGTCGACCTGGCGCGCACGGGTCTTGATGGATTGCACCTGGCAAAAAATGGCGACTTTGATTTAATTATTTTGGATGTCATGCTGCCTGAACTCAATGGCTGGCAAGTCTTGGATTCGTTGCGCAAGCATGGCCTGCAAATCCCTGTGCTTTTTTTGACGGCCAAAGATCAGGTGGAAGACCGGGTCAAAGGCTTAGAATTGGGCGCAGATGATTATCTGGTCAAGCCCTTCGCTTTTTCTGAATTAGTCGCGCGCGTCCGTAGCCTTCTACGCCGCGGTAAAAATCAAATTGAATCTAGCGTCTTGCGCGCTGCCAATTTAGAGTTAGATTTACTCAAGCACCGCGTCAGCCGCGATGGTCAGCGCATAGAATTAACGGCGAAAGAATTTTCCTTACTTGAACTCTTAATGCGCCGCCAGGGTGAAGTTTTAACACGTTCGCTGATTGCGTCGCAAGTATGGGACATGAATTTTGACAGCGATACCAACGTGATTGAAGTCGCGATGCGCCGCCTGCGCAGCAAAATTGACGATCACTTTGAGCCTAAGCTCATACACACTTTGCGTGGTATGGGCTATGTGCTAGAGGTAAAAAATTCATGATAGCGTTGCTACAAAAACTCTCCCTTACAGCGCGACTGAGCCTGCTATTTACTACGCTGTCATGTGCTGTCTTGCTAGCATTAGGCTGGTTCATCGGCGCTTCTATCGAAAAGCATTTTGAGGAGCAAGATCATCACGCACTGAGCGGCAAACTAGAGTTAGCTCAGCACATCATAGAACGTGTCACCACACCGCAAGACCTGACAAATCTATCTGACCAACTTGGCGATGCCCTGGTCGGGCATCATGATCTGGCGATCATCGTGCAAGACGCCAAAGGCAAAGTCTTACTCAATTCGAGTCAGATACAGTTCCCTGAAACTTACCTACATCCGCGGACGAATCAGCCGCAACATGCAATATTTTCGTGGACGCATGGCGAACAAACTTATCGCGGTTTAGTAGGCATCTACGCGACCAAAAATCCAGAATTACCGGCAATTACGGTGGGGATCGCAACCGATATCGCGCATCACTTGGATTTTATGCGCATCTTTATGCGCAGCTTG
Organism: uncultured Undibacterium sp.; assembly: GCA_963511665.1. Classification (GTDB taxonomy): domain Bacteria; phylum Pseudomonadota; class Gammaproteobacteria; order Burkholderiales; family Burkholderiaceae_D; genus Undibacterium. The sequence goes on from CAUPKC010000077.1 coordinate 12,198, forward strand.
TGGCTATTCGTCTTCGTAGCAGCGCTATTCACCGGTGCATTATCCTGGGTGGCCGCCAGCCGTGGTTTAAGGCCTTTACGTGCAATGCGTGAGCGCGCATCTGGTGTCACGGCCAACAAACTTAATCAACGTTTATCACTAGACGCTGTACCGCCAGAGCTAGCCGATCTGGCGCATAGTTTGAATCAAATGTTGGAGCGTTTAGAAGAAGCATTTCAACGTCTGTCAGATTTTTCTTCTGATCTCGCGCATGAACTACGCACACCGATCAGTAATTTAATGACGCAGACCCAAGTCTCATTATCACAAGCGCGTGACGCTAGCAGCTATCGTGAAATATTAGAGTCGAATGCGGAAGAATATAGCCGTCTGGCGCGTATGATCGCCGACATGTTGTTTCTCGCCAAAGCAGAGAATGGCCTGAGTCTGGTCAATCGCGAACAAGTTGATCTGGTGCGCGAGGTACAAAAGCTGTTTGAATTTTATGAAGCGCTGGCGGAAGAGAAACAGATACGTCTGCGTTTAGAATACCAACATGAGCAGGCTACGGACGCTGAACCAACTAGTGAACAATTCACCCTCTCCGGCGACCGTCTCATGCTGCGCAGAGCACTCAGCAATATTTTATCGAATGCTTTACGGCATACTGCGAAAGGCCAGGAGATCACGGTTCATGTCGAAGTCGATCCCAGCTTTCTGACTATGCGCATTTGCAATCCGGGACCAAGCATTCCTGAACAGCATTTACATCGCTTGTTCGAACGATTCTATCGAGCCGACCATGCGCGCCAGCATGCCGATGGCGAAGGCTCAGGCTTGGGGCTAGCGATAGTACAAGCGATTGTACTTGGACATCAAGGGGAAATCAGTGTGCGTTCACAAGATGATCTGACTTGTTTTACTTTACAATTACCACGCACGACAACCGCTTAATTAACTTTTAGCCTGTATTGCCACTAAATCAAGGCATTGCCATTGACCAAAGCCAGGTGCTTCATGGGGCCATTGTTCTGCTCGTGCTATCGGATGCACGCCATTCTTTTGTAAATAGTTCAAAGCCCGTATCACGCCTGCGTGCGTAATCCATATCACATCGCTGCTATGGAGGGTTTGCGCTTGTTCTAACGTCGCTTGATAAGCTGCCAGCACGCGATCTATCACGTCTTGACTGCTCTCCTTGCCTCCAAACTTATGCTGCGCAAAATCGGCACTCCATTGATCTACCGCGGTCTTGGGAATATCTGACCACGCCTTAGCTTCCCAAATTCCAAAATCCATTTCATTCAAACGAAGATCGGTTTGTCGATGCAACTCACTCAAACCTGTGACATCGTTTAGTGCTAAGCATATTTCATCTGCCAACTGTTGCGCGCGCTGCAAACCGGACACGTAGATAGGAATTGGCTCAGTGTTCAAACTAGTGGCGTTATTTTGTCGCGCTTGTGCTCGTGTTTCTGCCAATGTTTTTGCAAACGACTTTGCAGCTTGTTGAGTCGCATCAAGCTCAGCGGGAACATCTAAACGTCCGTAGCAAATGCCACTAGCAATCAGTGGCTGAGCATGCCTTACTAACCATAATCGTCTAGCTGGAACCTCCATCTTATTGCCCTAGACTCAGTAATACACCAAGATAAAACCCCAACTCAGACAACTGCTGCGTAGCACCGAGTGCATCACCAGTGAAGCCTTGCAGACGCGACCTCAAAAAGCGCCACATCCACAACAGCGCCAACACACTACCCAGCATACCCGACAACCACATCCAATCTGGTTGCAGATAACACACCAAGCCCATACCTGCCAGGCACCATAACATCGCCACGAACAAAGCAGTTTGACTAATACTTTCAGCCAGCGGTTTCGATTTCGATTGCGGCGTGTCGCCAACGTGCGGCAAATAGAGGATTAGAAATAGTGGCATCAATCGTGACGCAATATGCGCTGCAAACAAAGCAAGTGCCGCAATCAAAACATCTACTTGCCCCAATAAAGTGAGTAGAGCAATTTTGCCAAACAATGCCAACACCAAAGCCACAGCACCGTAAGTACCGATGCGCGAATCCTTCATAATGTCCAAGGACTTTTCGCGACTAACGTGCCCACCTAAGCCATCGCATAAATCTGCAAGACCATCCTCATGAAATGCGCCGGTCAACATCACACCAAAAACGGTACTCAAAAACGCAGCGACCCAGATTCCTGCACTGTAATGCGGCAGTAACTGATAAAAGCCCCAAAAACAAAATGCAGTGCAGGCGCCAACCAGCACACCAACACCAGGAAAATGCGCCGCACTAGCCCGCAACATCGCTGGGCTGTAACCAACCCATGCGGCTAATTTTCCGGTGACTGGTATGCGCGTGAAGAACTGCAATGCGAGTAGATAGTGTCGAATAAAATTCATGCTAATTTTCGCTGCCCGTTAGATTTAGATTTAGATTTAAATTACATCTTCGCTACGCGACACACCAGCATCCTCAAAACTAGCCATCTCACCCATGATCGCACACGCCGACTGTAATAACGGCCACGCCATCGCAGCACCAGAACCTTCGCCTAAACGCAAACCGAGATCTAGCAAAGCCTGTGCTTGCAATGCCTCCAGCATATGCTGATGACCGCGTTCACCCGAGCGATGTGCAAATACACAGCGCTGCCGTACTCGAGGTTCAATACGACTAGCAACAAGCACCGCAGCACTGGCGATAAAGCCATCAACCACGATAACACGATTTTCTAAGGCTGCCTGCAAGACTACCCCAACCAAGGTCGCGATTTCAAAACCACCAAAGCATGCCAGCACATCCAAAGGCGCACTCACCTCAGAATGATGCGCCAAGACGCGACGCAATACCTCGGTTTTTTTATCAATACCGGACGCGTCAAGCCCGGTACCTGCACCGGTGCAGATCGCAATATCTAATCCAGTCAGGCGCGCTAATAATAAGGAGGCAGATGAGGTATTACCTATACCCATCTCACCCAAAAGGACAGCATTACCCGGCAAACTTCTTAGTACATCGCGCCCATTCTCCAAGGCCTGGTCGCATTGTTCGGCGCTCATTGCCGGTGCTTGCAAGGGGTCAGCAGTACCATAAGCAATTTTGCGCAACAACAAACCTTCACGCGGCGCAAAATCGTGTTTGACACCACAATCAACCACAGTCAAACCTATCCCATGCTGACGCGCCAGCACACTCACCGCCGCGCCGCCACTCAAAAAGTTCTCGACCATTTGCCAGGTCACATCACTAGGAAATGCAGACACACCATGAGCGACAATGCCATGATCAGCTGCACATACGATCATTTGTGGTGATGTCAATTGTGGCGATTCGGTTTGCAGAATTAAGCCTAGTTGGACGGCGAGTGTTTCTATGCGACCCAATGAACCTGGAGGCTTGGTTTTATTGTTGATTTTGTGTTCTAGGCGTTCACGTAAGGTTGGGTTGTTTAGGTCGATGATGTTGTTTGGGGTTTGGTTATTTTTCATGTTTTCCTTTTCTATTTTTTAGGTTCTAATTTTCTTTTGTTGTTACTTTAGGTTTGTAGTTTCTTTGCGTTTACAGGTCGGGGGTGGCCCGACAGCCACTCACTTTTCTTGCTTCGCCAAGAAAAGTAAGCAAAAGAAGGCGACGCAGGCGTCACTGCCCTTCGGGTTCCCAATTGTGCAATACAAAAAATGGGAAAGTCTTGAAACTCGCTACGCTCAAACACAAGACTTTCTTTTTCCATTTTCTGTATCGCACAATTGGCAGTGCCACATGCGGGAAGATCAAAGTCAAAAACAACGACCTACAACTGCTAGTAGAAAAATGAATGTCCGTAGATACTGATTGTTTTGGTGTTGCCGTTGTTTTTGATCTTGCCTCTGTTTTTGATCTTGCTTCGGTTTTTGACTTTCATCCACTTCTGACACTGCCAATTGTGCAAGACAGAAAATGGATAAAGAAAGCCTTGTGTTTGAGCGTAGCGAGTTTCAAG
>CAUPKC010000078.1:0-15191 GCA_963511665.1 uncultured Undibacterium sp.
CATTGAAAATCCACGAATCGGGCTTGCAGTTCGATCATATTTTGTGCCTTGCACGCGGGGGACTTCGCCTTGGTGATGTCTTTTCGCGTCTGTTCAAATTACCGTTGAGTATACTTTCCGTCAGTTCTTATCGCGGATCTGCCGGACAAGAACATGGCCAAATACAGATCGGCGGAAGTGTTGCCAGCGTTGAGCAAAATCTACGTGGTAGAGTGTTGTTGCTCGATGATTTGGTTGACTCTGGTATTACCTTTAAAGAAGTGCAACCATGGTTGCGCAACCATTATCCCGAGATTAGTGACATTAAGAGTGCGGTGATATGGGTGAAATCGGTATCGGTGGTCATCCCCGACTTTTACATCGAGTATGTGGAGGGCACGCCTTGGATACATCAGCCGTTTGAAATTTACGATACCTTGAGCTTTGAGGAATTAGCTCGAAGTTAGGTATAAGCACATGCCTAGAAGTGAATCGCTATTCGAAAGTGGTGCTCATTTTCGACATTTTTTTTGGCTACTCACTTCACTACATGGGCTTTCATAGTCGTTTCGTTTTTGTATCGTTGAACGCAAAAAGCCGTTAATGAATTAACGGCTTTTTAAACTAAAACTGTGGTGCCCACGGAGGGACTCGAACCCCCACACCCGAAGGCACATGGACCTGAACCATGCGCGTCTACCAATTCCGCCACGTGGGCAACGAAAGCGAGAATTATAAAGTAATGCCCGCTAAAGTCAATGTATTTAGTGTTTTGCTCATTACTCTTTTCGACGTTCGCTTTCTCAAACTTTGCTATTTATTTTCGGTGTAACCCGATAAACTATCTACATTTATGACGTTTACTATTTTCTATCTGAAGAGATTCTACTGCTTTGAATAAACATCTTTACCCCATTCCCAGCCGCGAGGATATTCTCGGCGTTTTACGTACTTCTAAAGCAGCATTGAAGGCGACATCGATTGCAAAAAAATTAGGTGTGAAACCTGAGGAGATCGACGGTATGGTAAAAAGACTGAAAGCGATGGAACGCGAAGGTCAGGTTAAACAAGATGCAGCTGGTAATTTCTCTGCATTGGCTCAAGATAATTTAATCGTGGGGAAGGTCAGTAGTCATCGCGATGGTTATGGCTTTTTGACACCAGACGATGGTAGCCCTGATTTATTTTTACCTGAACGCGAGATGGCACGCATCTTAAATGGAGATCGTGTTAGTGCTAAAGTGGTTGGCACCGATAGAAAAGGTCGATTAGAAGGCAGTGTTTCGGAAATTTTGGAACGCGCTAATACGCATATTATTGGTCGCTTGATTAGTGAAAATGGCGTTTGGTTGATTGCCCCAGAAGATAACCGTATTAATCAAGATATTTTATTGGCAGGGACACCAGGTAAAGCAAAAGCGGGTCAGGTAGTTAGTGTTGAACTGATTGAACAGCCGACCAAATATTCGCAAGCGATAGGGAAAGTGGTTGAAATTCTGGGTGAAATTGATGACCCTGGAATTGAAATCGAAATCGCTGTGCGCAAGTTCGGTGTGCCACATGAATTTTCTGCTACTGCGAAACGCGCTGCAGAAAAATTGCCTTTTGATGTTACCGCAAAAGATTTAGAAGATCGTGTTGATTTGCGTGATATTCCATTAGTCACCATTGATGGCGAAGATGCGCGTGATTTTGACGATGCCGTATATTGTGAGCCCGTAAAAATCGGGCGACAAAAAGCGTATCGCTTACTGGTGGCTATTGCCGATGTCAGTCATTACGTAAAACCAAATGATGCAATTGACGAAGACGCTTTATTGCGCAGCACATCTGTGTACTTTCCACGCCGCGTTATTCCTATGCTGCCAGAAAAGTTATCTAATGGATTGTGTTCTCTAAATCCCAATGTCGATAGGTTGACCTTAGTCTGCGATATGGTTATCTCTACCGATGGGGAAGTGACCGCGTATCAATTCTATCCTGCAGTCATTCATTCAGCTGCTCGATTTACCTACACTGAGGTAGCCGCCATTCTTGGCAATACGAAAGGGCCAGAAGCGAATAAACGTCTGACCTTGGTACCGCATCTGCTGCACTTATATGAGTGCTTTCAGGTTTTGCTCAAAGCGCGCCATCGTCGTGGAGCGATTGATTTTGAAACCACTGAAACGTATATCGTCGCCAATGCTGCTGGTAAGATAGAAAAAATCTTGCCGCGCACTCGAAATGACGCTCATAAGTTGATTGAAGAATGTATGTTGGCGGCGAATGTGTGCGCAGCAAATTTATTGGCGGAGTTTGAACACTTAGGCGTGTACCGGATTCATGCTGGGCCAACCAAAGAGAAACTAACTCAAGTGAGAAATTTCTTGCGTCAGGTTGGTTTAAATTTGATGGGAGGCGATACGCCATCAGCATCCGATTATGCGCAACTAATGGAAAGAATAAAGGGGCGTCCAGACTCGCAACTATTGCAGACGATGTTGCTGCGATCGATGCAACAAGCCGTCTACAGTCCAGACAATATTGGACATTTCGGTTTGTCCTACGATGCTTATGCCCACTTCACAAGTCCGATTCGACGCTATCCCGATTTGCTGACCCATCGCGCGATTAAAGCAATTTTGCAAGGTAAAAAATACGAGCCTAAAGGCGTCGATACCAGTGTGCTCAATACCAGCGTGTCGAACGCGGCGCGCAAACAAATGGCGGTTGATCGCGCTGCTGGTAAAGAGCGGCCTCAAAAAGAAATAACAATTTGGGACATGCTCGGCACCCATTGTTCCGCAAACGAACGCCGTGCTGATGAGGCATCGCGCGACGTGGAAGCTTGGCTCAAGTGTTACTACATGAAGAGCAAATTAGGTGAGGAATTCACTGGCACCATTTCAGGCGTAACTCAATTTGGTTTATTTGTGCAGTTAGACGAAATGTTTGTGGAAGGCTTAGTCCATATCACCGAACTCGGCGCTGACTATTTTCAATTCGATGATGCGCGTCATGAATTGCGTGGTGAGCGTAGTGGAAAGCGGTATCAATTGACTGATAAGGTCAAAGTTGTGGTCAGTCGTGTTGATATCGATGCTCGTAAAATTGATTTATCCTTGGCAACAAGTGCGGTGCCAAATCGTTTTCCTAAAACACGTGAATTTGAGGAAGTCGCAAATGCACGTCAAGGAAAGCGTGGTGCGAATGTCAAAGCAGGTCGTGTAGTCGATATTGAAAAGCCGGCAGTCAGTAGTAAAACCAAAGTTCGTAATGAACCAGCAATTTACGTAGAAACACCCCCAAGTAAAACTAGGCGCAAGAAAGTATCGGTCGCCGCGACTCGCGCAGAGCGCAAGGTGAAAACAGCGCCGCCTGTGCGGAAAAAGCGTTAAGTAGGTTTGGATAGATTGATGCCAAAAACAAGTTTGTAATTGGCTTTTCAATCATTAGCAAGTAATGAGTAAGAAATTTAAATACCTAAAAAGAAGTGAGCAATGAAAAGTAAAATGATTTTCGGTTTCCACGCCGTGACCTCCCGTATTCGTCATGAAGCCTCTTCGGTTGAAGAAATTTATGTCGACAATGATCGTTCTGATCGCCGTATGCAGGAATTGATCCATGCCGCGAAATCGGCTGGGATTCGTATTATTCAGGCGGATGATCAGCGTCTTTCAAATATTGTCGGCACGCGCCGTCATCAAGGTGTGGTTGCAAAAGCGGGTGAACTTTCATTGGCTCGTAATTTGGATGAATTACTCGATGCAATTGAAGGGCCACCCTTGTTGTTGATTTTGGATGGTATTACTGATCCTCATAATCTTGGCGCATGTTTACGCGTGGCTGATGGTGTTGGCGCACATGCTGTTATTGCGCCTAAGGATCGCGCGGTCGGATTAAACGCTACCGCTGAAAAAGTGGCGAGTGGTGCGGCAGAAACGGTTCCGTATATTACGGTGACGAATTTGGCGCGTACCATTCGTGAGCTGAAAGAACGGGATATCTGGATTATCGGTACGTCTGATGACGTAGAAAAAACAATTTACGATGTCGATTTTAAAGGCGGTATCGCGATTGTGATGGGGAATGAAGGCGAAGGCATGCGCCGTCTGACGCGTGAAAATTGCGATATGTTAGTGCAAATTCCTATGTTGGGTTCAGTCGAAAGTTTGAATGTTTCTGTGGCATCCGGCGTCTGTCTTTACGAGGCACGTCGTCAGCGCATCGCCGCTAAATAATTTCTATTGCGGTATCCCTAGGGGGTGCCGCGTCTTTGAGTCACGTCAAGTCTTATGGTTAACACGCAATCACGACTCCTTCTGCAGCAAATGTAAAAACCTTTTACACTAGTCGCTCGTCAACAAGATCGCACTGACCCTGCCTGCATTTTTCCAATTTTATGTTTAAACAACTACGCGAAGATATCGCCAGCATTATCCAACGTGACCCAGCCGCTCGCAACACTTGGGAGGTGATCACTTGTTATCCAGGTCTGCAAGCCATCGTGATGCATGTTTGGGCTAAGTGGTGCTGGACTCATGGTATGAAGTGGCTGGGACGCTTTATTGCGCACTTGGCGCGTATTTTTACAGGGATTGAAATCCATCCGGGAGCGACTATTGGCAGACGTGTGTTTATCGACCACGGCTTCGGTGTAGTGATTGGCGAAACTGCCGTGGTTGGTGATGATTGTACGATTTATCAGGGGGTGACTTTAGGTGGAACCTCTTTGACAAAAGGTGCTAAACGTCACCCAACTTTAGAAGCGGGGGTGATTGTTGGTGCTGGTGCAAAAATCTTGGGTGGTTTTACTGTTGGCGCTGGCGCTAAGATCGGATCTAATTCGGTAGTGATTAAACCCGTACCGGCAGGTGCGACCGCGGTCGGTAATCCTGCACACTTGGTGAGATCAGCAAATGAAGTGAGTGAAGCGACGGATGCTGCAGGATTCAGCGCATATGGTTTGAGCGCTAATGGTGATGATCCGATTTCAAAAGCATTTCGCCAACTCACCGAGCATGTCTGCTCGCAACAAGAGCAAATCGAAAAGCTGCGTGCGGCAATTTTAGTGGCAGGTATCGTATGCGAAAAATCTTTGAACGAAAAGCGTATAGATGCGGATGAAATTTCGCAGCTGGTTGATTAAACCCAGATTTTCCATTAGGCGCGTCTTCGACGCTATTTGAGCGCTGGCGGCGCATTTTTCGGTCATTTTTTTCGTTCTTCGTTGAAAATAGCTAGCTATTTTCGCCTCATTCACGTAAAAACTGCCTCGAAAAGTGCATCCACCATCGTCTCAAATCCTAACGGAAATTCTGGATTAAACGATAGATTTGAATTTATCTAAAGCAGGGACCGTCTTAAATGTTCAGTAGAAGCAGCTACCATAAAAAGATAATTTGCCGAGTGATTCCTGAATTGGCCCAAGTGGATTGCTACAAAGCGATGTCGCTTATTGATAGCGCTGGCAAACATTTGCCGTTTAAAGATGCGCGCAATTGGCTCTTAGTACTGGTTTCAATTGCTTTTTCTTTGCCTGTGGTTTTAATTGTTTTTACGAGTGGCTTAGCACCAAAAGTTGGTTTGCCATCATGGATGGAATTCTTCATATTGCCGTTAATAGTTGTGCCATTAGTAATACTGATTGATGTTGCACACCTGCGTATCGTGCGGCCTGAAATACTACGCTTATTAGCTGAGATTACGTAATTGCGCTAACTAGCTTGAGTGTTTATTGTCGGACAGCTGGTCTGATTGCTTATCTCGCTAAGTAGAACCTCTACAAATAGATAAAGTGTAATTTTCCATCCACCTCTAAGCGTAAATAACCACCACACGGTTTAGACACACGATCACAATCCCAATCTGGCAAAACATAGCGCAGACCATGAGCCTCGGTATGCATCGCGGTACGATGAGTATGACCGTGGATTAAGCTAGCACTTGGATATTGCTCACATAATTGGGCGACGGCATTTTGATTGACGTCCATAATCTCCATACTCTTATTTTTCTGCTCGTGATTACTGGCCTGACGCATACCTTGAATAATCGCTTTGCGTTCACTTAAGGGCTTACTTAAAAATTGTTGTTGCCAGGCAGGGGCGCGCACCATCGAACGAAACGCAATATAGCTGACATCATCGGTGCAAAGCGCATCACCATGAGAGATCAATAAATGTCGACCAGCAAGTTGCAATTCATGGGGGTCATCTAAAAGCTGAGCTGCAGTTTGATGAGCGAACTCTTCTCCAACAAGAAAATCTCGATTGCCGGCCATCCAATATAGCCTTACTCCTGCGTCGCTGACAGATCGTAATTCTGCGATGATACTGTGATTGTAGGGAGTTTCACTGTCGTCATCCCCAGCCCAATATTCAAATAAATCGCCGAGCAAATACAAGCGTTCAGCATGTATTGCCTGAGTCTTCAAGAATTGAAGAAATGCTTCTGTGGTATGAGGTAAAGAGTCAGATAAATGAACATCAGAAACAAAAAGCGCAACCGCCTTGGGTTGCGCTTTTTGATCAGTGTGTTTGCTATTGGATAAAGCGGACATTCAGATAAGCCAATAAAAAGAAACTGTTCGGAAATTAAATAATTTCCACTTTTTCGATAATGATATTTTCGACCGGGACATCGGAGAACATACCAGAGCGTGTCGTATTGGAAGCTGAAATTTTATCAACAACATCTTTGCCTTCTGTGACTTCAGCAAACACGCAATAACCCCAGCCATCTTGACCAGGAAAATTGAGAAATTCATTGTCGACTGTATTGATAAAGAATTGTGCGGAGGCTGAATGTGGGTCACTAGTGCGTGCCATTGCCAAGCTATATGGCACGTTCTTCAATCCATTTTTTGCTTCATTCTCGACGGGCGCATTGGTAGGTTTTTGTTTCATACCAATTTCAAAGCCACCGCCTTGAATCATAAAGCCACGAATCACACGATGGAAAATAGTCCCTGTGTAATGACCGGCTTCGACGTAGGCAAGAAAGTTTGCTACGGTTTTTGGTGCCTTGTCTTCGTGAAGTTCGATTTTGATATTGCCGAGATTGGTGGTGAGCAGGACTGCCATAATAGACCTCAAGAAAATGGATGACGTATTGTAACTGAAACTACTGGGAAAAAACTCGGGTAAGCGATGCTTGCCTATGATGACTGTTTGGTCTAATCATCACTATTCAAAAAATTATTTGATTAATTTTACTGAGATAATCGTGATGGGTTTTGTTGGTACATTTTGGTAGATGCTGACATCAGTGACTGCCGCTGATTTGATTTTTTCGACGACTTCCCAGCCTTCAATCACTTTGCCAAATGGCGTGTAACCTGCGGCAAACACTAAGGCGCGTGCGCGCGGCAAGGTAACCGGGTCGCCGTTCTTCATCACTTGTACCGGATCGCCATCAGGCAGCGGTTGATAATTCAAAAATTCATTATTGTTCACGTTGATGTAGAACTGCGCGCGGGCTGAATTTGGATCTGGCATTCGAGCCATTGCTATCGTACCCATATCATTTTTTAAGCCTTGCTCAAACGCCATTTTTGCTTCCGATACGACGGGTTTATCTGTGACTTTTTCTTTCATGCCGCTATCCATGCCACCGCCCTGAATCATGAAATTATCAATCACGCGGTGAAAGATCGTTTTGTTGTAATGTCCTTTTTTGACATAGCGTAAAAAGTTCTCTACCGTTTTTGGCGCTTTTTCTGGATAGAGCTCCAGCACAATATCGCCCATCGAAGTCTTGATGCTAACTTTAGGAAGTTCTTGAGCATTTGCGTCTAGACTTAGGGCCAGGGATAAACTGAACAAAGCAATAAAAAATGCTGTGTCTATATTTTTTAGCTTGCGGTGCAAAGTGAAAATCATGTAATTCTCCTGTTGATAATCGGATGAGAATGAGATTAATTAATGTCAGTTAACTGCCAGTTTTCTCTTGCTTAATTAGCCACTTACCGTCTTGTTTGACCATCAGCAAGGTTTTTCTGCTACTTGCAACAAGTGCGCCAGATTGATAGTTTTGTCTAAATTTTACGGTTGCGGTGTTGCCGTCTACTGTAACGGTCGGTTTGTCTAGTCGCACCGTAATTTTACCTTTACCTTCAATACGTGAGCGGCGCTCTTCCATCCAAGACTTACGCGATTCGCCGTTTGGTGTTTGAAAATCCTTAGCATAATGCGCTAAATAGGCCTTGGTATTTTTTTGACTCCAAACGTTGACCCATTGATCGACGGCTTTCATGACTTCATTGTGAGCTATTTTTGCTGTTTTTGTATCGTTTGTTTTTTCGGTTTTGCTTGCCTGTGCTGGTGCAGTTTCGACTTTTAATTGAGAAGTTTTAGTTATGTTGGACGGATTAGCAGGTGTCGCTACCTTTGCAACTTCAACGTCGAGCCGACTTCCAGCAATCAGGTTGTTCTCCTCAAAAACGATACGCCACTGTCCAGATTCTTTGCCCCAGTACTGCTTATGTCGAAAGCTAGATAGGCCTCGACTTGTATTGATATCTTTGGTGAAGCTGCTGACCATAATTTCTTCACGACCAGGGTACTTGAATTGCGAAATGTCGCGCAACTTAATGCCCGCGTCTGGTGTTCCCGCAATACCTTGTGACTGCTTTTGTAGCCAACTGGCTAAGCTTTCATTCTGACCTGTTTTGAAATTCTTGCTGTAATGACGAGCTAATATAGAGGGATTTCCGGTCGCAAAATCAGAGCGCCAAGCATCAAGCATTTTTCTTGCAGATTGTTTTTCTGCGATCCAGTTCGCCCTGTTAATAAACACAATTTGGTCACTAATGATGACGGGTGTTTTCGCGATATCAACCGTTGCTGCTAAAGCTAAAAAATCTTGATTTGATAAGACGACGCAACCGTCTGAAGCAAGCGGCGCACGACTATAGTTGTGTTGTGGCACGCCATGTAACCAAATTCCTGAGCCACCGCGCCCATTTAATTTATCCCATTCGTTAGGGTAATTTATTGGAAGCGCACCAGGCCCATAAAAGTCGGGTAATTTGGCACCGGGCAGACGGGTGGTGATGTAGTAGACACCGAGTGGAGTACGTTGATCACCTTCTTTAAATTTGTCGATGCCTAATTTACCTTGGCTGACGTAATAATCATTTACCAAAGTAGGGACGCCAGCTATATTTTCGTAAAGAAAAATGCGCGCACGTTTTGCATCCATCACCAATGCATAGCGCTGCTCGTCGCTCATTTGTAGGAGAACATTGGGGATTAAATCCTTTTGCGGGCGCTCAGTGATAGCACGAATGCGCGCTTGGGCTTCGTCGTGCAAGTCTTTCAACTTGTCATTGGCCGCTCCATTGACCGCACCAAAGCGATTCACGGGTCGCGTGCGCATGCTAATCAAATCACCACGAATTAGATGTCCTAATTGGAAATTGGGGTACGCGGTCAACAAAGCATCTATCTTTGCTTGCGCTTTATCTAATTCGTTATTCGCTAAATGCTGGTACACCTGAATCAACATTAAATCTGGATTAGGGCCGAGCTTCGTCGCTTGAAAACTGGATTTGTCTGGTGGGCTATTATTTGACCATGCGTTCTGAGTTTCAGCAAAAATTAACACTAAGGCTGCGGCAACACTGAGTGATGCTGTTTCAATGAGCCGATGCATTGAAACAGCTCTGGGGAAATTGAAAAACATTAGCTACCCGAACGCTCCTGTTTAATCAACCACTTGCCATCTTGCTTGCTCAGAACTAATACTTTTCTGCTGTTGGAAGAGAGGCGGTCAGAGCTGTAAAACTGTTTAAATTTTACGGTGGCAGAACTTCCATCAATACTGACATTTGCATCTTCAATACGAACGCTGATTTTCCCTTTACCTTCAATGCGTGAGCGGCGATCTTCAGCCCAGGCATTTCTTGATTCGCCTTTTGGCGTTTGAAAATCTTTAGCGTAATAAGCTAAGTATTTTGTGACATCGCGATTACTCCACGCTTTGGCCCAAGCTTCGACGATATCTAGCACCGTATCTTTTTCGCTGGTTATTGCGCTAGCTTTGCTCGTATTTGCAGCCGGTATGCTGGCAACTCTGTTTTCCACTTGCTTTGGCGGTGCAGCTGTTGCCGTCGGCGAACTAGGTAAGTTGGCGATAGGCGTAGCAGCTGGGTTATTTTTGGGATTGGTGCCGCCAGTCGAGTTGCCAATTAAATTTTTAACAAGGTTTAGTTTGAGTTTCGCGGTCGAATTGCCAGAATCCAGTTGCAAAGCTTTGTCATACGATTGGCTCGCCAATTTGGCGTAGACGTCACCAAGATTTTCGTGTGCCGTCCCATACGTTGGATTGGTACGGATAGCCATTTCTAACGCGGTGCTAGCTTTTAGAAATTGGCCATTTGATGCATATAGAACCGCTAGGTTGTTATATGGCTCTGGCAGTTCAGGATAGTCATCAGTTAGTTTTGTAAAAATAACGATAGCATCGTTGGCCTTATTTTGCTCAGTTAAGATAATGCCTTTTAAAAAGCGCATTTGCGCGTCTTTGGGGCGCTGGCTTAATACGGCGTCTATTTTTTTGAGTGCTTCGTTCAATTGCCCAGCTTTATATAGTTTACTAGCGTCACTGGCGTCGTCCGCGAGACTGATAGCAGGAAACATTGCGCTGAGTAAAATGGTGACTGCAAATGCGTTTTTTATCGAGTGTCGCATAATGTAATTGAGTGTCTTTTCTATTGATTTTGTAAATTCTATGAGGCAGATCGCCTCGCTTGAAACGCTTACCTTGCTAGCTAATTTATGTGTGTAAAGCTTGCTTAATCAGATCAGGCGCAATCTTAACAAATAAACTCAGTAATGCGTTGTAGATATTGTCTACATGAGGCGAAAAAGTAGCATTCTATTGTTGTTGGACTGGAAATGTCACAGGCAGTACTTGAACGATGGACGGATATATCAATTTCAGAGCGTGTAATTCACATGATTTTGCTTTGGTAATCACTGTTGATATGCCTCCATCTATCTTTTAATGTTTTAATTGCTTGCAATTTCCCGTAGTTAATTGGATTTTTATGCGCTATTCGGTGCAATTTCCGGCGATAAAATAGTCTTTTCAGAATCATTATCATGTAAAATCGGCGGCTTTCCTTTGAAACTGTAAGGTCGACAGAGGTGAATGGATATGGCATTCAATGGTTAACTTGTTCTACATGCGCCCTTAGTAATACGGAAGATAATAAATGAATAAAAATAGTCGAGTCCGTAATGAGGAGTTACATGTTCCGGAATATTGGGAGCAAGCCAAAGTTGAATTGATGAAGCGCGATAGAATTTTGCGTAAATTAATTCCACAGTTTGGTGATCTGTACCTAATGGGGCGTGACGATCCTTTTACCACTTTGACGCGTTCCATCATCGGGCAGCAGATTTCCGGTGCTTCTGCAAATGCTCTGTGGGAAAGTTATTTGACGGTATGCCCAAAATCAACGCCAGAGCAGGTAATGACGATTGGGAAGGACAAGTTGCTATCGAGCGGCTTATCTAAGCGTAAAACGGATTACATTTTGGATTTAGCGACGCATTTTAAAGATGGCAAAGTGCACGTTGATAAATGGGCAGACATGTCCGATGAGGAAGTGATAGCCGAGCTTGTCCAAATTAGAGGTATCAGTCGTTGGACCGCTGAAATGTTCTTAATTTTTAATTTATTGCGGCCAAATATTTTGCCTTTGGACGATAATGGTCTAATCTCAGGCATTAGTAAGAATTATTTTTCCGGTGAACCTGTGTCGCGTATCGATATCCGCGAGGTTGCTGCAAATTGGGAGCCGTGGAGAACCGTCGCGACATGGTATATGTGGCGCAGTCTAGATTCAAATTTGACATAACTTGAGGCAGTTTGATTAAGTTAGGTTTATTTTCTTTAACTCGTGTGGATTTTTTAAGGAGGCACGATGACTAAAACGACATTTCTAGGATTTGAGCAATCAATCGCAGAACTTGAGACAAAGATAGAAGAATTACGTTTTGTGCAGGATGATTCTGCGGTAGATATTTCAGAAGAAATTGATCGCCTTTCACAAAAAAGTCAGATGCTGACGAAAGACATTTATGCCAAGTTGACGCCTTGGCAGGTTTCACAAATTTCCCGTCATCCGCAGCGTCCCTATACGCTGGACTACATTTCACAAATATTTACGGATTTCCATGAGCTACATGGCGACCGTTCTTTCGCCGATGATTTGGCGATTGTTGGTGGCTTGGCTCGTTTTAACGGGCAGGCATGTATGGTCATCGGTCATCAAAAAGGCCGTGATACCAAAGAGCGCGCAATGCGCAATTTTGGTATGCCTAAGCCTGAAGGTTATCGTAAAGCGATGCGCCTGATGAAGTTGGCAGAAAAATTTGATATTCCTGTTTTTACTTTTGTTGATACTACTGGCGCGTGGCCTGGAATTGATGCTGAGGAGCGTGGACAATCCGAGGCTATCGGTCATAATTTATATGTAATGGCGGAATTAAAAGTGCCTTTGATCGCTACTATCATTGGTGAGGGGGGGTCTGGCGGCGCGTTGGCGCTAGCAGTCGGCGACTCCGTATTGATGCTGCAATATGCAACGTATTCCGTGATTTCGCCTGAAGGTTGTGCTTCCATTTTGTGGAAAACATCAGAGCGCGCCTCTGATGCTGCGGAAGCACTTGGGTTGACTGCAAATCGTTTAAAAGCGATGGGCTTAATCGATAAAATTATTAATGAACCTCTGGGTGGCGCTCATCGCGATCCGAAACAAATGTGTTCTTTAGTAAAGCGTGCATTGGCGGACACCTTGCGTCAATTCCAAGGCATGAAGACCAAAGATCTGTTGGCTGCTCGTCACGAAAAGTTGATGAGTTATGGTAAGTTTAAGGAAACCCGAGTTGCAGAATGAGTTCATCGCACTTAAACGGTGCTAAGCAATTCGAACAAGGTTTTTTTGCCAGACTTGCTGGCATCATAGAGAGTCAAGCACCAACTTGTAAGCAAAGAGGTTTTGCGGTTGCTTACAGTGGTGGCCTTGACTCAACCGTCCTGCTTAAGCTCGCACATCGTTTTGCTCAGCAGGAAAACATTCCCTTATTTGCCTTTCACATACATCACGGCTTGAGCCCAAATGCAGACGTGTGGTTGCGGCATTGTCAAGACACTTGTCTTGTGGATGACATTGAATTTCGATCTGTATGTGTTGCAGTCGATTCGCGCGGAAAGGGGATCGAGTCGGCCGCACGCAGCCAACGTTATGCCGCTTTAGGGAAACTGTGTGCGGCTCATCAAATTCCTCTCTTACTTACGGCGCATCATCTAGATGATCAGGCTGAAACCATGTTGATGCAATTGTTGCGAGGCACCGGGGTAAGAGGTTTGGCCGGGATGGATCATTTCAATTATGCGGCCTCATTATTGGAAAATGCAGATTTGCTATTGGCGCGACCTTTACTTCAAGAGACTAAACAAGCATTGCTTAGTTACGCGCAACTACATGACGTTACGCATATTGAAGATGAGTCAAATGAGGCAACTTGCTATACCAGAAATGCACTTAGACTGTTGGTGATGCCTGAGATAGAAAAAATTGCACCTGATTTTTCTGAACGACTGTTGCGCACCTCTGAACACGTGCGCTCCGCAAATCGTATCCTTGATGAAGTCGCTGAACAAGATTTGGTACTTTGCCGCGATGGCGCTGATTTAGAAATAAGCGTATTGAGTGCCTTAAGTCCTGATCGATTGACTAACCTATTTCGATACTGGCTATTGAAACATGGCTTGCAATTGCCATCATCTTCTAAACTTCGTGAAATGCAAACGCAATTGTTTGAGGCTCGTGAAGATGCACGCGTTACTGTTCAGCATTTGAACTATGTTTTATACCGTTTTGACGGCAAAGTCAGCTTGATTGATACAAGTCGCATCAGTAATTTTGTTGGTACTTTAGGCTGGCAATGGAATGGTGAAGAGAGTCACTATTTCCCGGAACTAAAAGGACAGCTTTTATTTCAGTATGATGAAATAGGCATCGATACCGAAGTCCTACTCAATAATAAATTAGAAATCCGACAGCGCGTCGGTGGCGAACGGCTTCGCCTCGGTAAAATGCGGCCATCACGGGACATGAAAAGTCATTTTCAGACTTTACGGATTCCATTCTGGCGCAGAGAGAAGTTGCCTTATATTTATATTGATAATTGTTTGTTTCATGTAGGTTTAATCGGTACCGATGCGGCTTTTTTGTCCGAGTCTCCGAACGCAACTAAAGTTAGACTTACCTGGCTCCCGGATCAAGCAAGTGTCAATATTTGAACTAATAATATTGAATAATTTAGAGAAGAGAGATGTTTCGATGAGCAGACAAATTGTATTAGATACTGAAACCACGGGTTTAAATCCTCGTTTAGGAAATCGGGTCATAGAAATTGGTTGTGTTGAATTGCTTGATCGCAAACTTACCGGTAATAATTTTCATCGCTATATTAATCCCCAGCGTGATTCAGAAGAGGGCGCACTCGCCGTTCATGGATTGACCACTGAATTTTTGAGCGATAAGCCTGTTTTTTCCCAAATTTTCGCAGAATTTATTGAATTTGTAAAAGATGCTGAAATCGTTATTCATAATGCGCCATTTGATTTAGGCTTCTTGAATGCCGAGTTCGAGCGCTTGGGATTGCCAAAATTCGAAGAGCATGTATCGAATGTGGTGGATACTTTAGTTCAGGCAAAAGAACTTCATCCTGGAAAACGCAATTCATTGGATGCTTTATGTGATCGCTATGAAGTTTCCAATTCGCACCGGAAGTTGCATGGTGCACTATTGGATGCGGAATTGTTGGCAGATGTGTTTTTGGCGATGTCACGTGGTCAAAATAGTTTTAGTATAGAAGTCGAAGAAGAGCGGACACAGGTTATTACTAAAGTTGTTGAAATTGAAGAGGTTGATTTTAATGTAATAGTTTGCTCTGCGAGTCAGGTTGAGTTAGATATGCATGAGGACTTGGTTAATGATATTTCTAAAGCATCAAATGGCAATTGTTTCTGGAAAACGGAATTAATAAGTTAAAGAAGCCTTGTGAATAATGACCTTGCCCAGAATAACGGATCTCTTAACTCAGGCTCATGCGGCTTGCTTCAACTGTGATGCAAGCCATTCGTTTTCAAACTTCATTGGGCTGGTAAAACCCAGTGTTGAATGCAATCGTTTGGCGTTGTAAAAATTA
>CAUPKC010000079.1:0-15055 GCA_963511665.1 uncultured Undibacterium sp.
GCAGCGTATGCAGGAAGAGGGGGATTTTGCTCATATAGAACCCGTGTTCTTTTCAACTTCGAACACGGGTGGCGCAGCGCCAGCGATGGCGAAGAATGAAAAAACATTGAAAGACGCAAATGATATTGATGCACTGAAGAAGTGCGACATTATTATTACCTGCCAAGGTGGCGACTACACCTCAGAAGTTTTCCCGAAGTTACGTGCAGCAGGCTGGAACGGTTTCTGGATTGATGCGGCATCGACATTGCGAATGGAGAATGATGCCATCATCGTCCTTGATCCTGTCAATTTAGACGTGATCAAGGGCGCGCTGAACCGTGGCGTGAAGAACTATGTTGGCGGTAATTGCACTGTATCTTGTATGTTGATGGGTTTGGGTGGATTATTTCAGCATGGTTTGGTGGAGTGGATGTCTTCCATGACTTATCAGGCTGCATCTGGCGGCGGCGCTCAGCATATGCGTGAATTGTTGACGCAATTTGGCTCTATCAATGCCGAAGTTAAAGCATTGCTTGATGATCCAGCTGCGGCCATCTTAGAAATAGATCGTAAAGTTCTGGCCAAACAGCATAGTTTTAGTGCGGACGAAACCAAGCAATTTGGTGTGCCCTTGGCAGGTAATTTGATCCCGTGGATCGACAAAGATTTGCACAACGGCGTTTCCAAAGAAGAATGGAAAGCAGGCGCAGAAACGAACAAGATTCTTGGTTTGGGCGAGGCATTTGGTTCTAAAGCGATCCCAGTGGATGGGTTGTGCGTACGTATCGGTGCAATGCGCTGTCATTCACAAGCGTTAACCATCAAATTAACCAAAGATGTGCCGCTTGATGAAATTAACGATATGCTTGCACAAAATAACCAGTGGGCAAAGGTAATACCTAATACACGTGAAGATTCTATACGCGATTTGACGCCTGCTGCCGTGACTGGTGGTTTGACAATCCCTGTTGGTCGTTTGCGTAAGATGCAAATGGGTGGTGATTATTTGTCGGCGTTTACGGTTGGCGATCAGCTGTTATGGGGTGCTGCGGAGCCTTTGCGTAGGATGTTACGAATTTTGATTGAAGATTAAATTAATTAAATTCGTTAATTAGTCAAAAAAGGGATGAAATATCATCCCTTTTTCTTTATCATTTCGTATTTTTTTCATCTAATTGTCTAGCAGTAACAACGAATTGAGTCGGAAATTATCATTTCTCCTCTTAATGTATTTACCATATCTAGAATTCACGTTAAGCTTGCGCGACAAGTTAGGTAATGTTATCTTGGATCAACATGTCTTTCGGTAGTGCAAGTTTGTTAAGTTGGTTAACAAAATTGTATTCAATAAATTTCCCAGGAAATGTTCTAAAAATGCATAATTACAAACGCTTACCGATGAGCTTTTTAAGCTCTAAAGTGCTTAAAGCAGCGGCTTTTTCTTCATTGCTTGTCTTCTCAAATGCATATGCAACCGGTCTAGGGAAGTTAACAGTTTTATCTTCACTCGGGCAGCCGCTGCGTGCAGAGATTGAATTAACCTCTCCGAATAGAGAAGAGATAGCTTCTTTAGTTCCTAAGGTTGCATCGATCGAGGCATTTCGTCAGGCGAATATTGAGTTTAATCCTGCCTTGCTTTCATTACGTTTTGCAGTTGAGCAACGTGGTAGTAATTACATTATCCGTGTTACTTCTACACAAGCAATGAATGAACCATGGATAGACTTCTTGCTTGAAATGAATGCAAGCAATGGTAAGTTGTTGCGTGAGTATACGTTTTTGTTGGACCCTGCTGAGTTGACAAACGGGCAATCCGCACAAGTAGTTAATCCCGGTTCTACAATCGCAAGCAGTAAGCCAGTTAGTAATCTGCAGCCGTCACAAGCTGAGCTGTTGCAAAAAGATCCAGTAGTCGGTGTGAGGGCTGGAGCAAAAAAAAACGCTCAGCCAGCGGCCGCTTCAACTAATTTATCAAATGCAAGTGCACGCCAGTATCAAGTGAAGCCCGGCGATACTTTAATGAAAATTGCCTCTCAGAATTTGAATGGTGTGTCATTGGATGAAATGCTGGTGAGCATCTATCGAGCGAATCCTGAAGCATTTGTTGCTGACAATATGAATCGCTTGAAAGCAGGGCAGATTCTGAATATTCCTGATGCTGATACGGTGCGCTCTAATGGTGTGCCAAATGCACGCTCTGTAGTGCAGGCGCATTCTGCAGATTTCAATGCCTATCGTAATAAGATCGCTGGACAGGTACTTTCCGTTCCAGTTGAGCGAGCTGTTCAGAAAAAACAGGCCGCTAGCGGTTCCATCACTACGAAAGTGAAAGAAGCACCGACTGCAACGAACGAATCATTAGATAAATTAAAATTATCTAAAGTGCAGGCAGACGGAAAAAGTGCAGCTGTTCCAGCAAAGGGAATGACAGAGGAAGATAAAATTGCCAAAGATAAGGCCCTGTCGGAAGCAAATGCTAGAGTTAAAGAGTTAGAGAAAAATGTTAGTGAGCTTAATAAGCTATTAGCAGTACCAAATAAAAACTTGGCTAAACAACCGATACCTGAGTCTAAAGCAGTTGAAGCAAAACCTGCTGCGCCTGAAACTAAAGTTCCTGCACCAGTAGTTGCTCCGGCATCAGTTGCGTCTGCTGCTGCAAGTGCCGCATCCTTAGATAAGCCAAAAACTGCTGCGGTAGAGCCAAGCGCCAGTGCCTCGGCGTCTTCAGTGAGTGCATCTGCAAAAGTAGAATCTGCTAGCGCATCCGCTGTTGCCTCCAAGCCGAAACGCCCTATGCCACCTGCACCGCCTCCTGTTGTTGAGGAGACTGGTTGGTTTGATACTAAATACTTGATCGCAGCTGGATTATTGGCGGCCTTAGGTGGTGCAATTGGTTTGTATGCGTCAAGAAAGAAAAAAGTTTCCCATCAATTTGAAGACAGTATTTTGACTGGTTCAAGCTTGAAGGCAAATTCAATGTTTGGATCGACCGGTGGCCAGAGTGTAGATACCAATAACAGTGTGTTTAATTCCAATTTCGCGCCGTCGGCAAGTCAGTTGGATGCAAACGAGGTTGATCCAGTTGCAGAAGCAGACGTATATATTGCTTACGGCAGGGATTCACAAGCAGAAGAGATCTTAAAAGAGGCATTGCGTACTCAACCGGATCGTCATGCAGTACGCTTGAAATTATTGGAAATTTATTTTGGACGTAAGGATCTTCGTTCATTCGAGCTTTATTCTGGTGAACTTTACGGCATGACGCGAGGCGAGGGAGATGATTGGGCTCAGGCTGCTTCTATGGGTATTTCCTTAGATCCAAATAATCCTTTGTATGCTGGGGCGACTGCGCAGATCGATGCTTATGCTTCTAGTAGTTTAGGCTTGCCAACACAGCCATTGGAAGATATTGAATCAGAGGCATTGCAGGATAATTCACTGTCGGAAGATATGCTTGATTCGATCAGTATCATCGATACAGCACACGCGTTGTCCGATGATGGATTTGGTGCTGCGGATAAAAATAAATCTGATTTGGATTTGTCGTCGTCTTTTGCTGATGACGGTGGATTGGATTTTGATTTGGGTATTTCTGCCGATATTGCACCTGAAGTGCCAACGATTGAGGATGAATTCCCTCTGACTCTGCCAGAGAGTCCAGTTTCTGAAATAAAAGTGCATGAGGAAGAGCAAATCCCAACGATCGATTTCGGCACTATTGATTTTGATTTGGGTGGTGATGATATTGCTGCAAAACCAGTGGAATCCGAAAGCGATAAAGGCTTAAGTCTAGACTCGTTTGGTCTGGAGTTGGATATGCCTAAATCAGTCGCGGCGGATCCAGTTGAAGAAAATGTGGTGGCCAAGCTTGAGGAGTCGTTCGATATTGGTAGTTTAGACTTTGATATGGGTGATGAGCCTGTTTCAGCAAGTGCCGTTTCTCACTCGCCCTCGGATAGTGTTAGTCAAGACTTGTTGAGTATAGATCAAGATTTAGGTATTAGTACTTCTGGTGATTCAGAGCAAGCAGGAGACGCTGAAGATTCCTCGCCTTATAATGCGGAGATGGCGACTAAGCTAGATTTAGCCGTGGCTTATCAAGAAATTGGTGACAAGGAAGGTGCGCGCGAATTGCTTGATGAGGTTATCAAGGGCGGATCTAATGAGCAGGTTGAACGCGCCAAGCAGATGTTAGAGACCTTAGCCTAAGCGTTTATTGCTGATGTAAATGGGCGCTAACTCAATGTTAGCGCCCATTTTTATTTTAAAAATAGTAAATTGATGACGATGAAGCGAATAGTTTTTGGAGTCGAATACGACGGGAATCCATATCAAGGATGGCAAACACAGCCAAATGGTCAGACCGTGCAAGACGTATTGGAGATCGCCTTAGGTAAATTTACCAATCAAAAAAATCAAACTGTTTGTGCTGGAAGGACTGATGCGGGTGTGCATGCGGTTGAGCAGATTGTTCATTTTGATACGAAACTTGATCGTGAAATGTATTCTTGGGTAAATGGTGTTAACACTTTTTTACCTGCAAATATCGCCGTGCGTTGGGCTAGGGAGTTAATTCTAGATCCAAATGATGCACAATTTTTTCACTCGCGTTTTAGTGCATTTTCGCGCACTTATCATTATCTTCTTTATAATAATCCTGTGCGCTCCCCTGTTTGGGCTGGGCGTGCTGGTTGGTTTTTTCGCCCTTTGAAGCTCGATTTGATGCAGGCTGGCGCACAATACTTGACCGGTGAGCAGGACTTCACTGTATTTCGGGCAGCTGCCTGTCAGGCAAAATCGCCAATCAAGCACATGTATGATGTGAAAATTCGACAGCAGGGTGATTTAATGGTGTTTAGTTTGCGTGCCAATGCTTTCTTGCATCATATGGTCAGAAATATTGTGGGCTCTCTAATCTTTGTTGGAGCTGAGCGCCGCGAGCCAGAATGGATGAGAACATTGATTGAAAGTAAAGATCGAAGTCTGTCTGCGCCCACTTTTATGCCTGATGGTTTGTATTTAGCCAGGGTTGAATATGATCCTCTCTGGCAATTGCCTATCGAGGTAAACGAGAATCTCCCTTACGGTTTACATTTTAATGATTTTCAGTGATTGCGATTTAGAAAAACTTGTCTGGTTCGCATCTGTTGTCCGCTGTCCGCGCTCTTTTGCGGCTTATGCCTCAGTAAAATTGGGCAATTTAGTCGGAAATCCGGTAAAATGTTGTTTTTGCATAACCCAATTATTAGGCGCTCGCCTGGGGAAATTGCCCCTATCGTAGCGCCTTTTTTTGTACTTAGCGTCTTGAATATCTAATGAAAAATATCCGTAATTTCTCTATCATCGCTCATATTGATCATGGTAAATCTACTTTGGCAGACAGAATTATCCAGCTGTGTGGTGGTTTATCTGATCGCGAAATGGAATCGCAAGTACTTGATTCTATGGACATCGAACGTGAACGCGGGATTACGATTAAAGCCCAGACTGCGGCCCTGAGTTATAAGGCATTAGATGGACAAATTTACAATTTGAATTTGATCGATACTCCTGGTCATGTTGATTTTAGTTACGAAGTAAGTCGTTCCTTGTCTGCTTGCGAAGGTGCGTTGTTGGTAGTGGATGCATCACAGGGGGTTGAGGCGCAAACAGTAGCGAATTGTTATACCGCGATAGAGCTTGGCGTTGAAGTGGTGCCAGTTTTGAATAAGATCGATTTGCCATCAGCAGATCCAGACAATGCTTCGCAAGAGATTGAAGAAGTGATTGGGATTGACGCGAGTGACGCCGTGCATTGTTCCGCCAAGACTGGTTTGGGCGTGCGTGATATTTTGGAATCTTTGATCGTCAAAGTTCCAGCGCCAAAAGGTGATCCTGATGCGCCATTGCAAGCTTTAATTATCGACTCTTGGTTCGATAACTATGTTGGTGTGGTGATGTTGGTGCGTATTGTTAATGGAACACTGCGTCCAAAAGATAAGATTTTGTTTATGGCAACCGAAGCACAACATTTGGTCGAAAGTGTTGGTGTCTTTACGCCCAAATCACTGTCTCGCTCTGAGCTGTCCGCAGGGCAAGTAGGCTTCATTATTGCTGGTATTAAGGAATTGAAATCCGCTAAGGTCGGCGACACGATTACGATTGTTGGTAAACCTGCTGCGCAACCATTGCCTGGTTTTAAAGAGGTGCAGCCACAAGTATTTGCTGGTCTATTCCCAGTTGAAGCGAATCAATATGACTCTTTGCGCGACTCCCTAGAAAAGTTAAAACTGAACGATGCTGCGTTGATGTATGAACCCGAGGTTTCACAGGCGCTTGGTTTTGGGTTTAGATGCGGATTCTTAGGCTTGTTGCACATGGAAATCGTGCAGGAACGCCTCGAACGTGAGTTTGATATGGATCTTATTACGACTGCACCGACCGTGGTGTACGAGGTCGTAATGGGGGATGGCACTGTTTTGATGGTGGATAATCCTTCTAAAATGCCAGACCCATCAAAAATCGAAGAGATTCGCGAGCCTATCGTTACCGTTAACCTGTACATGCCACAAGAATACGTTGGTTCGGTGATTACGCTTTGTACGTCGAAACGCGGCGTGCAGCTGGATATGAATTACCATGGGCGCCAGGTTAAGTTGACTTATGAAATGCCAATGGCGGAAATCGTCTTAGATTTCTTTGACCGTTTGAAGTCGACTTCGCGCGGATATGCGTCGATGGATTACGAGTTCAAAGAATATCGTGCTGCTGACGTGGTCAAAGTCGATATGTTAATTAATAGTGAAAAAGTCGATGCCTTGGCGATTATCGTGCACCGCGCCAATGCGCACTATCGAGGTCGTGCTGTTGCTGCAAAAATGCGTGAGTTAATTCCGCGCCAAATGTTTGATGTCGCGATTCAAGCTGCGATTGGTGCCAATATCATTTCCCGTGAAAACGTCAAAGCGCTGCGTAAAAATGTTCTGGCGAAGTGCTATGGCGGCGATATTTCTCGTAAGCGTAAGCTCTTGGAAAAACAAAAAGCAGGTAAAAAACGTATGAAGCAGGTCGGTTCTGTAGAGATACCTCAAGAAGCATTCCTGGCCATCTTGCAAGTGGAGGATAAATGAGCTTCCAATCTTTAGTAGGGAATTTTGCCCTTATACTGTTTATTTTATTGGTAATTACAGGCGTTATTTGGGCGTTGGACTTGTTTGTGCTTTCACGTCAGCGTAAGCAAAGAGCAGAAATTGCATTGAGGGAATTCGACTCTAAGGCTAATTCAGATCCCGCTTCGAGAGCTTTGTTACAGACGAAATTATTGAGGCAGCCAGTCTGGATTGAGTACTCAGGAAGTTTTTTCCCTGTAATTGCTTTGGTATTTGTTTTAAGATCTTTCCTATTTGAACCATTTAAAATCCCTTCGGGATCGATGTTGCCTACGTTGTTTGTAGGGGACTTTATTCTTGTGAATAAATTTACCTATGGAATTCGCTTACCCATTATTGATAAAAAAATTATCTCGGTAAATGAGCCACAGCGTGGTGATGTCATGGTGTTCAAATACCCTAAAGACACAACGCAAAATTATATTAAGCGCATCGTTGGCACGCCAGGTGATGTTATAAAGTACAAAAATAAAAAATTAACTGTCAATGGTGTCGAAGCAAAATATGTAGGGCAGACTGATTTTCTTCACGCAGGTACTGATTTGAGCTATTCGAAGCAATTTGAAGAGCAGTTCCTTGGAATACAGCATAGAATTCTGAACGATGAAGATAAATCTTCTGCTGTGTATTTATTTGAGCCTACTGATTTTCCTTTTGCGAATCAGTGTAGTTATGATGATGCAGGTTTTACCTGTCGCGTCCCGCAGGGACATTATTTCATGATGGGAGATAATCGTGATAATAGTCAGGATAGTCGCTACTGGGGTTTCGTTCCAGATCAAAATATTGTGGGCAAAGCCTTTTTTATTTGGATGAATACGAGTGATTTAAAGCGAGTGGGTAGTTTTAAATAAAATGGAGAGTGCTATGCGTAAACAGAATGTAAATAACATGAAGAATTGTGCCGGTATGTCTTTGGTAGGATTAATTTTTATGCTCGCAATACTTGGCGTGCTGGCGATCTTGGCTGCCAAAATTGCGCCTACAGCGATCGAATATTTTTCCGTAAAAAAAGCGATTCAAAGCGCCAAAGCGGCGGGTACTTCGGTGAAAGACATACAAGTTGCATTCGACAAGCAAGCTGATGTTGGTTATATCGACTCCATCAAAGGTCGTGATTTAATTATAGAAAAGAGTGAGACTGGCTTTGAAGTTGGTTTCTACTATACCAAAACGATTCCTTTGGTCGGTCCAGCCAGTTTGCTACTTGAGTATCAAGGCACCACCGCAAAAAATGGCGCAGTTCAGAAAAAACAAGAATAAAACAGGAAAACAGGAGTAGTTAGGCGTTTATGAATGAACAATTGCTGCAGAAGCGTTTGGGACACCAATTCAATAATGTTGCACTTTTGCAGCAAGCATTGACTCATCGTAGTCATAGTGTTTCGCACAACGAACGCTTGGAGTTTCTCGGTGACTCAATTCTTAATTGTGTTGTAGCATCAATATTATTCGATACATTTGAGAATATTGATGAAGGTGATTTGTCTCGAGTGCGTGCCAATTTAGTCAAACAACAATCATTGTTTGAAATCGCGCAGAAAATGGAATTGTCGCAATTTTTGCGCCTCGGTGAGGGGGAGTTGAAATCAGGTGGTTTTAGACGCCCATCAATTTTGGCCGACACGCTTGAAGCGCTATTTGGTGCGATTTTCTTAGATGCCGGATTTGAAGCTGCGCGTAAAGTGATTCGTTCTTTATATGAGCCCATATTAGTCTCAGTTGATCCGACCACTTTAGGCAAAGATGCGAAGACGCTACTGCAAGAATTTTTGCAGAGTAAAAAAATCGCCTTGCCTCAGTATAATGTGGCTGCCACGCATGGAGCAGCACACAACCAAGAATTCGAAATTGAATGTCTAGTCCCCAAGTTAGAAATTCAGGTATTTGGTACCGGTGGTAGTCGTCGTGCTGGTGAGCAGGCAGCTGCTAAATTAGCGCTTGAAACGGCATTGAACTTACTTGCTAAAACACCTAGCGGAAAAAAAACGAAGCCCCGTACTTCACAAATGAAGTTGGCGGGAATTGCCACCATTCAGTCAAGCAATAAACTTGCTGACGATACTTCGGGCAACACTGCCATCCTTGCTCAAGCTGCCAAAGAAGAGCAGCTTTCTCTTGATGTGTCGATGCCTGAAGTAAAACATAAAGTAAACTAAGATGAATGCAATTTCAGAAAGCGCCGAATTTCGCTGTGGTTACATCGCGATAGTTGGTCGCCCTAATGTGGGCAAGTCGACACTCATGAATGCCTTAATTGGTGCGAAAGTCAGTATTACTTCTCGCAAAGCTCAAACGACACGTCACCGCATTACCGGGATTCAAACCAAAGAGCAAACACAGTATATTTATGTCGATACTCCAGGTTTTCAAACCCGTCATTCGAATCCATTAAATCGCACCTTAAATCGCACTGTCACGAATACTTTGATGGCGTCCGATGTGATTTTATTTATTATCGAAGCGGGTACTTTTGGCCCAGCAGATCAGCAAGTGATCGATTTGCTGCCGAAAAATGTGCCATGCATTTTGGTGATTAATAAATCCGACCGCGTCAAAGATAAGGCTATTTTGATGCCGTTCGCCCAGAAAGTGATGGCGCTGTTTCCTTTTGCTGCTGTTGTGCCGGTCTCTGCGACACTTAAATTCCAGCTCGATAGTTTGGAACAAGAAACTAAAAAATATTTACCCTTCAATCCGCCCGTTTTTGGTGATGATGATATTACTGATCGTAGCGAAAAATTTCTCGCGACTGAAATTGTTCGCGAAAAGTTATTCCGCTTTGTTGGCGATGAGTTGCCATACACCAGTACTGTTTTGATTGAAAAATTTGAACAAGAAGGCAATTTGCGTCGTATATTTGTCGCGATTTTAGTTGAACGTGATGGTCATAAATCCATGGTAATCGGCAATAAAGGTGCGCGTTTGAAGGATATTTCTACGCAATCGAGACAAGATATGGAAAAACTTTTTGGTGGCCCGGTTTATCTCGAAATCTGGATCAAAGTAAAATCCGGTTGGGCGGACAATGAGGCTGGCCTGAGAGCCTATGGCTACGAGTAGTTATCGCTTGCAATATTGGCTGGAAGTAGTGATTGGACAAAGAGCAAATTCTTGTGCTTGATATTCCGAAAAGACGCGCGCGTGACACTCACAGTGTCATTGACCGCGCCAATGACAATGCCAACGTGAATAGCACATCTGTCGCGCCGTCCTTGTCAGTGCCAAAAAAAACCGTTAAAGAAATACGTATCCTGCATCAACCAGGGTTTGTGCTTCACTCCTATCCTTATAAAGAAACCAGTTTAATTGTCGATGTATTTAGTCGCGAGTATGGGCGGGTTTCTCTTGTCGCCAAAGGCGCTAAGCGACCAACTTCGGCCTTGCGTAGCGTATTGCAGACTTTTCAACCGCTGAGTATCTCCTGGACGGGGAAGTCCGAAGTTAGGACGTTAACGACCGCAGAGTGGGTTGGTGGCATGTTGCCGCTCGAAAAGTCAGCTCTACTATGCGGGTTTTACTTAAACGAATTACTGGTAAAGTTTCTGTTGCGCGATGAGTCTAATACGATCTTATTTGATCTTTATGTCTCTACACTCAATCAATTGGCGCACAATGAAAATGCTGCCATCGTTTTGCGTAAATTTGAGCTTATACTTTTGCAGCGGGCAGGCTTTATCGGTGATTTAACCTACTGTGTGCAGTCGAGAGAGCGTATTCTTAGCGATCACTATTATGTAATCGATCCAACTCGTGGTGTCCGTCCCGCAGTCTCTGGTGAAGGTCTGCCCCAAGTTTTAGGAAAAACTCTATTCGATATGTCGGCGGGCGATTACATTGATCCAGCGACGCAGCTGCAAAGTAAGCAGTTGATGCGTTATTTGCTTAGTTTTCACTTGCATGGCATTCCCTTAAATACCCGTCAAATTTTAATTGATTTACAAAAGCTATGAACATACACGGACAAACGCAAAGCATAGATTTGGGCATTAATATCGATCACGTAGCAACCCTGCGCAATGCACGCGGCACGATCTATCCTGATCCTTTGCAAGCAGCCCTAATGGCTGAAGAGGCGGGTGCTGATTGTATTACTTTGCACTTGCGTGAGGATCGCCGTCACATTAAAGACAAAGATGTAGAAGTGATTCGACCACGTTTAATGACGCGCATGAATTTAGAAGCGGCGGTCACGCAAGAGATGATCGATTTTGCTTGTCGAATTAAGCCCCATGATGTTTGCTTGGTGCCTGAGCGTCGGGAAGAAGTGACTACCGAAGGCGGTTTGGACGTGGTGCGTTTCTATAATCAGGTAGAAGCCGCGATCAAGCAACTACAAAGTGAAGGTATACGCGTCAGTTTGTTCATTGATGCCGATCAGCAGCAAATACAAGCTGCGCAAAATCTTGGTGCTCCTGTTATTGAGTTACATACGGGACGCTATGCCGACGCAGAAAACGCAGCACAGCAAGCCCAAGAGTTAGACAGAATCAAAGCTGGCGTCGATTTTGCGCAAAGTTTGGGTTTGAAAGTAAACGCGGGTCATGGCCTGCATTACACCAACACACAGGCGATTGCGGCCATTCATGGCATCTCTGAATTAAATATCGGACATGCGATCGTCGCGCAGTCGATTTTTGTTGGCTGGCATAAAGCCATCTCGGACATGAAAGCCTTGATGGTAAAGGCAAGACTGGACGCGAAATGATTTTTGGAATCGGTACCGATATTGTTAAGATGTCGCGTATTCAATCCGCGTTGGAGAGCAATCCTCAACGTTTTCCTGAGAAGATTTTAGGCGCAGAGGAATTGCTCGCGTATCAGGAGCGCTTAAATCAATCGCCGCGTCGCGCGATACGCTATGTCGCCACTCGATTCGCTGCAAAAGAAGCCTTTGCTAAAGCGATTGGGCTGGGAGTGCGACACCCTATGAATTGGCATTCCCTGCAAATTTTGAGTGGTGAATTTGGGCGGCCTGAATTACATTGGCAAGGTGAGCTGGCTATGTGGATGGAATCCCGTGGATTATCTGGGCACGTGTCTTTGTCCGATGAAGAAGATTTTGCCTTGGCTTATGTGATCGTTGAGAAAAATATCGAACTAGCCGAGTTAAGTGGTCGTCATGGCTAAGTTGAAAGATGCATCAGAGGTGTCAGCAGTGCCAGCGGCTGTTTTAGAATTAGTCGCGGCTCTTCCTAATTTGCCAGGTGTCTATCGCTACTTTGACGAAGGCGATCAAGTGCTCTATGTGGGCAAAGCGCGTGACTTAAAAAAACGAGTATCGAGCTATTTCCAAAAAAATGTGAGCAGTCCGCGCATCGCAATGATGGTGGCAAAAATTGCTCGTTTAGAGACCACTGTGACGCGTAGCGAGGCGGAAGCTTTGATCTTAGAAAATAATTTGATCAAGGCTTTAAAGCCGCGTTACAACATTTTATTTCGCGACGATAAATCCTATCCCTACCTAAAGATCACCAACGAAAAAACACCGCGCATGACTTATTTTCGCGGTGGCATTGATAAGAAGCACCAGTATTTCGGACCGTTCCCTTCTGCCTGGGCGGTGAAGGAATCCATTCAGTTATTGCAGAAGATATTCTTACTGCGTAGCTGCGAAGATAGCGTCTTTGCGAATCGCACGCGACCCTGCTTATTGCATCAGATTCAACGTTGCAGTGCGCCTTGTGTTGATTTTATTTCTGATCAAGATTATCAATCTGACGTAGAAAATGCCTCTAATTTTTTGCGCGGGCGGCAAACAGAAGTGCAGACTAAACTTGAACAAAAGATGCTGAGCTTTGCGCAGAACTTGGAATTCGAAAAAGCGGCTGTTGTGCGTAATCAAATGAGTGCATTATCCAAAGTCTTGCACCAACAAAGTATGGAGTTGGTGGGCGACGCGGACATCGATATCATTGCGGTGGTGGTGGATGGCGGACGTGCTTGCGTTAATCTGGCAATGGTACGTGGCGGTCGACACTTGGGTGATCGCTCGTATTTTCCTACGCACTTGGAATTGTTTCAAAATGCACCTACTGAAACTAGCGAGGCGATTGACGTTGAAGTCATTACCGCCTTTATTGCACAACATTATATTGATCAATTTATTCCCGCACAGTTGATATTGAATGTGGAAATTGATGTGCCCGAATTATTGCTGGCCTTGATGGAGCAGTGTGGTCATCGCATTCATCTGAGCTTCCAGCCGCAAGAGCAAAAGCGTGCTTGGTTGGAGATGGCGGTAAAAGGCGCGCGCCTGGCGTTGGCTCGTGCATTATCTGAACAAGGTGCTCAGCAGATACGTACCAAAGCTTTGATTGACGCACTTGATATTGACGTGCCGGACATGGATCAATTTCGCATTGAATGTTTTGATATTAGCCATACGCATGGCGAAGCGACGCAGGCATCCTGTGTCGTGTTTCATCATCACGCGATGCAAAATGCGGAGTATCGACGTTTTAATATCAAAGACATTACCCCAGGTGACGATTACGCTGCAATGCGTCAGGTAATTTATCGTCGTTTTGAGAAATTTGCCCATGCAGAGGAGAGGCTGGAAGATGTCACAGCGATTTTGCCCGATATTGTTTTGATCGATGGTGGAAAAGGGCAAGTCGAGGTTGCGCGTCAGGTATTTGAAGAACTCGGTTTGGACACAAGTTTGATCGTCGGTGTGGCGAAAGGTGAGGGGCGTAAAGTTGGTTTGGAAACCTTGGTTTTCGTAGATGGCCGCGCGTCGAAGGAATTGGGCAAAGAATCTGCTGCTTTGATGCTGATCGCCCACGTACGTGATGAAGCGCATCGATTTGCCATTACCGGTATGCGTGCCAAACGTGCAAAGACGAGACAAGCATCGAAGCTGGAGGAGATTGATGGTGTAGGTCCTAAGCGCCGCCAAAAGCTGCTTTCACGGTTCGGCGGCATCAAAGGGGTAGAGGATGCCAGTGTCGAAGATTTGATGGCGGTGGAAGGGATCTCCCGGACTTTGGCAGAAGAGATTTATCAAAGACTGCGATAACTAAGCGATTTCTTTCGGAATTTGTTGCTTTGGTCGCGTTGGGTGAAATTTATTTTCTACGGCTTGCTGCGGCAAAATATAATGTAAACAAATTCTTCGCTATAAAAAAATATGCCATTTAACTTTCCCATCTTACTGACGTGGTTGCGCGTCGCTTTAATACCCTTAGTGGTCGGTGTATTTTATTTGCCAAATACGATGTTGACACCGCTAGAAAAAAATCTCGCTTCCACGATTATTTTTATCGTTGCAGCAGTAACGGATTGGTTCGATGGATTTTTGGCGCGACGCTGGAATCAAACCTCCGCATTCGGCGCATTTTTAGATCCAGTCGCAGACAAGTTAATGGTCGCGGGTGCTTTGTTGGTATTGGTTGAGTGGAATCGTGTGAATGCAGTCATCGCGTTTATTATTATTGGGCGCGAAATTACCATATCTGCTTTACGCGAATGGATGGCGCAAATCGGCGCCTCTAAATCTGTTGCAGTAAGTTCTCTCGGTAAAATCAAAACGGCAGCACAAATGATAGCGATTCCTATGTTGCTTTTCTATGGCGAATTGTTTGGTGTGATTGATACGATATTGTGGGGTCGCGTTTTACTTTTGATCGCCGCGGTACTTACAGTTTGGTCGATGTTTTATTATTTGCAAAAGGCTTGGCCCTTAATAAAAGAAAAAGCTGGTCAAGGTATCGATCATTAATCTTGACAACTTTTGCAGGTGCTATATAATGCACGGCTGTTGTCGCAATGCGGGAGTAGCTCAGTTGGTAGAGCGCAACCTTGCCAAGGTTGAGGTCGAGAGTTCGAGACTCTTCTCCCGCTCCAAGTTTTTTGGAATGGCGTTGTAGTAGTAAGAAGTAATATGCGGGAGTAGCTCAGTTGGTAGAGCGCAACCTTGCCAA
>CAUPKC010000080.1:0-14933 GCA_963511665.1 uncultured Undibacterium sp.
CCACGACATCCAGTGCCGATTTGACGGGCAATGCAGTGACCGTATCGAATGTCACAGCGCCAACCATTACTTCAGCGACTTACGACGGCACGACGCACACCTTCACCGTCACCGGTACCAACCTCGTTAAGACTGTCGGTGCAACCAACGACGTCACGATTTCCACGTTGACCATCACTGGCGAAGGCGGCGCAACACGTACCCTATCGACCACTGGCAACGTTGAAGTTACCAGCGCCACCAGCTTTACCTTCACACTTGCTGGTGCTGACATAGCTGCCGTTGATGCACTGTTCAATAAAAATGGAGCCACATCAACCAATGGCGTCAGTTACGACTTGGCCGCTGCTGATGACTGGAATAGTATGATTACGGGTGGAGATATTGCCGATCCCGCCAATATCGTCACCGTCGCAAATGTTCCAGTGCCGGTCATCACATCTTCCACCTATAACGCCAGCACGGGTGTGCTGGCAGTCACAGGTACCGGCTTTAGTGGTCTCTTTGGTGCGAGCAACGACATCATCGCCAATAAATTCAGCCTGCAAGGCGAAGGTGGTACTAGTTATACGCTCACCAATACCAGCAATGTCGAGATCACGTCCGCCACCTCATTCACGCTGACCCTGAGTACAGCAGATCAGCTCGGCGCCAATCTCATCATGAACAAGATTGGCACCAGCGCCACCAGTGCCAATACCTATAACTTGATCGCAGCCGAAGACTGGAATGCAGGTGCCGATGCCGCCGTCGTGATTGCCGACTTGACGGGCAATGGCATCACGGTCGCCAATGTAGTGGCACCTACGGTCACATCTGCCACCTATAACGTCGGCACGGGAGTGCTGGTAGTGACGGGCAACAACTTCCTGACTCTAGCTGGCGCAAACAACGATATTGTTGCTAGCCAAATCGGACTATTGGGTCAAGGTGGTTTCAACTACAGTCTCACCAATACACCCAACATCGACATCACGTCCAACACCAGTTTTACGATGACTATGAGTGCCAATGACAAGGCAGCATTGGCGATACGGATGAACAAGGATGGTACTACCTCTACCGATTTGACAACATACAATCTGCGCATGGCTGAAGACTGGAATGCCGGTGCAGACGGCGCGGTTGTCATAGGAGATCTGTTTAGTAATCCCATTGCCGTCACTGGCAATAACGTCGCCCCAACCATCACAGGTGCCGTCGCCGGTCAAGCCATCAATCAGTCTACAACGACATCACCCTTCGCCAGCATCGTCATCACCGATCCCGATGTTGCTGCTGCTGAAACGGTGATCATCACCCTCGACAATGCCGCTAAAGGGGCATTCACTGCGGCTTCTTTAACTGCCAGTGGTTTCTCCACTGCGGATGCGGGTGCCACTTATACCCATGCCGCTGCTTCTCCTGCTGTCATTCAAGCTGCCTTGCGTGCGCTGGTGTTCCAGCCCACTGCTGGTCGTCTTACTATTGGCTCTTCTGAAACCGCTACCTTCTCGCTTTCTGTTTCTGATGGGATCGACCCTGCTGCGCTTAACAATGCCACGACCGTCATCATCACTGGGGTCAATGTGGCACCGACTGCGGTTGGTTTAAGTGGCAGCTCTTTACCTGAAACTGCGACCAATAATACGACCATCGGTAGCTTTAGTAGTACCGATAGTAATCCTGGTGATACCCATACCTATTCCTTCGACAATACCGGAAGCCAGAGTAATTATTTGTTCAGTATTACTGGCAATACGCTCAAGCTGAACTCCGCTCAGCCTTTAGCCATCGGGGATTATACGATTCAGGTTCGGGCTACTGATGTTGGTGGTCTCAGTACAGTGCAGTCTTTAACTGTGCGCGTCAACGATGCCTCCGCTCCAGGGCCGAATTCCTTGACTTATTCGCTCATCCCCAATCAATCTAATGCGGTCGAGTATGTCTTGAAATTCAATGAAACTGTCTCTGGGGTCGATTTGAGTGACTTTACGCTCATCACTTCTG
This sequence comes from uncultured Undibacterium sp., assembly GCA_963511665.1. Taxonomy (GTDB): domain Bacteria; phylum Pseudomonadota; class Gammaproteobacteria; order Burkholderiales; family Burkholderiaceae_D; genus Undibacterium. Next base: position 1,990 of record CAUPKC010000080.1, read on the forward strand.
ACGGTATGCGTGCGCTCTTGCAGGGAGTCACTGCCATTGATGCGAGTACATATAAGATCTCTGTCGCTAATATCACTGGCCAAGGTAGCTTACGTCTTGACTTGAATCAGAACGGTACTGGTATTGTCGATGATGCTGGCTTTGCGCTTGCTGCTGGTATGACGGGAGCGACTTATTCAACCAATACCGATTCGGACAATATCCCCGATCCAGTTGAGTCTACTGTACCGAATTTGTTTAAAACGGGGACGGGTGATGGTAATGGTGATGGCATCTTGGATCGTCAACAGGCTAATGTCAGTTCTTTGCCTTGGAAAGAACTGCCTGGTGGTAAAACCACTTACTTTACCTTAGCCAATAAGCCGGGGGTTGAGCATGTGACGGTCACGCCCTTACCTACGCCATTCTTGAGTGGAAGTGATGTCTCTTTGCCTTATGGCTTAGTCAATTTCGACGTCAATAAAGCGCCGCTGAATCAATCGGTGAAGTTCTCTTTCTTCACCGATGCCAATGCGCCTGTCAATGGTTTCTGGGTACAAGATTCAACAGGGTCTTGGGTTAATCTGGCGACCAATATCTCTTTAATCGACGGCAAATATCGCGTCGATTTGCAGATCACGGATGGTAGTCCATTAGACCTTTCTGCAAAAGGCGATGGCCATATTCAGATTCAGGGTGGCTTAGGCTGGAAGCAATCGGCATCGGCCTTTAGCAATATTACGGCAGACTGGGATAGTGATGGCATCCCCGATGCGGTTGAAACCAAGATGGGGACCAACCCGCTCGTCAAAGACAATAATGTCTTGCAACGTGCCGACATGTTTGCCATGCAGATGTACCGTGATTTCCTGTTCCGCGAAGCCGACACCGCGGGTCTCAATTATTGGGTGAAGCAGATCGAACAAGGTGGCATGAGTCGTGCCCAAGTCGCGGCTTCTTTCTTGGCTTCGAGCGAATTCCAGCAAGGTCTTGGCAGCTTGGCGCGTCTTTACTTTGGTGCCTTTGATCGTATTCCGGATCGGGATGGGCTCGATTATTGGATCAAACAATATAACGCGGGAATGTCTTTATCGTCGATCAGTAATGCCTTCGTCGCTAGTACCGAATTCCAGCAAAAGTATAGTGCTGTGGATAACGGCCAGTTTGTCGATCTGATCTATCAGAATGTGTTGCATCGTCCCGCAGATGCCTCCGGCAAAGCGTATTGGGTCAACCAATTGGTCAGTGGCTTTAACCGCGGTGATCTGCTCGCTAGCTTTACCGAGTCGACTGAGTTCAAGGCCGATTCGCAGAAAAAAGTCGCATTGACATTGGACTTCGTGGGTCTGCTTGGTCGGGCTCCTGATCTTGCCACATTCAATGAACTGCTCAATCAGCCGAATACCGATACCGTTACCCTCATTGGCCAGTTTATTCAGTCTGATGAGTATATTGGCCGGTTTATGGAGTAAATCTCTTCACCACCTGGACATTAAAAAAGACTGCGGTTGCAGTCTTTTTTATTTTGCGAAGCAAAGAATTTGATCGACTAATTTCGTTCAAATAAATTACCCAATCCACCCAATACAGAACCTTCTTCTCCACCACGGCTGCCACCAATTTTTGATGCGCCAACAATACGATTTGCCATGCGTGCTAATGGTAAAGACTGCAGCCAGACTCTGCCAGGACCGCGTAAAGTCGTGAAGAAAATACCTTCCCCCCCAAACAGAGCGGTCTTTACGCCGCCAACAAATTGAATATCGTAATCCACATTACTTGTGAATGCGACCACGCAACCAGTATCGACGCGCAAAGTTTCACCAGGCTGCAAATCTTTGGAGATCAATGCGCCACCAGCATGTACAAAGGCAAGTCCATCGCCTTCTAATTTTTGCAAGATGAAACCTTCGCCACCAAAGAAGCCAGCGCCAAGGCGTTTTTGAAATGCGATACCTAGTGAGACACCTTTTGCGGCGCATAAAAAGGCATCTTTTTGACACAACAAAGTGCCGCCTAATTGATCCAAATGCATAGGAATAATTCGGCCTGGATAAGGTGCGCCAAACGCAACCTTGCGCTTAACATTGCCTTCATTTGTATACACCGTGGTGAACAAAGATTCACCCGTGACCAGTCGTTTTCCTGCGCCTAACAAAGAACCTAAAATACCACCCTGCGAAGCAGAACCATCACCAAAAATGGTTTCCATCTGAATCTGATCTTCCATGTAAAACATAGAACCAGCTTCACCAACCACAGCTTCACGCGGATCGAGTTCGATCTCTACGAATTGCATGTCGTCGCCAAAGATTTGATAATCGATTACATCCATTGCCATGATGAGTCCCTCTATGATTGATTAAGAAATTCCGCTGAAAATCAGTACGATTGCAGAAAGTTCTGTGCATTTTAACCAGAATCTTCTTAGGGATTAGAATATTTTTCCGGTAAAAAATTTCTATGAATACCGCGGAGGAAAACTCAGCGAGAACGTGAGCGTAAAGCCAGTACAGGTTGTTCTATCCAGTGCCAAGAACATATCGCACACATCAAAGTCAGGACGCCAGCGCTGATGGCAAGCGTTGCAACAGTCCAGCCAGAGTGGCTAACAAGCAAAGCTTGTTGCAGAGGGAAGGCGTATAAATACACGCCATAAGAATAATCGCCGAAGCGATTAAATACACGAATTTTTCCAGAGGGCATATAAGCCAAATAGAAAATCACATAGGGTAACGCTAAGTAATACACAATCAAAAAGGCATGACCACTGATACACAATGCAATCAAGCCAGCAGCGACTATGCAGGCGACAATCTTTCCCGACATCGGCAAACGATAACGAATCCAATAAAAAGTACTGGCAATAAAAAAGAACCAGACAAATCGCAGAAACTGAAAATGTTCTAACAAATAATAGCGATCCGACACAAACCAAGCACACAAAAACACTGCAAATGCGACGACTAAAGCCCAAGCATGCGAGTGAAATTTCGCCACATAAAAATAAACTGAGCAAGTAAGCAGCAACAAAACATACATACTCAACTCATAGATCATGCTCCATAAAGAGCCATTCACTATGCCAGTCAAACGATTGTGTTCAAACATGCCGGGCAAGTAGAATTCCACGCCGCCCATCAAAACCACATTCTTAAAAAAATAACGCCAAGTCTGGGTCTCATGCAGATAGCTTGCGAAATCAAGCCGACTAAAGCAAGCGCCCAATACAAAAACGCTGAACACCAGCATGACCCACAAGGCAGGGAAGATTCGAAACGCGCGCGCCCGTAAATAATCCAGTACATTTCGGCTGCGCATCAAACTCGCACAAACTAAGAAACCACTAGTCACAAAGAAAACGTCAACCGCCATCGCGCCCAAATTCTTACCAACACTCGCAGCAAAAGGCTCAGCTCGACCGAGCATGGCAAAGCTATGACTAATTAAAACGGCAAACGCCGCCAGCAGGCGCAATAAATTGAAATTATTGTCTTTACCGACTGCGAGTTCACCCAGCGTAGGAGAAGAAGAAAGTAGCTTCAGCACATCAAATTTCAGGCAAGACGTTTCGCCGCAATCGCATTACCCGCACGACTGACTGCTTTGTGTCCCAGATGTTGAGAAATGAATTGACCGACATCGACCACGGCATTGAGATCAATGCCTGTTTCAACGCCCAGTCCTTGCATCATGAATAGCACATCTTCCGTCGAGACATTGCCGGTCGCACCTTTGGCATATGGACAGCCACCGAGACCCGCCACGGAAGAATGGAAAATACTGACGCCAACCTCCATACTGGCGTAAATGTTCGCCAATGCCTGACCATAGGTGTCATGAAAATGGCCAGAAATTTGCGCGATAGGGAATTCTTGCGCAACGCGTTGCATCACGGTTTGTACATGACGTGGTGTGCCAACGCCTATCGTGTCGGCGATATCGATTTCATCGCAGCCCAAGTCGCGCATCAGTTTCACTACATCGGCAACTTGCTCTGGCGTGACCTCACCTTGATATGGACAACCAAACGAGCAACTAATACTGCCGCGCAAACGCAGACCATGTTGTTTCGCAGCTGCAGCAACATCACGGAAACGTTCTATCGATTCTGCGATCGAGCAATTGATATTCTTTTGTGCAAAGGCTTCCGATGCCGAACTAAAAATCACCACTTCGTCTGCACCTGCTGCTAAAGCGGCTTCAAAGCCTTTCATGTTCGGTGTCAACGCCGAATAGATGACGCCCGCTTTGCGCGTAATGCCTGCCATCACTTCGGTGGAGGTTGCCATTTGCGGCACCCATTTCGGCGAGACGAAGGAGGCCGCTTCGATGTTCACAAAACCAGCTTGCGTCAAACGATTGACTAGCTCGATTTTGACTTCAGCAGAAATCGTTTCCTTTTCGTTTTGCAATCCATCTCGTGGACCGACTTCAACGATTTTGACTTGTTTAGGTAAGTTTGCTTGTGTGTTCATTGGTGTGCTCATTCTTAATATCCCTTACTTTGATCAACCACGCCGACAACGGATTCACCGCGCTGCAATGCAGCTATCTTATGCGCAATTTGTTTCGCACTTTCCTCGCGCACCGTCAGCGCAGAAATATGTGGCGTGATGTGGATGCGTTTTTCATTCCAGAATGGATGCGTAGGCGGCAATGGCTCTTCTCGGAACACGTCGAGCGTAGCACCTGCGATATGACCTTGCTGTATCAACGTCAATAAATCATCTTCGACAATGTGTGCGCCACGGGCGACATTCACGATGTATGCGCCTTGTTTGAGCTTTGCCAGCTTGGCTTTATCCATCAAGTTTTCGGTCTCTTTGGTCAATGGCAAAATCAAGACCAAGACTTTGGTTTGACTTAAAAAGGCATCCAAGCCATCGTCGCCATGAAAGCACTGTACACCGCCTATCTGTTTCGCGGAACGACTCCAACCAAGCAGAGGAAAATCGAAACTACGCAAGCCATCAATGATGCACTGTCCGAGAACACCGAGCCCTAAAATACCAATACTAAAGTCTTCTTTACGATGTGGTGGCAAAGGGCGCCATTGCTTGTCCGCTTGCAGCGCATCATATTCATCAAAGCGGCGAAAATGGCGCAGCACCGCGTGACTAACATATTCCGCCATCTGCACACCCATGCCGGCGTCATCGACGCGGATCAAGGGGACGCCTTGCGGTAAATTATCACCCAGTTGCAAAATCGCATCGACACCGGCGCCCAGATTAAAAATCGCCTTCAAGTCGGTACGTCCACGCAGCATGGCTGCGGGTGGTTTCCACACCAACGCGTAATCGGCTGGCGCGGTATCGCCCTCTTCCCAGATACGGATCTTGGCATCGGGCAGATAGCGATGAAAAGCGTTTAACCAAACTTCAGGATTGGCACCTGCTGCGTAATATATTATGTTCATATTTTCATTTACCCGTTTGGAGAAACAAATGAATGATTAAGCCAAATTGTAGGGCGGGTGCAACCCGCGCCGCCAAACTTTTAAGCACCTGAGCAGCGCGGTTTGCACCCGCCCTACGAAACTGTTTTACTCTAAGAATTTTAAAGAAAAACTCTCACGTAGTTTCCTATAATTGTCCTCCCCTGCTCCTTCTGGATCCAGTTCTGGATACTGATTAATTATAGGCATTATCATTTCGAAGTGATTGAAGAGTAAGCCGCCCAATGCCTTCTTATATTGTTCTTTCTCTTCCTCACTCAACTCTGAAAGCAGGCTATCGAGTTGTCCAATGGCTCCTTCTGTCGATGCGAGTGCAGCTATGAATTTTTCAGCGGTTATCTTGTTCATACTTGTCCTTGAAATTCATAAGACCATTTAATCTTCATTACAGATTGTAGGGCGGGTGCAAACCGCCCCGCCCAACTATCGAGGACCGGAGCAGCGCGGGTTGCACCTGCCCTACGACGCCATACTAAATTTTTAACGGAAACCCATCCCCATCCCGACCTTCCCCTTAATGGGGAAGGAGTGTTGCACCGTCCCTCTCCCGCTTGCGGGCGAGGGGAGAAAACATTACTGCTTAAAATTCAACAACGGCGCACCTTCAGTCACTTGATCACCCACCGCATACAAGACTTCTTCCACCACACCATCATGCGGCGCTGAAATCGTGTGTTCCATTTTCATCGCTTCCATTATCAATAGCGCTTCGCCTTTTTTCACTTCCTGACCATTCTTCACCACTACAGCAACAATCTTACCTGGCATCGGTGCCGTCAATCGTCCACCTTCCGCTTCAGCTTCACCTGCATGCGCCAATACGTCGTTGTAATGCAAATCGGTATGCGCGCCTTGACTAAAGATGTGGAAATGTTCGCCATCGCGCACTACCGTCGCGGTCACTGTTTGATCAGAGATTGCCAAGACATAGTCATTTGCTTGTCGATGTACAAGTCGTACCGATTGGCTACCGCCGTTCGCTGCAATTACCCAGGCATCATTCGTGTAAGTCACCTGCACTGCATGCGTTTGATGTTCTTCTACAAATTGCAAACCACGTTGCATTTGCGTATTCATACGCCAGCCTTGATTGCTTTGCCAAGGATCGCTGCCACCAGTATTTTCTGCGCTAATCAATGCCACTGCGGCAAAAGACAGCGTATGCAAACTCGCTGGTGCTGGCGTCGGAAACAAAGCGTCTTGATTACGTTCAATCAAACCTGTATCCAAATCCGCTGTCGAGAATGCTTGGCTAGTAATCAAACGTGATAAGAAAGCGATATTCGAATGCAAGCCCACGATTTGGTACTGCGACAGAGCTTGTGCCATGCGTGCCAAAGCTTCCGTTCTGTCTTTGCCCCAGACGATCATCTTGGCAATCATAGGATCGTAGAAAGGGGAAATCGTATCGCCTTCACGTACGCCGCTATCGATACGGAAAGCAGCAGGATTTGGCGAACCACCAAGCACAAAGTTCACAGCGTCTGGTGTACGTGCATGACGCAAAGTACCGATCGATGGCAAGAAACCTTTTTCTGGATTCTCTGCATATATACGTGCTTCAATCGCGTGCCCATGAATTTGCAATTCAGATTGTTGCAAAGGTAGTTGTTCGCCAGCAGCGACGCGCAATTGCCATTCGACCAGATCCGTGCAGGTGATCATTTCAGTCACTGGATGTTCGACCTGCAAGCGCGTATTCATTTCCATGAAGTAGAAAGAGCCGTCTTGGTTTGCAATGAACTCTACCGTGCCTGCACCAACATAACCAACTGCTTTTGCTGCTGCGACCGCAGCCTCACCCATCGCCGCGCGACGCTCAGCGGTCATACCTGGCGCTGGGGCTTCTTCTAATACTTTTTGATGACGGCGCTGCACTGAGCAATCGCGTTCAAACAGGTAGACGCAATTGCCGTGGGTATCCGCAAACACTTGAATCTCAATATGACGTGGGCGTTGCAGATATTTTTCGGCAAGGACTTTATCGTCGCCAAAAGAATTGATCGCTTCGCGTTTGCACGAAGCCAAGCCATCTTTGAAATCCTTGCTATGCTCAATCACACGCATGCCCTTACCACCGCCACCAGCGCTGGCTTTTAACAACACGGGGTAGCCGATACGATCTGCTTCATTTTGCAAGAAATCTGGATCTTGGTTGTCACCGTGATAGCCAGGTACCAAAGGCACATTGGCTTTCTCCATCAAAGATTTCGCGGCGGATTTACTGCCCATCGCTTCAATCGCAGAAGCTGGTGGTCCAATGAAAGCGATACCCGCTTTGGAGCAGGCTTTTGCAAATTCACTGTTCTCAGACAAGAAGCCATAGCCAGGATGAATCGCTTGCGCGCCAGTCGCCAGCGCAACTTCGATAATTTTATCGGCGCGCAGATAACTTTCTTTCGCTGGCGCAGGGCCAATCAAGACCGCTTCATCACACACCGCCACATGCTTGGCATTGGCATCGGCTTCGGAATAGACCGCTACCGTTTTAATACCCATGCGACGAGCAGTCGCCGCAACACGGCAAGCAATTTCGCCACGATTGGCGATGAGGATTTTGCTAAACATGATTTTAGTCTTTCTCTTTTAATTCAAATATTAACAAGCTCGAGTTGAACATCTTTTTCTTGAAAACCGAGTAGCCATACTGTGTTGCCTGCTTTGTCGCTACATTCCAATTCAAATCCTGGTGGATCACTATAAATTTCAAGAATCGTCGCTATGTCTCCTAATTTCGGAGGTCGACGTTTGAAGGCATCGGACAGAAGTAACTCGCCATTGTTAATTGCGATCAATCTAACGATTTCATAGGCTTTGAAACTCATTTCAATCCTCAACAAATCAGGCAACTTAACTACAACTACCCGCTTTTTTCTCCACCACACCACGCGTTTTCAAACCTAACTTTTCTAATAAAACTTTGTCGTCTTCAGCTTCAGGATTATCGGTCGTCAACAATTTGTCGCCGTAGAAAATCGAATTCGCGCCAGCCAAGAAACACATCGCTTGTACCGCTTCGCCCATTTGACGGCGACCTGCGGATAAACGTACACGTGCTTTCGGCATCGTGATGCGAGCGACGGCGATGGTGCGTACGAATTCCAAAGGATCGAGCGGGTCCAAACCATGTAAAGGTGTACCTTCCACTTGCACCAAATGATTCACCGGCACTGATTCTGGATACGGATTTAAATTCGCTAACTGCGCGATTAAGCCAGCGCGTTGACGACGCGTTTCGCCCATGCCAACGATACCGCCGCAGCATACTTTTAAACCTGCGGTACGCACGTGACCCAAGGTATCGAGACGGTCTTGGTAGTCGCGTGTAGAAATCACGTTGTCGTAAAACTCTGGTGCGGTATCGAGATTGTGGTTGTAATAATCGAGGCCAGCATCTTTCAAACGCTGCGCTTGCTCTTCTTTGAGCATGCCCAAGGTTGCGCAAGTTTCTAAGCCCATGGCTTTGACTTCACGCACCATGGTTTCGACTTTTTCCATGTCACGATCTTTTGGCGAGCGCCATGCTGCGCCCATGCAGAAACGGGTTGCACCGCTTTCACGCGCTGCTTTGGCTGCACTCAAGACTTCACGGACATCCATCAATTTCTTCGCTTCAACGCCAGTATCGTAGCGCGCTGCTTGTGGGCAGTAACCACAGTCTTCCTCGCAACCACCGGTTTTAATCGACAGCAAAGTCGCCAGTTCCACATCAGCATTCGGAAAGTTTTCACGATGCAACACCTGTGCCTTGAACATCAAATCATTAAAAGGCAAATCAAACAATGCCATCACATCGTCAACCGGCCAGGTCTCCGCTTCGATGGCTTTCACTGGTGCGTGAAACTGTATGCCTTGCACTGTCTCTTTAGCTTTTGCGTTATCGACCGTTTGTTCCAAGTGTTCCATGTTCATTTCCTTCACTTCAATAAATTCAAATCTAAATACTGGCTCGCTTGCTCAATCTCATTGACAGCTAAACGAGGCATCACAGCTAGGCAAGGTGCATCTAAACGCTTTTTAAGCGCCCGCACATTCTCTTCAAAGAACTTCATGTCTGTATCAACCGTATTCGCCACCCAGCCCGCCAAACGTAGCCCACTCGCCTTGATTGCCTGTGCCGTCAATAATGCATGATTAATGCAACCGAGACGCATACCAACTACTAAAATTACCGGCAAGGCCAAACGCTGCGCCAAATCGACGGTACTGGTTTCATCATCTAGCGGCACACAAAATCCGCCTACGCCTTCGACCAAGACCACGTCTGCTAACTGCTGCGCTTGTTGGTAGCAACTGGCAATGTGCTGCACATCCATCTTCACATTTTCTACCGCGGCAACGATATGCGGTGCTGCTGGTGTTCGCATTAAATACGGTACAACGATTTCCTGTGGTGCTTTGACGCTGGATGCCGCGACTAAACTATCGACATCTTCATTATGCAAAACGCCATCGTTTTCTTCAGCGCCAGAAGCAATCGGTTTTAGCCCTAATGTCGAATTACCCTGCTTTGCAAAGGCGCGCAGCAAAGCAGACGTGGTGAAGGTCTTGCCGATTTCTGTGTCGGTGCCCGTGATGAAATAATCGTTTTTTCTGTTTTGCATTTCTTAAACTTCGTTCTTTCAAAACTATTTCTATTTCTTGCGCTGTCAATCTCGTAGGGCGGGTGCAACCCGCGCTGTATCTTCTCTCCCTTCTCCCGCAAGCGGGAGAAGGGTTGGGGATGAGGGAGGTTCAGTTGTTCCGAGCAATACTTCATGAGGAACAAAAAAACCTCAGCCTAATTTTTTGCATTGCAGTTGCTGAACTACCCTCACCCTAGCACTCTCCCGCTTGCGGGAGAGGGGACTTTAAAACTTCAATATTCCAAACCATTCACAGCATCAATCAACAAAGCCAAATCTTCACTTGTATGCGCAGCAGACAAAGTAATGCGCAGACGTGCCGTTCCTACCGGCACAGTCGGTGGCCGTATCGCCGGAACCCAGAATCCTTGCTCGTACAAAGTCGCTGCGGCTTGTAAACTTTCGGCATTGTCACCAATCACGATAGGTTGCACCGCTGTATCCGATGGCATCAAGGTCCAATGTTTCAACTTCAAATCACGGCGTAATTGCGCAATCAAAGCTTGCAAATGAGCGCGACGCGCCTGCCCTTCTTCGCCTTGAATGATATCCATGCTCGTCAGTAAAGCATGCGCCAAAGCCGGTGGTGCAGCGGTGGTGTAAATATACGGACGGGCTTTATTGACCAGCCATTCAATCACATCCTCATGCGCTGCAACGAAGGCACCACCAACACCGGCCGACTTGCCCAATGTTCCCATATAGACGATGTTTGGCGAACACAAATCAAAATGTTCAAGTACACCTCGACCATTTTCCCCCAAAGTACCAAATCCATGCGCATCATCGATGACCAACCATGCATTAAATTCTTCGCACAAAGCGAGCAATTCAGGTACTGGGGCCAGATTGCCATCCATACTAAAGACGCTATCGCTGACGACAATCTTGGTCGCTGCAGTCGAGGCTTGTAATAGCGTTCGTAAGTGGGCGACATCACCGTGCGGGAAAATATGCAATTTCGCACGCGAGAGTTTAGCGCCATCGATCAAGGACGCATGATTCAATGATTCGGAAAACAGTTCCGTGTCTTTTCCAGATACCGCTGCCAAGCCTGCCAACACCGCGAGATTGGCCATATAGCCCGTGCAGAAATACAAGGCACGCGCTTGATGAAGGTGTGGCGAGACAAACTCAGCCAAACGCTCTTCGAGCAAAGCATGGGCGCGGCTGTGGCCACTAATTAAGTGTGAGGCGCCACTGCCCACGCCATACAAATCCGCACCTTCTTGCATGGCTGCGACAATCTTAGGATGCGCGGCCAGGCCAAGATAATCATTGCTACAAAACGCCAGCATATCGCGGCCATCAACTTTGACCCGTGGGGCACTCGGGCTCTCTGCATGACGCCGGCGACGACGCAGACTTTTGCTGTCTAATGCGGCTAATTCATGTTGAATTTGATCGAGCAAAATCACGCCGTTTCTCCCATGACTTGGTTGAAGACTTTCAGCATGCGATCGCCAACTAAACTTATTTCTTCTTGATTCAAAATATACGGTGGCATCAAATACACCGTGTTGCCGATGGGGCGTAACAATAATTCTTCTTGCAAAGCCTGTGTGAAGAAACGGCGCGAAAATGTCTTCGCCGCTTGTTCATCTTTGGCTTCCTTATTTGTATCATGGAACACCGCATCGAAAGCCCACACCATGCCTTGTTGGCGGAAATGTTTGACTTGAGCATGTTGCGCTAGTGGCTGCAATGCTTGCGTGATGGCTTCAGCCTTCACGCGATTTTGCACCAGCACATCGTCTGATTCAAAAATTTCTAAAGTCGCCAAGGCTGCACGACAAGCTAAAGGATTGCCCGTATAGGAATGCGAATGCAAAAAACCACGCCGTACATCGGTGTGATAAAACCCTTGGTAAATATCATCGCGTGTCATCACCAAAGACAATGGCAAGTAACCGCCACTGATGCCCTTAGACAGACACACAAAGTCAGGCCAGATTTGCGCATTTTCACACGCGAAAAAAGTGCCACTACGACCACAACCGACCGCGATTTCATCGGCAATCAGATGCACTTGGTATTGATCGCAGAGCGCACGGACTAAACGCAAATACTCAGGATCGTGCATCGCGAAACCTGTCGCGCATTGCACTAAGGGTTCCAAAATCACCGCGGCAATTTTACCTGCGCGTTCTTGCAAGCAGCGTTCCATATCAGCAGCGGCGCGGCGTGCGACATCAATCGCGGTTTCGCCGTCAAGCGCCTGACGTGCATCGGGCGACGCCACAACATGGGCATTGCGTATCATAGGGCCGTAGGCATCGCGGAATAATGCAACATCAGTAACTGCTAAAGCGCCTATGGTCTCGCCGTGGTAACTGCCTTTGAGGCAAATAAATTCTTGTTTTTCAGATTGACCTTGGTTGCGCCAAAAATGAAAACTCATCTTCAAGGCGATTTCCGTCGCCGACGCACCGTCCGATGCGTAGAAACAATGACCGAGTACACCACCGGTCAAGGCTGAGAGTTTTTCTGATAAACGAACTACAGGCTCGTGCGTAAAACCTGCCAACATCGCATGTTCCAATTGATCGAGCTGTTCTTTTAATGCTGCGTTGATGCGTGGGTTAGCGTGCCCAAACAGATTCACCCACCACGAACTGATGCCATCCAAATAGCGCTTACCATCCATATCGACCAACCAGGCACCACGACCATGACTGACAGGAATGAGTGGCATGGTCTCGTGATGCTGCATTTGGGTGCACGGATGCCACACGCTTTGCAGGCTACGTTCTACCCATGACTTACTCGGTGTTTTCGATTCGGTATTCACTGCGGTCAACTTTGTTCCTAATTCTTCTTAATGATTCACTTTGCTACTTCGTACGGTGCCTATTACTGCGATATCTAACATGTAGGGC
>CAUPKC010000081.1:0-14832 GCA_963511665.1 uncultured Undibacterium sp.
GGATGCACTTTTCGAGGCAGTTTTTACGTGAATGAGGCGAAAATAGCTAGCTATTTGCAACGAAGAACGAAAAAAATGACCGAAAATGCGCCGCCAGCGCTCAAATAGCGTCGAAGACGCGCCTAATGGAAAATCTGGGTTTAATCGAACGCTGACTTTTAATGACTTGAATGAGGTTGTAGATGAGTTCTCCAGAGCTGTTGCTTGATGTGTTAAGAACCGAATTACGTCGCGTAGGTATGACGTATAAACAGTTAGCGCAATTAATCGATATGAGCGAGTCGAGCATTAAGCGTATGTTCGGGCAAAAGGACATGACCTTGTCGCGCATGGCGCAAATCTGTAAGGTCGCGCATATTTCTTTAGAAGATGTGCTGCGTCAGGCGGCCGATGTGACGCCAAAAGCCGATAGCTTAACTTTGTCACAAGAACGTGCTCTGATGGACAATCCCAAGTTGCTTTTGGTGGCGATTTCCTGTTTGGGACATTGGACTTTTGAGCAAATTATCGAGACCTATACCCTGACTGAGGCTGAATGCATTTTGTGCATGATAGAGCTCGATAAGCATTCTTTGATCGAGTTAAAACCCATGAATCGCTATCGCCTGCGTGTTTCTCCAGCCTTCAGCTGGCGTGCAGACGGACCCATTCAAGCCTTCTTTAAAGAGGTCGTCGTGTCCGATTACTTTAACGGGCGCTTCGATGGTGCGGGGGAAACCTTGATGTGTGTTCCAGCTCGTTTGTCGCAAAATAGTGCGAGAGAAATTCAACAAAAAATTCAGCAGTTGGCTGCCGAAATTGCGCGACTACAGCATGAAGACCGGCGTCTACCAGCGGAAGACCGGGATGGTTTCACTTTGATGCTGGGTTTCCGTTCTTGGGAATTTTCTGCGTTCACCGCGCTACGGCGCCCGACCACGATGGCGAGCACCAAGGGGCGCGTGGTTCACCAGATCGGTCCTAAGAATAAATAGAAAGTGGAACCTGTATTTTGTGTCGCACCTGCGCCAAAATACAGGGGGCCAAAGCGAGTATCAAAGGCAACGAAGGCGCTGCCACTGCGTTTGATTTTACTGAGTTTGACAGCTTCACCTTCGCCAAAGCCACCACCTATTTCTGCCGAGAATCCCAAGCGCACCGCACCACCTAAAGCCGCTGGCATACTCCCAATACGATGCGCCATTACGACACGGCCGAGGGCGACGGTCTTGCTGGATAATGAATCGGCTGGCGTCCCTGACAGGCGTAAAAAACCACCAAGTGAAAGCGGTGCTGAGTCACCTTGTGAGCGTGACCATTCGCCATAGACGTGACCAGCCCAGTCACCCCGTTTAAACGCATGCATACCGATAACTGAAGAATTAAGGATTGCTTTGCGACTGCTGTCTTGTGCTAATGCCCGCTCCCAATTCATCGTTAAAAAGTTACCTCGTGTTGGATAAGCGAGTGAATCTAAAGTATCGACACGGAATTGCAAAAATTCTGTGGATTGAAATACTCTTAAATCTGGGCCGATCTCTTCCGGTAATAATTTCTTTACTTCTGCTCGCTCGCGACGGAAACCTAATTGAATATCGCCCCAATTACCAATTTGCCAGCCAACTGGAAAGACCAAAGCACTGCCTTTGTAGCCATAACGTGCTTGTTTTCGCCCCGTTGAAAATACGTCAGCAGATACAGAGCTACTTTCAATTGACGGCGCTATAAACCACTCACTACCGACATCCAGCGGTTGATAAAACTGTGCGCCAAAAATTCTGTCTGAGCCGATTTTTCCAACTAAACGCAATTCGCCGCCCCAACTATTGAGTGAGGAAGCGATATGTATAGCGCCAAGTGAAAATTTATGTGTGTCTTTAAAGTCGCTAGATAATTCCAAACCTACACGTAAACGATTTTTCCCCCACGAGGCTTCATGGGTTTTAATGACTACATCACGTTCATCGAAGCGGTCATTCATCTCGACTTCGACATGATCAAGATCGCCACGTCCGTACAATTTTCCGGTGACTTGTAAGATTTTTTCTTCACTGGTGACTTCATTGATTTTGAGACCAGACTGTTTTAATAAAATATTTGGATTGATATTTTGTGTGCCTTTAATCTCTATGCTGGCAATCTTTAAACTAGTATCTGGCGAACTACTCTCGGCGATGCGTAACTGTTCGTAGCGTCGGTATTCTTCAGGTGTCGCACTCAGGTGTTGCAGTTTACTTTCCATTTGGCGTGTCGCAATATCACCAGCCAACATGGCATTATGGTGTTCCTCGAAATCGAGGAAGTTAATACCGTTTAAATTCGGTGCGATCAAAATATCTTTTGGGTGCAATTCTTTCAAGGAACGCTGTACATTTTGTTCTGTCAGAATTTGCAGCATTTGCTGCGCAACACTAATTGCACTACCCAGCTCTTTTTCTTGCGCCAAAGGCGTACCGACATTGACTGCAATCACGATATCGGCCCCCATTTTTTTTGCCATATCAATCGGCAGATTACGTACTAAGCCCCCATCGACGACCAGGCGCTTATTAATATGTACCGGCGCAAACATGCCAGGTACGGCTAAGGAGGCGCGTAAAGTGATGAATAGTGGTGTGTCGGTAAGTTCTACCATGTCGCCAGTCACTAAATCAGAGGCGACTGAGCGGAACGGAATGGGCAAATGGTTAATGTGTTCACTTTTCATGCCGTTCGGTAGTAAGCGTGTTAAAGCCTGCTCCAACGCTGAATTACCGGCAGCTGAGGGTGGTAGCGTAATGCCTGATTTTGTCACGGCGAACTCGATGCGCGAAGGCAAGCCGACGTCTTCTTCGCGTCGTCTGAAATCGAGTGCATCACGTGCTGGTCGATCAGCGAGTACATTTTCCCAGGACGTATTGCGAACGATTTCCTCAATTTCTTCGACTGAGCGTCCAGCTGCATAGGCGCCGCCAATGACTGCCCCCATACTGGTACCGACGACAAAATCGACAGGAATACGTAATTCTTTTAGAACCCGCAATACGCCAACATGCGCGAAACCACGTGCGCCGCCACCGGACAACACCAAGGCAACTTTCGGTCTTTCTTTGATCGCAGGGATATTCTCCTCTAACTTAGGCTCTTGCGCCTGTGCTGATTGGAGTGCCGTCCAGCTTAAAAACAGGAAAGCAATTTTTGATAATTTTTTCAGATGCTGATGAAATAACATGCTTAGCTGCTCACGTAAAAAATGTAGTAAGAGTTTCGCCTGCCGAGCTTAGCGAA
Source organism: uncultured Undibacterium sp. (assembly GCA_963511665.1). Taxonomy (GTDB): domain Bacteria; phylum Pseudomonadota; class Gammaproteobacteria; order Burkholderiales; family Burkholderiaceae_D; genus Undibacterium. Next base: position 3,247 of record CAUPKC010000081.1, read on the forward strand.
CCTATCTTAAATTCTTCGACAAGGATTAAAAACTACCCGTGAATTGATAGCGATTTCCTGGATGCCACATGGTAACGATGGTCGCAATCTGATTCTGAGAACGGGTTTTTCTGTGCAAGACTAAACAGCTTTCTTTACTCGATATCTGCAACATCTCAGCGATGGTTTTTGGCGGCATCACGGCTTCTATGCTGTAGTCCACACCTTGTAAAGGAGCAACGGCCATTAAATATTCATTCGGTGTTTTACGGGCAAAGTCTTGCGCCAAATAGTCCTGTGCAAGAACCGAATTGACCCAGCGATCTTCGACCTGTATCGCTTTTTCATTTTCGAAATGTACGATCACAGAATGAAACAAAGGATGTCCTGGTTTGACTTGAAATTGCTGCGCTAATTGTTCGTTTGCTTCGACGCCAATTAATTCGTGAAGTTCACTGCGATGGGCGTGGCCGCGTGAGCGGATTTCATCGGCGATGCTCTTAATGGCGACTAAGGTTGCCTGATATTTTTGCTGTGCAACGTAGGTGCCAGACCCTTGTATGCGATTTAAAATTTGTTCACTGGTCAATTCTCTTACCGCACGATTGACCGTCATCCGTGACACAGTAAATTGTTGCGCTAATGCGGCTTCGGAGGGAATCGCATCGCCTTCTTTCCAAGTGCCAGCCTGAATTTCCTTGAGTAAGTAGTCCTTAATCATTTGAAAAACAGGCGTGGCGGAGGATAGTGTTGTCATGTTGAGCGCAAACTTGGGAGATAGATTTTATTGAAGAAATGCAAATTTTCTATATTTTCTCACAGAATCAAAAAAAGTCGCTTGCAAAAGTTGTATATACAACTTAAACTAAATAATACATAAAAGTTTTTACCTTCATTATTCCAATGCTATTGTAGTGTTGATGTGGTGAAGAATTCTTAATTTTGACTCTTTTGGAGATGACGATGAATGATGATCCACGCTGGGATGCAAGCCGTGAAATACGCGCACCACGCGGTGCTGAAAAGGTTTGTAAAACTTGGGTAGCCGAAGCGGCCTACCGCATGATTCAAAACAATCTCGACAAAGAAGTTGCAGAGAATCCTAAGCATTTAGTCGTGTACGGCGGCATCGGTCGCGCCGCACGTAACTGGGAATGCTATGACCAGATTTTAGCCAGCTTGATAGACTTGGGTGAAGATGAGACTTTGCTGATTCAATCGGGTAAGCCAGTTGGTATTTTCAAAACCACTGAAGACTCTCCGCGCGTGTTGATCGCGAATTCAAATTTGGTGCCGAAATGGGCGAATTGGGAACACTTCAATGAACTCGACCGCAAGGGTCTGTTCATGTACGGTCAGATGACCGCAGGTAGTTGGATCTACATCGGCACTCAAGGTATCGTGCAAGGTACGTATGAAACTTTTGCGGAAGCTGGTCGCCAGCATTTTGGTGGTGATTGGGGCGGTCGTTGGATCTTGACCGCAGGTTTAGGCGGCATGGGTGGCGCACAGCCATTGGCGGCCAGTTTTGCTGGTGCAGTGTCTTTAAATATTGAATGCCAACAATCAAGCATAGATTTCCGCTTACGTACTCGCTATGTTGATAAACAAGCGAAAGACATCGATGATGCGATAGAACTGATTAAATATCATACCGCACGCAAAGAGGCGATCTCGATTGCTTTGTTGGGTAACGCTGCAGAAGTTTTGCCAGAGTTGGTGAAGCGCGCCAAAGCTGGCGGTATCAAGCCAGACTTAGTGACTGATCAAACTTCCGCTCATGATTTGATTAATGGCTATCTGCCTATCGGTTGGACAGTTGAACAATGGAAAGCAGCGCAACACGATGTGAGCCAGCATGCGAAATTAACAGCGGATGCTGCGCAAGCATGTGCTGTGCACGTTCAAGCAATGCTAGATTTTCATGCGATGGGTATTCCTACCGTGGATTACGGCAACAATATTCGTCAGGTTGCGTTTGATACTGGTGTTAAGAATGCGTTTGATTTCCCAGGTTTTGTCCCCGCGTATATTCGTCCATTGTTCTGCGATGGTAAGGGACCATTCCGTTGGGTAGCTTTGTCTGGAGATCCGGAAGATATTCGCAAGACCGATGCCAAAATTAAAGAATTGTTCCCAGAAAATAAAGGCGTGCATAAATGGCTGGACATGGCAGGTGAACGGATTGCCTTCCAAGGTTTGCCAGCGCGTATCTGTTGGTTAGGTTTGGGTGAGCGTCACATCGCTGGTTTGGCGTTTAATGAAATGGTAAAGAATGGTGAATTGAAAGCACCTATCGTGATCGGTCGTGATCATCTCGATACCGGTTCTGTCTCAAGTCCAAATCGCGAAACCGAAAGCATGAAAGACGGTACCGATGCGGTATCTGATTGGCCGTTATTGAACGCACTGCTGAATACTGCAGGCGGCGCAAGTTGGGTCTCCTTGCATCACGGTGGTGGTGTTGGGATGGGTTATTCGCAGCACTCGGGCATGGTGATCGTTGCTGATGGCACAGATGCCGCGGCGAAGCGTTTGGCCCGCGTATTGGTCAACGATTGCGGATCAGGCGTTATGCGTCATGCGGATGCAGGTTACGAACAAGCCGTGGCATGCGCTAAGCGTAATGGATTGCAATTGCCGATGATTAAGTAATTTTCAGGAATTTTTTTGCCGCGGAGGCGCAGAGTACGCAGAGTTTTTTTGTCACTCCTGCGTAGGCAGGAGTCCAGTGTCTTCGATTGCACTCCCAAAGTCGCTGGATTCCCGCCTTCGCAGGAATGACACTAACAAGTTAATTGCTTTTCTCCGCGTACTTTGCGCTTCTACGGCAAAAAGAGTTTAAAGATAATAGAGGACACCAATATGAGCACAACATTCACCATACAACCAGGTCAATTTAAACTCGCGGATTTACGCGCGATCTGGAAACAGCCTTTTAAATTAGCTTTGGCTGAATCTGCCTATGCGGCAATCAATGAAGCATCTGCAACGATTGATCGTATCGTCGCAAAAGGTGATGCCGCTTACGGTATCAATACTGGTTTTGGCAAACTCGCAAAAACGCGCATCCCAGATGAAGATTTAGAACTGCTGCAGAAAAACCTAATTTTGTCGCACTCAGTCGGCTCAGGTGAATTGATTGCGGATGACGTAGTACGCTTAATTATTGCAATGAAGATTGCGAGTTTAGCGCGTGGTTTTTCTGGTATTCGCGCATCCGTGATCGACACCATGATCGCAGCTTACAACGCAGGCATCATGCCTGCAATTCCAGTCAAAGGTTCGGTCGGTGCTTCTGGTGATTTAGCGCCATTGTCGCACATGACTTTAGCGATCATGGGCGAGGGTCAGGTACGTGTTGATGGTCAGATGGTCGATGCCAAAGCAGCGTTAGCTAAAGCTGGTATCACACCCGTCGTATTGGCAGCGAAAGAAGGTCTGGCTTTGATCAATGGCACGCAAGTTTCTACTGCGCTGGCATTGAATGGCTTGTTCCTTGCTGAGCGTTTGTTGGAGGCGGCAACCATTACGGGCGCCCTGTCCGTCGATGCTGCAAAAGGCAGTGATGCGCCGTTTGATCCACGTATTCATGCAGTACGTGGCCAGCCAGGTCAAATCGCGACGGCGAATATTTATCGTACCTTGTTGAACGGCAGTGAAATCCGTCAATCCCATTTGGTGAACGATGAGCGCGTGCAAGATCCATACTGCTTGCGTTGTCAGCCACAGGTAATGGGTGCATGTTTGGATATCATCAATAATGCCGCTCGGACTTTGCTGACGGAAGCCAATGCGGTGACGGATAACCCATTAGTGTTTGTTGACACGAATGAAGTGATTTCTGGTGGTAATTTCCATGCTGAGCCAGTGGCCTTCGCGGCCGATACTTTGGCTTTGGCAATCGCTGAAATTGGTTCTATTTCTGAACGTCGTATCGCCTTGTTGATTGATTCCTCCATTTCCGGTTTGCCACCATTCTTGGTGCCGTCATCTGGCTTGAATTCCGGCTTTATGATCGCGCACGTCACAGCGGCGGCATTGGCTTCGGAAAATAAATCGCATGCGCATCCGGCCAGTGTCGACACGATTCCAACTTCTGCAAATCAAGAGGATCATGTCAGTATGGCGACGTTTGCTGGTCGTCGTTTGCATGAGATGGCGCACAATACGGCCACCATCGTTGGCATAGAATTGTTGGCGGCAGCGCAGGGTGTAGATTTCCATCAACCATTAAAGACTTCAGAAAAATTGACGACGGTGCACCAGTTATTACGTTCTAAAGTTGCTTTCTACGATAAGGATCGTTTCTTTGCCCCGGACATCGAAGCGGCGAAATCCTTAGTCGTTGAAGGTGCTTTGAGTGCACAATGTGCAGACTTGTATTCGCATTTGTATTTGGCTTAAGTTGTAGCTTAACGAGTCGTGTTTTTTTGCCGCAGAGGCGCAGAGTACGCAGAGTCATTTTAAAAGCTCTGTGTATTCTGCGCCTCTGCGGTTTACTTATGAATCTGAGTTTACTTTTTTTGAGAGTAGCCATGCATAAATGGACTGCAAAAGATTACCGCACGATGCCGTGGAAAAATGGTGGCGGCAGTACTACCGAATTAGCGATTTTCCCTGAAGGCGCGGGAATGGATCACTTTGTTTGGCGTTTGAGTACTGCGACTGTAGGGCAGAATGGGCCTTTCTCACATTTCGGACAAATTGATCGTAGTTTGGCAATTTTGACTGGCGCAGGTTTGGTGTTGAAAACCGATGCTGGCAGTACAGCAGAAAAAATGGTCACGCTGACCCAAGAAAGTTTGCCGCATCGTTTTTCTGGCGAAGATAATATTTTTGCTGAGCTAATAGATGGCACTGTTGTTGATCTAAATTTGATGACGCGACGCGATATTTGTCAGCATTACATGCAAGCACTGAGCGCTGGTGAGCATCTGATCAATGCAGAAGATGCACAACAAATTTTGGTCTTCTGTGAAAAAGGTCGTGCGCAATTGATCAAACAGACTCAGTTGGAGGCCGGTGATTTGGTCTTGCTGGAAGAAGAACATGAAGCCAGTGGGATTCGTTGTCATATCCAAGCGGAAGAGGGCAGCCTTTTGTATTTAATGCGCATTAGTTTTCTAAATCATCATGAGCACCACGGAGGCGCGCATGGTCTTGGCTAATTGGGATAGTCTCTGGCTCAACGTGCATCTTGCTACGATGGAGTCTGCTAAGGGTTACGGCGTCATTCGTGATGCAGCAATTGCCGTCAAAGATGGCAAGATTGCGTGGTTAGGCACAGCGCAAGACTTACCACGTGACTATTCAGCGCAATTCACGCACGATGGTCAAGGGTGTTGGTTGACACCCGGTTTGATCGATTGCCATACCCACATGGTGTATGCAGGTAATCGCAGTAATGAATTTGAAGCACGTTTAAATGGCGTCGCGTATGAAGAAATTGCACGTCAGGGTGGTGGCATCGTGTCGACCGTCAAAGCCACACGTGCCGCCAGCGAACAAGAATTAATGCAAGCAAGTTTGCCACGGGTACTAAGCAGTTTGCGTGAAGGCGTGACCACGTTGGAAATTAAGTCAGGTTATGGGCTAGACACAGCAACAGAAGCAAAGATTTTGCGTGTCGCCCGGCAGTTTCAACGTGATTTACCCATCAGAGTCACCACTACATTTTTAGGCGCACATGCCTTACCACCAGAGTTCGCAGGCCGTGCTGATGACTATATTGACGAAGTCTGTGAACGAATGCTGCCTGCGATTGTGGCTGAAGGATTGGCTGATGCGGTCGATGTGTTTTGCGAAAAGATTGGTTTTACGCCAGCTCAAACTGAGCGCGTGTTTAAAGCCGCGCAACGTCATGGCTTGCCAGTCAAATTGCATGCCGAACAGTTATCCGACCAGGGCGGTGCTGCAATGACTGCTAAGTATCAGGGTCTTTCCGCTGATCATTTAGAATATCTGAGCGACGAGGGCATCGCAGCGATGCAAAAGCACGACACTGTCGCTGTTTTATTGCCTGGTGCATTTTACTTTTTACGTGAAACTAAACATCCGCCTTTAACCGCTTTGCGTGTGGCAGGTGTGCCTGTCGCTTTGGCAACCGACTGCAATCCAGGTACATCGCCAATGACATCGCCATTGCTGACTATGAATATGGGATGTACTTTGTTTCGGATGACACCCTTAGAGGCACTGCAAGGACTGACAATTCATGCCGCAAAAGCCTTGGGTTTGGAACAAAAAATCGGGAGTTTGGTGGTTGGTAAACAGGCAGATTTTGCGCTCTGGAAAATAGAGCGCCCCGCAGATCTCGCCTATATGATAGGCGTGAATTCATGTACCAGTAGTGTGTTTGGTGGTATGGTAAGGAAGATCTAGATGCGATGCATTCCCAACTAGGATTCGATAGGGGCTTATGTAATAAAAATGTTTCTTGTTGGGAAATGTCGACGACTTGGTGAATTTGCTTTGACAACACTCTGGCTAGAGTTATCATGCTATAAAGAGGGCACACATTAGTGTTGCTGTTATTGCGCTCCTGCCACATCGAATTTCGTCTATTTGTTTTGTCCATGTAACCAGAGGATTCTTTTATGTCGGAAAAAAAATTAGTCAACATTCTGTATGTAGAAGATGATCTTGATATTCAAGCAGTTGCACAAATTGCCTTGGAAGTAGTGGGTGGCTTCTCTTTAAGAACTTGTAGCTCTGGCAGCGAGGCGATTGCTGCGATTGAGCAGGGTTACACGCCTGATTTATTGCTGCTTGATGTCATGATGCCAAATATGGATGGCCCCACAACTTTAGCTGAGTTACGCAAATTAGATTTAACCACGAACACACCCGTTATATTTATGACTGCGAAAGTGCAATCTAGTGAACAAGATTATTACTTTACGTTAGGTGCTATCGGTGTGATTGCAAAGCCTTTCGATCCTATGGCGCTTTCTGGTCAGGTTCAGGCACTTTGGGGCAAGGTGAATTAATTGACAAACAGGGATGACGAGCTGAGTGAGGCTATTCGTGCCTTAGGGCAGTTATTCCTCGCTAAATTACCAGCCAAACTTTCAGAAATTGAGTCCGCTACCCAGCGCTTCAAAATCGCACCGGATGATCGCGAAAATTTTTCGTTATTGCATCGCACATTACATACCATGGCGGGATCTGCTGGTACTTTTGGGTTCCCAGAAATCGGTGAGCGAGCGCGCACTCTGGAATTGCAACTGAAGGCCTATGTTTCCGGCGAAGTGTGGAGCGAGGACACCGTAAAAATATTTTGCCAGCAGGTGAAAGACTATCTCAGCTTTGCTGAGAGTCAGATGAGTGCGGCAAGCTCAGTAGTAAAGCTTGATTCCGTCGCTTTGAAAGAGCCAGTTGAGACGAAAGAGAAGAAATTAGTCTATTTAGTCAGTTTGTCCGACGAATCCAGCGCTGAAATCATTCAACAGTTGGAGCAATTTACTTTTCATGTCGAGCATATAGATCGCCTGCAGGATCTAGAGCCTGCTCTGCAAAAGCAGATCCCCAATGTTTTGATTATTGATACCGATTTCGATTCCGTTTGTCTTGCCGGTAGTAATGAAGTGCAGCGCCTATCAGAGGCTGGTTTTGCTATTCCGGCTATCATTTTCATCTCTGATACAAACAGCTTCGCTAGTCGCCTGCATGCGGTGCGAGCTGGCGGTCACGCTTTTTTGCTTAAACCGGTAGATATATTGGTACTGACGGAGCGTATAGAAGAGATACTGGCTCGTGACTATCCGCGTTTATACCGCGTTATGATTATTGATGATGATATTGAGTTGGCTCAATATTACAGTGAGATTTTGAAGGATGTTGGTATGCTCACTGAGGTTTTGAATAATCCAGAACTCGTATTAGAGAAGATGGCAAATTTTCGGCCGGAACTCATCTTGATGGACGTCTACATGCCTAATTGTGATGGCGTCGAGTTATCTAAGGTGATACGGCAAGATCCATCTTATCTCGATATTCCGATTATTTTTTTATCGAGCGAAAATGACCTGAAAAAACAAATTGCGGCAGTTAAAGTTGGTGCGGATGATTTTTTGAACAAACCAATTTCACCTGAACTCCTTATTTCTTCACTGTCTTCGCGGGCAGATCGTTATCGGGCCTTGCGTTCTCTGGTTATGCGCGATGGTTTGACGGGGCTCTTTAACCATACTGCTATAAAAGAAGATCTAATTGCGAAGATGTCGAGTGCCAGTCGTGATGTGACCAGCGTTTCGGTGGCGATGCTCGATTTGGATAATTTTAAGAAGGTTAATGACACTTATGGACACCAGATTGGTGATCAGGTGTTACGCACCTTATCGCATCTGTTGCGCCAACGTTTACGTAAAAGCGACGTGGTCGGACGTTATGGTGGTGAAGAATTCGTTGTGATTTTTCCTAACACAACGGCGGATGTAGCTCGACTGGTTTTGGAGAAAATTCGTGTTGCATTCAATAAAATTATGCATGTGTCTGAACAGGGGGAATTCTCGGTAGGTTTTTCCGCTGGTGTTGCTGATTCAAGACAAACTGTGAATCCAGATGATTTATTGGTGATCGCCGACGCTGCATTGTATCGCGCTAAACATAGCGGTAAAAATCAAGTCCTGCTAGGTAATTAACGCCTTACTTATATAAATTAAATTTGTTGAGCGATGCATTATGTCAACACGCCCTAGCTGAACCCAGAATTTCCATTAGGATTTGAGATGATGGTGGATGCACTTTTCGAGGCGGTTTTTACGTGAATGAGGCGAAAATAGCTAGCTATTTGCAACGAAGAACGAAAAAAATGCGCCGCCAGCCCTCAAATAGCGTCTAGGACGCGCCTAATGGAAAATCTGGGTTGAATACTCTATCGCAAAAGAAAATGCCAGTGCAGATGAATCTCTACTGGCATTTTCTTTTGTCACGTGTCACGTTTTCTATGTGCTAGGTTTGTTAGCTGGGGATTCAATTTTTTGTCAAATGCGTCGCTTTAATTTTAGACTCTAAAGCTTTGCCTTTGCGAGCGCGTTTACCGATATGAATGGCGAGACCACTAGCACTGAGGCTGACTTCTTGTGGTTTGGCGGCACGGCCTATGCCGCTCACTTTAACGCCTTTTTGACTGATCGCCGTGGTTGCAATCAGTTTCTCCTTGGTCTCTAATTCCATCAAAATGACGCCGCGTCCACCACTGGATAATTGCTTGATTTCAGTCAAGCCAAATACGAGTAGTCGACCTTTTTCAGATAGGCAAGCAATCGCACTGGCATCGCCGGCGACCGCAGTCGGCGCTAGTGGTTCATCGCCATCTTCCAGCGTCATAAAGGCTTTACCCGCCTTCATACGACCAACCATATCACCGAGTTTGGCGGTGAAACCGTAACCTGCCGTCGAAGCTAATAAGAGTGAAGTATCGGCTTTACCTGCGAAGTAATGCAAGATGCGTGATCCGCTTGCTAAGTCAATCAAGGTCGTGACAGGTACCCCATCACCACGTGCACCCGGCAGAGCAGAAACTGGTACGGAATAGACACGACCGTTTGAGCCAAATACCAAGAGTTGATCAACGGTACGGCACTCAAAGGTGCCATACAAATTGTCACCCGCTTTAAAGGTGAATTGCGCAGGATCGTGTTCATGTCCAGTCCGAGCGCGTACCCAGCCTTTTTCAGAGATGACGACAGTGACTGGCTCGTCTATAACTTTCTGCTCTATAGAGGCGCGTTGTGCTTCTTCAATCACCGTGCGGCGAGCATCGCCAAATTGTTTAGCATCAGCTTCGATTTCTTTGATGATGCATTTCTTCATCGCCGAAGGATCATCTAGGAGATTTTGCAAGCTGGTTTTTTCGTTACGTAATTCTGCCAATTCTTGCTGAATTTTGATGGACTCCAAGCGCGCCAATTGGCGCAAGCGGATTTCCAAGATATCTTCGGCTTGGCGATCCGATAAACGGAAAGCTTCCATCAACGCAGGCTTCGGCTCATCCGATTCGCGGATAATCTTGATGACCTTGTCGATATTTAAAAGCACCGCTTCGCGGCCTTCTAAAATATGAATACGGTCATTGACTTTTTTTAGCTTGAATTGGGTTCGACGCGTTACGGTTTCAAAGCGGAAGCTGATCCATTCCGTCAAAATATCGTAAAGTGGTTTTTGACGTGGACGACCGTCTCCACCTATCATCACCAGATTCAATGAAGCGGAGGTTTCGAGCGAAGTATGCGCCAACAACATTTGCATAAATTCGGCTTGATCTTGATTTTTGGATTTCGGTTCTAACACCAGACGCACAGCCGCATCTTTGCCGGATTCATCGCGAACCACATCGAGCACCGACAACATCACTTGCTTCAAACTGACCTGTTCTGGCGACAGAGATTTCTTACCCATTTTAATTTTAGGATTAGTAATCTCTTCGATTTCCTCCAGCACTTTTTGTGAGGAGGTGCCAGGTGGCAGCTCAGTGATGACCGCTTGCCATTGGCCACGTGCCAGCTCTTCGATTTTCCAACGCGCTCGCACTTTCAGACTGCCACGGCCGCTAGCGTAAATATCGCTGATCGCCGCTGCTGGCGTAATGATTTGTCCGCCACCCGGGAAGTCTGGACCAGGGATAAACTCCATTAATTCAGCATGCGTGGTCTTCGGATTACGAATCAAAGCGACCGCTGCCTTCGCCACTTCGGTTAAGTTGTGTGAAGGAATTTCAGTCGCCATACCGACCGCGATACCGGATGCGCCATTTAACAGAACGAAAGGCAAACGTCCTGGCAATAACGTCGGTTCTTGATAGGAGCCATCGTAGTTAGGCTGAAAATCAACCGTGCCGAGATCAATTTCATCGAGCAATAATTTGGAAATAGGCGTTAAACGTGCTTCGGTATATCGCATCGCGGCAGCGCCATCGCCATCGCGTGAACCGAAGTTACCTTGCCCATCAATCAATGGATAACGCAAAGAAAAATCCTGCGCCATACGTACCATCGCGTCATACACAGACTGATCGCCATGAGGATGCAGCTTACCGAGTACATCACCGACCACCGTCGCCGACTTACGCGGCTTGGCGGAGGAATTCAAACCGAGTTCGTTCATCGAATACAGAATCCGACGCTGCACAGGTTTTTGTCCATCGCTGACATCCGGTAGCGCACGACCTTTAACTACAGAAATCGCGTAATCGAGATAGGCGCGCTCAGCGAAAGTCGCCAACGTCAAGGTCTCGCTATCACCACCATTGCCACCATTATTGTTCGGGGCTTCGTCAAATAAATTTGCTTGTTCGCTCATAGTCTTACAATCTAATTTGGTGCGGATGTAACCCGCGTTTTCTTTTGTGCTTCTTGTGACCTAATGGCGAGTTTCACCCGCCCTACATTTTGTAAGCAGCATATTTCTAAGTAGTATAGGGAGGCTCAGAAATTTGATTCCGCGGATGCAGTACAAGGCGCAAACCACAGCAATACGTCGGTATTGCGAGGATTTGCAACGCCGTAATGCGCCGCGCAATCGGATTTATGAGCCTTCCTAGATGTCTGCTTCGACTTCATTGCCATGTGCTTCCAGCCATGCCTTACGTGCAGAATCCTCGCC
>CAUPKC010000082.1:0-12941 GCA_963511665.1 uncultured Undibacterium sp.
ACTTTATTACAGATATTATCGGTCTCCGTTTTTGAGAAAACTGAGATTTCATGCGCCTTTCAGACTGATGGTCACATTTCTGAAATAGCACCCACCGCTAACCAATTGAATTTATTCGATTTTTAACCGGACACTACTGTAAAGGAGCAATATGAGAGAAGTTATACGTGGCAGTGTTACCCCTGACCAGTTATTTGAAAATAATCGTAGTTGGGCGGCAGAGATTCGTAGCCGGGACGCCAATTTTTTCAAAAAACTCGCTGAACAACAAAGTCCAGAATACCTTTGGATAGGCTGCGCGGACAGCCGGGTTCCTGCCAATGAATTGTTGGGATTGTTGCCTGGTGAATTGTTCGTCCATCGCAATATTGCTAACCTAGTCGTGCATTCCGATTTGAATTGCCTCTCAGTATTGCAATTTGCGGTGGATGTTCTGAAAGTGAAACACGTTATTGTTTGCGGCCACTATGGCTGTGGTGGCGTGCATGCTGCACTTACAGGACGACGTGTTGGCCTGGCAGATAACTGGCTGCGTCATGTGCAGGATGTACATCAAAAGCATGAAAAGTATCTGGGCGAAGTCTTGCCAGAAAAAGAGCGCGTCGATCGCTTGTGTGAATTAAATGTGATCGAACAAGTGGTGAATGTATGTCAAACCACGATCATTCAAGATGCCTGGGAGCGCGGTCAGGTAGTGGAAGTCCATGGTTGGGTGTATGGCATTCAAGATGGTTTATTGAATGAACTTGGGATGTCGATCAATTCACCACAAATGCTGGCACCGCATTTGGAGCGTAGTTTGGCGCGCTATCAGTAACTTAAAACATCGACTCTGAATACGTTTGCAACAGCGTACACAATGCGTGTGTTGAAACGCCAAAAACCTGTGACGAATAACGCTGAATAAGCCCAAAAACCTCGCACAAATAGAGGACAATTGCATACTTCGCACTTGTCCTCTATCTCATGAAAATTCATTCCGCTTCTTCACGTATTAATGGCCTAGATACGCTGCGCGCCTGCGCTATCTTGCTGGTCTTAATGTATCACTACAGGGTCTTCGTCAGCCATGAACCTAGCTTTGGATTTCTCAGTGAAATCGGTTGGGTTGGTGTTGATCTGTTTTTTGTCCTGAGTGGCTATTTGATTGGTAATCAAATATTTGCTGGCCTGAAAAGTGAACACGGGTTTTCACTTAAGACGTTTTATATCCGCCGTGCGCTGCGTACGTTGCCGAATTTTTATGTAGTACTAGCCATTTATTTTTTATTTCCGATTGAGGCCGGCGGTAAAGCAGTGACGCCGCTTTGGAAATTTCTAACCTTCACACAGAATTTTGATTTAAAACCGGGCTCGGCGTTCTCTCATGCCTGGTCTCTGAGTATTGAAGAGCAGTTTTATGTAGTTTTACCGATAGTCGCGATCGCAACGATCGCCTATTTAAAATCAGTGCGTGCAATGTGGTTGGTATTATTCGGTGCAATGGCAGGTGCTGCGTGTATGCGATACTTGATGTGGCAACAAGTCGGTGACGACTATATCCAGTATTACGTTCACATCTACTATTCAACTTGGTGTCGCTTTGATGAACTGTTGCCCGGCGTTGCGCTGGCTATGCTGAAGAATTTTCATCCGCAAATGTGGACACGTTCGCTCAAATATGGGCACCTAAGTTTGTTGGGCGGTGCCATCTTGACTGCCGTCGCGATGTACTTATTTACCTTCTATAGCTATGTGGATGGACAAGGTTTTTTGTGGTTCACCACGACCTTTGGCTATAGCTTATTAGCTGCCGGATTTGCCTTGCTGACCTTGGCAGGACTTAGCCCAAATTCGTATTTATATCGAAGGCGTATTCCTGGCGCATCGATCTTAGCTTTATGGTCTTACGCACTATATTTGGTGCATAAGCCGCTCATGAATGCTTTGATCCGTCCATTCGAAGCTTGGGGCATATCCGTCAAATCTTGGATGGGGATAAGTGGCATGTTTGTACTGAGTTTGTTGGCGACGTATGTTCTGTATCGGGCTGTGGAAACACCTTTCATGCGACTGCGTGATCGCTATTTTCCTTACAAGTAAGGATGAATTTGCCTCTATTGGTTTTGCTGCTTGAATCGCGTTTCCGGTCAATCTGTACATCTGTTAAAATTTGCCATTCATAATTAGTAATTGCTACATTTTATTAACAGGATTTCGATTCAAGCCTGTTCACCTACCACTTTATCAAAAAATGAAACATACGATAGCCGTAGTCGTTCCCTGTTTTCGAGTTTGCGATCACATCTTGGATGTTATCGCGAACATTGGTCCTACGGTTGATCGTATTTACGTTGTGGATGATTGCTGTCCTGACGAAAGCGGAAAATTCGTTAAGCAATTTTGCCCCGATGTACGAGTAAAGGTGATTCGGCACGAAGAAAATTTTGGCGTTGGTGCCGCAGTGATGACAGGATATCGATGTGCAATAGACGAAAACATCGACATTATTATCAAGCTAGACGGTGATGGTCAAATGGATCCAAGCTTAATAGATGAATTCGTCGAGCCGATTATACGTGGCGAGGCTGACTACACGAAAGGCAATCGTTTTTTTGATTTAGAGCAGATTCATCGCATGCCTAAGTTACGCATTTTCGGAAATGCAATACTCTCGTTCATGTCAAAATTGTCGACTGGATACTGGAATCTTTTTGATCCAACTAATGGTTACACTGCGATACATAGCGACGTGGCTCGACGCCTCACTTTTGATAAAATCAGTCAGCGTTATTTCTTTGAGACAGATATGCTTTTTCGCCTGAATACCTTGCGTGCGGTGGTGGTGGACATCCCAATGGATGCGAAGTATGGTGATGAGGTGAGTCACTTAAAGATTTCTCGGATTTTGACTGAATTTCTACGCAAGCACTGTCAGAATTTTATTAAGCGTATTTTCTATAATTATTATTTGCGTGATATGTCGCTTGCATCGATCGAATTGCCATTGGGTATTGTTGCATTGGGCTTCGGTACCATATTTGGTAGTTTGCATTGGATTGATTCCGTCAATCGTGGATTGCCTTCGTCCGCTGGCACAGTGATGCTTTCTGCCTTGCCTGTCATCATCGGTTTGCAGTTCATTTTAGCTTTTTTAGGGCAAGATATTAGCGCTGTGCCAACAAGGCCCATTCATCGCCATGGTCGAGGGCGCAGAGGCAATGGCTTTGGGAAATTAAAATCTCACAGTGACGTTACTATCGAAAGCACTAAGCCATGACGTATCTGATTGCCTTACTGTGCGTCGTTGGAATCGCGGCTGGACAAATATTTTTTAAATTAAGTGCTCGGTCATTGCAGCAAACAAATAGTTTTTTGCATATCGAAACATTGAAGCTACTTATTCCAGCGCTAATAATTTATGGAGTCACAACGCTTGCCTGGATTTGGGTTTTGCAAAAAATTGAGCTTGGACGCGCCTATCCTTTGATGGCATTGGCATTTGTTTTGGTGCCGATTGGTAGTTATTTTATTTTAGGCGAGCGTTTCAATTCCCAGTATTTTATTGGTGTGCTCGTACTCATCGTTGGCATTATCTTGACTGTGCGTGCCTAGTCGTCACTGCTCGAAAAAAAATCACCTGCCTGCGAATTTCATTTTAAGTTTATGCCTGACACTCCCTATTTTGCAGCACGTGATTTCAAATTATCGAGATTCGAACGCTCGATAATTTTTATATTGACTTTGTCAATTTGTATTGCGGTTCTGTATCGCTTTCAACTGCAGAACGGTTTTAATATTCTCCCCGGCGATCGATTTGATGGTGTGATATCGACTAGCATACTGGAACATTGGTCGAATGTATTTTTGGGGATAGATAAGTGGTCGGAGGTCAATTATTTTTTTCCTTACAGTAAAACCATTGCGCAAACCGATGCTTATTTCTTGATAGGCCTACTCTATTTTCCATTTCGCTTGTGCGGATTTGATCCGTTTATTTCAGCCGAATTCGCCGCAATTGCCATCAAAATAATCGGTTTTGTCAGCGCCTATTACTGTTCAAGACGTGTTTTTCGGTTTTCCTTTTGGTACGCCTTACTGATCGCCGTCTTATTTACCATGAATAATGGTATGACCAGCCATAGCTCCAGGGTTCAACTAAGCACAGTGGCATTTGCACCTTTGTTGGCACTTATGATTTTCGAAAGTGCTAAAGCTTTTTTGCAAAACAGGCGAATGCTAGCGCTTTTGTTTGGTAGTTTGTCTAGTGTCTTGTTTGCTGCATGGTGTTTTACTTGTTTTTACATGGCTTGGTTTTTTCTGTTTTTCTTTAGTTTCTTCGCGCCCATCTATTGGATTGTCAGTCGAACTGATTTAAGAGGAACTATTGTCTTCAAGCTGCGTGAGCACTTTGTATTGCTACTGGTAATTGCGCTAGTAGGATTAATCGCTTTACTGCCTTTTCTTAGTGTCTATATCCCCAAGTCAAAAGAGGTTGGGCTGCGAACTTACGAAACTGTATCGACTTTCATTTTGCCGATAGAAGGCGTTTTGGAAGTGGGGCAAGCAAACCTTATTTGGGGCAATTTTTATTCGAAGTTGCTCGCAATTGTCTCTCCACAATACGCGATTACCCATGAGTATTCAAACACTGGATTTACATTCCCTTTGTTCTTTTTATTTGTGATGAGTGTCGTGCAAATTTTTAGGCAGCAAAGAACTTCTCCCTCTCCAGAATGGCGGGCTTTAGCGTTTGCAAGCGTGTTGACTCTGCTATTGAGCCTGAAATTTTACAATTACAGTGCTTGGTACTTTGTGTATCATTTCTTCCCCGGTGCCAAGGCTTTAAATGTAGTCGCCGCTTTTCAGATATTTTTAGCCTTACCCATCACGCTAATCGCAATTCGTGGTCTGTCACAAATGCGTTTTTCTTCCGGTTGGAAGCTGTTGCTTTCGGCTTTGTTAATTGCGAGTGAACTGAATGTCCCTTACTTAAATTTACATCGACAAGAACAACTTAATGAGGTCGCTGTACCGATTTCGGCGCCAACTGAGTGCCGTGTATTTTATGTGTCAACTTGGGACAATCAAGATAGAATTTCTGATTTTTCGGCATCGATCAATGATGTCTATCCGCATAACGTGACTGCAATTATGTTAGCGCAAGTTGTGCACTTGCCAACCATTAATGGCATAGCCTCGTTTAATCCGCCAGACTGGAATTTTGTCGCGAATGGGGCAAGCTCTTATGAGGAGCGTATTGCTGCTTATGCGAAAAAACATGACATTAAGGGTTTGTGTCGGTTTGATCTAAATACTAAGCAATGGCAACAAAAAACTATCATTGAGAGGCAGTAGCGCTGACAAGAATCGTTCTTAGTGGAATAGGATCGTTTAATCGTTTAATCAGTTTGTCATCTACTTGATCGCAGAAACACCGCTACAAATTCTAGCGTCGGTTCCTTTAAGTAGTGATTTGACCCGACGAGCTTGATGAGTTGACCCACATTTGCTGTCAGATCGTTCGTATTGATCTGGAATACTAGAGCACTTAATTCTCTTCGGCGTTTCTGTATGTCCTATAGCGTTGTCTGGTTCAAGCGCGACTTGCGTTTGCATGATCACGCGGCTTTGGTTGAGGCCGCGTCACGTGGACCGATTTTATGCTTGTATGTAGTTGAGCCAGGGTTGTGGGCTCAGCCCGATGCGGCGCGTCAGCATTTTGAATTTATTTTAGAAAGCTTGCGTGATCTTTACATCTCCTTGAAACAACACGCCGGTCGCTTGCATGTGGTGACTGGCGATATCATCGACGTGCTCACGGCTTTGCATAATCAAGCGCCTTTTCATAGCTTGTGTGCTCATGAAGAAACGGGTAACGCGTGGACTTATCAACGAGACTTGGCAGTAGGGCATTGGTGTCGTGCGCAACAAGTTAATTGGCAGGAGTTTCGACAGTTTGGTGTGGTGCGCCGCTTGGCAGATCGCGATCATTGGAAGGCGAGTTGGGATGCGCATGTGGAACAGATGTGTTTGTCTATCCCCGCGCAGATACAATTTGTCGAGATGCCTTGGCAAGATACTACGCCACCTTCAGCAGATCGCCTAAATTTGAACCAAGTTGATCCACCGCATAGGCAACGCGGTGGACGACAAGCTGGCCTAGCCGTTCTATCGTCATTCTTACATGAGCGTAGCGCCTGCTATCGCGGTGGAATTTCTTCACCCTTGTCCGCGCCCGATGCTTGCTCGAGACTTTCACCTTATTTGACTTTCGGTTGTTTGAGTTTACGTGAAGTCGTGCATGCGACAGTGCAGCGTATGGAACAACTACATGAGGATGATCTCATTTCAAAACATCCAGCCGCCGCACGAATGAAGCAGGGTTTGAATGCTTTTGTCAGTCGATTGTACTGGCATTGTCACTTCATTCAAAAATTGGAGTCTGAACCGGAAATTGAATATCACAATATGCATCGTGGCTATGATGGCTTGCGTGAACATGACTGGAATGAAACACATTTTCAGGCTTTCATACAGGGGCGCACTGGCTGGCCTATGGTTGATGCTTGTATCGCGATGTTGCGTGAGACGGGTTGGATCAATTTTCGTATGCGCGCGATGCTGGTGTCTGTCGCTTCCTATCCCTTATGGCTAGATTGGCGTCCGGTCGGTGCGTGGCTGGCAACCCAGTTTTTAGATTATGAGCCTGGTATACATTGGAGTCAGATGCAGATGCAATCGGGTACGACAGGTATCAACGTGCCGCGTGTTTATAATCCAATCAAACAAGCGCACGATCACGATCCGAAAGGTGCTTTCGTGCGACGTTGGTTACCTGCGATGCGTAAGGTACCTGATCTTTTTTTGTTTGAACCTTGGACTATGCCAGCGGACGTACAGGCGGCTTATGATATTCAGTTGGGGGGCGATATCCCGTTTCCGTTGGTTGAGATCGAAGTCGCTACACGTGAGGCGAAAGCTAAATTATTTGCTGTTCGTGGTCAGGCGGAAGTTAGGGCAGGTAAATCGGCGGTGGTGAAGAAGCATGGGTCGAGAAGCACGCGCAATGTAAAGCGAGACAAAAACAGGTCAAAGGAACCGAAATCGCGAGGCGATAATATCGCTGCGGGCGTCGATGATGAGCAACAACTCGGTTTCGATTTCTAATATTCGCAGCTAGAAGTCCCGATTCTTCTGATCACTAGACTTGAACCGCATCACCTCAGCACCACGCAAAGCCTGATGCTTGGTCTTGCGACCCGTCACCCGCGCTCGCCACATTTTGAAGCTCGATGCTTTCATGGCGCTGCGCATCAGCCGAATCACAGTGCTTTCATCTAAGCCGAATTGACGTTGAATGGCGTCGAAAGTGGTTCTGTCTTCCCACGCCATTTGTATTACTCTATCGACGATAGCTTGATCGATTTGCTGCATCGTCATTTAGGCTTTTTTCGCCCAGGCCATGCACCAGCCTTTGGCATTCACTTGTTTGCCGCCCAAGGCTGCGCAGTTCGCCCAGGCGTCTGTTGGTTTGCCTTGGTAGAGCATGCAGTTGGCGCAGTTTTTTCCGGCTGCGTACGCTGGGTATTTTTTTGCATCCACTTTAGTTGCATCGTGTTTGTAGCCAAGTGCGACCGATCCCGGGGCGTTTTCATCAGCGCGGTTTGCTTGTGCATTTGCTGTCAGTGCAGCGCCTAAACCTAAGACTGTTGGGATGGTTTGAATTAAAAACTGACGACGTGATTTCATGATAATTTCCTCTAGTTTGTGGTGCGATAAAAGTGCTTTGTCGATGTAAGCTTGCTCGCATTGAGCAGGCTTTGTGAATCGGTTTCTAAGTTTTCTTTACTGTTCTGGTTTACGCCAAAGTGGGCGAATTTTCAAAAAACCTTCGTATAAGTAATCTAGTGCATGAATTACTGATGCATGACCTAAGCAAGGAGTGAGCCATTTCAGTGCCGGTAGTTGTCGCCACATCATGACGAATGCTGCGGCTCCCGATACTAGCATTCCATTTTCATCACGAGCATGCAATTTGACTAGGGCTTGCGTTCGCTCAAGCTCTGCTCCCAATGCTAGTTCCGAACAGCGACTGGCATCGATCCATTCAATCCGGTTTGCGCCGTGCCAGGTTTGATAAGTGGCGATTTCTTTCGAGCAGAGTGGGCAAGCGCCATCGAAGTAAATGGTACATGCCTTGGCTGTACTGGCACTGGTACTGGTACTGGTACTTAGGCTTGTCAAATCATTACTCATACAGAATTACCTTGGTTTCTTTATCAATGCTAATCAATGTAAATCAATGCAAATATAAAATTGATCTAATGCACTTAGCTTAGACCAAAGTGAAATGCTTGTCCAATAAGTGAACCGTTAAAACATGTGTTATTATGGATTTATTCGGTTCAATTACGGTTCTTTAAAGTGATTTCTTATACATGTGCCGAATTTTTTCAGTATCGCTGATTTAACCCACACCTAAAGTGAGCCAAAAATGAACAATGAACTTCAAAAATCCTCTTCTAATGATGTCAATTCCACCTACCGCAGTGGCGCGGCGGCCCGTTTGTCTGGCGTTCCGGTAGAAACCTTGCGTGTGTGGGAGCGCCGTTACGGCGTCACTGACCCGACCCGTTCTGAGCGTGGACAACGCCAATACTCGTTTGACGATGTTCGACGACTGGGTCTGATCAAGCAGCTAGTCGATGCCGGGAATTCAATCGGGGCAGTCGCACACCTGGATATACAGCAACTGCTGGCGATGCTTAACGCGGTTGCGAATTTGCCAGCAGCCCAATCGCAAGTGCAAGTGAGTAATGGACTTTTGCGGATTGCTTTAGTCGGCGTGATGTTGCGTCAGTCTTTGATTAATTTAAACCCAGAGCAAAGTAAGTTGAGTCTGGTTCAGACCGCCTTCAATTTGAAACAAGCTGAGTTGCAGCTAAAGGATGTCAAGGTGGATGTGCTGGTTATCGAGCAAGGTGAACTTACCGCACCCGAGGAGCAGACTCCTCTTGTGAATGTCGCACAAAAAGCTTGTCAAGCGACGGCAGTGTTGATTTTGTATCGCTTTGCATCCAGCGATGCTATTCGACAAATGCGCTTGGCCGGGTTTCATGTCGCACGTATTCCTGCAGATATGTTGGAGATTGACCATTTGTGTCGTGTGGCAATGGCACGTGCTTTAACGTTGGTCGAACAGCAAGGTCGCATAGGTCGATCAAAAAAGAGTGCGCTGAAATCCGATGTGTCTCGTAGTAAACGCGCAAACGCGATTCCCGAACGCTTGCTGAATGACGATAATTTGATGCATATAGCAAAGTTTGCTAATAGCATACATTGTGAATGTCCAAGGCATTTGGTGGATTTGCTGCAGATGCTGACTAGCTTCGAACGCTACAGCGCCCAATGCGAAAATAGAAATGAAGATGATGCGATTTTGCATCGCGATTTGCACTACACCGCTGCACATGCACGTTCGGCGTTGGAGCAAGCTCTGGTGCGAGTGGCGCAGGCTGAAGGCATACATTATTGAGATGGCATTACTTCAGGAAGAAACGCGATGAAAATGCGCAAAAAATCTGACCTGCCAAGTAAGTTGTGTGTAGCTTGCGGATTACCGTTTAGTTGGCGAAAAAAATGGGAGAAGGATTGGGAAGCGGTCAGATATTGTTCTGAGCGTTGCAGCCGTTCGCGGGTTCCTGTATCGGCGAAATTGCCATGAAAAAATTGATTATTTACTGGTTTCGCAATGATCTTCGATTGGACGATAATCCAGCCTTGAATCATGCTTGTGCATTAGCAGAGCGAGCCGGCGCTGAGCTATTGACCGTGTTTTGTCATACGTCAGCGTATAGCGCACTGAGCACTAGTCAAACCAAATGGGGCTTTGCTCGCATCTCTGCCCATAGACAAAAATTTTTGCGTGATGGCTTGAATGATTTAGGTCATCAATTGCATCAGTATGGCTTTGATTTGCTCGAACTGGATGGCGAATTGAGTGCACAAACTGAGTTCTGGGCGTATTTGTCGCAACACTATGAATTGCAGGCTATTGTCTGTGAAGAAATCGCTGCGCCGGAAGAAATGGCGCAGGTAGAGTCTTTACATGCATTGAAATTGCCCGTGCATACCATCTGGCAATCAACGATGTATGCGCTAAAAGATTTTGATTTTGAACTAACGCTGATGCCTGATCAATTCACCGCATTCAGACATAAGGTAGAGCAGGGAACTTATTCTGTTCGTCAACCTGTGTTGTGCTTATTGTCGAAAAACTTTGCCTTATGTGATCTAAGCTTGCAAGAATTCTCAGTACCAATCCGAACCAAAGAAGAAAGTTTTGATCATCTTGAGCAAGATGCTCGTTCCTCTTTTCCCTACTGGACGACCGAATTTAGCGGTGGCAATCAGGCAGGTTTGCAGCATTTATCACGCTACTTTTCTACGGATAAAGCACACAGCTATAAGCAAACTCGGAATCAGTTGCACGGTACAGAATTTTCAACAAAATTTTCTTCATGGCTGGCAAGCGGTGCTGTATCCGCACCGCAAATTATGGCCGCTTTGCGTGGTTTCGAAGGCGAACAAGGCAAAAGCGATAGCACTTACTGGATTTGGTTTGAATTGTTGTGGCGCGATTATTTTCGCTTCTTGCATTGCAAATACGGCGTACAGCTTTATCGCGCCAGTGGTTTATCTAAATCACCTGTGAGTTTGCCTGTGTTCGATGGACAAAAATTTCAGGCATGGACGCAATCCAAAACGGGTGAGCCTTTGATTGATACGGCCATGCGCGAACTTGCCACTACGGGCTATTTAGCGAATCGTTTACGTCAGCAAGCGATTAGCTATTGGCTACATGAGTTAGCAGGTGATTGGCGGGTTGCCGCCGCTTGGTTCGAATCGCAATTGCTGGATTACGATGTCTATAGCAATCAGGGTAACTGTCTGTATTTGGCGGGTTTAGGTACTGACCCGCGCGGCTATTTAGGGGGACGTTGGTTCGATCCGCAAAAGCAGGCGAAGCAACATGATCCTGATAGCGTATATCGTCGGCTTTGGAACGCAACCTAAAAACACCATGAAAAATTCTAAGAAAAGAGTCCAAATGCTGCGCCTGATTTTGGGTGATCAACTCAATGAACAACACAGTTGGTTCGAGCATCAGCAAGACGAAGTGCTCTACGTGATGATGGAGGTCAGGCAAGAAACGGATTACGTCTTGCATCACGCACAAAAAATTATCGCGATATTTGCAGCGATGCGTGAGTTTGCACGGCGTTTGGAAATAGCAGGGCATCGCGTACATTATCTGGCGATTGATGATATAGAAAATCTTCATTCTATCCCTGCGAACATCGAAAAATTAGCCGCTATTTATCACGCGCAAGAGTTTCAGTATCAGGCACCGGATGAGTATCGATTGGATCAGCAATTACAAGTATTCACGCAAAGCACATCGCTACGATGTCACCTATTCGATAGTGAACATTTTTTTACCGCAAGAGACGAGGTTGGCAAGATTTTCGAAGGACGCAAGAAGTGGTTGATGGAGCATTTTTATCGACAAATGCGGGCGAAGCATCAAGTCTTAATGGCTGGCCAGGATCCTGCAGGTGGTGCATGGAATTTTGATCATGATAATCGCAAAGCATGGTCGGGCTTGCCGTGGGAACCAGAAGATTTTCGGCCGCGGCATGATCATAGTGTGCTGTTGCCGACAATCCAGAACGCTGGCGTGAAAAGCTTCGGTGAATCCAATGCGACAGAGTTTGCTTGGCCTTTGCACAGAGCTGAAGCCTTGCAGCAGTTGCAGGCTTTCGTTCGATTGGCTTTGCCGTACTTTGGTGATTTTCAAGATGCGATGAGTAGCAAGGCATGGCGTTTATTTCATTCGCTGTTGTCGTTCGCTTTGAACGTCAAGATGATCAGTCCGAGAGAAGTGATCGATGCTGTCGAAGCTGCATGGGTGCGCGGAGAGGTAGCAATTGCCGCAGCCGAAGGTTACATCCGGCAGATTCTCGGTTGGCGTGAATACGTACGCGGCGTATATTGGCATTTCATGCCAGGTTATGCTCAAGAAAATGTATTCGATCATCAAACCGAGTTACCCGTATGGTTCTGGACTGGCAAAACTAAGATGCGATGTCTTGCGCATTCAATTGGTCAATCCTTAGAACAAGCGCATGCCCACCACATCCAGCGCTTGATGGTGATTGGGAATTTTTCATTGCTGGCAGGCTTGCATCCACAGCGCGTACATGAATGGTATCTCGGCGTGTATATCGATGCGTTTGAATGGGTGGAATTGCCAAATACTTTGGGAATGAGCCAGTACGCTGATGGGGGTGTGCTAGCGACCAAGCCTTACGTTTCTAGCGCGGCTTACATCGATCGTATGAGTGATTATTGCAAAGGCTGTCACTACGATAAGAAGCAACGGACGACGGAAAATGCCTGCCCATTCAATGCGCTGTATTGGGATTTTTTCTCGCGCAATGAAAAGCATTTGGCGAGTAATCCCCGCATCGGGATGGTATATCCGCAACTGCGAAAAATGAGCGAGGGAGCGCGTCATGATCTGTCTGAGCGTGCCAATTATTTGCGTAGTCATTTAAATGAATTGTGAGTTGTATATGAATCGATTAAATCAAGATCAGTCGCCAGAAGTCAGCAAGCCTAACAAATTGAACCCTAAAAAACTTTTGCTCAGTAAATGGACGGCGGTACAGGTGCTTGCAAAGCAAAAACATTTTTTGGTGAGCAGAGTGGTTCAGTCTGAGGACCTTAGTTTGCCAATTGCTGAGATTGAGATCGAAGCGGTTCATTCGGGCGAAAAGCGAATCATTTTGTGGCGCGAGTTACAGGCTAGCTCGCGGTGGAAGCAGGGGTGGATGTGATGATCGCTAGCGGGATGAAGAATTTAGTAGGGCGGGTGCAAACCGCGCCGCCGAAAA
>CAUPKC010000083.1:0-12771 GCA_963511665.1 uncultured Undibacterium sp.
ATGGTGCCTGCGTATTCTGGTAATAATAAATTTCCAAGACTGGTCAATACGACTAGAATCGAAGCGAAAATACCAAATAAGGCTTGTACTTTCGGCAGATAGTTTGACTTTAAGAAAACGCTAAAGAAGAGTATCGATCCTACACTGAAGAACAAAGTCGACATATTAAACCCAGCGAAATGACTGCTATTGGCTAATTTCATTAGCGTTTGCCATTGATCCATTCCTTGGCTGCCCCCAAGAGTACTTGTGCCGACTGTCGTGGCGGTTGCTACAGCATTGGCAGCAGTATAGATACGTAGTTGAACAAAGCTAAATATCACCGCGACGGCACCAACGAAAGTTTCACCAAGTCGAAATAGCATTGCGAGTTGTGCGATACGTTCATTCGCTGGTTTGAGCGTGACATATAAAGCGTAGGCGAGCACTGTTGTGCAAACCGACGCCATAAGTTGTAGCGCCAAGCCGATGCGGTAAAGATGTTCTGAATTCGTTGCATTGTGCGCGCGGCTCGCGAAGTCACCGACACCTAGGATACTGGAGTTGAGAAATTGGCCACCCATGTATAGTAGGATGAGTAGCAAATATACAAAGCCAGCTAAACGCGCGTAGAAGATCTGTATGTCGTGGTCATTCGTGTTTTGCATGATGAACTCCTTGGATTAATTGAGTATTCGATTATTTAGATGTGATTGGTGATTTGAGAATGGCCCGTTTACGCTTGATTAAGGTGCGCGCTAACCAGTATAAAGTCGTCAAGAGAACAAGAAGGACGGGTATTGCCAAGACTGGAATCCCCACTATGCTGCTTTTACGGATGAAGCTTGGAAACACTTGCATCTGTCCAGTAAAGAAAGATGCGGTTGCGATAAACATCGCAAAACACATACGCCATAAATGTCTTACTAAACGATGTGCGCCAGCGATTTGTCCTGCCCAAATCAAGCGAAGATCCAAGGCTGCACATACTAAGCTGACTGATCCAAAGACGAGTAGTGTTTGCGGGGGACTGTTCTTGGTGATCAGCGATTTAGGGTCAGCCAGAAAATCAAACCATAGACTCAGCGAATACACGCCTAGAACGGCCGCTGCAAATGCAAATCCTTCTAGTACTGGTTTACTATCCTGCACGGTTCGCTTAACAGCTAACCACGATGTGCAAACGAGATAAGTCGTGAACAGAGCAGCAACGCCAGTGACGTGATCGGTGCGTAAGAAAAATGAAATGATAGCGGCGCTGATCGTCATCAATAACATGGAGAGGGTAAACATGGTTCCAGATTTACGATGTAAAGGTGAACCTTTAGCCGCATATAAAGCAATAAAGCCGGAGGCGATGGCCATTAAGCCAGCAATAATGTGTATCCATTTCATGATTGTTCCTTGTGTTTGATTGATATGTCTTGATTGATGTTCCTTGATTGATGTTCGTCAGAATAAAGCTCACGACAAAACTCTCTGAGTTGATTGCGATGAATGACGGACGTTGTGGATTCAATGGCGGTATAGGACGATGATTGCCGTCGTTCACCCGATACCTGTCGCGGCCTTACGATCAATTTCATGCATATACTTTTTTGTGAGCTCTGGTCTATGTAACGATGCACTGCCAATCACGCGCTTCTTATAACGTAAGCTCTGCATTAGCCTAGCCCCCCCCCCTTTGATTGTCGCGTTTTGATGGCGCTATTTCATTCTTGTTTTTCACCCACTTATTTCACCCACCTTTGTCAATGCAGGGCAGATCAACCGCAGTTGGTCAAGCGATAACGTCATTCGGCTATCGCCAAACGTCAACCATCGACTAGAAATAGCCGTATCCAAACACAGAGGGTAAACTCTGCCTATACCTAGTTTGCACACAAGGCAATTAGAGCAGCTCATTTTCATCCTACGAATAGGCTTACATCATGGATAGCAAAGAATTATCAAACGCGTTGTCGACACCACCTTCAATGTACAGTTGGCAGCGTATCAAAGTGGTTTTAGCGGTGGCTCTCATTCTTAGTATTATGATGAAGTTCACTTGGGCATCTTGGTGGATTACGATTTTTGTCCGCTTAGCATTGATTGGCATGATCCAATTGACGGCGTTTGGGATTGTTGAGCGTTGGCCAAAACGTCTGCCGCGTTGGGTTGCACGTTGGGTCCTTCAAGTTGCGGCGGTGGCGATCGTGGTTCCATTTGCTGCTGCGCTGGTATATACCTTGATGTACTTTGGAGATCCCATCCCCTGGTACAAAGTGCCAAAACAATTAGCTGGCTGTGGTGAGATGATCGGTGCCGGTCTGCTGTTTTCACCATGGATAGCGATGTCTGCTTTATATCGCAATATCACTGGCCAAGCCCAGCGACAGGCGCTATCGTTTGAGCTCGAGCGTAGTGAGTTAGCGCGTGATGCCCTTGATTCGCGTCTGCGTTTATTGCAAGCGCAGGTTGAACCGCATTTCTTATTCAATACCTTGGCGAATGTAAGAGAATTGGTGGACTCTGGTTCTTCTCAGGCATCGAAGGTGTTAGGTAGTTTGATCGCTTATTTGCGTGCAGCGGTTCCGAATTTAAATAGTGCAGCAAGCACCTTGGGGCAAGAGTTGGAATTAGTACGTGCTTATCTAGAGTTAATGCACATGCGCATGCCGGATCGATTGCAGTTTTCTTTCAATGTGGATGATGCTGCATTACAAGTGCCGTGCCCGCCCATGACATTGCTCACTTTGGTAGAAAATGCGGTGCGCCACGGTGTTGATCCGAGTGAAGAAGGTGGTCGAATTGATGTCACGGTACAGATGCAAAATGAACGATGTGTGGCGCAAGTGCGGGATACCGGCATAGGCTTGAGTAGAGGTCAAGGAAGTACGGGCCTCGGCACCGGCTTGGCAAATCTGCGCGAACGATTACAATTGGTGTTTGGAGAACATGCACAACTCAGTTTGACGGCAATCGAACCGCATGGCTTTCATGCAGAAATCAGTTTACCAGCTCAGCTTCCAAATGAAGCTAAGGACAAAACCCTCTGAGTCGATTGTGATGAATGGCGGACGTTGTAGACTCAATGGCAGTATATTGCGATGATTTTCGCTGTTGACCGTGTGGCAACCAATGCCTTAATTCCAAGCATCTATGCTGATTCTGCAAGCATCGACTATCACCTAGTGATGTCATTGCGTTGATACATTGCCGAAAATATTGGCCGCAGTTGGTCAATCTATAACGTCGTTTGACTATCGCCGAGCGTCAACCGTCTAGTAGAAATAGCCGTATCCAAACAAGCAGGATAAACTCTGCCTATTCCTAGTTTGCACTCAAGGCAATAAGGACAGCTCATTTCCATCCTTCGTATAGGCTTACATCATGGATAGTAAAGAATTATCAAACGCATTGTCCGCGCCTCCCGCTATGTACGGCTGGCCGCGTCTCAAAGTGGTTTTATTTGCGAGTCTCATTCTTAGTCTGTTTTGGCTGCCTATATTTCATGCATCATGGCTCTTGCCGCCAACGCGATTGTTGATGCTCGGCTTAATTCAATTGTCCGTGTTTGGTCTATTTGAACGTTGGCCTAGGCAGCTACCGAGTTGGATGGCACGTTGGGTGTTGCAAGTGGCAGCCGTAGCGATCGTCGTGCCATTTTCAGCTGCGCTTATTTATTCATTAACAACCTTTTCAAGTCCAAGTGTTTGGTCGGCCGATGCAAAAAAACTATTTGGTTTTGGTACTTTGACCGCCGCAGGACTCTTAGTTTCGCCTTGGATTGCGATGTCGTCGTTATATCGCCATATCACTGGACAAGCCCAACGACTGGCACTGTCGTTTGAGCTAGAGCGTAGTGAATTAGCGCGTGATGCACTTGATTCGCGTCTGCGTTTATTGCAAGCGCAGGTTGAGCCCCATTTTTTGTTCAATACCCTGGCGAATGTAAGAGAATTGGTGGACTCTGGTTCTTCTCAGGCATCGAAGGTGTTGGGTAGTTTGATCGCTTATTTGCGTGCAGCGGTTCCGAATTTAAATAATGCTGCAAGCACCTTTGGACAAGAGTTAGAGCTGGTACGTGCTTATCTAGAATTAATGCACATGCGCATGCCGGATCGATTGCAGTTTTCTTTCAATGTGGATGATGCAGCACTACAAGTGCCGTGCCCGCCCATGACCTTACTGACTTTAGTAGAAAACGCGGTACGCCACGGTATTGATCCGAGTGAAGAAGGTGGTCGAATTGATGTCACGGTGCAGATGCAAAATGATCGCTGTGTGGCGCAAGTGCGCGATACTGGCGTCGGCTTGAGTGGAGGTCAAGGGAGTAAGGGTCTAGGCACAGGCTTGGCAAATCTGCGTGAACGATTACAATTGGTGTTTGGAGAACATGCACAGCTCAGTTTGACGGCAATCGAACCGCATGGCTTTCTTGCAGAAATCTATTTTCCAGCCCAACTGGACACTACAACAACCAATTTGTCATAGGGAATCCACATGACCTCAGCCCATCCTACCGCACTTATCGCCGATGACGAACCACTGCTGCGTAGCGCCTTAACTCGCATGCTGGCGCAAGTTTGGCCCGAATTAGAAATCGTGGCAGAAGCGCGCAATGGGCGCGAAGCGGTCGAGCTATACCAAGACCTGAAACCAACCGTGTGTTTTTTGGACGTGCATATGCCAGGCATGACGGGTATCGAAGCAGCGCGTCAACTTGGACGTGGCGTACATCTGGTTTTCGTCACGGCGTATAGTGAATATGCAGTGGAAGCATTTACGCAAGGCGCCTTAGATTATTTAGTGAAACCTGTAGACCCAGAGCGCCTCGCTGACACGGTGGCACGCGTAAGGGAACGTATTGGTACATCACAGGAAGCACCAGACATCGACCTCTTGTTGGATAAGTTAGAAGCAAGGATGCAAAAGAAAGCCGCACCGGAACCTTTGCGCTGGATTAAAGCCATGGTCGGTCAGTCTTTGCGTATGATCCCCGTGGCTGATATCGACTTTTTGCGTTCGGACGAAAAGTACACTTTGATCGCTTGGCGCGGCGAAGATGGCAAACCCGCTGAAGCTTTAATTCGGAGTTCACTAAAGGAATTGCTAGATCAACTCGACGGCACGCACTTTATTCAAGTGCATCGCTCGGTGGTCGTGAATATTAATATGGTCAGCCATGTGACGCGCGGAGAGCATGAGACTGCCACCGTTTTCATGAAAGGTCGCGCTGATAAATTACCTGTGAGTCGTAGCTACTTACATCACTTCAAACAGATGTAGTTTTTTTAATTAGTGTTTATTTGTGCAGAAACTGCTTTTGGGTAAGCGACAGCATCCAGTTGTACAGAGAGTTCGCGTGCGCCCCCAGCATTTTTGCGCCTCACCTCCAGCTCAGCCAAACCCGCCGTATCTACACTCTCGTTACCAGTCCGAAGCACGACATTTTTCTGCTGGGCCTTGTCTTGGCGAACCTGTTTAGCTATGTTTTTATCGACTAAGCCCGTTCTTAAAAACTAATCTTGCAACGACGCCACAATACACTTCCTAGAATATGACGCTAGCGATCCCAGGCAGAGCTGTCAAGCAATCTCGAGGCACTAACATAGCAAATTTCCGATTCTGCGCTCTCATTATCCGACTCCGCCAATGGATGTAATGGCTACATTAACCAGAGTCTGATTTCGAATTTTGGTGAAGGGTTGCTTTACAAAAGGTTTAGTAGTTCTGAGCGAGACACATCGGATCATTGAGACTAAAGATACCTGCTCTCTCAAAAAGCAACAAAGAATAATATGCCCAACCATCCATTGCCAAATAAGCATGTTTAGTTTAATGTCTTTACATCACTTAAATTATGGGTTTATTGTATGAAAAGTTTATTGTCTTTGTTAGCGTGTATGTTGATTTTTAATGTGGCTCGTGCAAGTGAAGTTTCTGAAGATCATTCGGCGGCTAAGGCTTATCAGTACGTGCAACTAATGAGGAAGGAAGCTCGAAATATAGTGAAAAGTGGCAACGCTACTGTTGAAGCGAATCGAAAAGCAGCATTACATCTTGAGGGGGCAATAGCTTTTCTCGATCAAGAAACTAATCTGGATTTAGCGAATGGCAGTCTTTCTCTGCATGCAAAACCTTTAGATTTGCGACTTGATATTGCAAAGCTGTATTTGGCATCAAATCAAAAGGAAAAAGCGATACGCGCATTAGAAGGCATCAGCGAATCCATCTGGTTTCCACGATTAAATGAAATTATTAGTAAAGATAAGGAGCTGTCCACATTGCTGTCTGAACCTGGCATACAAAAACTAATCAAAATATCTGGAATACCAACTCAACTGTATGAAAGCTCCGATTTAGCTAGTCCTTACAAGGACAACATCAGTACAGAAGAAAAAATAGCGGGGCTCTCTTTGTTTTGGGCTAGGGCGCGTGATAGCTTTGTCCATTTCGACAAAGTCCCTAATTTGCAGTGGAATAAGGTGTACATGGAATATTTAAGTAAGGTAATGGCAACCCAAACTACGGCGCAATACTATCGCGTGCTTATGCAAATTGCTCCATTGCTTAAGGATGGACACACAAACATTTACCCGCCGGAACAACTGCACAAAGATTTTTATAAAAGACCTCCTATGCGAACCCACTTGATCGAAGATAAGGTGATCGTCAGCGCAATTAGCAGTCCATCAATAAGAAGTAAATTGAGTGTGGGCGATGAGATTATAGAAATTGACGGTATGCCGGTCAAAGAATATGCAATGAAAAAAATTGCACCCTATGTCAGTAGTTCCACTGCTCAGGATTTCAATTTGCGCACCTTTAGTTATCAACTTTTATCTGGCAGTGAACAGCAAGCTCTACATTTTAGAATTAGATCGGCAGATGGTAAAGAAAAAGAAATTCAAGTTGCACGCAGTGGTTATAGTGATTTAGAAGTGTCTGATAATAAAAATTTTAAAATGCTTGTTGGGGACATCGCCTACATCTCCATAGATCATTTCGAGAATAAAAATAGTGTTAAAGCATTTACAGAGGCATTTCCGCAAATTAAAAAGGCAAAAGGTTTAATTATCGATGTGAGAAAGAATGGTGGTGGTTCAAGTTCATATGGCTTGCAAATACTAAGCTACCTTACAACTCAAACCATACCATCTGCGAACTCATATATTAGAGCGGATAATGGCTATACTTTAACGCATGGTCCTGATATTACTTGGAAGGTTTTAGACGGTAAAAAGTCCACTAGTAACAATACCAATCAAGATATTTATACTGGCCCAGTAGTAGTGCTAACTGGTGCAGCGACTTTTTCTGCCGCTGAAGATTTTGTTGTTTCCTATCAATTATTGAAGCGTGGATTAACCATGGGTGAAACTACCGGTGGAAGTACTGGACAGCCGTTGGGGTTTGATCTACCCGGCGGTGGTTCTGCGCGTATTTGTGTCAAACGAGATACCTATCCTGATGGCAGTGACTTCGTCGGAAAAGGTTTACAAGCTGATATAGAAGTCAAACCTACTATTTCAGATATACGCAATGGGATAGATCCCGTTTTAAATCGAGCACTACAAGAACTAATTGTAACCGGGGTCAACTCAAATTAAATATCCACTATTCCAAACCTTTCGCCAACCAAGCTACGCCCGTTAAACGTTCTAGTTCAATAAGCCACTCTATGGCAACGGGGGTTAGCGAAAGTAAAAGTGATCAACTCACATAAAAAAGCAGACAAGGAATTGCGAGCTTACTTTCCGATTTCCCCTGACCTCCCGCAATCGTTAACTGTGCAACTGGCGATCCAAATCTGGATTTTAATCCGCCAATGTTTAGCAGCCTTAAACAACACACTAATCTAGATCTAGACTCCCTCACAAGCTCGCCGAGGTAATTCAATTTCCGGTTGCAACTCACCGAACTTTTACCGCAACTCATGGTTAGTAGACCGTAGCTCGTCCTTTTCTGATGGAAACCATAGGGTATCAAAGCCGATACTTCATCATCGATTGCAGCTTGCAATCTTTTCAAACACTTGGCCCCCACTCTTTATTAAGAAAATGAAATGACTATCTTCTCTCATCAAACATCCCGTATTCGCCAGGCCATCACGGCCTCACTCTTGATCGCCCCTTTGTTCACGCCATTGCTTGGCATACAGTCAGCACAAGCCCATGAATACAGCGAACTTATCAAAGCAAAAAAATATGCTGAAGTGAAACGAGCAATCGGCGCAAAACTGGCTACTGATCCGAATTACCCCGATGCATTGTTAGCCAAAGTCGACTTGATTTTAATTGAAGGTAAAGTCACTCGCCTCGACGAGGGCGTTAAGTTCGCTGAACAGTGCGTTGCAAGCAATCCCAAAAATTCTGAATGTCATGAAGCGCTTGGAAGTGTGCTTGGTGTCAAGGCAGAAAAAGGCGGCATGATGGCGGGTATGGGCTCACTCGGAAAAATTCGTGATTCCTTAAAAAAAGCGATTGAATTAGATCCAAGAAATTTTAGTGCAGCTAAGTCTTTGATGAGCTTTTATTTGGAAGTGCCTGGTCTAATGGGCGGCAGTAATTCGAAAGCGAAAGACGTAATCGCAGAAATGCAGAAAGTCAATCCAGCAGTAGCGAGTTTATTGCAAGCGAAGTTTGATCTCAAAGATGAGAAATTCGAAAAAGCGAAAAGCGGTGTTTTGGCGGTCAATAGCAGTGGCAATGCTGTCATCGCCCAGTTACAGAACGACATCGCTATAGAGATCGCTCAAACTCTAGTCAAAGACAAAAAATTTGCCGATGCAGAAAAGATGCTGCGCGAAGTGATTCAACGTTTTCCTGAGTCTTCGGTCGCTTATCTCGGACTTGGCAGATCGTTGCAAGAACAAGGAAAAGCGAAAGAAGCCCTGCCACAATTGGAAAAATCATTAAGTATCGATGTAACTGGCGCCGCGTTTTATCGACTCGGTAAAACATGGCAAGCCTTGGGCGACAAGCCAAAAGCGATTTCATTTTATGAAAAAGCACTGGCATTCACTCCAGCGTTGGGCACAAAAACCCGTGATGATGCTGAAGAACAATTGAAACTACTCAAGTAATTTTCATTCCATAAAACCTGATAAGAAATGATAGGATAAAAATCATGAATGAAGTCTCAATCACCCGTCTTAATGTATTGCGTGCGATGTATTTATTGGTGGTAGTCGGGCTAGCGCTCAGCTTATGGCCTAGCGTATTCGCGTCTACAAAGCCATTCGCAGAATGGGAGTTTTTTCGCGGCGTCCAAGTCTCTATGATGGCGGCTTTTTGGTTGCTGTGTGTATTGGGCATTCGTTATCCCTTACAACTTTTGCCGATACTGATGTGGGAATTGCTGTGGAAGACGATTTGGCTAATCGCAGTACCCTTGCCGCTCTGGTTAAATGGAGCGCTTGATGATAAGTTACTGCCTAATGTATTTGCGATAGGTTTGGTCATTCTTGTGTATGCCGCGATACCTTGGCCATATGTCTATCGTCACTACGTCAAAAAGCAAGGTGATCAATGGCGCAGCGTAAAGTAAAAGACGTATCAATCGCATCGAACACATTACTAAAGGTAAATCATGAAAAAAATCCTACGTAATATCTTATTTGGTTTACTTGGTTTTGTTGCGATCGTCGGTGCTTTGTTCGCGTATTTTCTTTACACGCCTGATCCCGACATGCCACAACTATCAGGTGTATTGACAAAAGCCACCATTCAAGTCGACGGCAAGGAAAGGACTTACCGCACCTACCTACCAAAAGGCTTGGCGAAAGGTGCGCCCTTAGTCATCGTCATGCATGGTTCAGGCCAAAATGGAACACAGATTCGCTTGGAGACCGGTTATGGATTTGACCGCTTAGCGGATCAATATGGTTTTGGCGTGGTCTATCCGAGTGCGAGTTCTTTTGATTGGAATGACTGTAGCAAAGTGGGTGATTTTAAAGTCGACGGACATGAGCTTGACCATGTTAAATTTTTGACCTTGCTCACCGACAAACTGATTGCGGAAAATGGCTTCGACCCGCAACGTGTTTTTGCAACCGGGGTGTCGTCCGGTGGATTTATGTCCTTGCGCTTAGCCATAGAAACCCCCACTCGTTTTCGCGCGGTGGCCGCAGTTTCGGCAAACGTACCTGTCGCGGACAATTTTAAATGCACAAGCACCGGACAAAGCACATCGGTGATGATTATGAATGGTACTGAAGACCCCATCGTTCAGTATAGTGGTGGCGAGACTAGCCTGTTCGGTTTGTTTTACAAAGGCGGCATACTCAGATCATCACAAGATACTGCAAAATTCTTTGCTGATCTGAATAAGATTGGCGGCGATCCTGTGATGAATCCTACGACAAGTTCAGCACTGCCAAGTGGTGAAGACAAAACAAAATTCGAACGTGCGCTTTGGAAAAACGAAAGCAAAACGGAAGTGGAACTTGTGACCATCTTTGGTGGCGGACACGGCATGCCGCAGCCGTATTGGAAACGTCCGCGCTTAGTTGGTCCGTCGCCTATGGCACCAAATGGCCCTGCCATGATTTGGGATTTTTTTGCACGGCAGGCTAAGTAATTAGTCGTTTTCAAAGACACTTCGTAGCGAGATATTCAGCTCTTCTGCGACCGATTACGAAGTGTCTTGCTGGCAAATGGTTTCCACTCAACCCAACCACGAAGAAATACTATGCCAAAATCCATCTGGCACTTTCAAAAGTAGGTAAGTCATAGTCACATAACGCAAGAATTTGCCGATTGCCATATACAACATACAGGGCAAAGCAGGCAGCTTTAGCCAGCCGCCCAAAGCGCAAATCGGATCGCCAATGATGGGCAGCCACGCCAATAACATCGTCTTTGCACCGTAGCGTTCCAACCAGCTAAACCAGCGACTATTACGTTCTTTCGCAAAAGTCTGTTTAGCTTCATAGCCGATAAAATAATTCAACATGCCGCCCAAGGTATTTCCCGCCGTGGCAACTAAGATGGTCAGCCAAAACAGCTCTGGATTCGCTCTGATCATGGCAAACACCGCCGGCTCCGAACCCATCGGCAATAAAGTTGCCGACACAAAGCTAATGACAAAAACCGCCGTCAAGCCGATTTTCGAAATGGCAAAAACACTAAATAACCAGGCAATAGCCGCTTCTATCATGGCTTTTTCGTTAAGGATGGTGAGGGATACATTATAATGGTTCGAACAGGACTTAAATAATTTGCACTTATTTCATCGCGATTACCGGGCACTACCCGTGTCTGTAATCTGAAATACGATTGAAAGCTGGCGCCATCACGCCAGCAACACGGTCGATTCTGTACTGATCAACGCAGAATCGCTGCATCCACTAAAAGAGGATGTTGCATGATGTCCGAATTTGACATTTGACGTTCATTTAAAAAAAGAATTCTTTCATGACTACCGATTACCTCAAGAAAATCCTGACCGCCCGCGTCTATGACGTAGCGATAGAAACACCTTTAGAACTTGCGCCTACGCTGTCCAAACGCATGGACAACCAGATTCACTTCAAACGTGAAGACATGCAAAGTGTGTTTAGTTTCAAATTACGCGGTGCTTACAATAAGATTGCCCATCTGACGCCAGTGCAATTAAAACACGGTGTGATTTGCGCCTCTGCCGGTAATCACGCACAAGGCGTGGCTTTGAGTGCTAAACGCGTGGGATGCAAAGCGGTAATCGTCATGCCGACCACCACACCACCAGTCAAAATTGACGCGGTGCGTGCTCATGGCGGCGATGCGGTAGAAATCGTCTTGCATGGCGAGTCGTACACGGATGCGTATGACCACGCGCTGACCCTAGAAAAAAAACGCAAACTCACTTTCGTTCATCCCTTCGATGATCCGGACGTCATCGCTGGCCAAGGTACGGTCGGCATGGAAATTTTGCGTCAACACGCAGGTCCTATCCACGCAATTTTTGTGGCGATTGGCGGCGGTGGCTTGATCGCTGGTGTTTCGGCTTATGTCAAAGCCGTGCGCCCTGACATCAAAATTATCGGCGTGCAAACTGTCGATTCGGATGGCATGTATCGCAGCCTGAAAGCAGGCAAACGTGTGACTTTGACCGACGTCGGTTTATTTTCTGATGGCACTGCTGTCAAACTAGTTGGTGAAGAAACTTTCCGTTTGGCGAAACAGTATGTCGACGAGGTCATTCTGGTCGATACCGACGAAGTGTGTGCTGCGATTAAAGATGTATTTCAAGATACTCGCAGTATTTTAGAACCGGCTGGTGCGCTCGCCGTTGCAGGATGCAAGGCATACATTGAACGCGCCAAAGCGAACAAAAAACCGCTGAAAAATGAAACCATGGTGACGATTGCCTGTGGTGCGAATATGAATTTCGATCGTCTGCGTTTTGTCGCAGAGCGTGCCGAAGTTGGTGAATCACGCGAGGCAGTTTTTGCGGTCACTATTCCAGAAATCCAGGGTAGTTTCAAACGTTTTTGCGAACTGGTTGGCCCACGCAATGTGACAGAATTCAATTATCGTATCAGCGATAAAAAAGAGGCACATATTTTCGTCGGCGTCCAAGTCACCAATCGCGAAGAGTCAAGCAAAATTGCCAAAAATTTTGTCAAACATGGCTTCCCGACTTTGGATTTAACCGATGATGAATTGGCGAAACTCCACATTCGACATCTTGTCGGCGGCAAGAGTGAGTTGGCAGAAAACGAATTGCTGTATCGCTTTGAATTTCCAGAACGCCCAGGTGCACTAATGCGCTTTTTGAATAGCATGGCACCGAACTGGAATATCAGTCTATTCCACTATCGCA
>CAUPKC010000084.1:0-12760 GCA_963511665.1 uncultured Undibacterium sp.
GCCCCCAAGCGTTCTTTCAAATACTCGCTCAGACGTGGCTGCTGAGAGAATGCAATATTGAAACGGATATAGCGATTTGACGCATCGCTGGCAGAAAAAGCTGCACCGCGCATCAAGAGAATTTTATGGCGATAGGCATCTTGTACCAACACATCAATATCAATACCGTCGGGCAGTGTGCCCCATAAAAACATACCCGCATCACCCACATGTTCGAAGCGAATTCCTGCCTCGGTCAATTGGCGCAAACTGTGGTTACGCGCAACCGTCATTTTGCGCTGCAAACGATCTAGATGTTTACGCCAATTTCCCGCCTTAAGCACTTCTAGCAGCACAAACTCATTCAAAGCTGGCGTGGTGAGTATCGAATAGATTTTGGCGCGCAATAAGACTTTAAGCAAAGCGGGTTCAGCAGCGATATAACCCATGCGCAGCGCAGGACTCATAGCCTTGCAAAAGCTGGAATAGTAAATTACGCCATCGAGACCCGAGAGTGCAGCCAAGCGTGTTGCATGACCAGGTAAAAAATGACCATGTACATCGTCTTCCGCGATCAAGACGCCATACTGTTTGGCCAGCGTTAAAACTTTATGCAAATTGGCAGCACTGCTACTCCAACCAGTTGGGCTGTGCAAAGCGGTCTGTACAAAGAGCAGTCTAGGCCTATGCAGCTTGCAGGCATCGTCCAATTCCTGCAGATCCAAACCGTCAGGACGACGCGGACTAGGACTCAAGCGCACACCGTACTGCAGCAATTTGCTGAACATCAAAAAGTAACCAGGATCTTCAACCAAAACCGTATCGCCTGGCTGAAGAAAACTACGACAAATCAAATCAATCGCATGGGTACCACCAAAGCAAGTCAATAATTTTCCTGCGTCGATATGCACGCCAATGCCGCGCATCAACATGGCAATTTGTTCGCGTAATTCTGGCAAACCCTGCGGTGGACAACGTGATGCCATGCCAGCTGAACTATTGGCTAAAGCACGTTGCACAATCGAGGCTGGTACAGCATCTTGCAGCCATGTAGGTGGCAGAGCCCCACTGCTGGCCAGCAAGACGCCTG
Source organism: uncultured Undibacterium sp. (assembly GCA_963511665.1). GTDB lineage: Bacteria > Pseudomonadota > Gammaproteobacteria > Burkholderiales > Burkholderiaceae_D > Undibacterium. The sequence goes on from CAUPKC010000084.1 coordinate 1,070, forward strand.
CGCGTTGATCGTTTGACTGCTGCGCCAACCAGACGGGCTCTTGTTCGTCGCCCGCTTCCAAGGTGATATCGTCGGGCATTGCATGCGCGGCGTCATGCACCGAGCTGACAAAAAATCCTGCAGTGCCATGCGAGCTGATCACACCAACCGCAACCAAGCGATCATACGCCACCACCACGGTATTGGTGCTGACCCCAAGCTGTGTCGCCAACTGTCGTATCGACATCAGTTTTGCGCCAGCGGGCAAGGCGCGGCTTTCTATCATTTCTCGAAAACGATTTTCGATTTGTTGTGATAGCGCGATGGGTGAAGTACGGTCAAGATAGAACATCGTGAAAGTTTAACGCAAAAACAGCAGTGCCAGCACCATCAAAGTCGCCGCCATGCTTAAATTGAAAATACGGCGTTTGAAGGGATCTTTCAATAAACTACGGATAGCGACACCAAATAGTGTCCACATCACACTACAAGGGATGCCGACCATAGCTCCGATCATCGCCACGAGCACTGCACCAGACAAGGTACCAAATCCAGCCGGCATGAATACCGAGGCCAGAGTCACAGATTTGACCCAAGTCTTAGGATTGAGCGCTTGAAAAATCGCCGCTTCGATAAAACTCACTTGCTTAATTGCTTGTCCTTCTGCGACGTTCGCGCCACTCAGTTTCCAAGCTAAGTACAGCAAGTAAATCGCGCCCGCTATTCGCAAGATTTGCTGTAGCTGCGGGTAAGTGGTGAACACACTACCGAGTCCAATACAAGTCAAGATCGTTTGCGAAAACACACCAAACTGAATTCCTAATATCGCCGGCAAAGCGCCGCGATAGCCAAAGTTGGCGCCTGAAGTCGCCAGCATGACATTATTCGGCCCGGGCGTGACGGACATAACAAAACAGTAAGTCACCATAGGCGTTAACTCGGTCACAAGAGTCCAGTGCAGTGGATGCATAGTTGGCGTTCGTCGTTGAAGAAGTCATGCCAGTCTAAGATCGCACATCAACACACACAAGGCACAAGAGAAGTACAAGGAAGAGTCGCTGTATCAGTCGATTGACCACTACAGCGATGCAATTAGTGGCCGACGACAAATTCGTAGGAATCACGATGGAAATTGACGGGAGTAAGTTAAACCTATTTTGTAAATTATCGGTTCATATTAGGGCGTGTTGACATAATATTTTGACATGCGAATGAGTCGATCGAACATTACAACATCATTGGGAATATGATTGCGCTCTGACAAAGTCAATGGACTTATTCTCTTGTTTGCTTGGGCAAGAATAATTTACGTCCCAACAGTATTTGAACTGGACTTTCCATACTATTAAGTTTCAGTATGATGAGGATCTCTAGACGCATTGTAAGCATCGATTTGTGCGTTACCCCAGACCATTGCAGTCTCTAAATCGTCAAAAAAATTCCACAAACAACGACCTTCATAAATACGCTGAAATGCATTCTCCACTAAACCACGCCCTTCTACCTCAGGTGCGGCTACGACAACTTGAAATATACAGCCTAAATTTTTCACACCAAAATCGACCACTTGTTCAAGCAGAAGCATGGCTCCGGGTGTGGCCAGCATTGATCCACTTATGACAGCGATACCGCCCCAAGCACCACTATTTTGCATTTCTAGCGAATAAGGGCGCACTGCCTTCGCCCACTGCATAACTAGCTCCTCATTCCATGGCCCATGCACACGGCTCACCACGATGTTGCCATCTCGATGTAATGAAAAACTACCGTGTGCGGGAAAGACTGATGGCATAGCGCCTCCGAGAATTAAACAATAAGTATCTTGCACCACAACAACAAGTGATAGCAAGCGCTTATGGTCTTACTTCTCGACTAGCGACACTACTTGTGTCATCTGTTTTGTATTCTCTTCCATTTCTAGCTGGAAATACATTGATTTAAATTGTGCATTCCCAGCTATATCACCATTACTTTATAAAAGTTTTCTGACGCGACTAATTACCCGACAGAAAACTAAGGCAAAGTACACATGCAATGTGCCATCACCATATAAGATCTGTTTTCCTTACGAAGATCAGCCAGCCAATTAAGCTCTTTTACCATCTCAGTCGCGGCAGCCGGTGGGATACCGGTTGGTGCAACAGCGACTTTGAATTTGTCATTTAAGGCTTTTGACATGGCTTGCGCCGCATTGTCCCCAAACATACTAAAAATACGATCAAACTTTGATGGTTCACGTTCGATGTAAGTGACTCGATAGGCTTCGCCCAATTTAGCGCGAGTCGCTGCTGATTTCAATGCATCGTTAAAACTACCGAGCTTATCCACCAGTCCGCGTTCTTTTGCTTGTTCGCCAGTCCAGACTCGTCCTTGTGCTACCGCATCGATTTTTTCTGGCGTTGTTTTGCGTGCCGCTGCCGCCTTCGTTGTGAATTCGTGATAAATATTATTAATACCTTGCTGTATCACTTCGCCAAATTTTGGATTCATAGGACGCAAAGGATTAAACGAATCCGCCATCCAAGTAGTCGTCGTACCAGCCGTATGTACACCAAGCTTGTCCATGACTTTTTCAGCGGTAGGAAAAATCGCGAAAACGCCAATCGAACCGGTAATCGTCGCCGCATCAGCGATGACTTCATCAGAAGACATGGAAACCCAATAACCGCCAGACGCTGCGACATTACCCATAGAGATCACGACCGGTTTACCCGCTTTACGTGTCAACTCTAATTCCTGACGTATCAATTCGGAACCAAATGCACTGCCACCAGGCGAATCAACCCGCAACACGACTGCTTTTACCTGATCATCTTCACGCGCCTTGCGTACTAAATTTGCCGTTGACATCCCGCCAATCGCGCCCGGGGGCGCGTTACCTTCACTGATCTCACCCTCGGCAACAATCACAGCAACTGCAGGGCCAAAGCCAAATGACCGTTGATTATCTAAGTAATCATCAAATGCAATCTGTTTAAAGCTCTTGGTATGTTCATCTTTCGCGCCCATGCCCAACATCATTTGGCGAAGATCATCGCGCGTTTTGAGACCATCTATCAGTTTGGCGTCGACGGCGAATTGTCCCACGCTACCATTAGCCGCTTTCAACATTTCAGGCAAATTATCAATACTTTTCATGATCGCACCAGCAGGCAATTTACGCGCTGCCTCGACACCATCGGTATAAAACTTCCACATCGCGTTATACAAAAAAGCATCGGCTTCAGCCGCAGCGGAAGAAGGACCGTTAGCGATATACGGCTCAGCAAAACTTTTGAATGTACCAACTTTTAAAACATTGACGGTGATACCGATTTTGTCCAAAGCATCTTTGTAGTAATTGCGGTAGCGACCAAATCCTGTGAGCATCACATTGCCCATAGGATGCATGTAGACTTGATTTGCATGAGACGCCAAATAATATTGGCGCTGATCGAAACTCGAGCCCCAAGCAATGACTTTTTTGCCGCTAGCTTTGAAGCGCTCTAAAGCCGCTGCGACTTCACGCAACATAGGCAAACCCGCACCTTGCATGCCGTCTAATAATAAGACCGCATTATTAATTTTGGGATCCTTGCTAGCGGCATCGAGCACGGTCAAAATATCGCGCAATTGCACCGAACGCTTATTCTCACCTTGTACCTCAGCGAGGAAGGCATCACTGGCGCTACCAGCATGCTGTTCAACCAGATCGCCTTTAAAGTTCAGGACCAATGCTGTCTTGTCTTCGACTTTGATCTTATTGGAAGAAAAAAGACTGGTCAGAATAAATAAAACGATAATCAGAAAAATCAAATTGAGGACGAAGCGACGGCTGACATTCACCGCATTCCAAAACCATTTAATACCTTGCCCGATCGCTCGGAAGGGTGAAAAAGCCATAGTAACTCCAGAGTAATAACAACATTTGGATAAATCCCTGTCACACCATCAACAGGCCATTTCCACTCATTTACATCAATACAAACTAGTTTATAGAAAATTTGCTGACGATGTCTTGAGATTTTTTAGGCGTAAGCAAAAGGTCTCAAACCATTGCAAAAATCAACACGGAATTCTAACTGATTTCCAAATAAACTTTACAGAATCGGGTATTTTGCAGGTGGCAACGCCACAAATCGCCGTTAAGTTAAAATGTCATGTGAATACTTTTACTTATCCCTCCCACTACAATTCATATAAAACGGAAAATTCATGAAAACAAAAGCCGCGATCGCCTGGGAAGCAGGAAAACCGCTGACCGTTGAAGAAGTCGATTTACAAGGCCCACAAGAAGGTGAAGTCTTGGTCGAACTCAAAGCGACTGGCATTTGCCATACGGATTACTACACTTTGTCCGGCGCTGATCCAGAAGGTATTTTTCCTGCAATTTTAGGACATGAAGGGGCTGGTGTCGTAGTTGATGTCGGCCCAGGCGTGAAAAGCTTGAAAAAAGATGATCACGTAATTCCACTCTACACACCAGAATGCCGTGAATGCAAATTCTGCCTTTCACAAAAAACGAATCTGTGCCAAGCAATCCGCAGCACCCAAGGTCGCGGCTTGATGCCCGATGCGACTAGTCGTTTTTCTATAGATGGCAAACCGATTTTCCATTATATGGGAACCTCAACCTTCTCGAATTACATCGTGGTTCCAGAAATCGCGCTGGCAAAAATTCGCGAAGATGCCCCCTTCGACAAAGTTTGCTATATCGGTTGTGGCGTGACGACGGGTGTCGGTGCCGTTTTATTCACAGCAAAAGTAGAAGCTGGTGCCAATGTGGTCGTCTTTGGCTTGGGCGGAATTGGCCTTAATGTGATTCAGGCAGCACGCATGGTTGGTGCGAACAAAATCATTGGTGTCGATATCAACCCTGCCCGCGAAAGTATGGCACGCAAGTTCGGTATGACGCATTTCGTCAATCCGAAAGAAGTCGGGAATGTGGTTGATGCAATCATAGGCCTGACGGATGGCGGTGCTGACTACAGTTTTGAATGCATAGGCAATACCACGACCATGCGTCAATCCTTAGAATGTTGCCATAAAGGCTGGGGTCAATCGATCATTATTGGTGTGGCCGCGGCGGGTCAAGAAATCAGCACGCGTCCATTTCAATTAGTGACGGGTCGGGTTTGGAAAGGCTCGGCTTTCGGTGGTGCACGCGGTCGTACCGATGTACCTAAAATTGTTGACTGGTACATGGAGGGCAAATTAAATATCGACGATTTGATTACCCATAAATTACCTTTAGAAAGAATCAATGAAGGCTTTGATTTGATGAAGAGTGGCGAATCAATACGCTCGGTAATCGAGTTTTAATTTTTTGCCTTTGTGTCTAATCGCCGTCATTCTTGTTTGATAGAGATCAAGCATAATGACGGCAACGATTAAATTTTCTATTTGTTGGCACATTGATTAGTCTTCATGGGCAAGTACCTACACACGCCTATAATCGCAATGACTTCTTTACTTTTTAATCGGTGAAACTTTCCTCTCCCACGAACGGGAGAAGAAGTTGGTTCAACGGATATCTACGATTACCGTTTCTTCATAATCGATCCCAACACGCCCCGAATAATCTCGCGCCCAACTTGAGATCCGATTGTCCGCACTGCTGACTTCACCATCGTCTCTGCCACATTGTCACGGCGACGTATGCCAGAGCCACCAAACAAATTCCCAAACATGCCGCCTAAAGCACCTGCGATTCCACCACCTTCGGATTCTTGTTGCGTAGTTGCTGGCTGTTGCGATTGCGAGCCAGCAGATCGCCCCCAAGTCTCATTATCATTCGCAACCGGTGCTCCGGACTGATTTACAGATTCGACTTTCGGAGCTACACGCCCCTTTATTTTTTCGTAAGCGGACTCACGATCGATCGCTTTTTCATACACACCTGCGACGATAGAATTCGCGATGACGGATTTTCTTTGATCTGGCGTAATCGCGCCTATTTGTGACGCAGGCGGCACGATAAATCCACGCTGCACAATATTGGGCCGGCCTTTCTCATCTAAGAAAGAAATCAAAGCCTCACCTACGCCCAATTCACTGATCACCGCTGCGGTATCCAATTCAGGATTCGGCCGGAAGGTTTCTGCGGCAGCCTGCACCGCTTTTTGATCGCGCGGTGTGTAAGCTCGTAAAGCATGTTGTACACGATTGCCCAGTTGTCCCAACACCGTATCGGGAATATCGAGTGGGTTCTGCGTTACGAAATACACGCCCACGCCTTTTGAGCGAATCAAGCGCACTACTTGCTCGATTTTTTGCAGTAAAACTTTGGGCGCTTCATCGAATAAAAGATGGGCTTCGTCGAAGAAAAATACCATTTTTGGCTGTTCGACATCGCCCACTTCCGGCAGATTCTCATACAACTCGGACAGCATCCACAATAAGAAGGTTGAATACAGGCGCGGTGATTGTAAAAGTTGATCGGCAGCCAAGATATTAATAAAACCTTTACCACTAGTATCGGTTTGCATCATATCGTCCAAGTTGAGCATGGGTTCGCCAAAAAATTCTTCGCCACCTTGTTCGGCCATTGCCAGCAAAGCGCGTTGAATCGCACCTATACTCGCTGCCGAGATATTGCCGTATTCGGTTTGAAATTCCGACGCGTTATCGCCTAGGTACTGCAACATCGCACGCAAATCTTTCACATCCAGCAACAACATGCCATTGTCATCGGCAATCTTAAATGCGAGTTGCAATACGCCTTCTTGTGTCTCATTCAAATTCAACATGCGGCCTAATAACAGAGGGCCGAGGTCAGAAATTGTCGCGCGCACCGGATGACCTTGTTTACCAAAGACATCCCAGAAAGTCACCGGACAAGCTTGCCAAACGGGAGCATCTACCGCCAACAGGTCTAAGCGTTGCTGCATCTTGGGTGACAATTGCCCTGCCTGAGACATGCCGGACAAATCACCTTTGACATCCGCCATGAACACAGGCACACCGATATCGGAGAAGGATTGCGCCAAGACTTGCAGAGTTACGGTCTTACCGGTACCAGTTGCACCGGTTATGCATCCGTGACGATTCGCCCAATCAGATAGCAAATGAAGATCAAAAGTTTGATTTTTCGCAATGGTTTTGGCGACTAAGAGTGGTTTTGACATAATTTGCCTGGGTTGAAAATGCGTAAAAAAAGAGAATTATTCAGATCTGCACCGAAAACTTAGCCTATCCCCACTGCTTGAGAAAGGCAGAGACGGTTTTGCGTAAGTGCTCTATGTTAGAATAGCGGTCTTCATTATAAAACCAATCCTTTGCAAAGTTTCCATCGCGACATGTCTGAATTGTTAGCGAATGATAAAAATTACCGCAAGTAACTGTAAATAAGTGCAAAGAATTGCCAATTTTAGAAAGAGCAATCATGGCAGGACATAGTAAATGGGCCAACATCAAGCATAAAAAAGCAGCCACCGACGCAAAGCGCGGCAAGATCTGGACACGCTTGATTAAAGAAATCACGGTTGCAGCTCGCATGGGTGGCGAAGATGTCAACTCCAACCCACGCTTACGCTTAGCCGTCGATAAATCATTCGATGCGAATATGCCAAAAGAAAACGTCACACGTGCGATTCAACGCGGTGCGGGTACTTTGGAAGGCGCCAACTATGAAGAAATTCGTTACGAGGGCTATGGCATCGGCGGTGCAGCGATTATCGTTGATTGCATGACCGATAACCGCGTGCGCACTGTGGCTGAAGTACGTCATGCATTTAGCAAATTCGGTGGCAACATGGGAAATGAAGGCTCAGTAGCGTTCTTGTTCACCCATTGCGGTCAGATGTTTTTTGCACCAGGCACCAATGAAGATGCCTTGATGGAAGCAGCCTTAGAAGCCGGCGCTGATGATGTCGTCACCGATGACGAAGGCGGTATCGAAGTCACTTGCCCACCGCATGACTTATCGACGCTTAAAGACGCTTTAGAAAAAGCAGGCTTTAAGCCTGAAGTCGCAGAAGTCGTGATGAAGCCGCAAACTGAAACGGTATTTACTGGCGATGATGCGATCAAGATGCAAAAGATTATTGATGCATTAGAAAACCTAGATGACGTACAAGAGGTTTTCACGAATGCCATCCTAGAAGACTAAGGCTTTGCATCCTGCCAAAAAATGGCGCTGCAGATCAAGATCAATTGACACTTAAGTTCAAGAGTAAAAAAATGAAAATTCTCGTAGTCGGCTCCGGTGGTCGTGAACATGCACTGGCATGGAAATTAGCACAATCAGAACGTGTACAAACGGTGTTTGTTGCGCCTGGCAATGGTGGTACGGAATTAGACAAAAATCTCAAGAACATCAATATCAGCGATCCACAGGCATTGGCCGAATTCGCAATGCAAGAGCACATCGGTATCACCGTGGTTGGCCCAGAAGTTCCTCTCGCTGCGGGCATAGTCAATCTGTTCCGTGACAAAGGCTTGAAAATTTTTGGTCCGACTAAAGAAGCGGCACAGTTAGAAAGCTCGAAAGATTTCGCCAAAGCTTTCATGCATCGTCATAACATTCCGACTGCGGAATACCAAACTTTTTCTGATCTGCAATCTGCTCACGATTACTTGAATAAAAAAGGCGCACCTATCGTCATCAAGGCCGATGGACTGGCAGCTGGCAAAGGCGTCGTCGTTGCGATGACAGCCGAAGAAGCACATGCCGCAGTCGATATGATGTTGTCTGATAATAAGCTAGGTGATGCAGGTGCCCGCGTCGTGATAGAAGAGTTTTTAGCCGGCGAAGAAGCCAGTTTCATCGTGATGGTTGATGGTAAAAACATTTTACCTTTAGCGACTAGCCAGGATCACAAACGTTTACTCGACGATGACCAGGGTCCTAACACAGGCGGCATGGGTGCCTACTCTCCAGCGCCTATCGTCACACCGCAATTGCATGCACGCGTGATGCGCGAAATTATCCAGCCTACCGTACAAGGTATGGCAAAGGATGGCATCGTGTTTACCGGTTTCTTGTATGCGGGCTTAATGATTGATGATCAAGGCAATCCTAAAACACTTGAATTTAACTGCCGTATGGGCGATCCAGAAACGCAGCCGATTATGTCGCGCCTAAAAACAGACTTAGTCACTGTCATGGAACACGCAGTCAATGGCACGCTCGACACTATAGAATTAGAATGGGACAGACGCACCGCGATGGGTGTAGTGATGGCCGCAGCTGGCTATCCTGACACACCAGAAAAAGGTGCAGACATCACGGGCATCCCGGCAGAAACAGCCGATTGCATCACCTTCCACGCAGGTACTGCATTAGCGGGTAATAAACTCAGCGTGACGGGCGGTCGCGTGCTATGCGTAGTGGGATTGGGTGACTCGGTTAAGACAGCACAAAAACATGCTTATGATGTCATTGAGAAAATTCAGTTCAAGGGCGCGCAATATCGTAAAGATATTGGTTGGCGTGCACTTAATAGAAAGCATTAAATTCGAACAACTTAAACCGCAGAGGCGCAGAGTACGCAGAGAAATTGAAATGACACCTCTGCGTACTCTGCGGCAAAAAAATAAATCAACTACACGTAATTCTTGACATTACATGACCGACGCTAATTCCGTTAAAGAGTATTTACTAGGCTTACAAGCTTCCATCGTCGCAGCTATGGAAGAAGTCGATGGCTGCCGTTTTATCACCGATAGCTGGAAACGTCCTGAAGGTGGTGGTGGCATTTCGCGAGTGATTGAAGAAGGTAATGTGTTCGAACGTGGCGGTGTTAATTTTTCGCACGTGATGGGTAGTAATTTGCCACCGTCTGCGGCAGCAAGTCGTCCTGAATTAGCGGGTCGAAAGTGGGAAGCGATGGGCGTCTCTTTGGTGCTCCATCCGCGTAATCCCTACGCGCCGACAGTCCACATGAATGTGCGTTTTTTCACCACGTATGCGGAAGGCAAAGATCCAGTATGGTGGTTCGGTGGTGGCATGGATTTAACCCCCTATTATGGCTTTGAAGAAGATGCGAAACATTTTCATCAAACTTGCAAAGATGCCTTGACGCCGTTTGGTGCAGATTTACATCCTCGATTTAAAAAATGGTGTGACGAGTATTTTTATCTCAAACATCGCAAAGAAGCGCGCGGCGTGGGCGGCATTTTCTTTGATGATTTTAATGAACAATCGTTCGAGCAAAGTTTTGCCATGACCAAGAGCGTTGGCGATAGCTTTGTGAAAGCTTATCGCCCGATTCTTGAAAGCCGCAAAGATCTCGCTTTTGGCGAAATCGAGCGAGACTTCCAAGCTTATCGTCGTGGCCGCTATGTGGAATTTAATCTGGTATTCGATCGTGGCACTTTATTTGGTTTGCAATCGGGTGGCCGTACTGAATCGATCTTAATGTCGATGCCACCGATCGTGAAATGGCGCTACGATTGGAAGCCTGAAGTGGGTAGTGCAGAAGCCAAATTGGCGACTGATTTCTTGGTACACAAGGAATGGGTGTAAAATCCCCTCCTTCCAATTCTGCCGCAACAACTAATATCCGACGCTCGGTGTTGGTCTTTGGTGGTAGTTTTGATCCCGTCCATAATGGACATGTCGCACTGGTGCAGCATTTTGCGAAGCTGCTCAAAGTCGACGAAGTGCGCTTAGTCCCAGCAGGCCAACCTTGGCAAAAAGCAGGCTTAAAAGCGAGCGCTGAACAAAGAATTAAGATGTTGGAATTGGCATTTGATAAGCAATTATCCGTGCCCTACAGCATAGACCAACAAGAGATTGACCGTGCCGCTGCGCAGATTCCCAGCTACACGGTTGAAACTCTAACTAACATGCGATCTCAATGGGGTAATGCTCAGTCAAATGAGGAGATCGCGCTTATTTTGCTAATTGGTGCCGACCAATTTCACAATTTCGCAACGTGGAAAAACTGGCAACAAATTTTTAAATTGGCACATATCGTCGTTGCCGCAAGACCAGGCTACAGCTTGCAACTCGACACATTACCCAGCGAATTTGCCGCGCTCTGGCAGCAAGCAAATGGCGCTATTGAAGATCTTAAGCAATGCTCTTTTGGCAAAACTTGGCTAGAAACTGATCTGGCTTGGGATATTTCTGCAACACGAATTCGCGACGAATTGCAGCAACAAGGGCAAACCAAGGAAACCACCTCGCTAATTCCGCGCAAGGTGTTAGACTACCTTCAAGTGCATCAAATTTACAATTAGCGCAAACCATCAACCTTAGTATTAGCTGCTTTAAACTCACGATGAAGTAGCCATCAGGATTACAAGAAATTAGCATAGACAGCAAAGACAGCATAGATAGGACAAATAGGACATTATGGATATCAAAAAACTGCAAACATTAGTCTTCGACGCATTAGAAGACGTTAAAGGTCAAGACATACAAGTCTTCGACACCACTGAAATCACCAGCTTGTTTGACCGCGTTTGCGTGGTATCTGGTACTTCTAACCGCCAAACCAAAGCGCTCGCTGCTTCAGTACGTGACAAGGTCAAAGAAAATGGTGGCAACATCATCGGTATGGAAGGCGAAGGCACGGGTGAGTGGGTACTGGTCGATTTGGGCGATATGGTTGTTCATATCATGCAACCAGCGATCCGCGCTTACTACCGCCTGGAAGAACTGTGGGGCGGCAAAGAAGTCAAAATGGGTGCGGCTAAACGCACCACTAGCAAAATGACAGCTGGTCCATTGGATGAAGAGAAACCAAAACGCTCACGTTCAAAAGCAGCGCCAGTTGAAGTGAC
>CAUPKC010000085.1:0-12613 GCA_963511665.1 uncultured Undibacterium sp.
CAAGTCCAGAGCACTTTCCGCACATTGATGGAGCTGGCTTTACCTAAGATTTTTAACATAAGCGGTTTTCGGTTTCTGTAGGTTTATCGGTAAGTTTATTTGGTCATCATAACAAAATCACGGAGAAAATAGTTTTCGTCACCGCCATGTTTTGGGATGCGACAACGGCATAGCAATTGACTTAAAACGAAGTTTATTAGGATCTGCATTTTTTTGCATCTGCACTACAGATCAATAATCAGCAGTCAATGACGCTTTTTACGATGAATCTATCTAAACAAACAAATCAAGCTTTTTAAGAAAGCTCCGTTACCACAATAGGTGAAAAATTAAGTGGCAAATTTGATGGCTATTTCTTAGTGTGATAGCGAGGCTACTGCACATCTATTCGCTACGCACATCGAGATGAGTCAAGTATGACCAAGACATCTAAATCAAACCGCATAACGGGATACCAACATGAAAATCGCTAGTTCTGATATCCAACTTCAAGGCAATTACAGCGCCAGCAAACGACTTGAGACGCAAGAGAAACTGCGTGCGTGGATAGGTGATCAGCGTCCTGATTTTGAAGGACGCCGTAACAACATGATAGAAAGTCGCTCCGCGCCCCCAATTTCTCAACGCTCGCAAGTCGATCAAGTACAGCTCTCTGACGCCGCGATTACAGCCCAAACCCAAGAAGCACAAGCAATTGAGAATATCGATGATGAAATCGCAAAAGATCCACGCTATGCACTCATTAAATACATAGTCGAACTACTGACAGGTCGCAAAATTACGACCTTAAATCCCGCCGATATGAGGCCAAGCGAAGATTGCGCATGCCCTCCCACTGTTTCGGATACCAGTTCAAATCAAGCGACACCTGCTGCGCCAGAGGCGAGACGTGCCGGCTGGGGAGTCGAAATTGAAAGGCGAAGTTCCTATACCGAAACCGAACAAAGTAGCTTTCAAGCCAGCGGTACTATTACCACGGCGGATAATAAGAAAATTGAATTTAATCTCAGCTTCAATTTACAGCGCAGTTATCATGAAGAAAGCAGTGAGCAGATACGCTTCGGTGACGCTAAAAAAGTTGATCCGCTGGTGCTTAATTTTTCTGGCAATAGCGCGCAACTCACCTCACAAAAATTTGCTTTCGACCTGAATGCCGACGGCAAAAAAGAAAATATCTCCTTTGTGCAAGGTTCAGGTTTTCTGGCATTTGATAAAAATGCTGATGGCAAAATCAATGATGGCTCGGAATTATTTGGCCCGGGAACAGGCAATGGTTTCGCAGAGCTGGCAGCCTACGACAGCGACGGCAATCATTGGATAGACGAGAACGATGCGATCTATCAAAAACTTCAGGTATGGACGAAAGATGGTAGCGGTAAAGACCAATTACAAAACCTAAAGCAAGCCAATGTCGGCGCGCTGTACTTAGGTAATGTCAGCACACCGTTCGAACTTAAAAATTCTCAAAATCAGAGCGATGGACAGATACGTTCGTCAGGGCTATGGCTGACGGAAGAGGGTCAAGCCAAGACAATGCAACAGGTCGATTTGGTGGTTTAAGGAAGCATATTTTTATTTATAGATTGGTGCGCTCGGCGCACCAATCTATAAATTCAAACGTAAGCAATGTGACAGTCTACGAACTGTAATGTTTAAAGCTCAGGAGCTTTTCTGTCAGTGCCCCAATGTGGACTTGATTAAGCCATGGTTGAGGACACATCAGGCACTGACAACCCTCTATGCATCTCGTTACGTTGTATGAAAAAACTGTTTCAAAGCATGCACAAAATTATCCGCATCATCGCTACTAATATCCAAATGGGTCACCAAACGCACACGCTTCCCTGCCGAAATCAAAATGCCACGTTCTTGTAAATAAGTGCCCGCCCGCAAACCTATTTCTTGCGATGCAAATCCTACATAGAGCATATTGGTATGAGCGTCTTCCACTTTTAATTCAGCGATTTGGCTCAACTCATGTTGCAGCTTTAAAGCCAAGGCATGATCTTGCGCCAAACGCGTCACATGATGATCCAATGCATAATCAATCCCTGCCGCGATAATGCCTGCCTGACGCATACCACCACCCACCATTTTTCGCCAACGACGTGCCGCCACAATAAAATCACGGGGCCCACATAAGAGACTACCGATAGGTGCGCCCAGACCTTTAGAACAACACACCGACACCGTATCAAATGGTGTAGTGATCTCACTCACCGCTATCTGCTGCGCCACCGCCGCATTAAATATCCGTGCGCCATCCAAATGGGTCGCCATCTGGTGCGACTGTGCCAACTCAATCGCCGACTGCAAATAACTATTGCTCAACACTTTGCCCAAATGGGTATTTTCTAAACTCAATAATTTAGAACGCGCGTAATGTACATCATGGGGTTTAATGACAGCCTCGATTTTATTCAAATCCAAACTACCATCGGCTTCCACAGCGACGGGTTGAGGAACGATACTACCGAGACTAGCAGCGCCACCGGATTCGTACAAATAGGAATGATAATTTTGTCCGACGATGTATTCATCACCGCGTCCACAATGGGTGAGCAGAGCAATTAAATTACTCTGCGTACCACTCGGCACCAACAAGGCGGACTCTTTGCCGGTGAGATGAGCTATTTTTTCTTCCAATGCATTCACACTAGGATCATCACCATAAACGTCATCCCCAACTTCGGCATTGGCCATCACTACACGCATTGCTGCTGTTGGGCGGGTTACGGTATCGCTTCTAAAATCTATCATCATGTATTGCCTGGTTAGGATTAATTGCAGAAAAACTTAAGAACATTTTACAGATATTTAGTTCCTCAATTGACGAACGAAATCAATCACCATAAAACATACAAAAGAGCATAGTCAATTGCACATCTCATAAGGCATTCTGAAAGAAGGTATGACTGTGCTGATTTCGGCATCCGATAAACTACAAATAAGCAAGACGGCGCTAAGCCTGTTCGCTAAACTGGCTAGCTTCTATTCAAACCAGCAACAACGGAGAATCCACCATGAACACTGCCATCAAGAAAATTCATACTATTGACTCCCATACCGGTGGCGAACCGACACGTTTAATTGTTGATGGTGGTCCTGATCTGGGTGATGGTCCGTTGTCGGAACGCGTCAAAATCTTTAAAGAAAAATTTGATCATGTACGTAGCGCCGTCGTATGCGAACCACGCGGATCTGATGTCTTGGTCGGCGCCCTACTCTGCCGGCCTCACAATCCCTCATGCTCTGTGGGCGTCATCTTTTTTAATAATGTTGGCTATCTCGGGATGTGTGGGCATGGCACCATAGGCCTGGTCGCGACACTGGCATATCAGGGCGTATTAGATGTGGGCGTTCACAAGATCGATACACCAGTGGGCGCGGTGGCCGTGGAGCTACACGAAGACCACAGCGTCACGGTACACAATGTGCCAGCTTATCGCGCCAAGCACTCAGTCACCATTGAAGTCGAAGGACATGGACCGGTCACTGGCGACGTGGCCTGGGGCGGCAATTGGTTCTTTCTGGTCGCAGAGCATGGACAAGACATGCGTCTGGCAAACATAGAAGCGCTAACGAGTTTTGCCTGGCGCGTACGTGAAGCACTCAATGCGGCGGGAATTACCGGCGACAATGGCGGGGAAATCGATCACATAGAATTATTCGCGCCACCCTCTTCACCAGAAAATGACAGCCAAAATTTTGTACTCTGCCCGGGCAAGGCGTATGACCGCTCACCTTGTGGTACAGGCACCAGCGCAAAACTGGCGTGCCTCGCTGCGGATGGCAAGCTCCAAGAAGGTGAAATCTGGCGTCAGGAAAGTATCATAGGCAGCGTGTTCGAAGGCAGCTTTCAACATAGTCAAGAAACCGGAAAGATTCACCCAACTTTACGCGGTACAGCATTCGTCAATGCAGAAGCTACTTTGATACTCGATGAACGCGACCCCTTTGTCTATGGCATACGCTAAGGACGTCTGACCATGACTAAACAAGAACCCTACGACGTGATCATTATCGGTGGCGGCATCATAGGCTGTGCCTGTGCTGCCGCACTCGCCAAAGCTGGTCTCACACTATGCCTGATTGAACCCGGCAGCATAGGTGGCGGTGCAACGGCTGCGGGTATGGGCCATCTGGTCGTGATGGATGACAATCCAGCGGAGCTGGCGCTAAGTAGCTACTCGCTGGAATTATGGCGCGAACTGGTCAGCGACGACGTGCGGCTATCAAACAAGCATGAATACAGTCAATGTGGCACGATCTGGGTCGCCGCAGATGAGGAGGAAATGGCAGCTGCGCAGGCTAAACTAAATATTCTGCAAGCCCATCGTATCGATTCCGAACTATTAAACGCCACACAATTGTATCAACACGAACCGGAATTACGCCCCGGTTTGGCAGGCGGTTTGTTAGTCAAACAAGATGCCTTGGTCTATCCGCCCAAAAGTGCAAAAATTTTACTCGATATCGCATTGACAGCAAAACCCGGTAAGGTAGTACACCATCGTAGCAGCGTGAACGAACTTATAGACGGTGGTGTCGTTCTATCCGATGGTAGCCAACTATTTGCCAAGCATGTGATCGTAGCGAACGGCATCGCTTCAAAGCAATTGATCAATGACCTACCCTTGCGCTACAAAAAAGGTCATCTCATAATTACCGATCGCTACCCCAATTTTATTCAGCATCAATTAGTGGAATTAGGCTATATCAAAAGCGCTCATGCTTCAGATGGTGATTCGGTTGCTTTCAATTTACAACCGCGCCCAACAGGTCAAGTATTCGTAGGTTCGTCGCGCCAATTTGATGTCACACACAAAGAAATCGACACCGACATTCTCAGAAAAATGTTAACGCAGGCGACTAGTTATGTACCGGCTCTGGCAAATTTGAAAGCGATACGCGCTTGGACAGGCTTTCGTGCAGCAACGCCTGATGGTTTACCGTATATTGGGCCACATCCAAGCCGCAAGAACGTATGGATGGCGACCGGACACGAAGGCTTGGGCATTACTACGTCACTGGCAACTGCTGAAATTTTAAAAGATCAAATCTGCCAACAAACCAGCAAAATTGCGATTGAACCCTACTGGCCTTCGCGGGATTTACAGCAACACTAATCGACAATTAAAAAACACGAAGTGAAAATGAAATTCCCCATACCTATCGACTCAAGCTCAGACATGAACGCAGAATTGAATATCTCCGCAACGATTCGCATCACGATCAATGGTCAGGCACATCAGGTCGAGCCTGGCATCAGCGTTGCAGCAGCGCTAGCAGTGTGCGAGGTGCTCCACACACGGCTATCAGTCACAGGTATGGCGCGCGCACCACTATGTGGAATGGGCGTTTGTCAGGAATGCCGCGTAACGATTAACGATCAGCGTCACCAATTAGCTTGTCAAACGCTAGTCACTAAGGACATGCAGATCTTGACCGGAGCATTAGCATGAACACAGATATCCTCATCATTGGTGCGGGTCCAGCGGGTTTAGCAGCCGCAGCAGCCGCAGCGGAATCTGGGCTACAAGTCGATATCATTGACGACAATTTTATGTCTGGTGGACAAATCTGGCGTGGCGGAGCACACGCGCAAAGCGACCCAAGAGCACTAGCCTTGTGGAATACGCTGAACAATTGCCTTCATGTGCGTTTTCATTTTCAATCCAAAGTCATTCATGCCTCTCGTATAAACGATGAAATCGAAATCATCGTTGAAACTCAGGGCATACTAGAGGCGCAAGTTTTCACTGCGAAAAAAATCATATTATGTACCGGTGCACGGGAACTCTTATTGCCATTCCCAGGCTGGACACTAGCCGGTGTTACTGGTGCAGGTGGCCTACAAGCCTTATCCAAAGCTGGTTATCCCGTAGCAGGCAAACGCGTTATCGTCGCAGGGACGGCTCCATTGCTATTAGCAGTGGCCGCCAGCCTGATACAGCGTGGCGCAGAAGTAACGCATATCTTGGAGCAGGCAAAATTTGGCCAGCTTAGTCGATTCGCCTTAGGTTTATTAGCCACGCCTAGCAAAATCTCTCAAGCACTAAAGCTAGCCCGTAGTTTAAAACAAGTGATCTATCACGCCGATAGCTATGTAGAGGGTGCACAAGCCCGGATTCAAACTGATCTAACCGCGCCTGCACAGGAACAAGTTGGTAGTGCGACGGTATCGATACTCGGTGAAGTGAAAGAAATCCCATGCGACCTACTCGCCTGCGGCTATGGACTGATTCCTAATATCGATCTCGCTGCAGCATTGGATTGCGAACTCGAAGATCTGGAAAACTACGAGAAAGTCGTCGTCAATGAGTGGCAAGCCAGCACCCAAGAAAATATCTACTGCGCTGGCGAAGGCACAGGAATCGGTGGGGTTGATCTGGCACTGGCAGAGGGTCACATCGCAGGATATGCAGCGAGCGGACAAAATGCCAAAGCGCAAAAACATTTCAATGATCGCAAGAAATGGCAAGCGTTTGCAGCGCGCCTACATCGTAGTTTTGCCTTACGCCCCGAACTAAAACAACTCTGCGTTAATGACACCATCGTATGCCGCTGCGAGGATGTCAGCTATCAGGAATTAAAAAAGCATACCGACTGGCGCGATGCCAAGCTACATACTCGTTGCGGCATGGGAGCCTGCCAGGGGAGAATCTGCGGCGCAGCGAATCGGGTTTTATTTTCTTGGAAAAAGGATGCAGGGCGACTGCCTTTGAGTCCTGCCAAGATTTCCAGTTTGTAGAACTTAGTTAAATCACTGGCTAGAAAACGACTTAGATTGAAGTTCGACTGGTGCGCACTGCCATTTCGACGCTATGTTAGAAAATTTAATAGGTGTCAAAAGAACCGACCAATAGTCGAGACGAAAATTCCTGCAATATGACACTGACCGAAGTTGACCTTACATTCCTATGCCCCACCGTTGAACTGACACTGAAGTCACTTTATCACTGGCTGAAATTTCAACAAGCACGACTACGTCATACTCCATCAGAAAACCGCTTCCCACTCTGCGTTCGTTTATGAAATGAAATTTCGGTCCAGGTGGCGCCGTAACACAACATTTAAGTTCAGCGCCCCGTGCTGTAAAGAATTCTTCAGCCTGCGCCTTAGTTGCACCAAGCGGAAGTCGTGCTGCCGTCTCTGTTCTCCAATAGGTCATTCTTGCGTCCACGGCAGTGGTCGAACAAGCAGCCAACATCGAGACGAAAATCGCACTCACACAAAGTGTCCGGGCTTTGTGCCAACGAATCGGATTTGAAGCCATTTTAGCCTTTGTATCAACTGGGCAGCGTGACACTACTCTGCCATGACATGAAGCTCCAACCCATCATGACATTAATCATAAAAAAATGGCGTCACATTGAAATGATTAATCAAAGTCAAACAACTCAGACAAGAAGCCTTCTTTCTTCTTTTTATGATAGCCATGTGACTGTTGCTGATGACCAAAGCTGTTTGGATGTCGCTGTTGTTGCGGGTATGGCTGTTGTTGTGGATAAGACTGTGGTTGCTGCTGAGGATAAGACTGCGGCTGAACTTGCGCAGGAATTTTCGGCTCTACTAAGGGTGAAGGTGGCACAACTGCAGAACGTTCAATAATCTTATCTAACTCACCGCGATCCAACCAAACGCCGCGGCATTGCGGACAATAATCAATCTCTATTCCTTGGCGCTCCGACATCACCAAGTTGGCATTCTCACATATTGGGCATTTCATAATTATTCTCTCTTGAATAAACGGATTAATCTCACTTGCAACGGCAGACGACTAACAAATAGAAAAAAACGACTGAAGTATACTTTTTCTTTGTAAATACATGCACATCTCGGCAGCATTCTATGCGGTTTGTGAGAAAAATAATTATCACTCACACGGTAAAAATTTTAGAAATTTACCGCACTGACTTTCCACCGCAAAGAAAATCGACATTGTTTTGGTAGACCAGAACAAGCTGAATCTAGGTGCTCGATGATTTAGCGGCACGAGCTGTTTTTGAAATCAATTACCGATGACTCAGATGCACCCAACGAAATCCAAACACAAACCCCACACCAGCCAATCCCCACACGATAGCAGCAACAATCTCGAAAGTATTGCGTAAATCCGGATGATTAATCATCAAGGGCCACAACACCAGTGCGCGTAACAGGCAGATAATTGCCATGCCCGCCAAGCCCGTCCGTAATAATGGCAGGCGACGTATTACTCCAAGTGCAGAAAACGCATAAGCCGCGCAGATCGCCATTAAGCCTGCGATGACTAAGGCTCCAACAGGCGCGAGCCAAGTGCCATTGCGAGCGGATTCCACTACGCTAGACGGTGCGCCAAAAAAAGCAAACCAGCTTGGGCCGCCAAAGATCGCCGCAATATGAATGACAACGCCTAACAATGCGATGAAGCCAGCTAAGGTGATCCAATTTTTCTGAAATTTCTTCATGTAGCTTGACCGATGAACGAGAACGTTGAATGGCATAAATCAAAACCAATAATCAGCAACGCACTTTCCATCACGCGGCAGGTCGTCAAAAGTGTCAAGTCCATCAAAATGATCAATTGGAATCTGCGCCACCGCTGCTGGTTCCGCCAATCGTAAATTGACTGCGATACGGCGGCGACCCTGCTCATCCGGTTGCAAGCTACGCCAAAAGGCCACACAGCCGCAATTAGGACAAAAATGAAACTCAAGCGCTTTGCCACGCACGTAGGCTCTAGTTTCACCGCTAACATTTATGCCTTCATTTTCGTAATCATAAGCCCACAGCACACCATAGCGACGGCAGGCAGTGCAGTTGCACACGGTTGCGGCATCTGGTTCCCCAACGAACATCCAATGTACGGCGCCGCAAAGGCACGATCCTTTTATCATAAACAATCCTCTTTATAGTGATAATGGCCGGATGAAGCGAAACGAATGAGTTTGTTCCATTACTTAATCTGGATTGATCGACAATTTGCGATTCCTTTTCCGCGCCTAAGTAATTATGTTCAGCATGGTAACATTATCAACTAAGGCATTTGCAATGCGGCGATTTTTGGTACTAAATCGGCTCTAACTCAACAAAGAAAGCGAGCAGACTATTCGGACAGAACTTCCTTTTTATTCGCCTTTAAAATTATCGTGGCTCCGTCGTCTTAGTGAATTTGAGATCACCTAGCGACGATTGAAATAACTATCACTTTTCCCAAATAAGTACACAGCCAGACCATGCCGCCACTCTCTTCTTTCTTTGTGATCTATCTAACTTGTTGGATCAGTTTTTGCATCATCGCCCTCTGTATTTTATGCATTGAGCGAAAGCGACTAGCTCGTGAGCTGCGCATCTATTTTGGATTCTTATGCATGCCTTGGAAGTTGTGGATTTTTGCGCCTGCATTTCTGTTTGTAAGTTTTGCAGGGCCTTACACCAACGACGAGACGTGGGACTTTGTAACAGGATCTGGGATGTCCATTCTCACCTATATCACGGCGCCGTGGTCTGTGGGTTTAATTTACCAAGTGGCCGTAGGCAAACGACCTTTACGGTATTTAGTCGTAGCGATCGCTTTGCTTCTTTTTTCGAGTAGCTGGTTTTACGACGCCTATCTAGTATGGCGGGATCAAGCCTACACCCATCGATGGGCGGGCAACTTAATGCTGTCACCAATTATCTATGTTGCTGCTGGCTTATTGTGGAATCTTGAAGCTAAGCCTCAGATGAACTTTAGTGACCGTTTTGATTGGCAATTTTCCTTTGTTCGCTATGACTGGCCAATTCGCCCTAGCAATACACAATTTATGCCACTGATTAAGGCAATGATTCCACTCATCTTTGTCGCTACGTTCGTGTTGGTCGCTTTTGTTCGTTGGCGTTTTGGGAGTTAAATTTGCGTTCACCGTTGATATTTAGGTTTCGCGGTAAAACTTAATCTTACGCTTTATTGATGTCGGCGTGATAGCGAAGTTCAGTTCAATTAATCCCCAAGGTCGTCATCTCCGTGGCGTGTTGTCGTCGCCATTGCGGAGTGGCATTCTTCTGGATGAAGTCGGTATATTTCTTGGACTGCGCTGTTTGGCTTTGGCTTTGGAAAAGCTTGACTAGCATTAGACTGGCGTCTAAAGACAAGTGATATTCCCCACTCAAGTTACTAGACTGGAAAACTTGTTCCACCACAGACAAAGCGGCCGCATTATTTTTTTGATCGACGAGTATCGTCGCCTTGAGTAATTTTTCTGCATTTGAAGCGTGCTCATCTTCCGGCAATAAAGACCAAGCTTGCTGATGACGATTTTGTTTAAGATAGAGTTTCACTAACTGTTCTTGTACACGCTCTTTAGAGACGACTTTTTGTTCCGGTTTAAAGCGTTGTAGCGCCTTTAGGAATAATTTTTCGGCTTGCTCTTGGTCTTTAGAATTGATCCCTGAAAGATATTCAAGTTCAGCGTAGTTTTCTGGTGCTAAGCCTAGTTCATCGAATAAGCTTTGTGCTTGGCCGAAGTAATATGTCTTCTTGGTTTCCTGTGAAAATTTGTAGCTCGCAATGGTGAGCGCCATCATCAGATTTGCCTCTAGTGCTTGCGCCCGAATGCTGCGTGCCATGGCTAGAGCGCGCAATAAATTTTCTTCCAAGGGTTCAAATTGGTGCTTGGCATAGAAAATCATAAAGTACCGCTCCAGACTCCGCGCTTGTAAATGAACGTCTTGCGATTGTTTGGCAATGTCTAGTGCACGATCCAAAATGGACTCAGCTTGCGCCAATTTCATGTCATTAAAAGCGATCCGGGCTTGCATATCGAGTGCAGCGACCTGTTGAACCTGATCTTCTTGCAAAATGGCTTTACGCAGCATATCTTCACTGCGTAACTGGGCGGTTTGCAAATCGCCGATATTGAGCAAATTCGATACTAAGGCTTTTTGAATATTCAGATCATCAGCGTGGTCATTGAGCAGCAATTGCAATTGCGCGTTAACCAAGCGTTGATCTTTTGCTTCCCACAATAGTTTTATCGGCAAAATTCGAGAGAGCAATTGCAGCAACTGTTGATTCAGAGTGGCCAATTCCTGATCTTGCAAATGCACCCGCCATTGGTTTTCTTTGCCTTGGATGAGAAGTGCAAGCTGATATTTCCCCGAGAAATGACTTAGTCGACCGCTAATCAAAATCTTCGTACCAGAACTACTGCCAGGCATAGCGCGCCAATAAGTCTGAGGCGATGCCTGCAACTGCGCTTCGGTCACAGTGCTTTCTGGTTGCGAAACTATATATGCGGATGTTTTTTGCAATTGTGTTGTGAAAGCCTGTTGCATCTCGGTAGCAGATTCAACTGCTGTGCCTTTGGCATTGAGTTGAAACATCTTGAGACTCAAATGGATAGGCATGGCCTTCGTTTCCACTTTGGCATCTCCTGCGAGGTCTTTAACATGTCCTTGCTGCCAAGGGGCGCGCCAAAGTAACAAGCAGGCGACCAAGATGAGTGTGCCGATGATAGCGAATTTGAGAAAATGATGACGTGCAGTTGATGCAGCGACTAAGTTTGACGTGTTTGTGAGCTCTGCTCCTACTTCCGCGTTCGTGCTTATTGGCGCGTTCAAAGCGATCTGCCATTGATAGCCTTTTTTAGAAAAAGTCCGAATGGCATCATCACCAAACTGTTGGCGCAAATTGCTGATGGCTTGAAAAACGGCCTGATCGCCAACCACTTTATCAGTCCAAACCGCATCCAGAATTTGTTCTTTGCTAAGAACTTCCTGCGCATGACTTAGAAAAAAACCTAATAATTTTGCTTCATTGTTCCGCAGATTAAGCACTTGCTCATCCTTGGTGAGAATGAGTTTTTCGCTATCAAACTGATATTGTTGGAAGTAATAAATCATCTGCATCTATGGAAATCTTTTTTTCGCAGCGGCGAGTGTACACCGCAACAGGTGTCGTAATGCATAGCCAAAGTTCGCTTGAGCCAGATAAAAGTAGCATTTAATTAAAAATCTATCGCGATTTTTCTATATTTTTTCTATAAACGTAAAAAATAGATAATTTATAGGACTAAATTGGGCGCTTTTGTTTCAATCCGTGTCGTCAACCAGGTCGAGAAAATGCCGAGGCCAGCTCGCCCCCCTGACTTTTACAAAACACTATTTAGGAAAGAAACAATGCGAAATTTTTCAATGTCATTGATCAGTACGGCACTTTATTTTTCAACAATGGGAGTCGCCAACGCTAATGAAAAGCCAAGTACCCTCCCAATTGAACCGCTCATGAAAACCCTACCGGGAGGGCAATTTTCTATGGGTACCGATGGCGAAGTGTTGGCCGGTCGTGCACATCAATTACAGCCAATAAAAACTTCCAGCCCAGCGCATCAAGTGTCGATTAAACCCTTTCGCATGGGTATGTATGAAGTGACAGTGAAAGAATTTTCCCGCTTTGTTGCCGCGACCAATTACGCCGCGCCAACGAGCTGCATACAAATGGCAAGTAAGGAATGGTTTGACAAAATCGATGGTAGCTGGGCAGGCAACAAGCATTCGGCAAGCGAGTTCGAACCGGTCACTTGCATCGGTTTTGAAGGCGCAAAGGCTTACACAACATGGTTAGCCAAAGAGACTGGTAAAAATTACC
>CAUPKC010000086.1:0-11663 GCA_963511665.1 uncultured Undibacterium sp.
TCACTGGCTCTAATTTCCCTTTCTGAGACGATGGATGGACTTCCTGTATCACTTTCGTTAGCAAGCATAGCAAATTATGAAACAAAAAAAACTAGCCCATCTAATTGCCACTATCTTGGTAACACCTTTCGTGTCCATGCTACCCAATCTAGCTTGCGCCGATGATTCCGTGTTACACCGCGTATTGCTTGATGGTAGCCGCGCCAGCCAATTAGGTTTAACCGATGCCGCAAATGCAGGTATGGTCGGACAAAAAAAGCTAGAAGCGATGACGACTTATCGTCCAGGCGAATTACTCGAAGCCATTCCCGGCGTGATCGTCAGTCAACACAGTGGCGAAGGCAAGGCGAATCAGTTTTATCTACGCGGTTTTAATCTCGATCATGGTACCGACTTACGCACGACCTTAGACGATATGCCCGTCAACCAACGCAGCCATTCCCATGGCCAAGGCTGGACCGATTTAAATTTTTTGATTCCAGAATTAGCGGCACGTATGGATTATAAAAAAGGTCCTTACTCATCGACCACGGGCGATTTTTCCTCGGCTGGCAGTGCCGCTATTACCTACGCCAATCGCCTATCACGCCATATCGCGAGCGCCACAGTAGGTGAAAACAATTTCGCTCGAACCTTGCTAGCAGGATCGCCTGATTTTGCTAGCGGCAGTTTTTTATATGCTTTGGAATTGATGCGCAACGATGGGCCCTTTACACGCCCTGATGATTTTAGAAAAGTGAATGCGGTAATTCGTTACAGCGAAGGTTTCGCCAACAATGGTTTTAATCTGACCGCCATGTTATACCGTGGCAGTTGGAATTCTACCGATCAAATTCCTCAACGTGCTTTACAAGACGGCACGCTCAGCAATCGCCTAGACACCATAGACAAAACAGACGGCGGCGCAGCCCATAGGTACAGCTTATCTGGCGTTTGGCGCCGCACTGAGTCCGACGACGCAAGTAAAGTCAGCGCCTATCTGATACGAAATCAAATAGATCTGTTTTCCAATTTCACTTACTTCATGGATGACCCCATCAACGGCGACCAATTCAGTCAACCAGATCGACGCGTCACGGGCGGCATCAATGCCAGCCACACTTGGCATACGCACTTTCAAGGCAAAAATACCGATATCACTTTAGGTAGCCAGCTACAGAACGATAATATTTTTAATGGCCTGAAAAAGACACGGGCGCGCCAGACAATCTCATCGGTGCGTCAAGATCACATTACAGAAACTAGTCTAGGCGTGTACCTCGACGCCAGCACACGTTGGACTGATTTCTTCCGCACTAATTTTGGACTGCGTCATGATGCTTACCAATTTAAAGTGAACGGCGACCGTAAGGAAAACTCCGGAAAAGCCAGTGATCAACTCTGGAGTCCAAGTGCAAGTTTGGTTTTCGGCCCTTGGCAGAAAACTGAGTTTTACTTCAATCTTGGCAATGGTTTTCATAGCAATGATGCACGTGCGACCTTAACCACGCTTGATCCTCAAAGCTTAGAGGCGACCGCAAGGTCTCCTGGCCTAGTGCGCTCACATGGCATGGAATTAGGCGTACGCAGTGAATTTATTCCTAAGTTACAAACTTCCTTCGCGGTTTATCGCCTCGACTTTGATTCTGAACTTAGCTTCGTCGGCGATGCGGGCACCACCGAAGCGGGACGCCCCAGTCGTCGCTATGGCATAGAAATGTCTCACAATTATCAAGCGACCGACTGGCTCTCGATTGATTTTGACGCGGCTTACGCCAAAGCACGTTCTCGCGATTTTGACCCTGCAGGTTCTTATGTAGTCGGTGCAGTAGAAGGTGTAGCACAACTCTCCGCCAATTTTGAAAAACTCGGCAACTGGTCTGGCGCATTGCGATTACGCTATTTCGGACCACGCGCTCTGATCGAAGACAATTCAGTGCGGTCACGCCCAAGCGTCACACTGAACGGCCGCATCAGTTACAAATTTAGCCCCACCTTAAAACTGGAATTGGAAGGATTTAACCTCAGCAACCGCAAAGATTCAGCCATCGACTATTACTACGCCTCGCAACTGAAAGGCGAGACCACGGCGAAAGAAGATATCCATTTTCATCCACTAGAACCACGCTCCTTCCGGGTGATGATGGTGAAGTCATTTTAAAGTCGTAGGTGCGCCATGCGCACCGCCTCGATTGACGATAGCAAAAACACCGTAAGCTAAAACCACCATTTCGCTTACGCTCAACACATTTAACAATTGGCATTTCTGATAGTGTTATGATCACAGCACTGTGATCCACTCGCCTTTTTATCAGGAAAACGCCATGAATAAGCCGCTCAAAATTCTTGTTATTGTCCTATCAGCTATCGTACTGATAATTGGTCTAGGCATTGCCTATCTGAGCTTTGTCTTCGATCCGAATCAGTTCAAGTCCCAGTTGATTGAATTGGTCAAAGAGAAGAAACACCGCACACTCGTCATTGATGGCAATATTCAACTCAATTTTTTTCCTAAGCTTGGCGTGAGTCTGGAAAAAATTCGTCTGTCCGAATTTGAATCGCCGACACAATTTGCTAATTTGGACAAAGCACAAGTCTCACTGGCATTGATGCCGCTATTCCAAAAACAAATCGTAGTGGATAAAGTCTCCTTGCATGGTTTGCAGCTGCGCTACCAACGTGATGCCCAAGGCAAATCGAACATTGATGATTTGTTGGCGAAAGACTCGTCCGACAGTACGTTGAAAACTGAATCCACTGACACCAAGCAAATGCGTTTCGACATCGAAGGCATCGATATCGCCAACTCACAATTTGAGATCGACGATCAAAAAGCAGCGTTAAAAGGCAGCATCAAAGATTTGAATCTGAGTACAGGGAAAATCGGCGACAAGAAAAAAACGCCCGTAAAGTTCAGCGCAGTGTTTAACTTTCAGCAGCCAAAAGCAGAAGCCAAAATCGATCTGAACACGCAGCTCAGTTTTGATATGACACAAAAGAGTCTGGACCTGCAAGACTTCAAAACCCAAATCGCAGGCAAGCTAGGCAACGATACGGTAGAAGTACTATTGGAAACAGCAGCCTTGAACTGGCAACCTGAACTTAGTAAAAGCGAACAAATAAAACTCAATGCAAAACTTAAGGGCGCGCAAGAGTTAAGCGCCAATGTTGTGTTGAATAAATTAGCGCTCCAAGAAAAACAACTGAGCATCGCTGAAGTTCAAATGCACGCAGAGAGTAAACAAGGTGGCGCGTCTAAGCAGTTAGAGTTGAAATCGCCCGTCTCTATGGATCTGAACACGCAGTTATTAAAGCTGCAGCAGCTTGCCATACAAATCAAAATCAGCGATCCAAAGTTAGCCCAAACTACGATCGCAATTCCAATCACTGGTCATGCTTCGGTCAATCTGAAAGAGAAAAGTGTAGACAGCGTTTTGGATGCAAAATTTGACGAGACGCAATTGCATACGTCTTTGCAAGTACAAAATTTTTCCGCGCCCGCGATCAATTTCAAAGTCGACATTGATAAACTCAATCTAGATCGTTATATAAAGACGGCTGCGGCGGAACCTACGAAGACAACAGAAAACAAAGAAGAAGACTTAAATCTTAACGGACTCAAGGCTCTCAATTTAAATGGCGTCATACGGATAGGTGCTTTGCAAGTCAAAAACCTGCATATCAATCAAGTCAATCTCCCCATCAAAGCAGCGCAAGGGGAGATCAGTATGAATGGTTTGCAAGCGCAACTGTATCAAGGCGAAGTCGCAGGTAATATTCGTTTTGACGTGGATGGGAATCGCTTACAGCTACAGCAAAAATTGAGCAATATCCAGATCAATCCTCTGCTGATGGATTTTATGAATAAAGATATTGTTGAAGGCCGCGGAACATTGAATGTACAGATCAATACCCATGGAAAACGCGTATCGCAATTCAAAGAAAACCTCAACGGCACGATCAGCACACAGTTACTCGATGGTGCAGTCAAAGGTATTAACCTAGCAAAATCCTTGCGCGATTTTAAAGCTAAGATTTTGAACAAAACAGATCAACAACAAAGCGCCAACAAAAATGAGAAAACCGATTTCTCTGCCCTGTCTGCCTCGATTAATTTTGTCGACGGTGTAGGCAATAGCGATGACCTCGATATGAAATCACCGTTCCTACGTGTGGGTGGCAAAGGCCAAGTCAATTTACGCAGTAACAGCCTCGATTACACCGCTCGCGCTACGATCGTCAATACATCAACAGGGCAAGATGGCGCTGATTTATCGCAGCTAAAGGACTTAACAATTCCAGTACGCATCATCGGCCCATTCGACAAACTCGGCTACCAAATCCAATTTGCACAAATCGGCAGTGACGCTTTAAAGAATGCCTTCAAGGCAAAGGCAGCGCCCGTCATTGAAGAAAAGAAAAAGGAATTGAAAGAGAAAGTGAATGAGCAGCTTAAAGATAAATTGAAGGGTTTGTTTGGAAATTAAGCAAACCAGAGTAAGAATTCAGCTAGACCTTCCATTGAACTCTGGATCAATATTAAAACTAGTATGAATAATTAGATCTAGCCAAGCCAATCACTCGAAGTATGCCAAGCAAGATCACGCTTTTAGACAATTCCAGTCATAGCGATAGACCGAAAAGGGCTTAAGCACCTTCATGCTTAAGCCCTTTTTTTCTAATACTAAAATCTATTCAATTAGAAGTTATAACGCGCTGAAAGACGCAAGTAACGCGGTGTTTGCCGCGAAGTTGGCAATTGATAATTTTTAGCAATACGAGTCGATTCTGTACGACTAAAATCGCGCACTTCATTCCACTCTGTTGTTGTACGGGTATCAAACAAGTTGACCAATGAGAACTGTACAGTCAAAGTTCCTGGACCAATTTTTTGATTGTAATTAGCCGACAAATCAAGTTGCTTCGTCCATGGCATTCTTGGACCCGTTCCCCGATTACTCAATACGGAAACACCCTGATCGTTCAAGCAATAGTAACTTGATGGACTATTATAGTGACCAGCACCGCGATCAATTTTCCCGGTTGAGTCGTAAAAATCAGACGATGTTTTTGGCACAAAACCAATGCAACTTGTTGGTCGTCCAGAAGTGACAAACGAGTTAAAACCAAATGTCCAAGTGTCGTTTAATTTAAAGTGCCCATAAAATTTAACTTGATGACGGCGATCATTTGGCAGAAATCCATCAGAGCCATCCGCTAACGCAGAGTAATCGAAATCTTGCGTAATACCTGCATCCGCTTGGTTTAAGTTAGATTGAACATAGCCCTCGCCCGTCCCCCTGCTTTTTGACCAAACATAGGAGCCACCAACAGCCCAAACACCGTCAAATGGGCGGTCTAATGAGAACTCTAAAGCATCGTATAGTCGAGTGTATTTTGGCAAACCTATGACACTAGAAGGAATAGTAGTCTGCACTAATTTGCCGTCTCCATTCACATCTAATTTGAGGGTGAGATCACTACCTGGATTCAATTGAACACATTCTGGCAGGTTCGCGCTTTTGAAATTAGGATAACCATTGGCACGCAAATGCTTGACGATTGGTCCCTCCGAACAATAATCATCCATTCCCGAATTCAAGCGTCGATTCGTATACTTGAGTCCACCGGATAAATTTTTAGCGACCGCATGCTGAATCCCTAAAATAAACTCATCTTGATTCATCGGTTTCAAATTAGGATCCACGATACTGCCAGGATTTGGGTACGTAGGTAGACCAGACGTGACTTTATTACCGATCGGCACTAAGCCACCTGGTACACCATTTTTAGGATCCTTTGAAGTGAATGTAGCAAATTCGGTTTCACTGTAGGCGATTTGGGTTGTGCGGTAATTCGTATTTGCGGCGACAGGAATGTAGTAACGACCTGCATTCCCATACAATTTAGTCGTCGCATCTCCGTTGACATTCCAAGCGAAACCAAGACGCGGCGCGAGCAAGTTTTTCTTCTCGATGAATGGTATGCCGGCGGCATTTTTATTCACGAATGATTCCCAGCGCAAGCCACCATACAGCACTAAATTGCGCATGGCTTGCCATTTATCTTCGATATATTTTGCATCATTCACCACCTGATATACACCTGAAGTACTATAGCCAAGCGAGGTTCTCACATATTCACCGCCCGGAGCTACGGCATTCTTCACCAAGTTCACCTCGCCTGTTTTGGAAACTAA
This sequence comes from uncultured Undibacterium sp., assembly GCA_963511665.1. Classification (GTDB taxonomy): domain Bacteria; phylum Pseudomonadota; class Gammaproteobacteria; order Burkholderiales; family Burkholderiaceae_D; genus Undibacterium. The sequence goes on from CAUPKC010000086.1 coordinate 6,179, forward strand.
ATAGGCATAAGTTTTACCAGCCGAGTTATTGCGAGATCCAGCAATACCCGATTTCCAATCTTGCAAATCCACACCGGCAGTAATTCGATGGTTGCCGATGGTGTATTCCAGATCTAATCGGTTACTGCGCCGCTTATCAAAGTTTTCTTCTACAGCATCTCTCGCTGCAACAGCAGGCAATACATAGCAACCGGGATAGGTCACTTTATTCGTAATGTCAGTGGCTGTCACATAAGGACACGGCGCATTCGGTTCGTAGGTACGTGTTGCTGAAGCGCCTTTTGTCAATCCTGTGTACGCATTTGTCGCACCAGTCAAGAACGAAACCGATAAATCATCCGTGAGATAGCCAGTGTATTTACCGATGAAAATATTCGCTAAGTTTTTGTTTGAACTAATCAGTGGGTCACCAAAATGAACTAATGCATATTCTTGTGGATAAGGTCTTGGTATCCAAGAGAAACTATGGCTTTTTGAATGATTTGTAATTGCAGTCAATTCAAACCGATGATCACCATTGGGGACGAAATCTAGTTTAAGCATGCCGTTAGGACGTCCTGATTCGGATGCAGAACTTGAAGTACGACCAAAGCTATCCGAGAATGAATTAGTACTCGTCACCATACCCCAAACAAATAGTTTGTCCTTAATGATAGGTCCACCCAGATTCGCATTCACCTCGGTCGTACTAGATGTGTTGCCTCGAGAAAATAAATACCAAGTACTTGGCGTCTCTTTGCTTCGAATATCGGTAGGCTTCGCACTGAAGGAATCTGGCGAATAAATAACACCAACGCCGCCCTTCCATGTATTTGAACCGCGTTTCGAAGTCAAACCGATCACACCACCTAATGAACGTCCGTATTCGGCACCGTATCCGCCAGTCTTAATTTGTTGCTGCTCAATCGCGTCGAATGGGAGATTGGCAAAAGAAAGCAAAGTTCTCACATTGGTGACATCCATGCCATTGATAAAGTAGGCATTCTCAGCGATGGAGGCGCCACCAAACGACGGCAAATTTGCTAAGCCAGAATCACCCTGCACTGTTCCTGGTGCCAACATGGCGACAGCGGTCGCGCTTCGAGGAATAGGCATGGATTGAATTTCAGCTTGCGTAAATACCGTATTGGATTCAACACTGGAAACATCAATTGTTTGACGAGTACGCGATCCCGTGACGACAACGCTCGTTGACGGCAATAAGGAGACTTCTGTGCCCGAGCCAATAACAACTTCAATTTCCTGGGCAACACCGCCGGAAAGAATTTTGTATTTACCTGGACTGACCTTCGCGATTCGGAAAGTTCCATCGGGATTGGCGTCAATTAATCGGTTAGATCCATTATCCAAGCTGGTGATCGTAATTTTTGCATTGGCTGTTGCGCGCCCAAAAATCGAACCGTCTGAGCTTTGCGCCATTGCTGCTGTCGCAAAACACATACCAATAGCCAAGGCGATTGCAGACCGTCTTACGAAAGCTGTTTGTTTGTATTTGTTTATCATTGCCATCCTTTGTTATGTTTTTATAAATTCCATATGTAAAAACATATCTACATATATGGAGCAAACATACTAAACAGCTAAAAAAGGATGGGCAAGTAAAAGTCTTTATTTACAGGCTATTTTTAAAGACAAAACGGGATGTCACTCTTTTATACAACAAGTAAATTTGAATGACATTAAATTATTTTTAATGAAGGCTTTTTTACACGATTTAAATGAAACTTTTCTGACCTATTGTTGTCGTCGTCAGACTCAAGAAAATGATATCAAGAAGAAACAAAAAACCTTCACTGGTCTCGCAGGCTGATCAATAGCATTTTAATTTATCAACTTATGGATCAGTTTGAAGAAAGTGACCAAAGATGCAGGATTTATCCGTTCTTGAGTTTAGATCATTGCTCACGCAATTGATTAATGAACTCAAGTAAGGGGATGGTCGCTGGCAACAAAGGCTCAACCACCACCGTTCCCTGCCACGCGAATGCCTGTCTTTCCAGGCCTTGCGGTTCACCAGACCATACCCTTGAAATATAAAAATGTAAGCGTACATGAGCATGCGGATAAATATGCTCAACTCCGCACCAAGGCTCGGCGCTGATGATTTTTACGCCTAGTTCTTCCATGAATTCGCGTTTGAGCGCATCCAGAATCGCTTCGCCCTCTTCGACTTTGCCGCCGGGGAATTCCCAATAGCCAGCGTACGGTTTTCCTTCAGGTCGCTGTCCTAATAAGACATCGCCATTGGCTTTCATCAAAATGCCGACGGCGACATTGATCGGACTTATGCTCATAGTTTTATTTCTCTAAGGATGGAAGAAAAAAAAGGGAGAAATTTAATTGTTTCGACCAGCATAATCGCGGGCAAACTGCCACGCCACGCGACCTGAACGCGAGCCGCGTTGCAAAGCCCAGCGCAAAGCATCGGCGCGGGCTTCGCTGATCTGTTCTGGCGTACAGGAATAGCTTGCCAGCCAGTGCGCGACAATATCAAGTAATAGCCTTGTTTGAACGGATAAAACGAGACCGACAAGCCGTATTCGCTTCAATCACACATCAATTCCAACACTGCTGAAGTTGGAAGTACCTTACAAAACTCCCCGTTCAAACTAGCCAGATGAATTTGGTGGATGTCTTCGGCGCGATGTTGTGTGCCGTCTAGACCTTTTCGATCAAAGGTGAAGGTCGCATCGGAGACCAACAAATTCTCAAATCCTAAATTACCCGCCATTCGTGTTGTGGTAGAAACACAGTGGTCGGTACTGATACCAACAATGACCAAGCTATCGATTTTTTGTGCTCTCAAATATTCTTCAAGCTTGGTGCCGATAAAAGCGCTATTGACGGTTTTGGTGAATTCAATTTCACTAGGAAATGGCAGTGCTTCGTCTTTGTAGGCATTCCCTGGGCGATCTGGCCGCAGCGTGGAATTGGGCTCCACTGAACAATGACGTATATGAATAACAGGAAGGTCTCGGCTACGCCAGGTCGCGAGCAGTTTCGCGACATTGCTTTCGGCTTGTGGATTATTTCGATTGCCCCACGATGGGTCGTCAAAGGCTTTTTGGACATCGATCAAAAGAAGTGCTGTGGATTTGCTAATCATGATTTTCCTTAATGGCGCTGATGATGTGATGGGGGAGATTGATAGGTGTGCTGCCAAACCCGTCGAAATTGACGCACTGATCCAAAACCTGCGGCTTCGGCGACGCGCTCTATCGACCAAGTGGTTTGACTCAGCATTTGATCGGCCAACGAGAGGCGCAAACTCGTTAAATAATCTTGTACTGAAACGTCCGCGTGCAGTTTAAATAATCGCGTTAGATGTCTTGTGCTGGTATAAGCTTGTGCTGCTAAGTCATCCAAGTTCCATGGATGTGCAGGATTTTTAAGAATGATGTCTTGCACGCGATGTACTACGGGATGTAAGTGATTGCGGTACTTTAACCATGGCGATAATTGCGGATCATTGCCGCTGCGGCGTAAGTACACCACCATGGCGCGCGCCACAGCGATTGCCGTTTGTGGCGAAACGAGATCGCTGATGAGATGAAGCGCGAGATCGATTCCTGCTGTCACCCCTGCGCTAGTAAACACATTCCCATCTTGGACGAAAATCCGATTCTCTTCGATCTGTATACTGGAGTCTATTGTTGCCAAGTCTTGGCAGTGTGCATGGTGGGTGGTCGCTTGACGCCCCTTAAGCAATCCAGCCTGTGCGGCAGGCAAAGCCCCAGCACAAATACACACTACACGTTGCTGTTTAATGTAGGTTCGCATCCAACTAATACTGGCAGCGATATTGGGTTCTTGATAGTCAAACTGCATTCCTACCATGCCTGGTATTACTAGCATGGCATCGTCTTCCAATTTATCAGGAAGCGCTTGCAAGGGACCTAGTTGTAAACCGATCGAACAATTGATTTGTGATGTAGCGCCAATAAATCTAAGTTCGAAATGAATATTTTTTTGGTGACGATTGGCAAACAAAAACGCGTCGGCAGGACCTGCTAGATCCATGAGCAGTGTGTCCGGCATTAGTAAGAAATAGATGACTTGTTTTTTCATACTGATCACCGCGCTCTGGCGCCTTGTAGCGCTTTTATAGCCTGCATAAAACGTGCGCCAAAAACATTGATCAAGAGACCCACCATAACAATCAGCGCGCCAATCATCTGCATCTGACTTAACACTTCATCTAAGAGTATCCACGCTGAAGAAAGACCCACGACCGGCACCAATAAACTCAAGGGCGCGACCAAATGGGTCGGCAAACCTCCAAGCAATTTTCCCCATAAGGTATAGCCAATCAAACTCGCCGCACCTGCCAAATACAAGATCGCCGCGATGGATTTGATTTGTATGTGTACTAAACTGTCCCACACTGTGGATGCACCTTCGAAACAGATAGCGAGTGCGAAAAAAGGCAGGATAGGTACCAAGGCACTCCAGGCTACTAAATTAAGGACGCCGACCGAACCCATTTTCTTATTGATGACATTGCCGCAGGCCCAAGATAACGCGGCGCATAAAGTGAGTACAAATCCCGCGATGCTAAAATGCAAAGGATTGGCCTGAATGCCCGCACTACCCAGCAAAAAGAGACCTATACTGGCAACGATCATGCCGCAGACATTACTGAATCGAAGTTTGTCACCAAAGACAAAAGCGGAAATGCCGATCGTGAAGAACGCCTGTGCTTGCAAAACCAATGAGGCCAATCCTGCAGGCATGCCAACAGCGATAGCTGAAAAGAGGAAAGCAAACTGGCCGAGGCTTATGGTGAGAGCATAGGCGATCAGCAGTTTGATGGGTACTTGTGGGCGTGCTAGGAAAAAAATGGCAGGAAATGCGACAAAAACAAAGCGTAGCGTAGCAAGTAAAAATGGCGGAATGCCTTGGAGTCCGACCTTGATCACAACGAAATTCAAGCCCCATAAGATAATAACAATCATGGCGATGCCAATTTGTGAGGGTGTTAGGCCATTTTGAGACATAAATTTTTTCGATTTCGTTTGAATGGATGACGCGGTAAAATATAACAAATGATACTAACGTGCTTCCGGTGATAAGTCACCCACAAGCGCGATTAGAGCCTGTTGAACACTGGCATCAACTGGTCGCAGAACGGGCATTTCACTAGCTGGGTATTGTTGTAGATTGTTCTGATTCTTCCAATTTTGCAGAGGTCGTACTGGACGATGAACAAAACCTCCAGCGCAGTTAGGACATACATTTTGCAAGACATCAGCAACACAGTCCCGACAGAAAGTGCACTCAAAACTACAAATGCGTGCCTCGGTGGAGGTAGGTGGCAAATCTTTGTTACAGTGTTCGCAGTTAGGGCGCAGTTGGAGCATGGTTTGGCTTTCAGTGTAGATGAACAAGGAAAATCACAAAATTCAATATTGATGAGAAGTGTAATCCTATTTTATTAAATTGTTTGGCGTGATTGTGCCAATGATCGGACAAATAAGGACATGAA
>CAUPKC010000087.1:0-11643 GCA_963511665.1 uncultured Undibacterium sp.
CTTTCAGACGCAAGCTCAACTGCTGCACCTTGAGGGGTTGTTTGAATAGCCGCACAGCCCGACAAGGCAATAGCCGCGATGACAACCGGTGTAAAACAGAACTTCATAAATGCTCCTTTTTTGTTAAGCACAACTAGATATAGGCGTCATGGTGACGGGCGAAAAAGCAACTTGTCGCATAACATTTTTCATAGATATTCTCCAAAGTCTTTTGCACAATAGCTTTCCCGAGATATACTGTACATTTATACAGTACTAAAACTTCTATAGAAAGCGTCATGACGATGGAGCTGCATTCTACCAAGCTTCTTGACCGTGTCAAGGAAGCAATTCGCTATAAGCATTACAGCCTGCGCACTGAGGAAGTCTATGTGTACTGGTGTCGCTATTTCATCCGATTTCACAAATTGCGACACCCACAAGAGATGGGCGCGCCTGAAGTCGAAGCTTTTCTGAGTTTTTTAGCAAACGATAAGCAAGTTTCGCCGTCCACTCATCGTCAAGCGCTTTCTGCCATTTTATTCATGTACAAGGTGGTTCTTTGTATTGACTTGCCTTGGCTAAAAGAGATCGGTCAACCAAAGACAGCCCGACGCCTACCTGTCGTGCTGTCGAGCGACGAAGTTCGGGCGATTTTTTCCCGTTTATCTGGAGAACACCTCTTATTAGCTCAACTTTTATACGGCACAGGCATGCGTATTAATGAGGCACTACAGCTACGCGTGAAGGACATCGATTTCCTTCATAGAACCATCATTGTAAGAGCCGGAAAAGGCAACAAAGATCGCGCCTTAATGTTGCCATTGAGTTTAATCGAGCACGTAAAGACACAGCTAATCAGTTCCAAGACGCTCTGGGCAAAAGACCGAGCGAACAATTTGCCAGGCGTTGAAATGCCATATGCGCTGGCGAGAAAATATCCTTCGGCTGGACAAACTTGGGCTTGGCATTGGGTATTTCCGCAAGCGACCGTTTCTGTTGATCCGCGCAGTAAAATCATTCGTCGCCATCACCTTTATGACCGCACGTTTCAGCGGGCTTTTAAGCTCGCCAAGGAGGCTGCGCAGATTCATAAACCTGCGTCGCCACATACATTACGACATTCATTTGCAACGCACCTTCTTCAATCGGGCTACGACATTAGAACAGTCCAAGAGTTATTGGGTCACGCTGATGTCAGTACGACCATGATCTATACACATGTTCTAAAAATTGGCGGCGCTGGCGTGAAGAGTCCGATGGATAGTATAGCGATCTAGGAAAACAACGAAAGAGTATCGCTTTTGACATGCATCGTGAACCGTGCATCTTCAAAAAATTAGGCTAAGCCTCTGATTTTTAAAATAAAACCGCTATTTTCAACTTTCTTCCTTGAAAAAGCCCCACCCCGCCCATATAATTAGCACTCAGCGAGAGAGAGTGCTAACAATTCGACTAGCATTTACTTTTGGCAACATATTCCCTTGTGGAATTGAGGGCTTGAAAGTGGCTTGTGCTGCTCCCATGTAGTGGGCTGCACAGCACAAAGCGCAAAACACGTAAGCTCACATTTTTGCATTTTGTTTACTTTGGTAATTTTACTTTTGTAATTTTTTTAGGAGTTAGTATGAATCTTCGTCCCCTGCACGATCGCATTATCGTTAAACGTTTGGATCAAGAAACAAAAACAGCATCCGGTATCGTTTTGCCTGACGCAGCAGCTGAGAAACCAGATCAAGGTGAAGTACTGGCGGTAGGTAACGGCAAGGTATTGGAAGACGGTACAGTGCGCGCTTTAGAAGTTAAAGTCGGCGACCGCGTTTTGTTCGGCAAATATTCTGGTCAGGCTGTCAAAGTTGACGGCAATGAAGTGTTGGTTATGCGTGAAGAAGACGTCTTCGCAATCGTTCAGAAGTAATTGAACCGCAACCAATTCACTTTTACATTTATTTTGGAGAAATTCTATTATGGCAGCTAAGCAAGTTGTATTTGGCGATGACGCACGTGCAAAAATCGTTAACGGTGTTAACGTTTTGGCCAACGCAGTTAAAGTAACTTTGGGCCCTAAAGGTCGTAACGTAGTTTTAGAGCGTTCATACGGCGCGCCTACAGTGACTAAAGACGGTGTCTCAGTCGCTAAAGAAATCGAACTGAAAGATCGCCTGGAAAACATGGGCGCGCAGCTGGTAAAAGAAGTTGCTTCACGCACTTCTGACAATGCTGGTGACGGTACAACAACAGCGACTGTATTGGCACAAGCTATCGTTCGCGAAGGCTTTAAATATGTTGCTGCTGGTTTCAATCCAACGGATTTGAAGCGCGGTATCGACAAGGCAGTTGTTGCTTTGGTAGCGGAAGTGAAAAACATCGCTCGCCCAACAACGACAAACAAAGAAATCGCTCAAGTTGGTTCTATCTCTGCAAACTCCGATCAAAACATCGGCGACATCATTGCTAAAGCAATGGACAAAGTCGGCAAAGAAGGCGTGATCACAGTTGAAGATGGTAAGTCTTTGGAAAACGAATTGGATATCGTCGAAGGTATGCAATTTGACCGTGGCTACTTGTCACCGTACTTCATCAACAATCCAGAAAAACAAGCTGTGATTTTGGATAACCCATTTGTTTTGTTGTACGACAAAAAAGTATCTAACATCCGTGATCTGCTCCCGGTATTGGAACAAGTTGCAAAATCTGGTCGTCCATTGTTGATCATCGCAGAAGACGTCGATGGCGAAGCATTGGCAACTTTGGTGGTGAACAACATCCGCGGCATCTTGAAAACTGCTGCTGTTAAAGCGCCAGGTTTTGGTGATCGTCGTAAAGCGATGTTGGAAGATATCGCGATTTTGACTGGCGGCCAAGTGATTGCAGAAGAAGTTGGTTTGACTTTGGAAAAAGCAACTTTGGAACAATTGGGCCAAGCGAAGCGTATCGAAATCAGCAAAGAAAACACTATCATCATCGATGGTGCAGGTCCTGCTGTTGGTATCGAAAGCCGCGTAAAGCAAATCCGCGCGCAAATCGAAGAAGCGACATCTGACTACGATAAAGAAAAATTGCAAGAACGCGTTGCCAAGTTGGCTGGCGGTGTTGCAGTGATCAAAGTTGGTGCTGCTACTGAAGTTGAAATGAAAGAGAAAAAAGCACGCGTTGAAGACGCATTGCACGCAACACGTGCAGCGGTCGAAGAAGGCGTTGTTCCTGGCGGTGGCGTTGCATTGCTCCGCGCACGTGCAGCAGCTGGCGTGATCAAAGGCGACAATCCAGATCAAGATGCAGGTATCAAATTAGTCTTGAAAGCAATCGAAGCACCATTGCGTGAAATCGTTGCAAATGCGGGTGGCGAAGCAAGTGTAGTCATCAATGCTGTTGTCAACGGCACTGGCAACTACGGCTTCAATGCAGCTAACGACACTTACGGCGACATGATCGAAATGGGTATTCTCGATCCAGCTAAAGTAACACGCTCTGCATTGCAAAACGCAGCATCTGTTGCTGGTTTGATTTTGACAACTGACGCATTGGTTGCTGAGTTGCCAGAAGACAAAGCAGCTGGTGGTGGCGGTCATGATATGGGTGGCATGGGCGGCATGGGTGGTATGGGCGGCATGATGTAATGCTGTAAAAGGCAGTTGCCGAACCAGAACCCTGCGTTCTATGTTCTCTGCTTCAAAAAAGAAGCCTCGTTATTTCGGTAACGAGGCTTTTTTTATGCATAGCGAGCGACCCAAGTTTGCGTCGAGTTTGCGTCGAATTATGCTCCTACAACTTCCCTTTGATACCCGAACTAATCGCCGTTAAATCATTCCCGTTTGCATCCTCTGCCTGATGCAATCTGACACAATAGCGTGATGTTGCTAGCGGTAAAGAAGTAACGTTAGAGCGAGCGACCACCACGACCCACTTGCCCGGTTCGCGCGCAACTTTGCCATCAGCAAGACGTGCCTGAAAAACACAGTCTAGCGTGCCCATAGCCACCGAAAATTTCTCACTTTTAGTTAATTTGGCAGAATTCGAACGCACATCTTGCGCTGCTTGCTGAGCGGGTGTGAGTGTGAGTGTCTCTTCGGCGACGGATTTGGGCACCTGCAATTGGTAGCGATTCGCGATGCTACCTAAGCTCGCCAAATTTTTACCTGAATCAGAACCAGCTAATGAAGCGCTTGCAAATTCGTTTTTACTTCCTTTTTCCATTGGAGCTTGTTCGCTGACATTGGTATCGACCGTCTTAGTGGACTTATTAGGTGAGGTTTGTAACTCTGGCGGTTTGAGCTCTTTCTTGTTCGAAGTAGCAAGCTTGGTTAGCGGCACCGAATCAGATGGCGGTAAGCGATTGATCGGCACGATAGTCATTACCGAGTTCAAAAACTTCGTATTCGTCCACAAGTTTGTACGGCCCAGAAAAACCACGATCAAGCAATGACACAATACGATCAGGCACCAAAGAATCAAACGGGCCCAACGAAAAGAACCTACTAAAGTTGTATTTATCATCTGCGATAATGTTTTTTAATACTAAAAAAGTAAGCGGCATATTAACCCACTTAACTTGACAACACTACAACTGCCCTAGATACTTCAAACACAATGAAAATCTGGAGGCTATCTTGGCAATTCAACAGCTGAACGAGACACAGGTACAAACTTGGACCCGCCATCAAAAAGATCAGTGGTGGTTGGAAAAGGTTTATCGGGGTGATATGGCGCAGTTGAGCTGGCGCTCGGGCTTATCGGGTTTTTTACTGGGTGGCATCTTATCTGCTACCGCAATGTACATCGGAGCCAAAACCGGCATTTCTATCGGTGTCAATCTGATCTCAGTGATTCTGGCATTTGGTATTTTCAAAGCACTGGAAAGCGCGGGTCTTACCAAAGACTTCACGATCCTAGAGAACAACTGTACACAATCCATAGCGACTTCGGCAGGTTATATGACAATGCCTCTGGTGGCTTGCCTGCCGGCCTATATGATGATCACCAACATTATTCCCGATTGGTGGCAAATGCTGATTTGGATGGTCATCATCGCGATTCTTGGCGTATTACTCGCCTTTCCGCTTAAACGGCGCTTTATCAATGAAGAACAATTGCCCTTCCCCGAAGGCAATGCCTGTGGCGTAGTGCTCGATACTTTATATAACGGCGATGCTGGCAGCGGGATTTTTAAAGCGAAATTGCTGGCCAAAGTCACATTATGGACAGCGGCTTTGCAATTGATTTTGAGCGATGGCTGGATGAAGCTACTGCAATTTAAACTCTTGCGACTGGATCAGTGGGCAGGCTTGAGCGAACCTTGGTATTTAAAAGAACGACTGGATACATACTATTATTTGGCAGCGGTGAAATATGAATTATGGATACCCAAAATTCTGGGTGTCGATTTTCGAACTTTGGGTTTACGATTTACCTTGGACGCCGCCATGCTTGGCGTGGGTGCCTTGATGGGCATACGGGTTGCAACCAGTTGCCTGATCGGCACGGTATTAAATTTTGCCATTCTTGGCCCCATCATGATTAGTCGTGGTGACATTGCGCCGCGCATGGGACTCGATGGTCAATTAGTGCCGCTGTCACGCGTAGAAATTTTGAATCAATGGTCATTATGGTGGGGTATCGTAATCATGGTGGTGGCGGCCTTGATCAGCTTGCTCGCCAAACCAGAAATTTTTAAGGGTCTATCGCGACTGTTCAAAAAAGAAACCAACATAGATCAAGGTAAAGACGTACTCGCGCATATCGAAGTGCCATTATGGATTTCTTACCTCGGTGTGCCTGTCTTTAGTTTTTTAGGTGTGTGGGCAACCCATACTTTCTTTGGTGTGCCTTGGTTATTTGCCTTTATTTCCTTAGCGTTAGTGTATTTGCTGACCGTGATCTGCATTAATTCTATGGCCTTGACCTCTTGGATACCGACCAGTGGTTTATCCAAGATCACACAATTCTCTATGGGTGCATTAGATCGCAGCAATCCTGCCACGAATCTCATTCCCGCTGGGATGTCAGCCGAAGTCGCCTCCAGCGCCGCCAGTCTGCTATCCGATATTAAGCCGGGCTATATGCTGGGTGCCAAACCACGGCATCAAGTGATAGGGCATTTGATCGGTATTTTTTCCGGCACGCTGGCTTGCATTCCTGTGTACTTTTTACTGTTCTTACCGCCGGACGCCAATGGTGTACGCAACACCGCAACCATCGTCACCGATCAGTTCGCCTTCCCCGCAGCGATGCAATGGAAAGGCGTGGCAGAATTGATCGGGCATGGTTTCAATAATCTGTCCCACAGCGCGATTATCTCCATCGTGATCGCCGCCATCGCTGCCATCATCTTCGAGATCGCCACCATCATCAGCAAAGGTAAATTCCCTATCTCTGCCGTCTCGATTGGCTTAGGCGTAGTACTACCACCAGAAGCGGTGCTCGCCATGTGGATAGGCGCGTTTGTGTTTTGGTTGATGGACAGAAAACATAAACACAGCCCAAAAGATAGCAAGGGCTACAAAGTATGGGTCGATGGCATGCAGGCGGTTGCGGCTGGATTACTGGCAGGCTCGGCACTGATAGGAATAGGAAATGCGATGATTAATGTACTGATGTAGGTGTGATGCGACTTAGTTGCTCTTAGTGGCACTTAATTGAGCTTAGTTGCACCCGCATGTAACTATTTACTTCTATTGCGCAACAAATTATTCACGCCAAACTTAATCTGCATCTCGTTAAATGCATCGAAAGAATGTAGCAAGGATTCAAATTTTGAAGCCTCTTTCTCCAGCTGCATCAGAGCATAAGTGCAGGCTTCTAAAGTGGATAACTGATCATCGGCATGCGCATGGCGAATTTGGTAGCGTGAGGCCGGCACTTCACGCAATGCGTATCGCGGCAAGCTTTGCAGCAAGGGATTCTTTAAGAGCATTTGCCGGCTATGACGCCAACTTGCGTCGATGACGACTAAACGCACAGCACTGCCCTCTTCCACCAAAAACTCTGGTGCGGTGGTCAAACCTGTCGTATCTGGATACAACAAAACACTTTGTTTTTGATCTCGTTCTAAAGCTTGTTTAAGCTCCGCTTCGTCAAATACCTCAGCAATCAGAATAGCGCTATTCGGCAGGCACAGATGCAGCAGACGTGCGCTGCCTTTGACATGACTGACCTCGGCAGGATGCTGCAAAATGAGTACTTCGGTTTGATTTTGTACTTGATGGACACAAGCGCAAATACAAGCGGGGCTAGCACGCAGGCATTGTGGGCAAATTTGCCGTTTTGGTCGCTCCATCAAGTCCCCATCACTACTTGAGCAAGTCTCGCAGCGCCAAAGTCAAATCAGCAAACTCAAACTTAAAACCACGCTCCGACAAAGCTTGTGGTACGACTTTTTGACCCGATAAAAGTAAATCGGAACGCTCGCCGAGAGCCACCTTTAAAATGGTCGCCGGTGCAAAAAAGATAGCAGGTCTGTGCACCGCACTTGCCAAAGTCTGAGTAAATTGCGCATTCGTCACAGGCTGCGGTGCAGTCAAATTAAATGCACTTTTCGCTGTTTGATCGTCTAACAACGTTAAGACCGCGCGCAGATAATCTTGCCTATGTATCCAACTCATCCATTGCCTGCCATTACCCAAACGACTGCCCAGCGCCATACGAAACGGCAATAACATCTTCTTTAAAAGCCCACCCGCTTCATCCATGACTAAACCTGTGCGTAGCAATACCACACGTACGCCTGCGTCTTGCGCCACCAATGCTGCCTGCTCCCAAGCGGCACACAATTGCGCAGAAAAATCATGACCTGAAGCTACATCTTCGGTCAGGCTTTGTTCTTCATGCATGCCGTAATAACCAATCGCGGAACCACTCAGTAACACTTGAGGTCGATGTTTTGCCTGGTTGATTTTTTGCACCAAAGTGGTGGTCAAGGCGACCCGGCTATCGAGCAAGGTTTGTTTGCGTTGCGCAGTCCAGCGAGCATCGACAATAGGTTCACCCGCCAAATTAATCACTGCGTCAAATTCCGTGTCCTCGGTGTACTCATCAAGGCTGCGGATTGATTTTACCGACGCACCACACAAAGCAGCGACCTGCTGTGGACGGCGACTAAATACAGTGACCTGATCACCGCGTGCGGTCAATGCTGAACAGAGGCGGCGACCGATTAATCCCGTGCCACCCGTCATCAATATACGCATATTTTCTCGCTTAGCGTTAGATTCGCTCTAGATTACTTTAAGATCAAAATGAAGGTGGAAGATCTTCCAGAATACGCAGACGATCTCCAAAACTCCAGACTCGTTGAATTTCTATCACATCATACTTCGCCGCCAGCGTTGGAGGGAAAACAGAAAACGGGGCATTTGCCATAATGATGTTACGGGCCTTCTCATCAATTGCACGATTACCGCTGGTGCGCATGATGGTCACATCTTCTATCGAGCCATCACTGCGTATCACCATATTGATCAAGACATTGTGTTCGATATCGCTGAGTGAACGTTTTTCATAAATCAAATTACCGTTACGTTCCATCTTTTGCTTCAAGCTATCAACATACATACGCAGCGGCACTTCTTTATCATAAGCCCCGAGGAAGCTACGGCGGCGTGCGCGACTGTCGTCCTGCAATTTGCCATTTGAGGGCGTTGCGGGTGCCGATTTAAACAAATCTCCGCTACGTGCCTGTTCACGCAAACGGCTGGCGAGATCGCCCTTACCTAGGCTAGGCGCTAAGCTAGCATTTCCTGCTGCATTATTACTACCGCCCTTACCCTGCCCTGTGCTGTCAGCATTCCCTTTACCCGCAGCCAAACGTGCTGCACTAGCAGCGTTTGCTGCATTGGCAGCGGCCTCACGTTCTGCGTTGGCACGCGCGGTCGCTTCCGCAGTTGCCTTTTGCTCCGCTAGTTTTTGTTCTGCTGCTTTTTGTTCTGCTAGCTTTTGTTCTGCTATTTTTTGATCCGCTATTTTTTGCTGGGCGATCTTTTGTTCGTTAGCACGCTGCTCTGCCAGCTTTTGCTCTGCTAGTTTTTGTTCTAAGACCTTTTGTTCGGCAACACGCTGCTCGAGTAGTTTTTGCTCACTCTGGGCGACGAGCTTTTGTGTTTCTAGCTCTTCGGCCTTCTTGCGCTCAGCAATTTCTAAAGCACGCTTTTTCTCAGATTCTTCTTGCTGCTTCTGATGCAATTGCGCCTGAGCCATGGCTTCTTGTTTTTGCTGCTCTTGTTCTTGTGCTAATTGACGCAAGCGTTTTTGTTCGGCCTGTCGTCTTTGATCTTCTTGCTTTAAAGTTTCTTGCGTCAACAATTCCTGGCGCTTGGTTTCACGCAACATCTCTTCGATAGCCCGCTCACGTTCTCGTTGAACCGTTTCTTGAGCTAATTTTTCTTGCGCCATTTTTTCTTGTGTAACTTTTTGCTGCGCAACTTGCTGTGCGAGCTGCTCTTCCTGTTGGCGCAGTTTCTCTTTTGCTGCTTGCGCTATTTTCTTTTGCTGAACGTCGGCTTCAAGTTTCTGCTCCTGCAGCACTTTTTCTTGTTCTATTTTTTTCAACTCATCCTGGCGTTTTTGCTCAGCGATCAATTCAGGGTCAGCATTCTTATCGATGATGGCATCCTCTGGAATCGCTTCCGATTTCTGCTTATTCTCTTTCTTGTCTTCCGCACGACGTTGTACTTCTTCTTCGCTGGTCAAAGGCACGACAAAATCATCATTCTTGATTTGATCTTGGGCGATGATGCGAGTTGGAGATTCGGTAGGTGGCAATACCCGCTTTACAGTCCGCGGTGGCGGTGTACCGGTTTGTGCTTTTGACTTAGCAGGCTTAGCGACTTTTTTTACCACCACAGGTTCAACTTTTGCCAATGGCGCCACCAATTGAATCCCACTATGCGGCGGCACACTTGCTTTCGGTATAGGCGCTGGAAGTACTGGCGTTGGTAACTTAAATAGTTCTGGCGTGGTGACAGATGGTGTAGGTTTTATCGGTAAAGCTTGCGGTGCGGGACTAGCGATCTCGACTTGCAGAGGTTCAATAGCCGTACGACGCTCTTTCCACGGTGCCTCTAGGCTGGGTAAATCTAAACCCGGAATACCAAATTGCAAAGACAATACGATCGCATGCAGTAGCAATGACACCAAAATACCGCCAATTAAACGACGATTTGCCAAAGCGGCATCGCTCATTTCTTCGGGTTCTTCAGGAATCGTCTCAAAACGCATGCAAATTGATAATCATAAGAAACAATGAATACTCATTATCCCAGATTTTCTGTTTTCCTTAGGTGCAATATTGCAACTATCGGTAGTAGTGGAAATAGTACGACAGAAGAATTCAAAATATGAACATCTGTACGATCTGACCGACTCAAGAAGATATCAGCTTGGTATCTCGCTTAACAAAAAACAAACTCGCACCAACCAACACCAATACCGCACCAAATAGTCGGTTTTGTACACGCTGCGCTTTCACATCCCGCATTAAGTTTTGCAAGGAAGACGCTAACAAGGCATAACTATGCATCACGGTGGTGTCGATCACGACCATCGTGATGGCCAAGATCGTCAATTGTGGTAACAAAGCAGACTGACTATTAATAAAGTTGGGCAAAACCGCCACCATAAACACGATCCCTTTGGGGTTACTGGCATTGGTCAAAAATCCCGTCAGCACACGACGACGAAAACTTGGGATGTGAGCCTCGGCATGGGCGTCCTGCACCACAGCACTCGCCTGCGGCTGACTAAAGAACTGAGTGGCGCCCAAATAAATTAAATACAAAGCACCTAATATTTTCACTATGCCAAATGCAGTTTCAGATGCCAGCAATAAAGAACCAACGCCAGCACCAGCGACGATCAACACCAATAACAGTCCGAACTGCAAACCCAATATGGTGACGCTAGCGCGTTTGACACCATAACTGAGTCCATGTGACATAGACAAAATCGCGCCAGAACCCGGTGATATAGCGATCAAACACGCGGCACAGAAAAAGGAAAACCAGGTAGCAAAGCTCATTGTATTAATTTCTAAAGATGGGGAGGCGAATTATCCCGCAAAAGTGATTCGTCTGCAGCTGCATGGTGTGCATCAACTTAGGCTAAGCAATACCGTTCGCACCGTATTTTAAGAATCCTGGACGCATGAATAGGCGTTCAAAATAAGTTTCTAAGGCCGGTAAATGGGCATGCGCAATCGGTGCCGAACGCCAACGATTCAGCGACAAACCCAAAACGATATCGGCAAGGGAAAACTGTTCGCCATTTACAAAAGCTTGGGTATGTTGCAAATGCTGATCTAACATCGCCATATGGCGATTCCACTCTCTGACACTATGTGCAATTGCATCAGGATCTTTATGGTTAGCGCTGTGTCTGACCGTTGCCATAAAAGCATAGCGCCAGGCACTGTTTAATTCCGTGGCCTGCCAATCCATCCATTTTTCCACTTGAGCGCGGGGCATCGCATCTTGCGGTAGCAAATCAAAGCGTTGATGACGCGTCGCCAGATAACGGCAAATCGTATTGGATTCCCATAAAGTCACACCTTCATCCTGAATGACGGGCACCATGCCATTCGGATTCAAGGCAAGAAATTCAGGTGTATCGACGGCATGTGCTGCGCCGGAACCATACTCACTTAACTCGAATGGTAGATCAATTTCAGTACAA
>CAUPKC010000088.1:0-11254 GCA_963511665.1 uncultured Undibacterium sp.
AAGAACGTGCAGTCGCTTATTTTGATTTCTTCAATTCTTCCATCATTTTTCTTAGCCTACTGTGGACTAGGTTACGCTTTATTGCTTAATCGCTTGTTCGATTTTAGTTTTGCTATCAATCGTTTTAGCGTCTATGCCTTGGTGACTGGCGGCATCATTGGTTGTCTCGTGGTGATGCAGTATTTAGCCGCGCCATTATTAAGCATACAAGTACGGTGGCAAAGCTTGTTGTTTGATATCGTATGCGGTTTGATTTTGATTGCTTTGTACAAACCGTTTCGAGCAGTGGCCGAACAATTGGTCAGAATCTGGTTGTATCCTAAATGGCGGGTGCAAGAAGAAGCATTGCAAGTTGCAGTGGCAAATGCGGCGAATGTCACAGGACAGGATGCTTTAGCTGCGCATTATCTGGATGCTTTACGTGCTTATTCAGGAGGCGCTTACACAGCGATTTATAACTGTCATGAAGGATTCTGTAATTTAATTGCGGGTGATTTCCCTCAAGTACCAAATCGTATTCATGCCTTAGGGGGCGATCTGGCGCGCATGCTTAGTTCGCGCTTGCCGCTTTCTTTACAAGGGCTGACTGGCGAAAATGCACTGCTGGTGCCGTTCACTCATCGAGGGCAGTTAACAGGATTTCTGTTGATAGGCGGCAAATTCGATTTTAATCAATATCGTCCGGATGAAGTCCGCTCTATCACGCGTACTGCTGCCTTGTTGGATCAAGATTTGCAAGCCGAAGCGCAGCGCGGACATCAGCAAATGTTGGCGGAGAAAATTGCTGCTGAAGAGCATGCACGTGAAATGGCCGAGTTGGCGAATGAAGCGAAGAGCGCATTCCTCGCTACCATGAGCCATGAAATTCGTACGCCCATGAATGCGATCATCGGGTTAGCTTACTTGTCTCTGCGCACCGATCTTACGGTTAAACAACGAGATTATCTGAGTAAAATTCATGATGCTGGCAATGCTTTACTTGGCATCATCAATAATATTCTCGACTTTTCTAAAATTGAAGCGGGGAAAATGGAAGTTGATTTCAGTCCCTTTTCCTTAGATGATGTGATCTCTCATGTGCATATGGTTACTGCACAAAAAGCCAGTGACAAGGGACTGGAGTTGCAGATACAAATCCCTGAGCACATACCACGCTTTTTGGTCGGTGACGCTATGCGATTGGGACAGATTCTGATTAATCTAGTCAACAACGCGATCAAGTTCACCGAAACGGGTCGGGTTCGCGTCGGACTCGATTTACGTAGTGCCGAAGACTTTGATATGACTAACCCCGAAGAGCAACACTTGGAATTGCATTTTTCCGTGTGTGATACGGGTATCGGTATGAATGAAGTTCAGATGCAAGGTCTATTTTCTGCTTTCCATCAGGCCGATAGCTCCACCAGCAGAAAATTCGGTGGTACTGGTCTGGGCTTGTCAATTTCACGCCAATTCGTTGAACTGCTGGGCGGCAGTATTCAAGTACAAAGTCGTTTAGGTGCGGGATCTAATTTTGAGTTTTTTCTGCCGTTCCATACCTGTAGTGAAACGGCGCTGTTACAGATAGGAAGAACGATTTCCAGTGCGCAGTACCAATATGCTGATACACGAGTATTGCTGGTTGAAGACAATGAAATCAATCAACAGATTGCGGTGGAATTGCTAGCGACAGTAGGGATCAAAGTGGAACTTGCTGGTGCTGGGCAAGAGGCTTTGGATAAATTGGACGGTCTTGCCTATGATTACTATGATCTGATTTTGATGGATCTAGAAATGCCAGGCATGGATGGACACCAGGCGACGCGGCAGATACGCCAAAACCCACATCTGAATCACGTGCCTATTATCGCGATGACGGCTCATGCGATGGCGGATGTGCGGCAACGTTGCATGGACGAAGGGATGCAAGATTTTCTGGCGAAACCGGTGCAACCAAATGCCTTGTTCACTACTTTAGCGCGCTGGTTAGAATATAAAGCGAGTACGGTGGAGACCACTCAGGTGGAACAAGAGTTGGCAGCATATGGCAACGCTTCTAGTGAAGAAAGTAGTGATGGAAATCGTGATGAAAAGTGTGACGAAAAGTTTGACGACACTAGATTTGACTTTGGCTGCCTGAAGCATATTGATAGTGCGCGGGGACTCAGTCAGATGATGGGAAAACACGACCTGTATCTAAAAGTTTTACGTCGCTTCCTTGACGGGCAAACCGATACGACAGCGCAATTACGTATTGCAATGGCGTGCGGTCAAGTAAGTCAGGCAGCAATGCTGGTCCATACTTTAAAAGGATTGGCTGGCAGTATAGGTGCGCAGCAAGTGCAACTTGATGCAATGCAATTGGAGTGCTCACTGAATACCGCCAAGGCGGAGACGATGAACTCCGAAGAGGTGCAAGAATTATGGCAAAGATTGGATAAGTCTTTAAGTCTGGTGCTGGTCGAGCTGCAACAAGGACTGCCAGTACAGCAGCTTGCGGTGTATCACCCGACGGCGAGTGAACTTGAAAGCACTGCAGATATCAGTCACGACATGCTGACGGACGTCCTGCAGCAATTGCGCGAAATGCTTGCCAATTACAGCGGCGATTGCCCTCAGTTTTTTGAAGAACATCGCGTAAGCTTAATGCGTTTATTGGATGGTACGCTGTTAGAAAAGCTGAACCAGCATATTGCCCAATATGAATATGATGAAGCTTTGTCTTTATTGGAGAAAGCATAAGTAAGCAAGGATAATTTAAAATCTAAATTTGCTTACTATTCCTTCCATATAACTTCGCGTGATGGTGCAATTAGCTTTGCATATTTCCCAAATCAAGATTTAGTCACTACACTGTGCCTCTGCGATAAGCGTACATCGACTTATCTCGATTTTCTAATTCAGGCATTGATATGACTACTTCTGGCAAGACCTATAGCGCGCGCAGTCGTGCGATTGAACCTTTTCATGTAATGGCCTTACTGGCGCGTGCCAATGAGCTGCAGGCGGCTGGACACGATGTAATTCACCTAGAAATCGGGGAGCCTGATTTTGTGACCGCTGCGCCTATCATAGCGGCGGGTCAGGCTGCATTGGCTGCAGGTAAAACCAGCTATACAGCAGCACGAGGCTTGCCGCAATTACGTGAGGCGATTAGTGGCTTTTACCAGCAGCGTTATAGTTTGAATATTGACCCACGCCGCATCTTAATTACACCAGGAGGTTCCGGTGCTTTATTGCTCGCCACCAGCTTGTTAGTCGACCCAGGTAAGCATTGGCTCATGGCCGACCCTGGTTATCCTTGCAATCGGCATTTTCTGCGTTTGATCGAAGCATCGGCGCAATTAGTGCCAGTCACACCGCAACAAAACTATCAATTGACGCCAGATTTAATCGCACAGAATTGGAATGCAGATACCGTCGGCGCCTTACTTGCATCTCCGGCGAACCCCACAGGAACTTTGCTAAGCCGTGAACAATTGCAAGCATTGTCGCAAGCAATTCGTACTCAAGGTGGGCATATGGTGGTGGATGAGATTTACCACGGACTGACCTACGGTGTCGACGCCAATAGCGTATTAGAAGTTGATAATGAGGCGTTTGTTCTGAATAGTTTTTCCAAATATTTTGGCATGACAGGCTGGCGTCTCGGATGGTTAGTTGCACCGGAAGACGCTGTTTCTCAGCTGGAAAAACTGGCTCAGAATTTATACATCAGCGCGCCTAGTATTGCGCAGTATGCAGCACTTGCTTGTTTCGAAGAAGACACCATCGCGATATTTGAAGAGCGCCGTCATGAGTTTGAACGGCGTAGAGATTTCTTATTGCCCGCATTGCGAAGCCTTGGCTTTAAAATCGCAGTTGAACCAGAAGGCGCTTTCTATTTGTATGCCGACATCAGCGAATTTGGCGGGGACGCAAACGCCTTTTGTCAGCATTTTTTAGAAACAGAATTTGTCGCGTTCACCCCCGGGCTAGATTTCGGTCAGCATCAGTCACATCAACATGTGCGATTTGCTTATACCCAAAATCTGAGCCGTTTAGAGCTAGCCGTAGAGCGCATTGCGCGTGGTTTAAAAACTTGGCGCACCAATTAAATTTAGTTAAGCCTTAAAGTTAGATCAAATAATTAGGTTTGGCTGTACTTAGGTAATGTACTTAGGTAATTTGCCTAGGTAATTCACTGAGACTAAATAGATTGATTTTTCTCATATGGAGTGCTTCGAAGAAGTCAGGTCAGGTGGCGGCGCGAAATTGCACCGGCATAGGCGGCTTCGTGTGTTCGCGCCACTATTGAACCCAGATTTTTCATTAGGCGCGTTTTCGACGCTATTTGAGCGCTGGCGGCGCATTTTCGGTCACTTTTTCGTTCTGCATTGCAAATAGCGAGCTATTTTTGCCTCAGTCACGTAAAAACTGCCTCGAAAAGTGCATCCACCATCGTCTCAAATCCTAATGGAAAATCTGAGTTGAAAATAGGTGTCTAGAATTTATGCTAAAACTAAGGTAGAGTTTTGTGATGTAAAAACTGTCATAGTCGATTTGAATGGTGAAGCATATGAAACTAAAAAATGCCTTATTCCTTTGTTGCTGGATATTTGCTCTGGGCGTTTCAGTTCAGGTACGTGCCGAATTTATACAGTCGAGTGTCACATCGGGCGCAGGCGCGAATACGCTGTATGGCAGCTTGTTAATTCCTGGGCATAAAGTCAAACCGCCCGTGATCTTGTTGATTTCTGGCTCGGGACCGACTGATAGAGACGGCAATAGTCCCGGAATACAAGGAAAAAATGATAGCTTAAAGATGCTGGCGGAAGAATTGGCGATTGCAGGCTTTGCCAGTGTGCGCTACGACAAGCGTGGTGTTGGTGAAAGTTTCGCAGCCGGTAAATCTGAAGAAGGGTTGCGTTTCCAAACGTATGTCGCCGATGTGCAGTTATGGGTCAAGCAACTCAATGCAGATCCGCGGTTTTCTGGTGTGGCTATCGTTGGACACAGCGAAGGCTCCAGTGTCGGCATGTTAGCCGCGCAAAGCAGTGACGTCGCCGCCTATGTTTCCTTAGCTGGTCCAGCGCGATCTGCTTCAAAAATTCTGCGTACGCAATTGCAGGACAAACTTTCAGCAGATCTATTGAAGCTAAACGAAACCATCTTGAGCAAATTAGAAAAAGGTGAATTGGTGCAAGAAATTCCTGCACCCTTGTTAGCTTTGTACAGACCCAGCGTGCAGCCTTATTTGATCTCTTGGTTTAACGTGATACCTGTCGATGTCATTAAGACCCTCAAAATGCCCGTGGCGATTTTTCAGGGCGATACCGATATTCAAGTATCAGTCAGTGAGGCACTCCTTTTGTCTAAGTCGCAACCCATGGCGCAATTGCATGTGATCAAAGGGATGAATCATATTTTGAAACAAGTGCCTATGGATCTGAAGCAGCAGGTGGCCTCGTATAGCGATCCCTATCTTTATCTAGATCCAAGCTTTATTAATCCCTTGATTAATTTTTTGAAGAAGAGTTTTGTGCAGAAATAAATCCAGAAAATTGAGAAGAAAATGCCGGTAAACAGTTAGGTTGACCGGCATTTTTTTTGCGTTACGACGGCGTTTCTAGATTCAGGGCAGCATGCGACGTAAAGTATTGTCTTTGACGACATAATGGTGATACAAGCCAGCCAATGCATGGAAACCAATCAGGAAATAGCCAACTTGTCCGAAGGTCTCATGTAGCTCTGCTATCTGATCAGCCAGTGCTTCGTTGGGTGCAATCAAGGCGGGCAATTCAAAACCAAAGAATGGAATAACTTGCCCCTCGCCGCTCAAGATGAGCCAACCAGCAATCGGCATACCTATCATCAGTCCGTAAAGGGCGATATGCATCACATTCGAAATGATTGCCTGCCATTTCGGCAGACTAGGCACTATCGGCGGCGTCTGGTTGGTGACGCGCACCAATAGACGAATTAGGGCAAATGCTAAGACGGATAAGCCCAGCATAAAATGCCACATTTTCATTGCTTTGCGCGGATCACTTCCTTTGGGGAAAAACTCGCGCAACTCCATGCTGGCATATACGGCGATTAAGAGTAGCAACATCAACCAGTGCAGACCTATCGTCAATTTATGGTAACGAGTATTAGTCGTAAGTATTGTCGTGGTGTTCATGGTTTTCCTCGGGTTCTTCGTTTTTGTTACAGAAGATCATGCTGCAATTTGATATTGTCAGTTTTTGCCTGACTGAAGCCAGTATAGAAATACGTCAGATAGAATATCTTTCGACGCTTATCGCTGAGAGACGTCAAACACGACGCACAACTTGGCATGTGCTTACAGAATTTACTGAGTAAACCTTTATACTAGTAAAATTCAAAGAATATTTAAAACCTTCGGTGGGATTGACATGAATCAAGAACTTTCGAATCTAGCGATGGATGGCGGCACGGTACATCAGCCAGTCACAACGGACAATCCGACACTATTGGATGGGGTTGAAGTGCGGGTGCTAGCGTCGCTTGCTGAAAAAGAAGCCACAACACCGGACAATTATCCTATGTCACTCAATGCGCTGGTGAACGCTTGCAATCAACTGAGTAGTCGTGATCCAGTAATGAATTTGACGGAAGACGACGTAGTGCAAGCTATCGATCGTTTGGTGTTAAAAAAATTGGCAGGTGTCATTCATCAGGCGGGTGCACGTGTGGCGAAGTATGAGCACAGACTCAGGATTAAATATTTATTCGATCAGGATAAGTTGGCGGTGCTGGCCACTTTGATGTTACGTGGTGAGCAGACCGCTGGTGAAATTCGCAATCGTTGCGGACGCTTGTTTGAATTTACCTCGGTAGAACAAGTCGAGAAAAGTCTGAACTATTTGATGGGTAAATACCCACCTTTGGTCACTCGTTTGGCGAAAGCACCTGGCAGCAAAGAAGCACGCTATGTACATCTCTTGAGTTGCACCGAAGAAGATGCTCAGGCCGTTGCAGCCAGACCCATGGAATCGCATAGGAATGAGGCAAGCGGCACCAATGCGGATCGCATAACAGCGCTAGAGAATGAAGTACAGACATTACGTCAGCAAGTCACAAGCTTGACTGAGCAATTTTCTCAATTCGCGAAACAGTTTGAGTAATTGGCGAGTGTCATTTCAAACTGCGTGATCCAAAATCTAGAATAATCGTATTTGAACCTAAGGTTTTCGTCATTGATCGTATTTGATTGGAAAGCATGCGTGATGTGATTTAGCATTATCCTACTTTGACAGAACGCGAAGGAAATGAAGATGTGGAGACGGCTATCCGCCTGGTATCAGGCATGGAGTGATGAATTGTTGGCGATCATGCTCAATCCTGAGTTGGCGCAGCAAGTACAGGGTACTCTGAACAAAAAAGTCGCACTGCGCTTGGCGCAGTTGACGACCATAGAACGCCAGCAACTACATGAATTTTGCAGCACTTATCAAGGGTGGCGCTTGTGGCGCGCGTTGCTGATAAGTGCTGTGATTTTTTCTGTCATAGGTTTGCTGATGGTTTATTGGAAACCTCAGCTTGGGATCGTCTTGTCAGTGGCGATTGCGAATACGATAGGCTTTGGTTTGTTAGCCGCAATAACAGGTATTTGGTTTAACTATCGTCAGATCGCGGAGAAGAAATACAAACTTCTTTTGTTGACTGATTTGAGTCTTTTTGGCGGTGCGTTTGTTGGCTTTGCGATAGGCGCAACTGTACGAAATAAACCGGTGTTACCTTTATTGGAGGAACACGCACCGACTATTTTATTAGTATGTGTCGTCATTAGCGTCTTGTATGGATTGCTACTGCTGTTGGTCTCCGCATGGCGCAATATGGGCTACGAACGTATCGCCACACAAATGCAATGGGAAGCTGAACGCGAAAAAGTCGCGCGTGAACTCAGTGAGTCTCAATTGCGATTGTTAAGAGCTCAAATTGAGCCGCATTTCCTCTTTAATACTTTGGGCGCAGTACAACAGTTAGCAGAGCAAGGCACGAAGGGGCCGCACGGTGAATCAAAGGCCGCTGAGTTGACCGCCAACTTGATCGTATTCTTACGTGCCAGTATGAGTGAAATGCGCGCCGAGCAAATCACCTTGGAAGAAGAGTTCGCCATGGTGGAAGCTTATCTGGAAGTGATGCAAGTACGTATGGCGCATCGTTTGACATTCAGCCTTGATTTACCGATACAGTTTGTCGGCCATAAAATTCCAAGCATGGTGTTGCTCACCTTGGCGGAGAATGCGATCAAGCATGGACTGGAGCCATCAATTCGCGGTGGCAGTATCCATATCAGCGCAGAGGCCTTAGGTAGTGACCTATGTATTACCGTGCAAGATACGGGGGTAGGTTTAAGTGATAAACCAAGTAACGGAATAGGATTGCAAAATATTCGTGATCGCCTGCGCCTCGCCTATTCAGATAAAGCAAGACTCGATATTAGTGAGGCAGCAGCGGGCGGCGTCATAGCAGAAATCTCCTTGCCGCTTGTGCAGAGTGCGACGAACTAATTTTAATCAGGATGATCCAATGACTATAAAAATCTTAGTTGCCGAAGACGAGCCATTGATGCGTGATCGTTTGTTGGGACAATTGGAAAGATGTTGGCCAAACGCGGATATCGTAAAGGTGGCAGAGAACGGTAATGATGCCTGGGACGGTTTTTTGGAGTATGAACCCAATGTGGTCTTTCTAGATATCCGCATGCCTGGCATGTCCGGTGTTGACGTCGCAAAAAAGATAGGCAAGGCGGCGCATATCGTCTTTATCACTGCCTACGACCAATACGCGATTGAGGCTTTCGACGCTGGAGCGATAGATTATTTATTAAAACCAGTGCAAGAACAAAGACTGGAAAAAACCATAGAACGCATCAAAGAAAAATTGAATGCAGTCCCAAGTGATCTATCTAGCTTATTAAGCGGTTTGCAGCAAAGCTTGCAAAACACCACCGCAGTCAAGCAAGAAAAAATGAAATGGATCAAAGCGACAGTAGGTAAACAGATCAAATTGATCGATGTCGATGAGGTTTTGTTTTTTCAATCGGATACGAAGTACACCCGTGTGGTACTCGCGGATTACGAAGCCTTGATCCGCACTGCCTTGAAAGACTTAATCGATGGCTTAGACGGTGAAAAATTCTGGCAAGTACATCGCTCCACCATCGTTAACACCAAAGCTATCTTAGCAGCTGAACGTTTGGATGCAGAGCGCATGGAAATATTGATCAAAGGTCGTCCTGAAAAGCTGTTGGTAAGCCGAAATTTTACGCATTTGTTTAGAGAGTAAATTGGCAATAGTGAAAGTGTTTCTTCTTGGGGCCTTGGTCGGGAATCATTAATTTCACGTATACTGCGGCATCTTCTTCGCTGTTTTGCATGGTTTACCTCAGTTTTTCTGTGTAAATCGAGTCGATTTGCCAAAAGCAGCGTACAACAGAAATATCACTTCAACACTATTCTCAAGGAATTCCCATGTCACAAGTTCAATTCTGGTCTGATATTTCAGACGCCAGCATCTCCGAAATCGGCGTACGCCAACAGCACCGTCCTTCAGAAAACTATAAGTTTTACAGCAATACTTATGGAGGCAATCAAAGCATCACGATCAAAGCTTCACATGGCTTTCGTGTTTATGTGTTGACCGGTAGCTGCGCTTTGAACGTCAACGGACAAGTGGTCGAGTTGGAAGCGGAACAATTTGTACAGTTAAAAGATGGCGCTTATACCTGTGACACTGGTAGTGAAGGCGTCAGTATCGTTAAAGTCTTTAATTCTGCAAAACCGGCCGCAAAACCAACCACAGCGAAGAAATAAGAGATCGTGGCCATGTCAGATCAAGAAGTTCAATTGATACAAGAAGCCCGTGTGTGGCAAGCCAAAGAGTGGACCGCACGCGTGATTAAGAATGATGATGACGATGGCTGGGCAGTCGCCATGTATAAAGACGGTCAGGCAGAACCAGCCCTGATCGGGCCGTGGACGATGGGACGCGATAAAAAAAATCCTAAGCCTTTAGATCACAATGCATTCAATACCTTAGTAAAAACCGCCAACGAATTCGTCCGTCGTCATGAGCAACAATTGCATGCGACTTTGAATAAGAATTTGATCGTGAGTGGTGCGGAGATGGATTACAAGATCTGTTTGCAAATCATTCCGGATGAAGATGATCCTTATGCTTATTTGACTGCGTTTGATCCTGAAGGGGAGCAGATTGCAAAAATCAAAGTGAGGCCGGATTTTAAGTTGAGTCAGGCTTCTGCTTTGAAGTGGATGCAGCAGGAATTTGGTCGGATTGATTGAGGTAAAGTGTAGGGCGGGTGCAACCCGCGCTGTGTTTTGTTTTGTATTTCGTTTTAACGTTTTGGCTTGCTCGTCGGTTTGTAGGTCGGGGGTAGCCCGACAGCTACTAAGTAGTAATGTTTTCGTAGGGTGGGTTAGCGATAGCGTAACCCACCGCTCACCGCTTCAGTCACGGTTTTCGCTTGTTAACCTCTAGCGAGCGGGACACTGAATTTTCGTTTTTGGCATGCACCTTCATACAAATTTGACGTTCACAGGTCGGGGGTAGCCCGACAGCTAGTTACCTTTTTTGCTTCGCCAAAAAAGGTAACCCAAAAAAGGCGACCACGCTGCCACTGGCCTTCGGCTTCCCAATTGTGTAGGACAAAAAATGGGAAAGCCTTGAAACTCGCCTTTGGCTCAAACAGCAAGGCTTTCTTTATCCATTTTCTGTCCTGCACAATTGGCAGTGTCAGAAGTGGATGAAGTTCAAAGTCAAATTCAAGTTCAAGTTCAAAGACAACCTCAACCCCAACATCAAAACAATCAAACTCAACGCTAATTCATTTTTCTATTAGTAGTTGGAGGTCGTTGTTTTTGACTTTGACCTCCCCGCATGTGGCACTGCCAATTGTGCAATACAGAAAATGGAAAAAGAAAGCCTTGTGTTTGAGCGAAGCGAGTTTCAAGGCTTTCCCATTTTTTGTATTGCACAATTGGGAACCCGAAGGGCAGTGACGCCTGCGTCGCCTTCTTTTGCTTACTTTTCTTGGCGAAGCAAGAAAAGTGAGTGGCTGTCGGGCCACACCCGACCTGTAAACGATGAGCGCTGCTAAAATTTAATCAAGAGCACAAAACAACAGGCTAACAGGAGCGTAGGGTGGGCAGGATTTTTTGCCCACGTGTGATTTGTGTATTTGGTTGGCTTCTATTTTGCTCGTATGACGAAGCGTTGTGGTGGCCTTTAGGCCTGAAGGTCGGGG
>CAUPKC010000089.1:0-10610 GCA_963511665.1 uncultured Undibacterium sp.
TCACCTATCATGGTTTGCAATCCATCTGACATCTCATCGACGACATCTTGCAGGTGGGATGCTTGAACCGCATAAGCAATCCGAGCTGGATCTGGATTGGCATCACCGTAAGAAATATTCGCGGCAATTGTGTCGTCAAACAAGATTACATTTTGACTCACCATCGCTATTTGCTGGCGTAAGCTCTTAAGCGACAGATCTGATAGCGCAATACCATCGAGTAAAATCTGACCGCTATCTGGCTCATAGAAACGGGGAACCAGATTCACCAAAGAGGTCTTACCGCCGCCAGACATCCCCACTAAGGCAATGGTTTCTCCTGCTTCCACATGTAGATTAATCTGATTCAATGCACGCTGTTCTTGTCCCGGATAGGTAAAACTCAGCTCCTTAAACTCTAGCTGCCCTGACGCCCGTCCTGCTATCGTCTGACCGCTCTCAATTTCGGGTATTGCATCAACCATGCGGTACACCGATTCAGCGGCGGCCATGCCACGCTGCAAAGGGCCGTTCAAGTCCGCCAAGCGCTTTAAGGGAGTCAGCAACATCATCATCGCCGTAATAAAGGTCACAAAGTCCCCTACTGTCGTGGCATCTTTACGCGCTTGCGCCAAGGCGAGCATGATCACGATAGCGACGGCGACTGATGCCAGGATCTGTGTCAAGGGGGTAGTGAACGAGACCGCCACTGTACTTTTCATGGTGTAACTACCTAGCTTCTTATTTTTTTCTTCGAAGCGCTGTTGTTCATATTGTTGCCCACCAAAAATACGGATCACCTGATGCGCACGCGTAGTTTCTTCAATGACTTGGGTTAGCTCACCGCTGACTTCCAAAGATTGGTGATTTAATTTACGCAGGCGCTTGCTGACTCCACGAACTAAAATCGTCATGCCGGGAATCAGAAGAATGGTGACGAGTGTCAATTTCCAATTGAGCCAAATCAGATAGCCCATTAAGACCATGACGGTTAGCGAATCACGGAACAAAGTTGTGATCGACACTTTCACCATTTCAACGATTTGCTGCGCCTCAAACATAATGGTATTGATGATGCGTCCACTCGATTCGGCGTGATAAAAACCCACAGGCACATGCAATAATTTATCAAAGACTTTTGCTCGCAGCTCGTTCAGCAAATTCACTGAAATTCGGCTCATCAAATAACTGGTGGTAAAGGTACATGCACCACGAAAGACGAAGATACCGATCAAGATCGCGGGTACATACCAAAGCGGAAAATCCATGGTCTGGGTCGCAGGTCCATTTGCCGTACTGCGGCCAAAGCCGTTATCGAGCAACATACCCAAACCCCAAGGCAAAGCGACTTCCGTCAAGGCCGTACCGCACATCGTCAACACAGTAAGAATCAAATAAGCGCGATACTGCGTGACCGAGGCCCACAGACGTTTCAGGATAGGTTTGTTCAGTTTGGCCATAATTTATGTCGTTTTTAAGGCAGTGCGCGTGACGCCCGCCATAAGTATCGCCAGCAAGATCAACATCGCAAAAGCAAACACGCCGTCGCGTAAGATTGCGTTAAAACAAGCGGCAAACATCATTGCAATAGTGAGCGTGGAAACTAACATGGCTCGTTCTGTATGTTCAGAGCTCACCATCTGAAAGGCGACCCGCAATTGGGTAAGCCAGATCGCCAGCAAAGTAATTAAACCGCCGATCCCTAGTTCAAACCAATACAACAAATAGTCATTATGCGGCGTGGTCATTTTTTCGCTGATCTGACCTTGGGCTTTTTGTTGATACATGGGAAGCCAATTACCTATGCCATGTCCAAACCATGGGCTAGCTGTAATCATCTGCCACGTATTCATATACAACTCTAAACGCATGCCATCCTCGCTGACTTGCTTAGTCTGACCAAAATCACGTACTTGATGGACAGTACAAATTGCACGATTGAGCATGATTTCCGCACCATGCATCTTATGCACATCATGCATTTGTTTTGCCAGACAAGTAACGGGAGATGGCAGATGTGTGACGTAGTTGATCGTGAAAAATAGAGAAGCAATAGCTGCTGCTGAAGCAAGTAACTGCCACCAACGAAAACGGAAATTACGGCAAACGATAACCCCGCACAGCAAGACAAATAACAAACTAGCGGTACGTGATTTTGTGCACAATACCAAAGCGACTACGACATAAAAGAAACTAAGCGCACGCCACACATGATGATTTTTACGCAAACGCCATTCATGCAACATCCACGCGGCAGCGATCGCCAATAGTAAGCCCAGCAAAATGGACTTATTTCCTTCATACACAACATAACTCTTAAAAAGCTTAATGGCGGGTAAAGCGCCGACGGCATTGAGATAAAACAAGGTCGCTGCGAGCACCGCGCCGAAAAAGAAATGTTTGACCGCTTTGTTTTGCCAAGCGCCATGCCTGAGTGTCAACATCGGAAATAACAACCAGTAACTTTGGTAATGCGAAAAAGCCGCTGCAAACTCACCTTCAGGACGTGGGTGAATAAAGCTAAGTTTGATAGAAACAATACTCAAGGCAAGCACGGGTATAAACAAAGCAGACGATCTGATCCGGCTTAATTTGTCTTGCCAATCGCCAGACAACGCCCAACTAATTAGAAATAAAACCAAGCCCGCATACATCAATCCCACTTGAAAAAATAAGGTGATGGGTAGCCATGACAGAATCTGCGACGGCAATTGTTGTTGCCAATTCGCTGAAGATGAAAGTATGGGCTTAGAAGAAATCATACTGGCGATATCTGGTCTATCAGGCATATTCAATTTTGACATTCGATGGTTTTAACCAATCACCGAGTTTTTTGCGCAATTGATCATCCGGATTAACGCGCCAGCTATCCGATAAATACAACTCGGCAGCAGCGGCTTGGTTCGCATAGTCAATCAACACAGGGCAACCTTCACTATTCAAATGTGCCTGCAAAATCTCTGCGAGTTTTTTGGTATCCGCCTGGGCGTCGAGCTTGACGCGCAAACCCTGGGAAAATTGCACCCGCGCCCGACCGATGTCCATCACACGTTCGGCCGTAATACGCAAGCCGCCGTTGAATCGATCTTCTGACACTTTGCCCATCACAGCGAGGAATTCATCTTCTTTAAATATTCCTTTGAACTCTTCCGCTAGTTCGCCGTACACCGTGACTTCGACGACCGCCGTACCATCATCTAAAGTGACGATCAACAAACGTCCACGCTGCGTCATTTGCGTTCGCAATCCAGCGATCACGCCACCGATCAAACGCAAGTCACGTGATGGTTCAACTTTCGCCAAAGTGGTCTTGATAAACTGTCGCACTTCTGGCGCGTAGGCATCAAACAGATGCCCCGACAAATAGAAACCAAGCGCCTGCTTTTCTTCCAACAAACGCTGGCGATCAGACCAATGCTCTGCTTTCACATACTCTGGCGGCGGAATCATGTCATCATCGTCACCGAATAAGCTGACTTGATTCGCCGAAGCTTCTGCCTGCTCTGCAACGGTCAAAGCAAAATCCACAGTCGCTAACAGCACTGCTCTATCTTGCTTTAAACAATCCATCGCGCCGGCACGTATCAAAGATTCGATCGTACGGCGGTTAACCTGACGCTTATCGACGCGTTTACAGAAATCAAAAATATCGCTGAAAGGTCCACCATTTTTGCGCGCTGTAACGATGCTTTCAATCGCGTTTTGCCCCGAACCTTTGACTGCACCCAAGCCGTAACGGATTTGCGTCGCCTTTTTGCCGGTTTCGCCCACTGGCATGAAGCGATAGTCAGATTGGTTGATATCAGGTGCCAGCATTTTCAGCTTGCAGATATCAATCGCGTCTTCGACCAAAATTTTTACCTTATCGGTATCATCCATCGCGAGCGACATATTGGCGGCCATAAACGCAGCCGGATAATGGGCTTTCAGATACGCAGTGTGATACGACAGCAAGGCATACGCAGCAGCATGGGATTTATTAAAGCCATAGCCCGCAAATTTTTCCATCAAGTCGAAAATCTCATCGGCTTTTTCTTGCGGCAATCCATCCTTAGCTGCACCGTCGCGGAAAATCTGGCGATGTTCGGCCATCTCTTCGGCTTTCTTTTTACCCATCGCACGGCGCAGCAAATCCGCGCCACCGAGTGAGTAGCCACCTACCACCTGCGCCATCTGCATAACCTGCTCCTGATACACCATAATGCCGTAGGTTTCAGACAAAATACCTTCGGTGCGCGGATCAGGATAATCAAATTTTTCGCCGTGCTTACGCTTACAGAAGTCCGGAATCAAATCCATAGGACCCGGGCGATACAAAGCCACCAGCGCGATAATGTCTTCGAAGCGATCAGGTCGCGCGTCTTTCAACATGCCTTGCATGCCGCGGCTTTCTAGCTGGAAGACAGCGACTGTTTTCGCTTTGGTGAGAAGTTCATATGAAGCCCTATCGTCTAGCGGCAATTTGGATAAATCAAACTCCGCCATCGCTGGATCGAGCATTTTGATATAGCGCACTGCACGATCAAGAATCGTCAAGGTGGTCAAACCCAAAAAGTCGAACTTCACCAGACCGACGGCTTCGACGTCATCTTTATCGTATTGCGACACCACGCCGGAATCGCCACCCTGCGTGTAAAGCGGACAGAAGTCGGTGAGCTTACCCGGCGCGATCAAAACACCACC
Organism: uncultured Undibacterium sp.; assembly: GCA_963511665.1. GTDB lineage: Bacteria > Pseudomonadota > Gammaproteobacteria > Burkholderiales > Burkholderiaceae_D > Undibacterium. The sequence continues at coordinate 4,663 of CAUPKC010000089.1, forward strand.
GGCATGCATACCGATGTTACGCGTGATACCTTCGACTTGTTGCGCTAAGTCGAGCAAGGTTTTGACTTCTTCTTCATTCTCTTGTCGTTCTGCGAGCAAAGGTTCTTCGACGATCGCTTCGGCAATCGTGACTTGCTTGCCCGGTTTAAAAGGAATCAGTTTCGACACACCATCGCAAAACATATAACCAAAATCGAGTACACGACCAACGTCGCGAATCGCGCCTTTAGCAGCCATGGTTCCGAATGTCGCGATCTGCGATACCGCTTCTTTGCCGTAACGATCTTTCACATATTGAATCACGCGATCACGACCTTCCTGACAGAAATCAATATCGAAGTCGGGCATGGAAACACGTTCGGGATTCAAAAAACGTTCGAACAGCAAATTATATTGGAGCGGATCAAGGTCAGTAATCAAGAGCGCATAAGCAACCAAGGAACCCGCACCAGAACCACGACCCGGTCCAACCGGCACGCCGTTATTTTTTGCCCATTGAATAAAGTCTGCAACGATCAGGAAATAACCTGGGAAACCCATTTTGATAATTGTGTCGGTTTCAAACTTCAAACGTGCTTCGTAGCGCTCGCGATTTTGTTCGCGTTTTTCTGGATTCGGGAAAAGATTCTCCAAACGGAATTCCAAACCGCGCTTTGCTTCAAACACCAGAAAATCATTAATCGTCATGCCTTCTGGCGTCGGGAAATCTGGCAACTTCGGCTTACCAAGTTCCAGTTTCAAATTGCAACGTTTGGCGATTTCCACTGAGTTGGCGAGTGCACCAGGAATATCGGCAAATAAGGCCAACATCTCGTCTCGTGATTTAAAGCATTGCTGGTCATTGAATTTGCGCGCACGCCTGCCGTTCGCCAGCATCTCGCCTTCGGCGATACACGTACGTGCTTCGTGTGCCGTGAAATCGTCTTTACTTAAAAATTGGATAGGGTGCGTGGCAACCACTGGCAAACCCAAACGCTGCGCCAGCTTGACCGCTTGCTTCACATGCGGCTCCATATTTGGCTGACCAGCTCTTTGGATTTCGATATAAAAGTGATTCGGAAAAATACTTGCCCAACGCTGTGCATTGCGCTCTGCCACTTCAAGATTGCCATTATCAATCGCAATACCAACGTCGCCAAAATGTGCGCCGGACAAAGCGATCAAACCTTGCTCGCTGTCGGTTTCAAAAAGTTCTTGTAACCATTCGAATTTAATTTCGGCACGACCACGGTGCTGATTTTCCAGCCAAGCACGTGCCAACAATTCACATAGACGTAAATAGCCGTGACGCGACTTCACCAACAATAACAAGCGCGATGGTTTATCTCTATCGTTATCGTTAGTAATCCAAACATCACATCCAGCAACAGGTTTAATGCCCTTGCTGCGACTGGCCTTGTAAAATTTGACCAATCCAAATAAATTACCTAAATCCGTTAAAGCCAAAGAGGCCTGCTTATCTTTTGCAGCTGCTTTAACGACGTCGTCTATCCGTACCAAGCCGTCCACGATCGAATATTCGGAATGCATGCGCAAATGTACGAACTGGGGAAACTCAGTGACCTGCTTAGGTTTGATAATATTTGCCTCGGAGGCCATTTGAGGGTTAGTAGCGAGTTCTGTATTCATCTCGCTATTTTACCGTGTTGCGGCAGGCTTGGAGTGCAAACCTGCGAGGGATATGACCCTAAATAAAAAGCTGCAACAAGACGCCTCCTGCGCCAGCAGTTCCGGCAAAACGATCAAACCCGGGGAGAACCGTGTATGGATACTCAATAAATCAGAGTACCCATACACAAGATTGGGTTTGACGGCCTTGAACTACACCTACAAATGCGAGGATTTAATCGTGTTGCATAAATTAACTAAAATACAATCTGTCAGTATTGAAGAAAACGCAGTCTTCTTCCTCATCTATCGAAATTTCAAGGTAGCCTGATTCAATCAATTCCTGCAAGCCTAGAATTATTTTTGTCTCAGGCAAATATAAATATTTAGCGGAAAACTGCGCAACAATTTGCTTTAGTGGCTTACCCGGCGTACACAACAGCCATAGATCGTGCATCTCGACTGCTTTTAAGTGTATTGGTGTACGGGTGATTCCTGGCTGATAAGGGTGGGTGGCGCGCACAGTAGATTCTTTGGAAATGCCAATGACTGCTCTGCGCCTAGCCCAAAATACCGCTTCCGGCCAGCGTGTTTCACGTTGATAATATTGCCATTGAGTTTGCAAATATTGTTTAAAATCCTGCTCAATTGCCTGAGCATACGTACTCAACAATTCACCTTTGGAAAACAAACTGTCCACAGCAATAAAAGCACCATGTATTCCGCTCGATAGTGCGCGTGGAATACCCGTCGAAGAAATGGGATCGTAGGAAGCAACAGCATCACCTACAGCCACCCAATCTTTTCCACCTGTGGCACTTAAATAAGAGGAATAACATGGGAAGGAACGTGGCTTTTCGGTGAAATCAGCACTGCGCACCGATTCTTCTATATTGGGCAAATTCGCAAACAACGCACGCCAAACATCAGGATGACAGGCCTGCATTCTATTCACAATATCGGGATCACTCATCAAGACAACCGATACCCGATTACCTGGCATAGATGACACATACCACCAGCCATATTCGCAGGCTTCAATTTGATTCTCTGCCTTCAATTGGCAGTTTTTTGGCAAGTCACCAATGCAAGCGACACCGATCAAACGATCGTGCACCGTCAATGCCAGATTTAAATTGGTCCGCATCACACCTCGGCGCCCCGACGCATCGATAATGTACTTGCAAAAAATTGTTTGCATCTCTTGCTCATCGGATTTGATTTCAACCCGCCATCCGCGCTCCAGCTGACGGACACAAGTCACAACCTGGCTGTGGCAAAGCAATTCACCGCCACGTGCCACAAAGTTATCTGCCAACATACGCTCAAAGGCCAATCGATCAAGCTCCCAGCCTGTCCCATTCGGGGTGAACATATATGCAATCTGTTTTGGCGTTTTACTTCCCCACGCAACCCGACTATAAAACGGTGCTAAATTTTGCGAGGCAACAAATTCATCCCATACCCCGAGATACTCCAAGTTTGAGCGCACACTAGAGGTTAGTGATTCTCCGAACTTAGCAACTTGGTAGTTACCGCGCTCGACTATCATCACGCTCAAGTCACCGCGTTTTAGTAAATTTAATCCAGCAGAGCTGCCCGCAGGCCCGCCACCGAGTATCAGTACATCGACGTGTTTTGCTGCTGCGAATTTTGCTGAGTCAGGCATATCCATGACGAACCTTTAACTACAGAAACTGAAATAAATGCACTCAAATTAAATCGATCAGTAACGATCATATGAATACAGTTCAGCAATTCCCATGCCAGCACATTGACGTGTAAAAATATTCTTTTTTAAATACATCAAAACACAATATGAGTGAACTAAACAAATTGCAGTAATAAACAAAAAGACCAGTACCGTTGACTGGTATGTTTCAAATATTAAGAATGTGTCTACACCAATACGCCTTAAATCCCGAGGTTCCGTAGTATTTCGCAACCCGCCGCTAGTGAATCGGGTATAACTAAGAGGTTCATGCGATTTTGTTGCATATTTTTGCAAAAAAGAGTTATAGATATTCAATGCTTAAGCCATAATAGAGATTTACCTGAATGAATATCGGACAAGGCACGTGCGCAAAAGTCCTTGTCATGTAAAATATTTTTTACACGTAAAATTTTTTGCGCCCAATCAATTTACTTTGCCTGACCAATACCAATGAGCTCCGTTGATTACACAATCACATCACCCGTTGCGTTAAGCACGCAAAACAATCGTCACCTTCTAGGCATGACCATCGCCTGGCATCCAGATTTGGCTCGCATCGGCGACCAATATATTGGCGGTATCGACGCAGCGATCATCGAGCTCAGCCGCTTCAGCCCGACTTTTCAACAAATTAGTAGCGATCCCTTACCGATCGGGCATGGCGGCATTTCGCGAGAGCCTGTACGCATAGTTCGCGACACAAGTGATGGCATAACAATTTGCCCTCCTAACAGTCGTATGGTGGTTGAAATCAATGGCAAAGAGATTCGGGATCCAACTTATATAAGCGCAGCACAAATTGAGGCCGGCGCAATTCTTGGCTTAGGCAGAGCCGTATTTATTTGCATCCACTGGATGCGTTGTTTACCTAAACAAAATCCGGTTGATGGCTTCCTTGGCGTTGGCAGCAGCGCGATTCAGACACGCGATTTAATTCGCTTAGCTGCCACCAATGACAATACCGTCTTACTGTTAGGTGAAACTGGTACCGGTAAAGAAGTAGCGGCGCAAGGCATACATAATTTAAGTAAGCGCAATTCGCACAAACTGGTCTCTGTTAACATGGCTGCATTAAATGAATCGCTTGCTGCGGCTGACTTATTTGGTGCAACGCGAGGCGCATACACAGGTGCACAAACGACACGTGATGGTTTTTTCAGCGAAGCGCAAAATTCCACTTTATTTCTCGACGAAATTGGCAATACGCCAGCGACAGTCCAGCCTATGCTTTTGCGTGTGCTGGAAAACGGCGAGTACCGACCACTGGGCGCTACCCGTGATGCGCGCTCAACCGCTCGCCTGATTACCGCGACAGATCAAGATTTGTATGATGAGTCATTTAATCATGCGCTATTACGCCGCTTGGAAAGTTTTATTATTCGCATTCCCCCTTTACGTGCGCGGCGCGAAGATATAGGCATATTAATTCGGGATTTGCTTCAAAATAGAAATTTGACCACGATTGATGCATCTCAAATACCGCATGCCTTGATTAGCGACATGCTCAATTTCGATTGGCCTGGCAATGTACGTCAACTAGGCAACACCTTCAAACGTGCATTACTTTCTATACAAATGGGTGAGTTTCCGGTGTTGGCACTTATGGTCGAGCGCCCAAAAATGTCCGCAAGCGCTAGCGCTGAAATGCGGCAACCTAGCAGCGCCCCCGCTAATTTTCAGCCGCCGAGAAATATAACAAGTCCTGCGAAAGCAGAAGTCAGTCCAGGCAATGAGGGATTACTCGAGCGCAAGAAGCTACGTGACTTGACTGAACAAGATGTGGTCGATGCCATGGAAAAACATCAATGGACTATACAGTACGCAGCCGACGACTTAGGAATCTCGCGTCCGTCCATGTATAAGTTAATTGAAAGCAATCGCCAAATTCGGCGCGTGGAACAAATTCCAGCGGAAGAGATTCAAGAGCAGTTTCAACTTGCTAACAATCAGGTAGAGCAATGCGCGTCGCGTCTAAAAACACCGAGTGAGGCGCTGCGACGGCATTTAAAAGGTTTGGGCTGGATTTTATAACAATCACGATGAAATGTCAGAATGAGTCAACTGTGTCGCAAGTAGGTGGTACCGCTTAAACGACGAAACCACTAAGCTATTTATACCAAAGTAGTTTGATTCGTGAAACAACGCTTATGGCTGCAAATACTTGGGATCACGCCTAAGCGCAAGCAATTCAGGCTCAGCCTCTATCGCTTTGCTTGAATAACCCAAAGACTTTGCTTTTGCCAGCGCGGTTAGCGCCTCTTGTCGCCTGCCTACTATTTCGTAACTGACAGCAGCTCGAAATTGTACTTCTGGATTATCGGGCGCCAAAGTCAACACTCTTTGCAGCTTAACTTGACTCTCTCCAGCCGCCCCCAATTTTGCAGCATATAAAGCAATGCGTGATAGCAGATCAACGTTGTTTGGCGATTGGATAAGCTTGGCCTCTAATATGGAACGTGCTTTATCATAAGCCTTATTAGCAGCCTCACTACGTCCTGGCAACCAGGATAAAGTATCTGCCAGCTTGGCCCAACCAAGATCATCGTTAGGATTTCCTTTTCCCTCAGTCACTGCACTTTCAAACGCAGCCGTTGCCGCGACATAATCACCTCGAGCAAACAAAACA
>CAUPKC010000090.1:0-10207 GCA_963511665.1 uncultured Undibacterium sp.
ACTTTGCTAGTAGCCCAAGCCGTACATGGTGGATTGCGCGAATGGCTGGAGAAACGCGCTCACCTAAAGTTACTGAATTGTTTAACTCTCTGCGTCAAGCTGCGGAAAGATTGCAACGACATCGCTAGTGCTTTTGAAAAACTAAGCTTGATGTAGATACGATGCTGCGCTTACTGTGTTGCGCCTTCAGATCTGACTGGATCGACACTTAATTCTATGCGCGAAGGACTATGCCTTTGTAAGAAACCATGATTGATTCAATTTATGATGCAGGGGGCTTCATGCTTGTGAGCTTAGTACTTGAGTTACTTCCGTTTAAGAATTTCCCCAACAGGCGACGACGTACGAACAGGTGGTAAGTAAGAAATGCGATGCTCAAAGTCGCACATAGTGAAAGGCTTAGCTTCACACTCCAATGCAAGTTCACATCCATTAAGGGAATTTGGATGGCAAAGATCAATGGCAAGTGAACCAGGTATACCCAGTAAGAAGCATCGGCGATATAACGCAGAAAGCCATGATGCGCATCGAGCCAGCGTTGGCCAAAGATGATGCACACAAGTGTCATCCAATACCCAATGTAGGCTTGTAAAAGCACCAGAATCGCTTGCAAGAATAGATCAGGCTTGGTCATGCCCTTGGTTTGCAGAAGGTAAAGAAACAGCGTAAACGCCAATAACGATATCAGCAGTAATCTAGGCGCAAACGGGCGCAGTCGATCTAGGGATCGAACTTGATGAAATAGACGAAATCCGATCAGGAAATATGTCCCGTAAAAGAGCAGCGCCCACCATTGCGGGAAGAAGCTTTCCGGTGCTGGAAAAGGTGCGGGTACGGCAAAGAGTGCTGGCATGAGGGCCAGCGGTACGAGACAGGCCTTCTTCATTGGCGTCAACGCATCTAGCCAACTAAGATGTTTACTCCATTCCAATACAGATACCACCCAAACGAGGATGCAAAAACACATCATATAGGCTAAAAACCAGAGGTGTACGAGTGTAGGCGGCGCAGCGGGCGCTTGAGGATTTGCTAACCAGGGCTTAATCATTTGAAGTAAGGGAGATAAATTCTCCACATCCACGATCGCTTGGCGAATGAGCCAGCTCATCGAGAAATAGACAAGCGGCCAGAACACAATCAAGGGCAAGATGATCCGCATGAAGCGGTTTTTAATCATGGCTCCCATGCCACGTTTTTGTACTAGCAAAGCGGCAAAGAAACCCGCCACTACAAAGAACAGGGGCATGCGGAATAGATGAAAGAACCAGACAAACGCGTCTACGATAAGCGATTGCCCCCTGTCAGCAGTGGGCCAAAGTGGATGTGCCAAGACGCTATAGGCCAGTGCCGCATGAAAAACCACACCCGTCAACATTGCTAAGGCGCGCAGATTGTCCATGTAGTGAAAGCGTGCATGCGCTTCTGGCACCTGTGCAGGGGCGTTCATAGGAAGGAATCCTTGCGGCGATACACGGCACGGGCAAAAGCTAGTGTCAACAACATGACGATCAGCTCCAAAGCAAAAATGCCCAAAGCTTCCTGACTCAACACGACCTCGTTGGTTTGAATCTTTTTACCGATAGTATCAATGGTACCGATAAAGACCATAAAAGGGCCGACGAAAGTCGAGACCGCAATTTGGACGAAAATATTCCAACCTTCTGATTCCAGCACCAAAGCCGCACTCAGCGAAATGAAAAAGTTCGTTGCTAAAAACCCGTAGATCAAGAACGACCAAATCAAAATACCGTCTGGCAAAGGCGTGAACAGAACCAAGAATGCAGTTCCCGCCAACACGATAGCGAAAGGTACAAGATAAAGCACCAAATTGGCTAAGACTTTGCTCCAAAAAAAAGTCATCGGTGTCATAGGCAGACTCATCATGAAAGTCAAGGTGTGTTCCCTCCGTTCATTGAGCAGTGAACTCTGAATCGCAAATCCACCGACACAAATCAAGAGCACGAGCAATATCATGCCCCCTGCATAAAATGCCCACGTCTTTGCCATGCCGATGAGTGTCAAACCAATAAGTAAACCAATCACGTAGGCCGCAAACTGTTTTTGATATATGTGGAACTCTTTGAGAATGAGCCTCTTGAGCATCTGTCTTGTTTGTTGCGTTTCACTCGCGTTGTTGTGAAGTAGTGTGCTCATCATTTGTCTCCCGCGCGAACGCTCGTCACGAAAATATCTTCTAGGTTCATGGGTTCTACTGCATTCACAGTCAGATTCATCTGTGCAAGACGCGTCTCGAATACATCACCTGCGTTGCGCACCTTGAGTTCAATGATGGAGCCGTTATGACGCGCACTGATCACTTCAGGGATCTCTTTCAGCTCGTCTTGCCAAGGTCCATGACAAATAATGCGGCGCCAACTCGATAAGAAAGTTTCCTTATCTTCTGATGCTACAAGCTTGCCTTTGTGAATAAAACTAATTGAATCTGAAAGCTGTTCTACATCGACCGTATTATGTGATGAGAAAAGCACACTCCGCGACTCGTCCCGCAACACATCAGCCAAAGCCTCAAGCACTTCTGCCCGGGCGACAGGGTCTAGACCTGTGGTTGGCTCATCGAGTAGCAAGAGTTTCGGGCGGCGTGCGAGAATCAAAAGCAAGGCGGCTTTCACCCTTTGTCCATGAGAAAAACCACCTAACTTTTGTTGCGACTTGAGATCAAAACGCTTGAGCAGTTGCCCAGCGTAAGCTTCATCCCACTCGGGGAAAATCCCTTGGATAAAATCCATATGCCAACGAAGTGTCTGCGTTTTATATAAGCGCATATCCTCAGAGGCATAACCGACATCCCGTTTCGCTGCTACCTGCGCCTCGGGTAATCGATGGCCACAGACGTCGACTTCACCTGCATCTGCGCGAATCAGGCCCATGAGGATACGCATAATGGTAGATTTGCCGGCGCCATTGGCACCAACCAAGCCCATAATCTGCCCCGCAGGCAATTCCAAATCAAGTGGGTGCAGCACAAAGTCAGCGTAAGTTTTCTGGACTGCGCGCAATGAAATGGCAACATCAGTTTGCAAATTCATTTGATGATCCTTGTCAAAGAAGTGTTGGTGCTGTCTTTAGCATCGATGGCTTTGCTGTTGGACGGCTCTTTAGAAGCGGTGGAGGTGGTTGCGACCATGGCAGCACTTACATGCTCGACTACCTCTTTGCCACCCATTCCCAATTTGTGCGCCGCGCCTACCATGCTCATTAGGTGCGCATCGAATTCTTCCCGAACAAGTTGTTTGGCCAGATCCTGGGTTTCGGCAACGAAGGAACCTTTGCCTTGCCGAGTGACGATCACGCCTGCACGTTCTAATTCGAGATAGGCGCGTTTAACGGTGATCACACTCACGCTGCTCGCGCTCGCTAATTCACGAATCGAAGGCAAAGATTGGCCTGGACGCCAATCACCGACCATTACCTTGGTGGTAATCTGCTCCATGATCTGTTCGTACATCGGCGAACTATCGTGATTGGAGAGAAAAAGTTTGTCTGTGGTCATTGTATGAAGCCTTTTGAAGTCCTGTATCTAACTGAGCATATTGAGTATATACAGATAAATGCAGGAGTCAAGCCCCATTGCCGTTTGTTGATTTCGTGGAGCGGAGTTCTAAATAAGAAATGAGAAATTAAAAGTTCGTAGCTAAGAGGGTCTAGGAACTTGAGAAAAGAGATCTGCTAGCTGAGGACGGGGGTGGAAAAGAGGAGTTTGGACACCGATTTCACACTCAATCAAGGAATTGAAGTGTGGCGCGCGAATTTTTCGAAAGCGATCCACTGCGGTTTTAGTAGAGATAAAAACTGCTGGGATCATCGTCATTACTATCAATATTCGCTCGCGCATTCTCTTGATAGATTCGGGGCTTGAGACGCCTTCCAGTAAATTTCTAACCCGGAGGGTCTGGGAATCTGACTATGTATTCACTTACCTATTTCATCGCTGATTTTTACAATGGATAAGCAGCCAGAATATTTCTCACACTTTACATTTAACATAATGCCATCAGGTCTTTCTCATGTGATGCGGGGCTCTTGAGGAAAAGTATACATCCAGTTTCACTGTAGACATCTTGGTGGGTAGTTCCTTTAACGGCGACCGTGTAATCGCCCTCAAAGAGAGTCTTCCCGTCCAGACGAATCGATCCCTGCATCACCAAACATTCTTCGTCAAGATCGTCATGGGCATGTGCCGAAAGTGTCGTGTCTGCCGACATTTTTAAAAGCCATGACATAGTGATTCCATCATTTCGAAGTACCTTAACCTGGAGTTTGGGAGAAACAATCTGCCATTCTGCATCTTTCAGAATTATTTGATGATCGCGCACAGCCGGCGTCAGGTTGGAAGTACGTAACCGGCTCATTAATCCTTCTTTAATATTGGCGACAGTTTTATCGCTGAGAGGGAAGTCAGGGCAGGCACTTGTCGCAAGGCCTATCAATCCAAGCCATGCTTGAGGTAATTCGTCCGCGTTGTGGCCCTGAAACTCCACGTATTCTTGCTTTTTCATTGTATTGTCTTCTAAATGTTACAGTTTTATTCAGCTACGCAAACTTCGTTGTCCGAATGATCAAGCCCAAAATTCAGGCTAATCCCTGGTGCAACACGCTCTAATTCTTTTGCCAAACCGGCCAATCCGCGCCGCAACGTTGATTTGATGGTTCCCAGTGGTAATTCAAGCTGAGCACTAATTTCACTATGACTAAGTCCAGCAAAATAGGACAGCGCCACAATGTGCCTAGCTGTAGGGCTAAGCGTCAAGATTACATCCTGTATCAATCGTTGCTCCTGACTTACTTGCAAAGCCGCCACACCTGACGGCTGGTTGGTTGCTACCACTGCTAACATCGCGTCTGCTACATCACTATCAAAAACAATGGGCTGCGCATTTTTTCGACGCCTGGCGTCGAGTGCTCTTGACCGGGCAATAATCAGCAACCAAGCCAATACATTTCCACGCTCTGCGTCAAACAAATGCGCCTGATTCCAGGCTTGAAAAAAAGCATCTTGCGTAAGTTCTGCAACGAGGTCTCGATCAGATAAAAATCGGCCAATTGTTGCGGCAACTCTTCTAACAGTGAGGTCATACAATGACGAAAGAGATTGCTCAGCTTCTGAGTCGCGCCTCGCCATGCTAATCACAAGACCTCGCATGTATTCTTCATGTTCGGAATTAAATCCTTTGTCTTGACCTATTTTCTGCAATTTTGTCATGAGTTTTACGGTATTGCTTTAAGGCAATTTACACGTTGAATAAAGGATTAACTTCATTCTACTCTCACAACAATAAGAATGGTTTTTCATCGTTATCATTAGTATCCATTAAACACTACGCAGGCGCGGGGCGATTGGATGCAAGCAATTACAGTATTTTTTTGAATTTAACCCAGAATTTCCATTGGGATTTGAGATGATGGTGGATGCACTTTTCGAGGTGGTTTTTCTGTGAATGAGGCGCAAATAGCGAGCTATTTCCAACGAAGAACGAAAAAAATGACCGAAAATGCGCAGCCAGCGCTCAAATAGCGTCGAAGACGCGCCTAATGGAAAATCTGGGTTTAAGCTCGCCGAGTTGGGCGAATACGACCAAAAGAATAGTGATCGTCCAATTTGATCTATGCCATCCAATGAAACGCTAAATTAAGTTTCTGTGGCAAATTTGTCCACGTCGTTTCATTTCAATTGAGCAGTCAAATTTGGAAGCATTCCGGAGTCAGGTCTTAGGTTTGATATTTGATGATCAGCCAATACGACTGTCCTTCTGTTTTACCGCACGACTCACCGTCGCGTAGCTGACCCCAAAATATTGGCAAAACAATCGAATGGTTTGATGAGAGCTTGCTTTTGTTTTTTTGGGTTTGGTATTCATATACACAATACTTAATTTCGTCGCTAGAAATTTCTACACCAACATGACAATAGCAACAAAAATCACGCCTGCTCCAGCCTTCGCAATGTGTCTGTTTATTGCAATATTTCACATATCTTAAGGAGTTATAGGTTTAAGATAGAACGCATTCATTAAGCGAATCCTCATTCTTTAACTAAAGGCCTTAATCAATTATCTTGAAGTTATCATCCGTGGTGAGGTGAATTTCAAGATGCAGTTTTGTAGTTCGTGCGCTTGAAATACATCATCAAAAATGGGCAAGGATACTCAGTCTGGACATGTATGAACAAACAAATGCTTTCACTGGCGAATTTTACAGAAGATAATCTGCGAGCCATACTTCAAGCGTTGCCTAAACTGATTTGGCTGAAAGATGCCGATGGTGTTTATCTTGCCTGTAACGAGCGCTTCGAACATCTTTTTGGTGCATTGGAAAAGGACATCATTGGTCGTACCGACTATGATTTTGTCAGCAAAGAGCTCGCCGATTCCTTCCGCGCCCACGACCTCTTAGCAATGCAAAAAGGCGGCCTGATCATCAACGAAGAATGGTTAACTTTTGCCAATGACGGACACCGCGAGCTAGTCGAAACCAGCAAAACACCTTTATTTGATGCCGACGGCAAACTCATCGGTGTTTTAGGTATTTCACACGACATCACCGAACGCACTCAACTGGAGAAATACGAAAAATTTCGCAGCTCCACTTTGGAGCTATTAGCAAGAAATACCCCTTTGCCCAGCGTTTTAGAAGCGATTGTGCGAGGCGTTGAGCTTCTGCATAACGACATCATGTGCAGCATTTTATTGCTCGATGAAGAAGGCAAACATCTGGTCGATGGTGTCGCCCCGAGTTTGCCTAGCTTCTACAACCAAGCAATCGATGGCATCGCGATAGGTTTGGGCGCTGGCTCATGTGGAACGGCTGCATTTATAGGTCAGCGTGTGGTGGTGGACGACATCGCCAACCATGATTATTGGGTGCCGTATGCCGAACTAGCAGCTCAAGCAGGTTTGGGCGCATGTTGGTCGCAACCCATACTCTCGTCCGAGTTGCAAGTATTGGGAACCTTCGCCATCTACCACCGAGAAAAAAATGCACTCGCTGATTTGGATGTCTACATCATTGAACAATCAGCACAGCTTGCCAGCATCGCCATCGAACGCAAACGCATAGAATTAAAAGTGCAGCATATGGCTTTCCATGATGCGCTCACTGGCCTGCCCAATCGTAGTCTGCTCTACGACAGACTAGAACAAACCAAGGCTGCTTGCAAACGTCATCATCGTTTTGCCGCCGTATTGTTCATCGACCTCGATAATTTCAAACCACTCAATGATGAATATGGTCACAACGCGGGCGATTTACTGCTACAAGAAGTAGCGCAACGCATCAATCTCTGCGTACGCGAAGTCGATACCGTAGCGCGCTTCGGTGGTGATGAATTTGTGGTGATCCTCAGCGACTTAGAAAGCGAGCTGGCGCAAGCAGAACAGCTAGCTTGCAGCATCGCAGAAAAAATACGCACATCCTTATCCGCGCCTTATCAACTCGATATTCCAAACGTGCACAAAAAAAACAGCATTCAACACCATTGCACAGCCAGCATCGGAGTCGTCCTCCTGCGTCACCTGCAAAACAATGACATCGACATCGTCAAATTAGCCGATCAAGCGATGTACCAAGCCAAAGCCAGCAGTCGCAATAAAATCTACTTCCTTGATAGCAAACCCTAGATTTTAGGTCGGCACAATCAAGGTGTTGGGGCTTACATTTGCGCACCATCCCGGCACACAAAATGGGGTTAGTTCTAACATTAATACATCCATCATAATCCCCCTTCCGCCGCCCGCACCGCTCTGCTCACCGTCATGTAACGCACACAAAATAGCTCGCGATTTCTGCCGTAGTGTACAGTTTTCTAGTTTCCCCAAGCTTAGATCATATTTCCGCCAATCCTATCTCCCCACATGGTCAAATGAATGTGGATGTGATGAGCCTCGTAGTAGGTCTTTAACTTAAACAACTCCTCTGTCACTTCGTGTGGAAAGCCTTGTCGATCTCCACGGAGGTCGATCAGCAAAGACAAAAGGTAATCGTCACATCGCAAAGGTTGATTCCACAACATTGCGATGGTATTGACTATACGCGGAAACTCTTGCGATAACTTGATAGGCCGGTACGCCTCGGGCAGTTTCAAAATCCAGAGAAACGCGTTGTCATTGAGTTCCTCCGGCGTCTGAGTGGGCGACATTTTTTTGTTTAGTATGGCTGGCATCACGCTATCGGTGGCAGACTCCGTATGGCAATATTGTGGATGCTCTAGTACGATGTGAGCATCCGCGATTGAGATGCTTTCAAAGCTAATTGAATCAAACGAATCCATGATAACCTCCATTAAAAAAAAGCTGCAACCAACGATTTTATTGTCGTGCTCGCTGCATGGAAAATCAAGGACGTTTCACCGTTTTTCCTCTTGAAATGAAAGAATTTACGATGTTGACACAGTCGTGACAAAAACCATGTTGCCGCGACAATTTTCTGGCGATTAGGTGGGTGGTAGCGCTGGTTTTTATATGTAGCCAAGTAGGGTGTGCATCGCTCTTGTGCTTACGCGGATGATGGACTGATGACATCAATCCGGAGCTATAGGTCTTTACCGATTCAGAAAAATTTCGTGCCCACAATCTTTCCATGAATGAATGAATGAATGAATGAATGCGATCAGATTAGATTAAATCTATAATTCTGCAATTCGTTCTAAGGTCAGCTAACATTCAAGCCAGCCAAAGATAGGCGAACACAATATTGATGAAAGAAAGAAAATTCCTATCAAAAGCAAATGGGTGACCCCGTTTGCGCAGAATAGACAAAGATCAAGGTGCGACAGCCCTCAATGCAGAAGCCGCAGCTGCACTCAATGGATTAAATTGAAGACCGAGACGAAATCCCCCATCTGTATTCGATAGAGTACAATTTGCGACCATCGCCGTGGCTTCAAAAACGCCACTAACTGGTGAATTAGACGGCAGATTCATTCGAATGGACACCACCGCTCCAACGATTAGATTCAAGTCGCAAACGACACCTGCCCCGCCTTTTCCGATGTCGAGCGTGCGCGCAGGAATGACGCGCCCATCTGACAAACCAAGTACCGCCGACGTTCGCAATGCGACGCGATCGGAACCGCGACGGTTACTGATTTCAATTTTTGGAAACATAAACTGGGAGTCCTAACAATTTGATAAGTCTCTCTATTTTACGCCAGCACAGCGATCAAAATAGTCAGATCTTTGTTGATTGAATGAAAAATTGGGTTCATTCGGCAAGTGTGCCGTATTTTTGATTTTTAAAACAAGTATTTCGTTTATGCCATTTCGTAGTACCTTGTGATATAGGGCATTTTGTCAAACTTGCCTTCGAAATTGGGGGCCGTTCGAAAATGTGGTCACCCATTAGCCCCCGCTTTGCGAATCTCAAATTCAATCAAGGATTTTCAAGGATTTGGAATGGATGCTTTGCGATTTTCTTAGTGGATTAGGTCATGTTACAACCAGTGAATTTGACTCAGCTCGGCGTGATGTTGTTGGACAAATTCCCGACTTTCTTTCTCTAACCACGTGAGCACTTTCTTAGTGGCCAAATTTGTCTTGCTAGTGGGCTCAGTCACCAAAAAATAATGGTATTGACTATGCAGTCCAATATCCATTGGACGCACGAGCGCTTTCGCATCTATCCTGCCAGCCACTAAACTGTGCCGCTCAAATGCAATGCCATGTCCATGTTCAGCAGCTTGGATCACTAAATTACTATCGTCGAAACTGATTTGTCGGAAATCAGCCTGAGAGTCTATCGATAGCTTCTTAAAAAGCTGCAACCAGCTCGAGCCTGCTCCAAGTGTATTCGTGTGTTGCAATAGCACGTGTTCAAGAATATCTTCTTTGCTGGAAAAACTCTTCCCACGCATCATCTCAGGTGACACCACCATATAGTAAAACTCATTCATCCAAGGCTGAACATGTAGCTTTGGCCAATGTCCGTCGCCAAATCGAATCGCGATATCGACACCTCGCTCGCCTATCTCTGCCAACTCCACACCAGCCATGATTTGTAGACGAATCTCTGGATATGCTTGATAAAAATTCTTCAGCCTCGGCAATAGCCAGTAAGCCGCGAAGCTCGGGAGCACCGATACTCTGACGATAGATTTTCCGGTGGAGTGATGTTGAGTGATGCTGGCAATGCTCTCACTCAACTGAGAAAGGCTGGTCGTCACGCTTCGATGTAATTCTCGTCCCGCATCCGTTAG
>CAUPKC010000091.1:0-10143 GCA_963511665.1 uncultured Undibacterium sp.
CGGCAAAACCTGCGGCGAAAAAAGTAGCAGCTAAGCCAGCAGCAAAACCTGCAGCGAATAAAGCAGCCGCTAAGCCAGCTGCAAAGCCAGCAGCGAAAAAAGCAGCAGCTAAGCCAGCGGCAAAGCCAGCAGCGAAAAAAGCAGCAGCTAAGCCAGCGGCAAAACCTGCAGCGAAAAAAGCAGCAGCTAAGCCAGCAGCTAAAGCAGCAGCTAAGCCAGCAGCTAAGCCAGCAGCTAAGCCAGCAGCTAAGCCAGCAGCTAAGCCAGCAGCAAAGCCAGCAGCTAAACCAGCAGCGAAGCCAGCAGCAAAAAAAGCGGCGGCTAAGCCAGCCGCAAAAAAGGCCGCAGCAAAACCCGCAGCGAAAAAAGCAGCAGCTAAACCAGCGGCAGCTAAACCAGCCGCTGTAGCAGCACCGGCGCCAGCAGAAGCAAAGACAGTTGTCAGCCCAACGGCAGCTTGGCCTTTCCCAACTGGAACTCGTCCAGCGTAATATTCTTACTTGGACGCCTGGTTTTATTCAGGCACAATACCCACTGTGTGTTAATCACCCAGTGGGTTTTTTTTTGAGGACATATACATGTTGTTTGAAATGTTTAGCTTCGTTATCGAAATCGTCGCCGGTATTTTTGCTGGATTCTTATTGTTACGATTTTGGATGCAAGCCTTAAGAATTCGTCCTCCTAGTTCACTCGGTCAGGCCATTTTTCAAATTACCGATTGGTTGGTAAAACCGATTCGACGTGTGGTACCAGGATTTCTTGGATTGGATTGGGCAAGTCTAATTGCGGCCTTCTTGGTGTCGTTTTTGTCTTTTATGTTGGAATCGCTCTTTAGTGGGCAATTTAATATCGCCTTAATACTGTTATTGTCAGTAGTTCGTCTGCTGCAATGGATTATTTATGGTTTGATGGCGCTCTTGGTGTTTGAAGCTATTTTGAGTTTCGTCAATCCTCATGCGCCGTTGGCACCGGTAATTAGGGCTTTGAATCAACCCTTACTAGCCCCTTTACGTCGCGTCATACCTCCCGTTGGCAGCATAGATTTTTCTCCCTTAGTCGCTTTAATCGCATTGCAGCTACTGAGCCGTCTACTTATTTCCTTGGTGCCGCGTTTATACATGTATGTGGTGTAGTTGCCGAGTATTGTTTAGCCTGCACCGTCTTTGTCATGAACTCTCAATAAGGATTTTCTATGTATCGTCCAGCTTCTTGTATTTCTCTATTGCTCGCTATGAGCGCAGCGACTAGCCTCCCATTGTTTGCACAGGACGTCGAACAACGCACAGGTCTAGGTGATCAGCGTGAAGTCGCAGTGACTATCTATAACGAGAATCTGGCTTTGGTCAAAGACACTCGTAAGCTGAGCTTAAAGCGTGGTGCATCTAGCTTGGCGTTTCGTGATGTCAGTGCCAGAATGCGACCAGAGACGGCCTTGTTGCGTAGCATTTCAGCACCTGGCAGCTTGTCTGTATTAGAGCAAAATTTCGACTTTGATTTGCTCACACCTCAGAAGTTGTTGGAAAAATATGTAGGCCAGAACGTCAATATCGTACGTACGAATCCTGCTACTGGTGTCGAAACAAGCGAAGTCGCCCAGGTTCTGGCAGCGAACGATGGCGTGGTTTTGAAGATAGGCAATCGTATAGAAACTGGCTTACCTGGCCGGATTGTTTATAATGATGTGCCAAGCAATTTGCGTGATCGACCAACGCTGGTGATGTCGCTCAATAACACCAACACGACGCCGCAAGACGTTGAGTTGAGCTATCTGACTGGCGGATTGGCTTGGAAAGCCGACTACGTAGTTGAACTTAATTCTGCAGAAGATAAATTGGATATCTCAGGTTGGGTTACCTTGACTAATACGAGCGGTGCCAGCTATCGGAATGCCAAGTTACAACTGGTGGCAGGCGATGTGAATCAGGTCAAAGAAAGAGTCTTGGTGACTGGTTCAAGCTTAAGAGCGATGGCGCCCGCACCGCTTGCGAAGATGGATGCTATGGCAGAAGAATCCTTGTTCGAGTACCACTTATATACCTTGAATCGCCCGACCACGATTGCCGAAAATCAAACTAAGCAAGTATCTTTGCTTAATGCTTCCGCTGTACCTACGCGCAAAGAGTTCTTATTGAAAGGGGCTGATTATTACTATCAAGGTAGTTATGGTGATTTGGGGCAGAAGATGAAGATCGGTGCTTTCATTGAGTTTGAAAATAAAGAAAGCTCACAGCTCGGCATGCCATTACCTAAAGGTGTGATCCGCGTGTACAAGAAGGATAGTAACGGTAACGCGCAGTTTATTGGCGAAGATAGCGTTGATCACACACCCAAAAATGAGAAAGTAAGACTTAAATTAGGTGATGCTTTTGACGTCACCGCTGATAAAAAACAAACAGACTTTAAGAAAATGGCAAGCTCCTCTAAGTACGTTTATATCTTTGAGAGTGCCTATGAGATTACCTTGAAAAATGCGAAGAAGGAAGCGGTTACTGTGACCGTGCAAGAGCCTATGCCAGGTGATTGGCAAATATTGAGTTCTAGTCACCCGCATGTGAAAGGTGCCAGCAATACCGCAGTTTGGAAAATTAATGTGCCGGCAGAAGGCAGTACAAAACTGGTGTATCGTGGTCAGGTTCGTTATTAAAAAGTAAGGGTAGGCACCGCGATCGTTCATTTAGCTGGAATGTTCTACACTATGGCGATCGTCGTGATGATTGTAAAAACCTCCATAGAAATTGATGGAGGTTTTTTTATAGCCTCTTTTGTTTCATTTTCTTTGCAATAGTTGTCGAAATCCTGAAAGCTTTGAGTTAGACTAGAAACTCCTTCTTGCATAGAGGTGTCAAATGTCTGCGGAATCTAAATATCGTTTAATTACACGTAGTGATTTTGATGGTTTGGTGTGTGCCGTTTTACTCAAACATCTGAATTTGATCGATGACATCAAGTTTGTTCATCCTAAAGATATGCAAGACGGTAAGGTCGAGGTCAATGAAAAAGACATTACGACCAATTTGCCGTATGTACATGGCGTGCACCTAGCATTTGACCACCACTTCTCCGAGACCTTGCGCAACCCTGGAGAGCGTACTAATCATATTATCCATCCAGAAGCACCCTCTGCGGCACGAGTGGTGTACGACCATTATGGTGGTCATTCCGCTTTTCCGGCTGATTGGGATGAGATGATGGCGGCCGTCGATAAGGGCGACGCAGCTCAATTTAATCGGGAAGAAGTATTGAACCCCGATAAATGGGATTTATTAAATTTCTTAATGGATGCGCGGACCGGTTTAGGGCGTTTCCGTGAATTTCGAATCTCCAACTACAACTTGATGATGGATTTGATTGATTATTGCCGTAATCATCGTATCGAACAGATCATGGAACTCCCCGACGTTAAAGAGCGGGTTGAAATTTATCAAGAGCATGCAGCAAAATGCAAAGAACAGATTGAACGTTGCTCCCAAATACATGGCAATCTGGTGGTGCTCGATTTACGTAATGAAGAGGTGATTTTTGCAGGCAATCGCTTTGTCATCTACGCGATGTACCCCGAAATAAATATTTCCATCCATGTCTTGTGGGGATTGAAGCAACAGAACACGGTTTTCGCGACCGGTAAATCGATATTGAATCGCAGCTCAAAAACCAATATCGGTAGCTTGATGCTGGAATATGGCGGTGGTGGTCATGAAAATGCAGGAACCTGCCAGGTCGACAATGATAAAGCGGAACAAATCTTGGCGACTTTGATACAGAGAATTAATCAGGATGGTTAAATGTTGACAGTGGTGCGGTTGAACTAGCGCTACACTGAATGCACAATAAAAGGGACTGTTCGCGAACAGTCTCTTTTATTTTACAGCCTGTGATATCAGCAAAAAATCACAGTCTCGCCAAAGACTTCGTGCCTTTCATACTACATTCACTTCGTGGAAACGGGCGTTGCGCTTGCTCCGGATCAAAGGCGACTAAAGCGGCCTTGGCCAGCTCTACATCTTTCGCGAATTCTTTTAAGTGACGGGTGCGTTCTTCACCATTCCATTCTGTGTCTGAAAAACTCTTTAACGTATAGTTCTTACTGACGTGTGCGACGCCTTGCATGTGCGCTATCAAAGCACGATCGGGATCGACATTTTCTTTGAGTAAATAACCGTCTATATCGCGTAGACTCATAGGGAAAGTGGCTTGATTGTCTCTGAGTAAATTGCCCGCCGCACTAAGGCGGATTTCACTGCGGCCGAGTGGCAAGACCTCATTGAAATTGAGTAGTGCAAATGGCGCGGCTTTGGCATCGTCTAATCTAGCGTTAACAATATAGCGTCCGGCTTGTTGCACGTCGATTGGCAGATAAAAGACCAAGCTACCATTTTCAATTACTTCACGAATCTTGCCTGCCCAGATCGCAGGTAATTCGGGTGAATAGATCACATCAAAATACACGACGCCAGCTTGACCATTGACGGTGAAGTTGACCTCGGTACGTATCGTTCCGTTAAACCCTGCAAAGCCATTGCTACCAGGATTCAGCGTGCCACTTGCAATGCCATCGTTGGGGATGAGGTCACCATCGCGACCATTGTCGGCTAATGCCATTGGGATTTGGGTTGGTGCCGGATGATTGTTGAAATTCAGACCAGAAGCGACTGCGCGATTGACGAAAACAGGTAGCATTTGCTGATCTTTATCGAGCGCCTGTATGCTGAAATTGACGGATTCACGTGCCGCCATATAGACCCGCGATTGACTGGTCGAAATCTGAATTGATGAATTACTGCCGCCATCTTTATTGCGCATGGCATGCGATTCCTTCACCGCCTGATTGGGATAAACTTGGTCAGGATGCTCTGAGATTGGTCGCGAACTCAAGGGATATTTACTGCTCTCACGATAGCTGCATAAGGTATGGTCTACTTCTTCTAATTGCTGTACCAGATTTTTATGAGTTGCTTCCCGGCTCGGAAGCATCGCCGTTGCAGGCAATGGCGTACGGACAGGTTTGTCCGAGTTTGCGACATTTAACACATTTGTATTGTTAAGAACGGGTGTAGCAACTTTGTCGTTAGCAGATACACGCAACCAGATGAAAATTGATAGGCTTAACAGTAGTCCGACACTGAACAAGGATATTGTAGCCCAAGGTTTTTTTCTCGCCGTAGGCGGGTCTGACCGCTCGATTTTACCTGTTGTTTTTTTAGAGGACATGAGTATGGTTTGATAGGGCGATAGCGGGGGACATTGGAGCACTCACACAAGAAAAGAGGTCTTGGTGAATGCGCCGTATGTTATGAAGATCGGGCTAAACTTGCGTTAAAGCGCACTATTGACCATGGCGGTTCGAACTACCGAAATAATGCCCTGCCAGTTGCTGTTGGCGTAGTGATTGTAGGCTTCATTATCGTCCCTGAACGTGACAGAGTGGAACGACCATTTCACTGAGCCGCCTTCATTGGCCGCTGTCCCCATATTCAAATCATTGCAGAACCAATCGCTGGGATTGCAAAGCGAACTGCCGGCAGAACCTGCTATGCCGCCGCTGCTATGGTAGGCAATCGCTTCATCATCTTGTCCTGGCAAGATCCCAGAATACACAGTACCTTTGGCGCCCGCATACATGTAGAACCAGACATTCGCCGTATTGTTGTGGTTATACATAGCGCGTGCCGTTGCAGTTTTCAAATCTTTGACCAAGGGCTCTGAGACCGCCCATGAGCCAGCATCGGATAACTCTGATCCGCCGCCTGCGCCGGATGCCGCGCGTACCCATTTAATATTCCAGCCAGTTTGTGCGGTACCGTCGCTATTGCCACATTGTCCTGAGGAATTTGCAGACGCATTCTTTTTCATACGCGAAGAGCTACCGTAGTTGGCGAGCGTGTAACCGAGCATTAAATCACCCGCGCTGTGCGTAGCGATATAGCACCAGTTATTGCCGGTACAAAAGCAATCTAAAGCGTCGCGGATTTTGCCATTTTGTGAGGCAATACTATTGTAACCATCCCAGTTGACCGACTTTTTATTAACGCCTGCGGCAGTTGTCGCAGGCCCCCAATAGGTGAAACTATTGTAGTTGCCAACCACACCGCCACCAGTGCGACCATTGATCCATAAGCTGTAATTGTCGGCGCTGGCGATATTTGACAATGTGCCTGCAGCGAGTAAAACCAAGGAAAAGAACAAACGTTTGAACTTCATCATGCGACTCCCATTGAGTACTACTTGAATGAAAAACGAAGAAACTGTTCAGGTTAAGCAAAACAAACCAAGGCAAACGAAGGATGTTTTTGTAGTACCTGACAGCACATTGAAAACCAGTCTTTTTTAAATGTAGTGATCGACTGGTCTGTTCGCGATTATCAAAATCGTGCCGCCTCAGGTCAATTTGCGATGCAACAAAAAAGCACGCTGAAAAGTCGTGTTTGCGAGTAAAAAAATGCTTCTTGCTATGAGATCACAGCGAGAGTTGATGATTAGAGATTTGTTTCTAATCACAGGAATACTCAAAAAGTGTTGGGAAACGAAAACAGTTTCTTGATTCAACTGGTGCAAGAAGTGGAAACCAATATGGTGCTACGCTGCACTTGCACCACGACTGAAGTCAGTAGCGGTCGCGCGGAAAATGCATTGCCACAACGAGCGCGTGCCACGGTGCAATGTCGTGTCATACCAGGCGAAACACAAGCCCAAGTTGAAGCGCAATTGCGTAAAGTCTTGCATGACGACAGTATCAAAATCTCAGTGATTACTGCGGCGAAACCGACTCCTGAATCGCCACCATCGCCGCAATCGTCAGCGATCTTTAACGTGGTCGCTAGTATAGCCAAAGGAATGTGACCCGAGGTCATCGTTTTGCCAAATAGGTCGGCAGGTGCCAGTGACAGTGTGTTTACTCGCAATGCCGGATTACCAACTTATGGCATTGATGCGATGTTTGATGATCTGGACGATTCACGCGCGCATGGTCGAGATGAACGAATTAGCGTCAAAGGTTTCAACGGGGAGATAGAGTTTGTTTATCGCTTGGTGAAAGCGATTGATAAGCTCCCAAGCAAGTAATCACAAACATATTATTGCTAAACGCTATTCAACTTGCATTCATCGACTTTGAATAGCGTTCGTGTTGACTGATTTATGCAGGAATCAATTTTACGACGAGGGACAGGCTAGCCTCAGCAGTCGATGTGGCTCTTGTGATTTCCAGAAGTCTGTCGATATTGGGATGTTTTCCGGGAAATGCGAGTGCATCCTTAGTATGTTCCGCATAAATCTCCAAACCTTTGGTCGCCGCAGCGTGATTGATTGCGCCGAATTCTTGAAACAAAGCGTGGTAGACACGTACGCTGCCAGCTGAGCCGGGCTTGTTTTCTATCCGAGCGATCAATCTGTCTCCATTTGATAATTCGATGGCACTTAGATGATCAATGCTGGGAAGTGTGGCGAGAGTGTCGTTAAATAACATAGCGTATCCTTTGATAAAAATGGGCTTGAAGCAAGTCTCAATGCATATACATCGAGAGTATGAGGCAAAGGCGATATGGTAAGTAGTCAGCGCCGCAAAGACAAGCGCCAGTATCGGTTAAAATCAAAACAAAGCCTTTCAAGCCCTTTACGCTAAATTCTTCAAGCAAAATTTATAAAGGAAATCGTTATGATGAATACGAATTTTGAGCGCAGTATGAAGACGTGTTTGGTTGGATGTTTACTAGCTATTTCAATGAATGGTGCGGCTCAAGACAAACCAGTATCAGCGCTTGATGACTACGTCGTGCAAGGCATGCAGCGCACGAAGGCGCAAGGTCTGGCGATTGCTATTATCGAGAATGGTAAAGTCACGCGGGTCAGCAGTTGGGGCAAGCGCAATGCAAAAGGTGACCCTTTAAGCTTAGACACGGTGATGTATGGCGCTTCGCTGACAAAAGCGGTGTTTGCTTATACCGTGATGCAATTGGTGGATGAGAGAAAGCTAGATCTTGATACCTCGATCGCCTACTACCTACCGAAACCGCTACCCGAATACACGGATGAATCCAGAAAATACGCTGCGTGGCAGCACCTTGCGGGCGATGAACGCTGGCGCAAAATCACGCCACGCATCTTACTCACTCATAGCGCTGGGTTTGCTAATTTTGGTTTTTTAGAGCCTGATGGCAAACTTCGTTTTCATTTTGACCCCGGCGCACGCTACGCTTATTCTGGCGATGGCCTGATTTTGCTGCAATTTGTGATTGAACGCGGCCTTGGTTTGGATCTGGGTAAGGAAATGCAGGCGCGCGTTTTTGACCGTTTTGGTATGCAGCGAACCAGCATGATGTGGCGTCCTGATTTTTCCACTAATTTGGCTGATGGTTGGAAAGAAGATGGCGGTGTAGAGCCACATGATCAACGCAGTAAGACGCGTGCGGCCGGTTCTATGGATACGACGATTGCGGATTTTGCCAATTTTGCTGCAGCCTACGTACGTGGCGATGGGCTTCAATTACATTCACGCAAAGAATTGACTCGTTCCCAATTAGCCATTCATACCCCATCGCAATTTCCAAGCTTGCAGGCACCCGTTGCACCTGCTCAGCGACACAAAGATTTAGCGGCTGGTTTAGGTGTGATCAGTTTTATCGGGCCACAAGGCGCAGGTTTTCAAAAAGGGGGACATAACGATTCCACTGGTAATACGTGGGTCTGTCTCGAACAACGCAAAAGTTGTGTCGTGATTTTATCCAACGATGTGCGCGCCGAGCAGCTATTTCCTGGCATCGTCAAAATCATATTGGGAGAAACGGGTATGCCATGGAGTTGGGAATATGGCTTGCATGATTGGACAAAGCCCTAGAATGTGCCAGCAAATGATTTAAGTACGAGATGCAATCAAAATAGTCTGGGCGCGCTATAGAAAATGGGTATCGTGAGAACAGAAGCTCGCCTATCAAATTCTTCTGTTTGCGTAAGAGAATTATTGCTCGCCCGAGACTGCAAGCCGAAGTAAACCATAGGCGGCAGCAGAATTCACGTATAGTGAGTTGGTGGCGTCATGCTTGCTATGTGGCGACTATGAAATCCGTAGTGAAAAAATGAAAAGCAGAGAAGCGCTTTAGTGTAAAAAACTAAAGAACTTAAAAAATCTGCTTATTGCCTCATACTTTTAAGTCTAGGATAGTCACATGAACCCCAAGAAAATCGCTGCGCTGATGGATACGCTGATACTCACATGCACCCGTCAATTCCGTTTTAATCCACGCCGTGTCGCCTCAGATATGCGTTACAAAGGTACGCAAGGCGAAGGCAAAAATTTAGTACACGTATTTAAAGACATTCACACTCATTCACAGATTGATCTCGATTCTCGTTCAATGGCGATGCTGCGCGAACAGCATGGCGACACACCGCATTGGGATGATGCTGAGAAAAAACGTTATTGCCAGACCGATGCCGAAATCGATGCTGAGATTGCAGCTAAACAAGCTAAGTTAGATACAGCCAAAACCAGCGCACTGTATCAGGATCATCGCGAGCATTTGCTGTCCCACTATAAAGGAAGTCCCAATTATCAAGAGGGCAGACCAAGCGCCCGCGAAGTAGCGCGTGAACTGATCACGCAACTTAGTGCAGCACAGGATACACGTTTGGCGGAATTCGCTACACAGATGCAAACGGATGATCCGGACCAGTTATCCCATTTGTTGCTGGCACCCTGTCATGTAGAACGCTCTGCCTGGGCTGAGAAAACCTAGTCGTTTCGATCACTCACAGTTTACAATTCAATATGGGTGAGCCTTGCGTTTTCAAGTAGTCGACGCGGTTTGCTTACACTCGACGATATGAACCACAAAAGAGGCCCATCTTGAATTGTTTGCCTATCAGCTTTCGGCGCATCGCCGTCATTTGTATTTCTGCATGCTTTGTACCACTCACAAGTGGGGCGATGGATCGCCCTCATGTTAGTCCTATTGAAGCGAATCTAAAGGCTACGCTAAAAGAAACGAACGATAAGGACAAGATCCACGCTATCGTAGATAAAGAGATTCAGGCCTTAATGCGTGAGCACGCTGTACCAGGCGTCGCCGTTGCTGTAACGGTCAATGGTCAGACACAATTTTTGAATTATGGCGTCGCGTCTCAAGAGAAAAAAACGCCTGTCAGTGAATC
>CAUPKC010000092.1:0-9847 GCA_963511665.1 uncultured Undibacterium sp.
AAAAAAACTAAGCAGTAGTAATATTTTTTGCCCAGACCAAAGCTGAAAGATGTGCCTTATTGACATCTTCGTGATTGATTTTCAAGGACTCTGCCAAAGACTGCACAAGCATACTATTTAATTCACATGCTTCAGCTAGCGCCAGATAAGGCCCAAAGGCTCCACCACGCGATACCAATGCCTCCACGACAGCTTCCGGCAATTGGATGGTAGACAGCACCTCTTCCATAGGAAGACCGAGCAAACGATCTAATAAAGAAAACATACCCGCCACAAACAAATTCTCAGCTTCTGTTTTGGACATAAACGGCTGGCCAAGTATTTCAGCGAAACGCCCACGAATAATAGCGGTTTCCAACAAAACAGGTGAATTTCCATTAGTACTGGCTGTTGCTAAAAGCAAAGATAGCCAACGGTACAAAGGGCTATAACCTAAAATCGTCACAGCATGTTTGAGTGACTGTATTTCAGTACGCAAACCAAAACCCGCAGAGTTGATATAACGAAGAAGTTTATATGCCAAAGCTGCATCACGTTTTAATACCGTCTCTAGCTGTTGAATGTCCGCATTTTTGCGTATCATTTCCATCAATTGGAGAATTGTGGTTTGGGTAGTATTTAAGCCCTTTTGTGTGAGATTGGGTCGCGGAGTCAAATGCAATTTACCAACAAAGCTAGATAGCCCTAAAGCTGCACAAGCATCAAAATCCTGCCAACTACCGACATTACGCGCCACCATCTGCACATTCGATTGCTTCAGCGCCGCATACATTTTTGCCTGAGACGCTAAATTACTGGCGTCCAACTGGACTTCCATGTGTGTAATTAAGGAAAAAAAGGACCGTTCTAAAGCGCTAATATCGGCATTGCGCAGGCAAATACCAAAACCTAAAGCTCGTAACTCCTTGATAGCTTCGAGGCTAGTTGGATCACCAAAATACCGTTTTGAGAAAATTAAAACCGTGTTTTTTGCATAAAGTTGGCGTAAGCCTTCAGCTTGCAACAGACCAGGAACAGCCTCTAAAAAAATCAGACTATCACCTAAAAGAAAACCTTTTTCATCGTCATGAAATTCAGATGCAACGAAAGACATTAAAGAACTCAAGGTCGAGATATCCATCTCAGTATTCTTTGCGCCATTCTGCCACGACAATTGAAAACCGATCACCCGCTGCGCTGGGTCTAACAGGGGTTCTCTAACAATGAAATTTACATCACTCATAAATTACCGATTATTTTTTAATTAGAAATCTAGGTCTCTATCACCTAGCATTGACTTGATTTCGTATTTTTCAGTATTCAACAATACGAAGAACAAAAATGACCAAAACACGAAAATCAGGCTATTTCAAAAGCGCAAAATGATTGACTAGTTTTTTTATTTTAAAACTACCATTGTCCACAAAGACGCAAAAATGCAACACAAATATTAATATGCGTTACACTTTTGGCGGTCAACAGACCCAATATTGAATGACCTCAATTAAACCAATACAACTTAAGCTGGCTTACCCAATTTCTCAAAAATCTTTGAAAGCTTCTCATCCAAAGTCGCCGCAGTAAATGGCTTCACCACATAACCATTTGCACCGGCTTGAGCCGCAGCAATAATATTTTCTTTTTTCGCTTCAGCGGTAACCATCAATACAGGCAACTTTGCCAATGCTGGATCAGCACGGATATGCTGCAGCATGGTCAGTCCATCCATATTAGGCATATTCCAATCGGAAATAACAAAATCGAAATCGCCACCTTTTAACTTTGCCAATCCAAGTGCGCCATCTTCGGCTTCGTCAACATTGGAGTATCCAAGTTCTTTCAAAAGATTACGCACAATACGACGCATAGTTGAAAAATCATCTACAACTAAAAACTTGAGGTTTTGATCAGCCATAACTTACTCCATAATTTCACAAAGGACAGTAGTACATATTATCGGTTATATAGACTTATTTGGGTATGCAATTTACAGAAATCCATGAATCCGAATTAAACACGCAACGCTCGACTACCGTGTTGATCCAGGTAATGAAGCACTCGATGAGGTAAATCGTTGAGTGGAACTACTTCATTGACAGCACCAACAGCAATTGCCTCACGCGGCATCCCAAATACTACACAGGTTGCTTCATCTTGCGCAAAATTATACGCACCAGAATTTTTCATTTCCAACATCCCCTCAGCACCATCTTTACCCATGCCCGTGAGGATCACACCAACCGCATTTTTTCCAGCGAACTTTGCCGCAGAACGAAACAATACATCAACCGAAGGCCGATGACGGTTCACTGGATCCGCGGAACTCAGCTCTGCCACATAATTTGCACCGCTACGCGCCAATAACAAATGCGAATGCCCTGGCGCAATATAAGCATGCCCTGGCAATATACGCTCGCCGCCTCGAGCTTCTGACACAGATATTTTGCACAGACCATCTAGCCGAGTCGCAAACGACTTAGTAAATCCTTCCGGCATATGCTGAGTAATCAAAATTCCCGGACAATCAGAAGGCATTTGGACCAAGAAATTCTTAATCGCCTCAGTTCCTCCCGTCGATGCGCCAACGATAATCAATTTTTCGCTACTAACCAAGGGATTTCTGACCGATGGCAACACTGATAAGGCTTGACCACTTTGCGCACCAGAAGCAATTGTTCTTGCACGAATTCTTGCCTTCGATGCGGCTCTGATTTTATCCGCAATTACATGAGCATATTCATTCATACCGCTCTGTATAGACAACTTCGGCTTAGTAACAAAATCGACAGCCCCCAGTTCCAGCGCACGCATCGTAATTTCAGAACCACGCTCCGTCAATGATGACACCATAATCACTGGCATTGGGCGCAGACGCATCAATTTCTCTAAGAAGTCTAGTCCATCCATTTTGGGCATTTCGACATCTAAAGTGAGTACATCTGGATTACATTGCTTTATCAACTCCCTTGCAACTAAGGGGTCAGGTGCGACACCGACGACTTCCATGTCTGGTTGACTTCGAATAATTTCTGACAAAATACTCCGAATCAGCGCGGAGTCGTCAATTATTAAAACCTTAATTTTCATTGATGCCGCCATTAAGTATTCTTCTAAAGTCAATTCGCATCGTCAAACCAAATACATATTTCGCTCGAATTCAGTTTCAAAACAAATCTACATCGCCGCCAACAGGGGCACTCTTCAAACGACTGGCATAATCGAGTTCACGTTTTTTCAGCGTATCGTTATGTTCAACTTTTAATTTCTTCACCAGAACTTTGCCAGTTCGCGGAAAAAAATAAACCTTTCGTGGAAAAATATCATTGAGATCCTCTGCGATCACACGCATTCTTTCCATGCGGAGATAGTCCAACACAAATTTGGCATTCCGTTCGCCGACATTGATCGCTGTAAATCCACGCAAAACATTACCGCCGCCGAAAACCTTAGCTTCCATATTTTCTCTACGGGCACCCGCTTTCAATAATTCATTAATCAATACTTCCATCGCATAAGTTCCATAGCGCATCGAGGCAGAGACTGGGTTATCTGAGTTCTCACCGCCATCAGGTAACATAAAGTGATTCATACCACCCACGCCTGATACGCGATCACGAATACATGCCGACACACACGAGCCTAACACTGTGACGATCAACATATCTTTACCAGTGAAATAAAATTCACCTGGTAATATTTTTGCTGCATCACAATCAAAAGTTCTATCGTAATAGACATTCGTTGCAAAGTGTTCTTCACTAAACTGACTCATGGATCACCTTTTATTTTGATCATAAGAACTTAGTTTCTTATGCTTATCCTCTTGGCTAGCCAGTACGTAAACCGTCTTTCCACGCAACTTGAAATCATCAGAAACATATAGAAAATTCTCTGAATGACCAGCAAACAACAATCCATCAGACTTAATCAAAGGAACAAACTTTTTCAATATATTTGATTGTGTTGGCTTATCAAAATAAATCATGACGTTTCTACAAAATATCGCATCAAAATCACCATGAATAGGCCATCGATCATCAAGTAAATTCAGTGGTTCAAAAGAAATCAGATCACGCAATTCCTGTCTAACCAAAACGGTTCCCTCATTATTTCCACGACCCTTAAGGAAGTATTTTCGCACCAACTCCGGCGCCATTTTCTCCACTCGATCGATGTTATAAACACCGCGTGCAGCAACACTCAATACATTGGTATCAATATCAGTCGCAACAATTTGCAGGTTTGGTTTTGTCGTATGCAAAGCTTCGCAAACTGTCATTGCAATCGAATATGGCTCCTCCCCTGTTGAACTTGCGGAACACCAAATACGTATTGGACCATTCTTATTTTTGACGTGTTCTGCCAAAATTGGGAAATGATGTTCTTCGCGAAAAAACGAAGTCAAGTTTGTCGTTAATGCATTGGTGAAAGCTTCCCACTCGTCACTATCACTCTGACGCTCCAACAAGTCTAAATAAGTCGTAAATGACACAATTCCAGTCGCGCGTAAGCGTCGTGCCAAACGGCTATACACCATTTCTTGCTTACTGTCAGACAAAGAAATTCCAGCACGACGATAAATTAAATCACGAACCCGTTCAAAATCGCGATGATTGAATAAAAATTCTTTCTCGCTTTCCGACCGTTCTGCTGGCTTGGCCATCCAAATTCCCAGTCTAAAATTAAATTATTTTTGCTCTAACGAAATCAGGCAAACACAAAACGACTGTTTAACTGGCATGATCCATCAAGCCCATTTCTGGACTAGACATCAACTTTTCAATATCAACCAAAATTAGCATACGCTCTTCAAGCGTACCGAGACCAATCAAAAAGTCATCGTTAAAAGTAGTATTCATTTCTGGAGCCGGACGAACCTGCTCCGGCAGTAAAGTCATAACATCAGATACACTGTCGACCACCATACCGACCACACGTGTGCCAATATTGAGAATAATAACGACTGTCAGCTGATCATAGGTTGGTGCACCTAAATTGAACTTTATTCGCATATCTACAATTGGAACGATAATCCCACGCAGATTAATAACGCCCTTCAAAAACTCAGGTG
Source organism: uncultured Undibacterium sp. (assembly GCA_963511665.1). GTDB lineage: Bacteria > Pseudomonadota > Gammaproteobacteria > Burkholderiales > Burkholderiaceae_D > Undibacterium. The sequence continues at coordinate 5,051 of CAUPKC010000092.1, forward strand.
CATTAGCGATACGAGTTACTGCCTCGTAACCACGTATCTCCTGCACTCGCAAAATATCAATGCCGTATTCTTCATTGCCTAGGGTGAACGCTAAAAACTCATGCGTGTTCATTTCTCCCTGTTTTGCGACACCATTTGCTACGGAGCTATCAGAATTTTGTGCCATGTTAAATTCCCCATCAACCAAAGTTAATTCAAAACTATCGTACCGAACGCAGCAAGGCTGCAACATCAAGGATCAGAGAAACACCACCATCACCTAAGATAGTTGCTCCTGAAATTCCTGGAATTTTTCGATAATTAGATTCAATATTTTTCACAACGACTTGCTGTTGTCCCACCAAATCATCCACAAACAGAGCTGCTTTCTTGCCATCAACCTCTACAATGACAGTGATGCCGCAAGAAGGATCTGTATGACACGGCTCAATATTAAAAGATTCGTAGAGAGGAATTAAAGGCAAGTACTCCTCGCGAATTTTGATTACACGTCCCTTGCCATTAATTTCTTTAATGTCTTCTGGTTTAGGTTGCAAAGACTCCACTACGAAACCAAGCGGCAAGATATAAATTTCTTCGCCCACTTTGATCGACATCCCATCTAAGATTGCTAGGGTTAGAGGTAATGAAATCGTGATCGTGGTACCAAATCCTTTGGCTGAACGGATGTCAACGACACCGCCCATTTGTGTAATGTTACGCTTAACAACATCCATGCCAACACCCCGACCAGAGACATCGGTAACAACTTCTGCGGTCGAGAATCCTGGTGCAAATATTAATTGCCATACCTCTGAATCAGACATCGCATCAGAGACAGACAGTCCATTCTGTTTTGCTTTACCAAGAATTTTTTCACGATGCAAACCACCGCCGTCGTCAGAAACTTCGATGACAATATTGCCACCTTGATGAACAGCAGACAATGAAAGCCGTCCCGATTCCGTTTTACCACTTCCCAGACGTGTCGCCGGCATTTCGATTCCATGATCAATACTATTACGAACCAGATGCGTAAGCGGATCGACAATGCGCTCAATCAAACCTTTGTCAAGTTCGGTAGAAGCACCATAAGTAACAAACTCAACTTTTTTGCCTAACTTCGTCGCCAAATCGCGCACCATGCGCGGGAAGCGTGAAAACACGTAATCCATAGGCATCATACGGATTGACATGACGGCTTCTTGTAAATCTCGAGTATTACGGGTTAAATGTGCGACACTACTAAGCAGACGCTCATTCGAGACAGGGTCTAAGTCTTGTGTTCGCTGAGCCAGCATAGCTTGCGTAATAACCAGTTCGCCAATCAAATTAATAATCTGATCAACTTTTTCAATTCCTACACGAATAGTCGTGGACTCGTGTGATCCTGCATTCTTATCAACTTCTTTCTTTGCTGCGTGCTTGGCATGACTGGCAGACTCTGACTCAGGCTTTTCGACAAGCTTCTTAGCGTTTTCTTGCAATGGCAAATTCCCTTCTGGTGGGAACATTGCGTCAAGTGGCTGAAAGAAACCGTAGCCTAATTCTTCTTCACTTTTACCAGCAGCAACATCGTCTACCGAAAGTAATTCTTGTGGCGTAATCGAAATTTTATCGACATCTAGGATAAAAGAACAAACGGCAAAAATATCATCTTCGCTGCTATTAGTATTTAGGATAATAACTGCGCAATCTGCATCTGACTTTTCAGATTTAACCAATCCTAGCAAGCTTAACTCAGTCGTCAACAAACTCAAGTCATCGCCACCAACACCAGTAAAAACAACCTTGAAACAATGCTGAAATTTTTCATTTTCATCGCGTACTTTTGCATGCGAGCTTAGTTCTGCAACGATACCTGACTTTACTTTAATCTCTTCCTGTGCGAAGGATTGTAAAAGCATACGAACGTCACCTACGGCATCCAAATCAACCGGAGTTCCAAGACGATGCCCATCCAATTGCATCTTGAGGATGTCTTTTGCAGCCAGAAAAGCGTCAACATGCTCCGCAGTCAGAGGCATTTCACCTTTTCGAATTTTATCCAACAACGACTCTAATATGTGCGTCACTTCGGTCATATCAGTTAAACCGAAAGTTGAAGCTCCTCCCTTTATTGAATGTGCAGTACGAAAAATGGCATTAAGATCCTCGGCATCTGGAGAATCGACATCAATACCTAACAACAACTTTTCTTTTTCCGCGAGAAGCTCTTCAGCCTCATCAAAGAAAACTTGAAAAAACTGACTCATGTCAATCGTCATTGCCCCACCCCATTCTTACTCGATTACTTTCGCAATAGCTATACAAACTAGCCAATAACTTTCTTCACCACTTCGGTCAATTTTTGTGGGTCAAACGGCTTCACCAACCAGCCATTTGCGCCCGCAGCTCGACCCTTGGCTTTCATATCATCGCTTGACTCTGTCGTCAGCATTAAAATCGGTACCCGTTGATATGTAGGCAGTGCACGCAATGATTTGATCAAAGTCAAACCATCCATACGTGGCATATTTTGATCCGTTAATACCAAATCAACTACTTGATTTTTGGCTTTTTCCAAACCATCTTGACCATCGACGGCTTCTATGACCTGGTATCCAGCTGCCTTCAAGCTAAATGCAACCATTTGACGCAAAGATCCAGAATCATCTACCGCTAAAATTGTTTTGGCCATCACTACTCCATTCAGAAAATTGAGAAAATATTCTCAGCTCGACGCAAATCTAAAATAATTCAATATCACCGCTATTTAGATGTTCTTGATTAACCGTTTTACGCAATAAATTTTTAAGTTCAATACTTTGTTGCTCTAGCTTCCCGGTCACTTCGGATAACAGTCCTTCGATTTCTTCGTTTTCATCATCTGCAGATAGTACATTACTAACCACGTCAAGCGTGTTCAGCAGTTCACGAAGTCCGGCACTGCGTTGCATAGTCCTTGAAATCAATTGATTTGTCAGATCTTGAAATTGCAAGCTAGTGACCGCTTTATTTATATTTAAAGCAATATCAGCTTGTATTTGTGACAGACGTTCAACATTTTCGGCTGGTACCTGTCCAGTTCCAACGATGATACTAATCTGTTCTTCTTGAGACAGAACCGAAGCGTGTAAATCCAAAAAATTGGTTCCAAGCTTTTCTATTGCCTCAGCCAGCAAAATCGTGGTTTGAATCAAATCTGTCTCAACTTCCAACAAATGAGCCACACCGTGATCCGAAACACCGGCCAACAGCTGTTTCACCTTAGATCCGAGCATCTTTTTCTTTGACATCGTTAGCGTCCCATTCTGCAACATACCGGCTGCATTTCATCAAGTGATCAACGTTATCTTATTTCTTGCTCTCTACAGGAACTTCCATTTGCTTACTAAGATCGACTTCCCCACCATCTTGAGATGCAGACAGTTCTGCCTTCTTATTCATCACTATAATACTGATGCGTCGGTTTATCGGGTTTAACGGTTCTTCTTTATCAAACAGGACAGAGGACGACAACCCAACTACACGCAACACTTTCTTCTCGTCCATACCACCATAGATAAGCTCTCTGCGCGATGCATTAGCGCGATCGGCTGACAACTCCCAGTTGCTGTAACCTTTCTCACCACTACCATAAGGCGCTGCATCCGTATGACCTGACAAACTGATCCTATTTGGCACTTCATTCAACGCCAGACCAATCTCGTGCAAAATATCCCTAGTATATGGCTGCAAGTCTGCTTTAGCCGATGCGAACATTGGGCGATTCTTTTCGTCGACCATTTGTATTCTCAACCCTTCGGTCGTAATATCCAACAGCAACTGTTTTTTAAATTGTTTTAATGTCGCACTTGATTCAATTGCAGCTTCAATTTTTTCTTTAAGATTTTTAAGTCGTTCTGCATCGGCTTTTGCTAACGCAGCTTCCGCGGCTTGCAAGTTGTAGGTTTTTTTAACCGCTTCAATCTCGCCTTTACGCTGCTGCCCTTCACGCAATGAAAGGTCTTTCCCACCACCTTTAATCACACTAGAACTATCGCCGCTTCCATCACCACCAGCCATTGCCACCTTCAATGGCGTTTGAAAGTACTCGGCAATACCTTGCAAATTACCTTTAGCGGTAGAACCTAGAAGCCACATCAATAAGAAAAACGCCATCATCGCCGTAACAAAGTCAGCATAAGCAATTTTCCATGCGCCTCCATGATGCCCACCAGCGACCTTCTTGATTCGCTTTACGATAATGGGTCTGAGTTCCTCATTTGCCATTTTGTATGCCTGTCAGACTATTTAGACTTTGATTGCTTAATGTGTTCTTCCAGCTCTGAAAATGTCGGACGCTCCGTCGAGTAAAGCACTTTACGACCAAATTCGACTGCCAATGCAGGTGCATATCCATTTAAACTTGCTAACAGCGTTACCTTTACACATTGAAAGGCTTTAGATGATTCATCCAATTTTTGCTCAAGCAAACTAGCAAGTGGGCCAACAAATCCATACGCCAGCAAGATACCCAAGAAAGTACCCACTAAGGCCTTTGCAATTAATATCCCCAATTCTGCAGGAGGAATACCAACAGACTCCATAGTGTGCACAACGCCCATAACTGCAGCGACGATGCCAAAAGCTGGCAAACCATCACCAAGTTTAGCCAAAAAATGCGCCGGCACTGCGCCTTCGTGATGATGAGTTTCCAACTCGTTATCCATTAAGTTTTCAATCTGAAATGCGTCCATATTTCCAGAAACCATTAGACGTAAATAATCAGACAAAAACTCCATCAAATGATGATCCTTAACTACCAAAGGATACTTACTAAATAAGGGACTCTCC
>CAUPKC010000093.1:0-9508 GCA_963511665.1 uncultured Undibacterium sp.
ACAACCGTTACAAATTCCCATACCAAAGGTATCGGTACGATGGAAGAATTCAGAGAACTGCTCAGACATCATGGCATTGAACAAAATTGTCTTCGCCCAGCCTTCACCTGCACCCAATACGTCACCGTAAGAAAAACCGCCTACCGCGATCAAGCCTTTGTAGTCCGCCAACTTAGCGCGACCTGCGATCAAGTCACTCATGTGAACGTCAACGGCGGTAAAGCCCGCTTTGTGCATCACGTACGCTGTTTCAATATGCGAATTCACACCTTGCTCGCGCAAAATTGCGACTTTAGGACGCACGCCCGTTACGATAAACGGTGCTGCCACATCGGCTTGTGCATCGAAAGTGATTTTCGGTTGCATGCCTGAATCTGACTCATCCGACAAACGCGCGTATTCCGCATCGGCGCAATCTGGATTGTCACGCATGCGAGCGATTTGCCAGCTGGTTTTGCTCCAGATTTGATGCAAAGCACTGCGGGATTCTTTGTAGATTTCTTTCGCATCACGCATGAAAGAGATAATGCCGCTATTATTTGGCTTACCGATTTCGTGACTGCATGCGCCAAGATTATGCGCACGCAAGACATCCATGACTTCAGTGCGCTGTTCAGTACGAACCTGAATAACCGCACCAAGTTCTTCGTTGAACAAAGCACGCAAAGTTAATTCATTGCGACGCTCAGCCACCTGCCCTGCCCAGTTTTTTGCATCGCCATGATCTGCTGCATGCTCACTTTCCATCGTCAGCATATCAAGATTAATTGCTAAGCCGCTGCGACCAGCAAACGCCATTTCGCACAAAGTCCCGTACAAGCCGCCATCTGAACGATCATGGTAAGACAAAATTTTGCCATCTTGATTTAAGGTCTGAATCGCTGCAAAGAAGCCTTTTAAGTCATCCGCACTATCGACATCCGGCGTTTGATCACCGAGCTTTTGCATGACTTGCGCAAATGCAGATGCGCCCAAACGATTCTTGCCACGGCCAAGATCTATCAAGATCAGACTAGTGTCGCCTGCATCCAATTTGATTTGTGGCGTTAAGCATTTGCGGATGTCATACACCGGCGCAAATGCGGAAATAATCAACGACACAGGAGAAGTCACTGATTTATCGACGCCCTCATCTTTCCATGTGGTACGCATGGACAAGGAATCTTTACCAACCGGAATACTGATACCCAACGCTGGGCAAAGCTCCATGCCGATGGCTTTAACCGTATCAAACAAAGCGGCATCTTGACCAGGTTGACCACAAGCCGCCATCCAGTTTGCTGAAAGCTTGATACTTTCAATACTGGAGATCGGCGCTGCTGCGATATTGGTAATTGACTCGCCGACCGCCATACGACCGGATGCTGCAGCGTCAATGACCGCCAATGGAGTACGTTCACCCATAGACATTGCTTCACCTAGATGGCCTTCTAAACTCATCGCAGTTACCGCACAATCGGCGACTGGCACTTGCCATGGACCGACCATTTGATCACGTACTGTCATCGCACCAACTGAGCGATCACCAATCGTAACCAAGAAAGATTTATCGCCGACCGTTGGCAAACTCAATACGCGCTCACCGACCACTTTCAAATCCATAGCAGTCAAATCAATCACAGGGAAATCATGTTTGATATGCTCGACTTCGCGATGCATTTTTGGCGGCTTACCCAGCAATACATTCATTGGCATATCGACTGGCGTATTGCCATTCAGCGGATCAATAACTTTTAACTGACGTTCTTCGGTTGCAGTACCAACGACGGCAAACAAGCACCGCTCCCGTTCACAGAAATACTGGAACAAAGGCAGGCTTTCTGGCGCAATCGCCAACACATAACGTTCTTGGGATTCATTGCTCCAAATTTCTTTCGGTGCCATACCGCTTTCTTCCAAAGGCACTTTACGCAAATCAAAAATCGCGCCACGTTTGGCATCATTGGTGATTTCTGGGAACGCATTCGACAAGCCACCAGCACCTACATCGTGGATCGACAAAATTGGATTGTTGTCACCCAATTGCCAGCAAGAGTTAATCACTTCTTGCGCGCGACGTTCCATTTCTGGATTGCCACGTTGAACCGAATCAAAATCCAGATCAGCGGTGTTTGTACCAGTCGCCATTGATGAAGCAGCACTGCCGCCCATGCCAATGCGCATGCCTGGGCCGCCAAGTTGAACCAACAAACTTCCGACGGGCAAATCAAATTTTTTCGTGTGCTTGTCGTTGATACTGCCGATACCACCAGCAATCATGATGGGCTTGTGATAACCGTGTACGGTGCCGCCAACGTTCTGTTCGTAAGTACGGAAATAGCCACCCAAAACTGGACGACCAAATTCATTGCTAAATGCAGCACCGCCGATTGGGCCTTCGATCATAATTTGCAAAGCCGAAGCGATACGGTCTGGTTTGCCGTATTGCAGTGTCGTTGCGCTATTACTCAGCACATCACTGGCATTTTCCCAAGCTTGCACATTGCCTGGCAAATTCAAATTAGACACTGTGAAACCGGTTAAACCTGCTTTTGGTTTGGCACCACGACCAGTCGCGCCTTCATCACGAATTTCTCCACCAGCACCCGTCGACGCGCCTGGAAATGGCGAAATCGCGGTTGGATGATTATGTGTTTCCACCTTCATCAAGGTATGCGTCAATTCAGTCGAAGTTTTGTATTCATTGCCGTTCGCTGCACCATTTGGATAAAAGCGTGTGACGGTTGCACCTTCCATGATCGAGGAATTATCGCTGTAGGCAACGATCGTGCCTTTTGGTTGTAACAAATGGGTGTTCTTGATCATGCCGAACAGAGAGATATCTTTTTTCTCACCATCGATGGTCCAATCCGCATTGAAAATCTTATGACGGCAATGTTCGCTATTGGCCTGCGCGAACATCATCAATTCCACGTCCGTAGGATTTCGTTTTGCAGTCGTGAATGCATCGACCAAGTAATCGACTTCGTCGTCTGACAATGCCAAACCTAGCACATTGTTGGCATCAACCAAAGCTGCCTTGCCACCGCCTAAAACATCAACGTGCTCCAAGGGTTTAGCTTCCAATTCGGTAAACAGGCCACTAGCAGCATTCAAATCTTCCAGCACCATCTCGGTCATGCGATCGTGCAATAAAGCGATAACGCCTTGTTTGGAATCGGCAACGAGTTTTTTTGCCCCCCCCAGCAGTCCAGACTTGACTTGCACAAAATACTGCACACCACGCTCTACACGTTTGATTTGCTGCATACCGCAATTGTGCGTAATGTCAGTCGCTTTTGAGGCCCAAGGTGAAATCGTACCGAAACGTGGAATCACAACGAAACTATCACCATCTTCGCTACCAGTGAAAGCATCACCGTAAACCAAGAGTGCATTGAGACGACTAATATCAATCTCGCTCAAAGACGCTGAGGCATCAACAAAATGCGCGTAGCGCGCTGTCGCACCAACAATATTGGCATCAACAGCTTGCAAGCGGGACAATAAATTCTTAGTACGGAAGGCAGACAGGGCGTTAGAGCCTGGCAATATCAACATGGCGTGAATGTAGTTGAGGCAAAGTGGCTGATCTCTGAAGCTCGCGTTAGCAATATCACGAGAGAGCACAGACACATCGCGGGTTGGAACGGAAAGCGAGATTATACCTTGATGTGCACGATGACTCCAGCCTGTTATTGCGCTATGCGATATGCAAAAAATAAAGCGACTCATTCGAGTCGCTAGGGGCCGTTAATATTTAAATCATATTTAACATTAAAATCAGAACAATTATTTACAACTGAAAGATATCAAATAAACCATAAAACTTCAACTCACGAACTCTTTTCAGAGTTAAGAGTTCGAAATAAAAATTGGCAAAAGAATAAACATTCCATTGAAACGACCAAAGCTATTTGCCTGATTTCTTCACGCTTTCCATTTTAGGGAAGTCAATCATTTCAAATTCTATAGTACCAAAATCCGCCTCAGCTACAGGATCTGGTGCCAAATTGGCTGGTTGCGCAGCAAGCGCCGAAACTTTCACACTTTTTACCGGCCCCTCAATCGCTGTAATTCTATCCAACTCATGAGCAATTCCCAGTAACATGAGAATATCTCGATACACAGGCAAATCGAAACCAGCCCGTTTACCTTCGCGATCATCGATCAACAAACTTTCCAGATAAGGAATGATTTCCTGACTATTCCACCCCTGACAGATTCGTTGCACCAAATGTGAAAAATCTTCTAAATGGCGCACTTCTACTTGTGACAAATCGGTCTCAAATTCGGGAATGTTTGCATTAAAGAAAATAATGAAACGGTCACGCAGCTGATCGTATTTGTCTTTATCTTTGACTGTCAGATACAAATCTAGCAAGAACAACCAAGGTACTGGTGAATCTGGTTGTTCTATTTTTTCCTGCGCGGACAAGATCTCGATCGCACGCTGAGGATCGTTCATCGAAATCCAGAACTCGGCTTCCTGAGTCACATCTGAAATTTCTTCAACTTTTACCGAGCTACCACGTGGTGTAAAGAAATTAAAAACACTACTATTCGTTTCTTCCAAACTCGGCGTACGATGATTCAAATTTTCTAAGCTTGCAGGTTTTGGACGAGTGGATTCTTCAAAAGGATCCAAATCGAGCATCTCGGCAACAGGAACAGAATTTCGTTTTTCCGCACTTGCTACAAGCTCATCATTGTTTGAACGATTTGCGTCATAACTTGCATGCAAATTCTTAATCACGTCCTCAATTTTTTCTGGCTGAGAAACTTGACTTTCTAAAGCGTCATCCTCCCACCAAGTCGCAGTTTTTCCTGTCAAATTGCGACGTATATACAACAACAAAAATAAAATAATGAAGATCGCGATGATTGCGACAATTGCGAGGATGATTAGCCAAGAATCAAATCCCGCCTTATTTTGCAATTGGCTTAGTGCTGCTTTATCTAACAAATTTTGTTTCTTGAGTTGCTCGGCTTGAGACTTCAGACTTGCAATTTCAATTGAATCTCTATTGGTAGCGCTACTATCTACTGGCACCTGCTCGTCACGTAAAATCGCAGCCATTTTTGCTTGGGCGGCACGCAGCTCCTCCATGTTCTGAATCAACTCCTTTCCTGATTCAGTACTCAAAACATCGCTCATCCGCAAACCTTCTTGCGGCATAGGGACAATCACTTCATCTGATAACTTGAGAACGTCTTTTCCCGAACTAGACTTCTTCCGCTTATTTTCAATGGCAGCGACTGGCTTTTCAAGAAAACTCGCCTGTTTCTTGTTTTCAACAAGCTCAAATTCACGATTTTCACGTTTTTTCTTTTGTTTGGTCGCCGCTTGTTTGCTTTCGCCCACAGCTAAAGCATCAGTGAATTCTGCCGATTTATTTTCTCTTGCTGTAGGAACCAGCGCAAATGGCGATTCGTCGCGTTGCGTATTCACTGAATTAGCATTAAGTTCGGGCGGATCCAAGAGAATAGAAAACTCTCTATGCAACTGAGTTTCACAGTTAATATCGATAACGAGGTTTATTGCTGGCTCATTGATATGCTGTTTCGTCGTAAATGACAAAGCGCGCTTCTTTTGATTTTGATATACCGTAACATTGGCACTAGCGACAAATACACCATCCATCGTTAAGATACGTGCGCGCAGGCATGAAGAATTTACAATTTCGGCGTCGCTTCCAATGATGTCTGCGTGCGCCAACAAGTTTTGCCCCAAAGACGAGCGCACACGAATCTCACCTAATCCGAGGCCGAACGCAGGCAATGCCAACGTTGACCCTATTAGCAAAACCAGCACAAATCTATAAAAAAAATGGTGCATACGAACTAAAATAATTGATCCTTTTTTAACTTCTAAACTATTGACTGCTAAATTACCGATTACTGATAAAGCATTAACCTAACCTGATGTATTCAACAACAAGTCTGGTTAACACTTAAAATTCTTGTTCATGTTCCTACAATACTACTTGTTTTATTTGCACCTTCAAAGACAAACCATCTGTTTTTTTCTTATAAACAAGTTTTTTTTAACCAAAAGACACAACAAATGTCGCTTAATAAGCAAAGAAACTATTTTAGTAACCAACTTGTTTCAATTCCCACCAATCAAATTTATAACTAAAATAGAGAATACGTAAAACTAATGGCGATCAATGATTCTCTTTGAAATTCCGCGAATTATATTCACTTCTTCAACTTCTAGTTGAGCTCGCGAAAATAAGCGTTTCAATCTTGGCATGAGTTTTTTAGGGTTCTGAGGATCCAGAAATTCAATTTTGACGAGCGCTTGTTCCAGATGTTGATACATGCCATCGATTTGCTCGAGCGGGGCTAATTCGCCCTGAAAACCAATTTCAGACTTTGGCAGCAAATACGTTGAACTCGCAAGAACACTCATACGGCACTCATAAGCCAATATTTGCACCGCTTGCGCCAGATTTAAAGAGGAGTAATCAGGATTTGCCGGCACATTAATCAATACATTACTGTTCATTACAATCTCATTGGGCAAACCATAACGTTCACTACCAAATACTAAGGCGACAGGTTGCGTCATCGCATTCACTAGCTTATCGGCAAATTCACGCGGCGCTATAACGGGCGGTGAAAATTCTCGCAAACGAGCACTCACTGCCGCGACAAAATGACAATCAACTAAGGCATCCTCAATCTTATCGACCACTTTAGCCGACGCCAAAATATCTTGCGCACCACTGGCGAAAGCAATGGCATCAGGATTTGTAAGTGCATCGTCAAAACGCGGATTAACCAGACGCAAGTCAGAAAACCCCATCGTTTTCATGGCGCGTGCCACCGCACCAATATTGCCGGGATGACTAGTATCGACCAAGACAATTCGCAGGCGATTAAAAACAGATGTATCAGAAATAGGTAAGTTCATTTAAAATAGCGTCATTGCGCGTTAATTTTTGTTGTTTATGTTGTTTTTACAATGAATCAATAAATGACAGAGAAACCACCGCGCCCTGCTCTTTAATTCATCTTTGTGCGACATCATCACGACCTTGGTCTAATTCAGACTCAAGGCTGAGCTGCCGCCATTTTAACGGAAACTCTATGCACCCAATGCTCAATACGGCAATTAAAGCCGCTCGTCGTGCCGCGACAATTATTAACCGTGCTTCTTTTGATGTGGACCGCGTCCAAGTCAGCGAAAAGCAATACAATGATTTCGTGACTGAAGTTGATCGCGCTGCCGAAGCTGCGATTATTGAGGTGCTGACTTCCGCATATACTGATCACGCCATTCTTGCTGAAGAATCCGGCGCATCCAAAAATCTACATGACGACAATGAAAATGTCTGGATCATCGACCCACTCGATGGCACGACGAATTTCATCCACGGTTTTCCACAATATTGCGTTTCCATCGCCCTGCAACAAAAAGGCGTAATCACCCAAGCAGTTATCTACGATCCTAGCCGCAATGAAATGTTCACTGCCTCCAAAGGTGGTGGTGCTTTCTTGAACGACAAACGTATCCGCGTCACCAAATGCGACAAAATAGCTGATGCCTTGATCGGCACAGGTTTCTCGGGCCGCGATATGGCGGGTCTCGACGAATACATGGAAATGTACAAAATCATGACGCAAAAATGTCAAGGTTTACGTCGTCCAGGCGCTGCTGCACTGGATCTGGCTTACGTCGCAATGGGTCGTTTAGATGGTTTCTTTGAAAAAGGTTTAGCACCTTGGGACATCGCTGCAGGCTCCTTAGTGGTAACAGAAGCTGGTGGCATCGTTGGTACATTTGCTGGTGAATCAGATTATCTGTACAAAGGTGACGTTCTGGCTGGCACACCAAAAGTGTTCGGCCAAATGGTTAATGCTTTACAAGCTTTCGCAAAATAAAATCGCATCCCGCACATCACATTCGATCCGAAGGTAATGTGCATCGCAATAACAAGCAGCACCCAAACCTTTCCCGCTCCCTGCGGGAAGTTTGTTTCATATAGAAATTAGCATGACCACATTTTCAGATCTCGGCCTTTCCGAGTCCATCGTTCGCGCAGTTAGCGAACACGGTTACACCACTCCTACACCGATACAAGCGCAAGCGATTCCTGCGGTCATCAAAGGTGGTGATTTACTGGCTGGTGCACAAACTGGCACAGGCAAAACTGCTGGCTTCACTCTGCCAATTTTAGAACGATTGTTGCGCAGCGCAGCCGCACCAAAGAACAAAACCGATCGCCGCAATATCCGTGTTTTGGTCTTGACGCCCACACGTGAATTGGCTGCACAAGTTGAAGAAAGCGTTGCCACTTATGGTAAACATACGCCACTAAATTCTGGCGTCATCTTTGGTGGCGTTGGCATTAACCCGCAAGTCAAATTACTCAAGACCGGCGTTGACGTGTTGGTGGCAACACCAGGTCGCTTGCTCGATCATCATCAGCAAGGCACTATCGATCTACGCCATATCGAAATTTTGGTATTGGACGAAGCTGACCGAATGTTGGACATGGGTTTCATCCACGACATCAAAAAAGTATTAGCGATACTGCCAGCAAAACGCCAAAATTTATTATTCTCAGCGACCTTCTCTGACGACATCAAAACGCTCGCTGATAAATTGCTGAATAACCCAGCGATGATAGAAGTTGCACGCCGCAATTCGACCGTCGAGGTGATTGCACAAAAAGTGCATCCAGTTGACCGCGACAAAAAACAAGCGATGCTAGCGCACTTAATCAAAACGCATAAGTGGACACAGGTTTTAGTTTTCACCCGCACCAAGCATGGCGCAAATAAATTGGTTGAACAGTTGATCCGCGACGAAATTAATGCGATGGCGATTCACGGCAATAAGAGTCAATCGGCACGTACAAAAGCGTTAGCGGAATTCAAAGATGGCAGCTTAACTGTCTTAGTCGCCACCGATATCGCAGCACGTGGTATCGATATCGATCAATTACCACATGTAGTCAATTACGATTTACCGAACGTCGCAGAAGATTATGTACATCGCATCGGTCGTACTGGTCGCGCTGGTGCCACTGGCGAAGCAGTATCCTTGGTCTGTGTCGATGAATTCAAACTCTTGGCGGATATTGAGAAGTTTATTAAACGCCAAATTCCGCAAGAAATTATTGACGGTTTCATTCCAGATCCACACGCAAAAGCACAGCCAATACAATTACGCAGTTTTCCAAATCCTGCGCAAGGACGTGGTCGCAGTGGTGGCGGTGGCAATGGCGGTGGTGCTGGTGGCAATCGCAGTAAAGCACCAAGCCGCCCACAAGGTGCACCCAAGGCTGCTGGCAGCAATGTCGCTCGCAATGCAGGTCCAAAACCTGCCGGTGCGAAACCAGCATTCAAGCAAAGCACACCACGTCGTTCGGGTGGTCGCGGCGGCGCATAATTTAACGCCTAGCTTGCGCAAAAAGTAAGATCAAACGGGCAAATGTGCGAGCATTGCCCGTTTTTTATTAATCAAGACGGGGTTTAAACCCAGATTTTCCATTAGGCGCGTCTTCGACGCTAT
>CAUPKC010000094.1:0-8778 GCA_963511665.1 uncultured Undibacterium sp.
ATCTCCCAGATCGAAAATTCTGGAAAATGACACAAAAATGCCCATTTTAAATTCAAATCGGCACCAAACAAAATCGAGCTGGAACCCGCATAGTTATAAGGTTTCTTCAGCTTTTAATGCAATTTAACCGGACAGTAGTGTCTTCAACTTATTTCTAATTTTTTAATCGATAGGAAAAACATCGTGATTCGTAAGCAAATTTTTATCTTTATTTTGTCCGGCCTGGCGGTCTGTTCTAGCTTTGCTGCCGATACTTTAAGTACGCGTTGGGAACAATTGCTTCATGCGCAGCCAAAAATCCAGCTACGTGATGCCGCAAAATCTTTAGGCGTGTCGGAGGCGGAATTATTGGCAACACAGACAACGCAAGCCGTACGCCTGCAATCAGGCACTGACGCTGCCAGAAAGATCATGCGCCGGGCTTTGGATCTGGGCGAGGTGATGGCATTGAGCCGCAACGAAAATGGCGTGATTGAAGTGACCGGTGTGGCGACTCGCTATACACCTAAGCCCGCGACCGAGCCATTGGATGAGGAAGCGAAACTACGCCAACAAAATGCGATCGGCGGTTACATTGGCGGTCCTATTGATTTGCGTTTTCATTTCGCATACTGGGCACATGCCTTTGGCGTGACGCAAACCAAGGAGGGTAAGACAACTCGCAGCCTGCAGTTTTTTGATGTGAGCGGCGATGCCATTCATAAAATCTATGTCAAGAGCGATGCGGGCAATGCCATCTTTGACCAATTGGTAGAAGAAAATCGCTACCCAAAACAAGACGAGCCTTTGTTAATTCAGAAGAAACCAGCGAAGGCTGCCGAGCTAACCGATAAGGCCATTGATGAAAAAGAATTTCAATTGGCATGGAAAGAAATGACGGACGTGCATCAATTTGCCCGCCTAGTTTCGGAATTCAAATTGAGTCGCGAACAAGCCTTACGTTTGGCACCTGCTGGTTACGCACAAGCTATTCCCGCAGAAGCTGTACGTGGTTTGTTAGACGGGGCAGCCAAGGGCAAAATTGCGATCATGGCTTTCCTCGGCAATTCAGGTATTACGCAAATATTTAGTGGGCAGATACAAAAAACGGCGGCGCATGGCGAATGGTATAACGTCCTTGATTCCAAGTTCAATTTGCATTTGCGGGAATCCGCATTTGCCCGTGGTTGGGTAGTCAAGCGCGCTGATATTACCTCGGTAGAGTTTTACGATAAGCAGGGAGATTTAGTCGTGACTTTCTTCGGCGTCCGCGGTCGTGGTGAGCCACAGCCGAAAGCGTGGGTGGATTTGGTGCAGAGCTTGCCTAAGTTAAAATAAGATATCGGAAAATCATGTCTTAGGCCGCCAAGCCTAAGACATGATCTAATCAAGTCGTCCAACAAACCATCGATTAAGCCGGCTTAAACTCAGTAGAAAGTTCCTCTGTTACTTGTTCTAAACTGCGGGAGAATGACGACACGCTGGGATTCTCTACAAACACGCAGCGCTTGCCCGTGCGTTTGCAAAATTCTTTGACGCGCCAGTAAGCATTGTGGCTAATGCAGCCGGTTTGGCAGATGACTAAATCTGCTGCGGCGAGGCTGCTATCTAGTAAGCTTTGATTGTCTTCCATACCGCCGTCGTGATGGGCGAAGCGGCCGCCTATGCGTTCGATTAAATCGCGATAGCTGGCGACATTGCCGCTGCGACCACCGACACAGAGTACATTTTTTTGCTGTAATTGCAGGGCGATGGGAATGGTGCGGTGCTGCTGCGCTTGTTTCGTTGCGTTCACACTTGATTGTGTATTCTCGTTTGCGACTTCGGGCGATTCATGTTTATTATTGTGAGCCAGCTTGTGCTTGAGTTCCCGAATTTTTTGCTCCAATTCGGTTTGTCGTATAGCCATTCGATCTAATTTGTGTCGCAGTTGTTGATGACTGATTTTTTCCGTTGGTTGCTGTTCTGACGCCGTATTTTTAAGTGCCTGTAAATCAGTATTCAGATAAGCGATGATGCTGTCTTTACCTATGCACTCGGCGCGCAATTGAACCGTGTGACGTTGTAGTTTTTCAATTTCCTGTGCCTTCTCTTGCATTTGCCGGGTGTGCCGCTCTTGGTGGCGGGCGATCTCTCTGGCAAGGATGGCGTTTTCTTCCAATACCGCATTAAATCGAACGATATCGGCGCGTACGGTTGCGCCTGCCTGATGTTGCAGCATGTGCATATCGCGACACATGCCTTCCTGTAAACCAACATCGCAAAGAGGATGCGTGAGTCCAGCCCAGAATGCACCCGCCACATCACCTTGATAGATCGCCTCTAGCCATAGTTGAGTTAAAGCGCCGACCGTTTTTGCTGTCCGAAATCGTTTGATCGTCAGTGCATAGCGTTGTTCCAAATCATCTTGCAGTAGTTCGGATAGCCGATTGCGATAATTGCTTTCAGCGATCGCACCTACATGAATTTCATAGTCATCCGCTTGAGCCAAACCGCCGACAGCTTTGCCTACCAGACGACGCAAGACTGCGAGCGGAATACACACGCCGATGACAGGGCAGTGCGTTTCCTGAGGTAAGTCCCAGAGGCGACGACGGCGCGAGCTTATTGGTTTTTCTGTGCGGCTGTTATCGCTCTGCTTATGCTGACTAGATTCGTGTTTTTCGCACATGGTAAGCCTCTTCGCTGAAAAAGATTAGTGAACTTTGTGTGGCGTGTGGGAATAGATGTTTTCTTGCATAAGCGCATCATGCAAGGTGCTGTTGGGGGCGAGTAGATCATCGACTTGGTTTGATTTGTCGGCTGAAAATCTCTGCGCTTATTCTATGGTGGCTTTTGCTTGCCTTACCATCTTCGCTAATTCAGCGAATGCGTCGAGATCGAGGCGCATAGAGATAGACTGAAGTGACAGATGAACCACGCCACATTCCGGACAGATCATAATCTCGCCGATTTTGCTGTTAGCAATATTAAGGTGTTGGCAGGCATTGCTGGAGACCGCTTGCGTTGCAGATGGCTTCATTGGTAGAACCTCTGTGTAAAGTAAATTAGGTGGATTAAATTGAGTGCTTATTACGGTATGCTTTTGTTATACGAAGGTTTTTTAATTAAGCGGCAACGGCTAGTTGGTCGGTGATAGTGGCTAAATTTGGTTCTGTCGCTGCACTATTTAGTAAGAATTAACTTGCCAAGTGAGGTGCAACGAATGCGATACAGCACGCCGTTGTGCTCAATTTCAACTTCCTTGTGACCCTGTAATATGTCTCTGCTAGAAACCCTCAAAGCGGGAGCTAGTTTTGCTGACGCTATTGCAGATTCTTGTGCGGTTTTGTGTTTGTCTGGAAGATTCATAGATCAAGCTTTATTTGTGTTGGTGATAGATACAAAGGTGTTGGATAATTCATTATAAATGCGAATCATTCTCATTTACAAGCGAAATATGTAGCACTAATAGAATTTTTATTTGCTTTTGCAGCGAGCTAGTCGATGTCTTTGATAAGCTTTGTCTGCTTCTAAGGTTTTATATCCAGATAACCTGACTGGATCGATAGTTTTTTGAGAAGGTGAATACTTTGAAGACAAAACTATTTCTATTGCAAGCCGATGCGCCTGATGCGAGAGATCACGAATTCCAGGCATCAGCTTTGCTCTTGCCTGCCCGTATCGATTTGCGCCGACATTGTCCGCCCGTGTTTGATCAGGGGGCGCGTATCGGTAGTTGCACCGCGAACGCAGTTTGCAATGCATACCGCTTCAATCTTATGCGCCAGGCGCGAGAGCAAGAACGGGCCGCGCCGGTCTATCATCCTTCGCGGTTGTTTTTGCATTACAACGCCCGCGCATTGGTAGGTAAACAACGTCAAAATAAAGGCGCGCAAATTCGTGACGCGATGAAAAGTGTGGCAAAACAGGGCATTTGCCGCGAAAGCGTTTGGCCGTATCGCGCCTATCAATACGCGACCAAGCCGCCACGACATGCGTATGAACAAGCCTTGGATTATCAAAGCATCGCGTACCAACGATTGCGGCATGAATTAGATGAATTGAAAGCATGTCTGGCAGAAGGCTTCCCCTTTGTGTTTGGCCTGACTGTGTATAGTGCTTTCCAAAGTGCCCAGATGACTAGTCGTGGTATTTTGAATTTGCCGAAAAAAGAAGAAACTAAAGTCGGTGGACATGCGGTACTAGCCGTTGGCTATAACGACGAAAGCGAACGCTTTGTGCTTATGAATTCATGGGGAAAGAACTGGGGACAGCAAGGCTATTTTACTGTGCCCTATGAGTACCTGATGCAAGAAAAAATGGCGCGAGATTTTTGGACTTTGCGTGCGGTTGAATTCGGTTAAATTCGGTTGATATGCACCACCATGAGCAGCTTATTTCTGTGAGAAAAATATGGAAACGAAAATTTCTGGAATAGGACAAATCGCCGTCACTGTCAGTGATGTGGCTTCTGCCTTGCGTTTCTATCGGGATGTATTGGGACTGCAATTTTTATTTAGCCCCGCCCCGACTTTGGCGTTTTTGGCTGCGGGATCGGTGCGTATTATGTTGAGTACACCGCAAGGCGCGGGTGCGGTGGGTGCTAATTCTGTCTTGTATTTTAAAGTTCAGGAGATAGAAGCGGAGTTTGCCGCAATCGTTGCTCGTGGTGCAGTGGTGGAGCGTCCGCCTCAATTCGCGGCACCTATGCCTGATCATGATTTATGGATCGCTTTTGTACGTGATCCAGATGGCAATCTGGTCGGATTGATGGAGGAAAAAGCGAAATAGAAAACGAAATAGAAAACGAAATAGAAAACGAAATAGAAAACGAAATAGAAAACGAAATAGAAAACGAAATAGAAAACGAAATAAACAATGAAACAACGAGTGGCGGCTACACAGAACAAGTGTTCCTGCCACCCACTCGACTTAAACCCTGACTTCGTTTGCAAAAAAAAAGCACCTTACCCACACCTCAATCTCACGCGCCTTTTGGCTTGACGTGCTCGAACACGCAAATGAAATTGATCAGCAAGCAAGGTGCTGTGAAGAAAAGGGTAAGCTTGCGCGTTCCTGTTGCTAAAGTTTTGTCTGCAAATAAGATGGACTGATCAATCGCGACGCAAACATACAGTGCATGCCCAAAAACGGCATATAAGCGGGTCTGCCTGTTAGCGATATTGCTTTTCGTTGAAATGATCAATGGCATCCCGGCCATGGATGTGAGAACACATCCGCCACGCACCGTCCGTACGTGACTAGACCCTAAGACTGCGGAAAATAATAAAGAAAATAAAAAAGTTTGATTGAGCCAATCAGACTGATTAATTCCAAACACAACCATCCGCAGTGTTTTTTCTAGAGATCGACAGGCCGGTATCCGGGCTTATAAGTCTTGTTACATCGCCTTCCCAGTCATAGACCAGTGGCATCGTTGATGTAACCACACTTACTTACCGTTGCGGAGGCAGCAGGGGCTTGGTGATAGGATTTCCTATCTTGACCACTTTCCCGTTTAACACGATTCAAGACAATGAAGCGCGCACCTGTTAGTGAAAAGTGTAACACAGGGTTCTATTGCGGAGAGGCAATTTAAATTTGGATGTTGTTTTATGTTATCCGTAGATGCGTCGTTAAAAATGTAGGATCGATAGAGCAATTCAATATCTAGAAATTTTAAGAAATTGGTATGACGGATGGTCGCGACAAAATCTTTTAAATAGCGTTTATCACTAATCCCTGACAAAGATGCCGCGTACAAACTGCAGGTCAAACCCGATATCATGTGCTTTTTGATAGTACATAATCGCGACTCACTTAATTTTGAGCAGCCCAATCTGGCTGGGTGGCGATACGACGATTACTAGCAGGTAATTGCATCATAGCGACGATAGGTTCCGTTGTGCGGCACCCAACGATAGTGACGTCAGCGGGGGGGGTTATTTGTTTGACTTCATCCAGCCTATCGTCCGGCACTGGGTCGCTAGATAAGCTATCGTTGCTTGTCATACAGAATCGAATTCCGTATGACATTATAGGGGCAAGTAAAATAGTGGATCCACGAATCTGGGTGAGAGTTTAAGCGAGGACTTGTAGAAAAGAAGCAGGATATGACCGAGATTGGCTCGTCTGAATGACAATAATGTCATTCAGAGCGTCAGGCGAGGATTGTACAATGCTGTAGCCAGTAGCTTGCACGAACGTATGCAAAGATACGCTTTGAATCTATTTCGGCTATACGCTATTCTCAATACAATAGCCTGATTAAAAGAAAGTGCTCGCTGGCTGTATCCAGCAAGATCCATAGTTGTCGGGAGACGAGACCCGATTGTTGCAGTCCGTAGCAATCCCAAAATAGAGCGCACTATGAAAGTTTTATTGGTTGAGGATGAACAGAGAATCGCCAGCCTGATCTGTGAAGGTTTCAGCGAGCGAGGTTTTCATGTTGAGCATTGTTATGACGGTCATGCCGGCTTTGAGCTAGCAAGCAATCGCCATTTTGACATGATCGTATTGGACATCATGCTACCTGGTCGCGATGGTCTTTCTGTGCTCAAAGGGATACGTGATGCTGGTGTTGTCACGCCGGTTATCTTGCTTACAGCCCGCAACGAGCTAGGCGATCGTGTCACTGGCTTAAATCTGGGTGCGGATGATTATCTGGCAAAGCCATTTTTTGTTGAAGAGTTGATTGCCCGTGTGAATGCCTTGCAACGGCGATTCGCTGGTGATAGGCAAAATTTGCTCGTTGTTGGTCGGTTTCAACTTGACCGTATTTCTCGAGAAGTGAGTTGCAATGGTGAAGCCATAGAATTGACCACGCGCGAATATAGCTTGCTTGAGTACCTAATGCGCTCCGCAGGTAAAGTGTTTACGAGAGGACAGATACTTGAACATGTTTGGGGCTATGATTTTGACCCTAGCACCAACGTTGTAGATGTCTGCATCAAGCGAATTCGAGGAAAGATTGCTAGCCTAGAGTCGACAGGTGAGCGTGCATCGCCAATCGAGTCGGTGCGTGGCGCTGGCTACTGCTTCCGGCAAGCATAGTTAAGAACAAAACGGACGCCACTCATGATTTCATTTCGCACGCGTTTATTTCTCATTGCTGCGAGTATCGTTTCTGCAGTGTTAATTGTCGTAATGTTGTTTGCCTGGTCACGCATCATGAATAGTGAAGTTGACCGGCTTGAAGAGAGACTTTGTCGGGAAGCGCAAAGGCTGACGACGCAAGCAATAGTGCGAGAAAATTCACTCGACCTCGAAACGGATTTAGTGGGTAGATTGCGCCTGAGTGGTTATCAACAATTGTTGGTCCGTTATGTGTCGACTGCCGGTATGCCAGAACTCAAATCGACCTATTGGCAAGACGATTTTTCTATCGAAAAACTTGACTGGAGAAAGTCGGGATTTCGAAATACTTTGGGACCAGAGCGGATACCAAGAGATGGGCATCCGTTCCGCAATGAGCGCGGAAATGGACCCGAAGACTTGCCGCGTGATCGTAGTGTGCGGGGAGGCACATGTCAACTTAGCGCATTTGACTTGAATGATAATGCGTGGCGTGCGGCGCTATTTAGTACGCCGCGCGGCAAAGGCTTTATAGCGGTGGATTTAGCTGCGACAAAAGCTGAAATGCAAACCGCATTTCAGCAGGCATCTTGGCTAGTCGTTCCATTAGCATTTACTTTGACTGCGCTAGGCGCATGGTTGCTGGCGAGTCTTACGATGAGGCCAGTTAATCGTCTGCGAGACGCAATGAGAAATCTGACAAAAAATGAGCTTGATCAGCGTTTGCCAAGCGTGGGCGAGGATAAAGAGTTCAAAGAATTAATCTGCGCCTATAACATTATGATGGAAAGACTCGAAATGAGTTTTCATCAGGCGACACGTTTCTCGGGGGATGCAGCTCATGAGATCCGAACGCCGCTAACGATTTTACAAGGTAAGTTAGAACAGGCATTTAATAGAACTAACGATCCTGCGCTTCAAGCGGATTTTACTTATATGCTCGATGAAGTTGCCAGACTCAGTGCGATCACTCGTAAGCTTTTGATGTTGTCCCACGCAGATGCTGGCAAATTGGCTCTTCACCAAACTCACATTAATTTGACTGCTTTGCTCGAAGAATTGATGGAAGATTTGCGTATGCTCAGCGCAGATTGTCAACTCGCTGCAGAAATCACCGAAAATCAAAGTGTTCGAGGTGACGCAGTATTGCTGCAGCAAGTCCTGAATAATTTGCTAAGTAACGCTATTCGATACTGTTCACCGCAGGGACGTATTTCGATTCAAAGTAGCAATGATAAAGATGGTGTCGTGGTCATTATTTGTAATACTAGTGCGTCTATCACTCAGGAAGAAAGAGCGCGTTTCTTTGAACGCTTTTATCGTGGCGATCCGGCGCATAACCGGCATATCGACGGAAATGGTTTAGGCTTGAGCTTGGCCTTGGAAATTGTGAAAGCACATGGCGGTGATTTACGCTTAGAGGTGAGCGAAATGGATATCGTGAAAATCCGTTTGTGGCTACCGAATAAATGACGAAAACGTCATTTATGTCGATGCAGATGTCGATAAGATAGTTGTATCAATTGGCTTTAGTGGCGCGATATCAGCGCATTAAATTTAGCTTGTAGATCAACTAACTTTAGGATGAACATCATGCAAAAGTTGAGCTTGTCCCTGCAAAATGGATCTCTTAGCGAGGGGTTAAAATAACGCTAGGAGAGCATTGAAATGAAAAGAGCACGTTACACATCAGAGTTTAAATTTGAGGCCGTCCGGTTGGTCAAGACTGGTCAGAGTATGGCG
>CAUPKC010000095.1:0-8252 GCA_963511665.1 uncultured Undibacterium sp.
AATTTCCATTTTTATATTTTCGTTAATATAATATCGCTTTAATTTATTAATCACCTAAATGCGAGTACACGTATGGATAAGTTCAAGAAAGTACTGAAAGTGATAGAAATTGCTTGTTGGATTATCGCCTTCCTTTATGCCATCAAATGGTCAAATCAAATTCTATACACGCTCTTCATCGCTAACGGTACAGTCAACGAGCAAGATGCTTTGGTTCGTATTTATATTTCTGTGCTTTGTATTATTCCAGCACTAGCGATCAAAGGGGCAAGAGCTGCTTGCAAGTCTGACTAATGACACAAACATGCAGAAAGTCTACAAGTTTGTTGATGCGTATTGTCACTCAATAAAATTCACAGACTCGAAAGAAGAAAAGTAAACACTGATCTTCCATGACAAGTTATAGCTGACAAGAATTTTAAGAGCTGATTTTGAATCTAATCAGCTTGAAAATTACGAATTGAACGCGTTCGAATCGTTTTCAAGAACAACGTCATCAAAACACCAGGCACTACAAAATGATCAAGCTAAAACTAGAATTTCAAACAACATTAGACGTCAGCAAGGATTTTGTTGGCTTGACCAGTCTTAGTAAATTAATTCCATTTAAGAATGGTCGTGCGGTCGCATTCGGATGGGGTGTGAATGAGAGAATACCTGACGCTAGTTTTCAATATTGGCTTGCGATGCTAACCAACGAAGGTCAAATGACACGCGTACTCCCTAGAGAACTTACCCATCGACAAGAGTTATTATCGGCTCTGGACGATGACAATCAAGTACAAGCGTTTAAGTTCGGAGACCATTTCGATCTACTACTTTCGACTGAGATCATTCTTCTATTTTCAAACATTAGCGATGATCCGATCGTAATCCCAATTCAAAACCATTTTTCTTTCTTAGGACAGGCACGGCATGACTCACACGCCAACGATAGCTACTACGTCCCCACCCACTGTGGAAATTCCGATGGTGGCTTAGTCCCAGTCGTAATACGGCATCCCAAAGAACATCATAGTCGTGCTGGCCGGTACCTTGCTCTTCTTCGAATTGAAGAAGACTTGCAAAGCGCGTCTTGGGTCGATGTTGCCGCTGACGGTTCTCCGAGAAGAACCAACGTGGACGATTATAAAAAATTCCCAATGGATAGTGGACATGGTGGAATACATCTGGTGACAAAGCTCGGTAGGACCTACCATCGCCAAGACCTTCCGCCAGTCATCTCAGAATGCGCAAGAATACGCAATGAATGGTATGTGTATGCGGCGGCCTATAACCCAAGCTTTATCCGATATGGAATTCCGCTCGGTACTCTAACGAAAAACAATGATGAGCTCGCGATCACTGAGCTCATCGTAAGACCAAAGGAACAATGCTACAGCACCATCTGCGCCTCGTTAGATCGCGTAATATTTAGCCCGCTGAGAGCCAACGGGGCAAGAAAAGGAAAGCAATCTATTTTCACGATAGACGATGAAATAGATCATCCAATTAGTCTGCCAAGAGGCTTCACAAAATACCAAGTGCAGGAATACTTGAATGGACTATATTGGTTTACGCCAATGCAAATGGGATATAACAGAATGCCGGTGCAAGTTGCGGCTTGTGTGGAAGGTTCATAAAAATGCGTGCTCATAAAACCATCCACAAGCGATGAAATTCAGAAAGTAACGCGCTTCTTAGCTTCTCCCTAATATTTGCAATACACCTCAGAAAATTCACAGCTTGGGATGGAGTGCAAGGCGCTTCCCGCAGCAATACTGAAGTATTGCGAGGACAAGCAACGCCGCAATGCACCCAAACTTTGGATTTAATGAGCGTGTATTTATGACAAGCCGCTAATCACCCCATTATCATCAATATCAATATGCAAAGCAGCAGGCACCGCAGGCAATCCCGGCAAGCGCATAATTGCCCCGGTGATTGGCACCAAGAATCCCGCCCCTGCCGCAATCTCGAACTCGCGTACTGTGAGTTCAAAGCCGCTTGGTCTGCCGATTAAAGCTTCGTTATCAGAGAAAGACTTTTGCGTCTTGGCGATACAAATCGGCAGATGA
The DNA here is from genome assembly GCA_963511665.1 of uncultured Undibacterium sp. Taxonomy (GTDB): domain Bacteria; phylum Pseudomonadota; class Gammaproteobacteria; order Burkholderiales; family Burkholderiaceae_D; genus Undibacterium. The sequence continues at coordinate 2,058 of CAUPKC010000095.1, forward strand.
CCTAAGCCCAAGCCTTCGATATGTTTGATATCTGCCAGCGCCTTGGCTTGGAATACTACAGAGCCAGCGCCGTAGATTTTCTTGGCGACGGTTTCTACTTTGGTTTTGATGTCGCTATTCCAATCGTAAATAGGCGTGTAGCGACCATGGAAATTCTCCACTGTGTCGACCACGGCACGAGCCAGTTGCGTGGTACCTTCACCGCCTAGAGCCCAACCTTCAGACAGGGCGACTTTCGCACCTTGCGCTTCGCAGGCTTGTCGCAAGAAAGCGAGTTCTTCATCACTGTCGCTGTTAAAGCGGTTGATCGATACGACCGCTGGCAAACCAAATTGCGCGATGTTTTCTAAATGCTTTTGCAGATTCGCAAAACCAGCCTTTAAGGCGTCAACATTGGGTGTGGTCAGAGTTTTGGGATCTTGACCACCGTGGTATTTCAGCGCGCGTACCGTCGCTACAATGACGACTGCGGAGGGGCTCAAACCCGAATAGCCGCATTTGATATCCAGGAATTTCTCTGCGCCTAGATCCGCACCGAAGCCTGCTTCTGTGACCACGTAATCAGACAAAGACAATCCAAGTTTGGTTGCTAATACGGAGTTAGTCCCTTGGGCAATATTCGCGAACGGGCCGCCGTGGATAATGGCAGGATTGCCTTCCAAGGTCTGCACCAGATTCGGTTTGATCGCATCTTTCAACAAAGCCGCCATCGCACCTTGAGCTTTCAGATCACGACAATAAATTGGCTTATTGTCGTAAGTATCGCCAACATAAATATTGCCCAACTTGGTCTTTAAATCCTGGAAGGATTCCGCCAGACACAAAATCGCCATGATCTCAGAAGCCGCCGTGATGTTGAAACCCGCTTCACGTGGGTTGCCACCAGGGCGACCGCCTAAACCCGTAATGATGCTGCGCAAGGAGCGATCATTCATATCCATCACGCGCTTCCATTTGACCGTGCGAGGATCGATGCCCAGGCTTTCTTTTTGGAAGTAGATATTATTGTCGATCAAGGCTGCCAATAAATTATTCGCCTTTTCGATGGCTGAAAAGTCGCCTGTGAAATGTAGATTGATATCTTCCATAGGCACGACTTGCGAATAACCGCCGCCTGCTGCGCCGCCTTTAATACCGAAGACGGGACCAAGTGATGGCTCACGCAACACCACGGTGGTCTTTTTGCCTATGCGATTGAGACCTTCGGTGAGGCCGATGGAGGTGGTGGTTTTGCCTTCACCGGGTGGGGTTGGCGTGATTGCGGTGACCAGGATCAGCTTGCTCTTTTTGATTTTTTCCGGGTCGATCAGATGCAGGGGCAACTTGGCTTTGTATTTGCCGTAATGCTCTAAGTCATCGATGTCCACACCCAATACTTTGGCGATCTCGTTGATGTGTTTAAGTTTTGCGCTTTGTGCGATTTCCAGATCGCTTTTAACTTCTTGGTTTGCCATATTTATTTCTCTCATGAATAAATAAAGAAAAATTCTTGTAATTTCCAGCGTTTGCCAGAAATCCTAAGGCTTTTCTTAAACAATCGGTATCTTTTGGATGTGAACAATATACAGAAAATATGCAAAAAACTCGAATCTTCCATTAAAAATTTCTGTTCATACCTATGTATAGATCGATAAAATCAGCGTAAAGTTGACAAGAAAAACTATAATCAAAACACACAACTGAAGCTGGGAGACCCTATGCGCTCTTTAATTTTACTGATTGCTCTTACTTTATTAAGCGCATGTAGTACGCAAAAAGCCGCCATTGCAGCGAAAGATATTCCTTGGAACGATCAGTTTTTCAAAGATGAAAAAGCGGTGCAGATTGTAAGTAGAGATGAGATATTTGAACTCGATAAAGAGTTTAAGCAAACGCTTCTAAAACCACAAATACAAAACCTCTCGGCCTATGAGCGTATCAAATATTTCTTAGATTTAGTTTATACAAAAGAGACGTCCCCTTTTGTATATAACGTCAACGAAACAACCACTGCGAGCAAAACATGGGCGGACAAACGCGGCAATTGCATCTCTTTGACCATCCTGGCCTACGCGATTGGACGGACATTGAATTTACCCATTGTGATGCAGGACGTGGATGTTCCTGTTCAATTCGATCGGCGTGGCAATCTTGAATATCTCAATGCACATGTGAATGCGGTCATCTTGCACAAGGATTTTTGGTTTGACCGCGAGAGCGATAATCGCGGGTACTTAATCATTGATTTTGAGCCCCAAACCATGGTTCTGAATAAGGGCCGTGTATTAAACGAAAATCAAATCGTATCGCGTTTCTATAACAATCTTGGTGCGGAATATTTGGCAAAGAAAGATCAAAAGAAAGCCTACGCTTATTACCAGGCTGCCATCATGGCCTCGCCTGACAATGCGCCCGCCTACAGCAATCTCGCCCAACTTTACCTGCTCACAGGAGATCTACACCGCGCTGAGACCGTGTTACGGCAGGCCTTGGCCTTGAGCAATGATGCTGCCGATGCAATTGCGATGCGCAGCCTGCAAAGTCTGCTGCTGTCTCAACACCGTTACGAAGAAGCAGAAACATTTAATAAAGCGATCCATGCGAGTAACGAAAAGAACCCACACTATTGGATAGGTTTGGGTATGTATGCGATGCGTCAGAACGACTATCGCAAGGCCATCACCAGCTTAGAAAAGGCTCAAGGCCTCGCTAGCGGTTTTGGCGAGATTCATCAGAATCTGGCAGAAGCTTATTTAAAAACGGGCAACCCTGACCGAGCCAGAGAAGAAATTCGAAAATTTGTCAATTTATTGCCAGAGCATCCGAAGTCGGCACTGTTCCGAACAAAATTTGCGGTTCGCTAAGAAGACAAAACCTCGCCAATTATTTCATTTGACGAGGTTTTCTTGCTTTTCAGTTGCTTCTTCGCAAGCTGGTATCGAACAATTTATTTCTGATTCAATATTTGCTGGCTGCTCAACATCACCGGAATGTTACCGTAATCATTGAACGCCTTGAAAAAATCCTGCATTACAAAGGGTTTATTTTCTAGCTCTAACTGTTTGGCACGTTGCGCCATCAAGCGTTCGATTAAGTATTTTCCGACGATATAACTGGTTCCATAACCAGGCTGACGCAAGTAAAGATGCTGTTCAAATTTAATCAAATGCGGTTCGCGCCGCATCCAGTTGCGTGGCGTCCAATCGAGATGCACGCGACTGGCTTCTTCCATATTTTTTTGATTGGCATGCGCATACAGGGAGCCGAGTCCACGTGCGGCACGTTGCGCCAATAGTATCCACACTAATTCACGTGAACGTGGGCTATCGTCGTGTAAGCCCATGTGCATAAACATTTCTTCCACGCCGGTCGCCACACCTTCGTTGCGGTTATCCCAGATGTTGTATAACAAGGGGCCGCGTCGAATTAAGCTAGCATGCGGCTCATCACGCATTTGCGCCAGATCGAACCAGTGGTACCAGTGGCAATACAGGGCGACGGGATCATAATGCAACGTGATACTGAAGAAATTGCGTTTCTCCTCTGGCACAAAGGATTGCAAATGCTCGCGCACTGCAGGCTCCATGTTCGGCTTTATCGGCATCACTTGCTTGTCGCTCAAAAAGCGCATGAGCTTGCTGGCGGCATGATCTGCCATTGCTTTGTATTCAGCTTCTGTGCCTGCGGCGCGCATAGCGGGCAAATCTTTATTGCGCTGTTCTTCGAGTTTCAGATTTGCCCAAGCACGATCTAATTCCCGCTGTAATAAGTCAACTTCTTGTTGCCAGGTCAGTGGCACCAAATGGACATTTTGCTGATACCAAGTGTAATTCTCTTTGCCTATACCAGAGGGCCCCGTCTTGCTAGGAGCCTGTGCGCTCAACCATTTGATGAAATCGGCATTGGCTGTTTGTGCTGCTGTCAGCGCTTGTTTTAGTACGGGACTGGCGTAGCTGGTTAAATCTTTTTCAATGCTCTTTAATTCCTCAGCCTGCAGCTCAAAAGTATTAATAGCAGCGATCCATAAATCGCGTGCATTGCCGGTCAGATTGCCTTTAGCCTGCTTTAACAAAGGAGGAATGACTGCTAACTCTTTTGCGAATTTGAGCTGATCTTCAGCAGACAATGGAAAACGATATTTCCAAACTTCGACGGTAGCATGATTGGTCGGACCTTCGCGTGCTGGGGTATCGCTAGCCTCCGTATAGATGCTCTGATAAAAAGCCGGATCACGCACCCACGGTTGCAAAATGCGCTGATTAAAATCGTAGCCGTTCATTTCGGCTTGGACGATTTGGAAGTCGATTTTTTGATCGATAGCCCATTTGTTGTTGTCAAATGTCTTGAGCCGCGCTTGATAGTTTTTAAAAGCCTGATAGTCTTTGCTGCGGCGCGCTGCTGTGTAGTCGGGCGCACCGTCCTTCATTGCTGGTCGCTCGAAACTACGCCAATCTTGGAATAGTTTGACTAAGCTGGCATAGCTTTGCGCATCTACTTTTGCATTTGAATCGGGTGTTTTTGGTACAGCTAGATTTGCTGCAGCATTACTCTCAGAGATAGTTCTAGCCTGCGTCGCAACGCTCATCAAACATGCGCTGGCAACGGCATAGACGATTATTTTATTTTTAAAAATGGACATATGACTCCCTTAATATTCGTATTAAATTGGCTTTCTTATTTATGCGAACACTTGCCAACGCACTATGGATAAACCTTACCGTCCTTCATCACCAATTTCACTTTACGCACCGCTTTAATATCGATCGAGGGATCACCTTCGACAGCAACCAGATCTGCCAATAAGCCTTTTTTGATACTGCCGATTTTCTCGGCATAACCAAATGCTTTGGCATTGACCGAGGTAGCCGAGCGCAAGACATCGATTGCACTCATACCATAATCGACCATCAATTCCATCTCACGGGCGTTGTCACCGTGCGCATAGACGCCGACGTCGCCGCCCATACAGATGTTGACACCAGACTTCAATGCCATGGCAAAATTCTGACGCTTAGCGAGGATACGTGCTGGTTCGGGATCGACTGCTTTTTTCCAACCGCGATACTGCTCTATCGCATCGCCGGCGGCCAAAGTTGCGCACAAGGCCACGCCTTTTTCTTTCATGCGTTTAAACACTTCTTCGGTAGCACTATCGCCATGCTCTATCGTCGAGGCTCCCGCATTGATTGCTCGCAGCATGCCTTCTGGCGTTGAAGCATGCGCGACCAATTGACGGTTGCCACTTTTTGCAATGGCTGCCATGACCGCCATCTCTTCCGTAGAAAAAATGGGCGCGGCTTCCCCATCTCTTCCTGCACGATAGTCTGCATAGACTTTAATGAGGTCGGCACCTTTGCCGATTTGTGTGCGCACTTCGTAAGCGATTTGCTCTACGCCAGACACTTCTGCTGCGCCTTGCGGTAAATCGAGATCAGGATTGACGCTCTTAGGCCCATAAGCACCTTTAGCAACCAGAGCCTTGGTTGCAATGATCATACGTGGCCCGGGGATCACGCCCTTCTCTATCGCTTTCTTTAAACCGACATCGTCATATTCTGCGCCTTCGGTACCTAAGTCGCGTACGGTGGTGAAGCCGGCGGCTAAAGTCGCTTTAGCGTGATTAGCAGCACGGATGACGCGCTCGGCACGGCTTTCTTTCAAGACTTGATCATCCCAACTGACTTCGTTATAGGGATGCAAAAGCAAATGCGAATGGCCTTCAATCAGACCAGGCATCAGCGTCATACCTTTAAGCTCAATGACTTTGGTATCAGCGGCCAGTTTGAAACGCATAGCACCAGCTTCAACGATTTTATTGTTCTGTACTAGTACCACCCAGTCCTTGTGCATTTGCTGACCATCAAATACGCGATCGGGTTTTAATAAGATGCTAGCAGTTGTCTGGGCGGATGAATTCGTACTCAGCAATGTGGCTAGCAAGTTAGCCATCACTGTAATTGTCAAAACAGGACGCATTTTCTTCATATTGTTTTCCGATGTGAATAAGCTTGAGACAAGCTATGAGGCGCAATCGATCATACCCTTTTGCCACTGCATTTCCTATGCGAGTGTTGTGTTTGATCGCTCTTTTGTAGATAGCGCCAATCTAAGACTTCAAAATGTCCTTAAACGCTCCCGTTATTATTTCGTTTTACTCTAGCCAAATTAGGATCGCACCTACCCACAATGAACACCAACAAGCTTAAAAAACTCGGA
>CAUPKC010000096.1:0-7873 GCA_963511665.1 uncultured Undibacterium sp.
CACGCTGTCTGGTGGTATGAAAAAACGCGTGGCCTTGGCTTGTGCTTTAGTCAGTGCGCCTGATGTTTTACTGCTCGATGAGCCGACCAACCATCTGGATTTTTCTTCTATCAAATGGCTAGAAGGATTGTTGAAAGACTTCAAAGGCAGCGTGTTATTCATCACGCATGATCGTAGCTTCCTCGACAATGTGACGACTCGCATCATCGAATTAGATCGCGGCAAAATCACTTCTTTCCCAGGCAATTTTACGACCTACCAAGTACGCAAAGAAGAGCAGCTAGAGATCGAAGAAGTTGAAGCGGCTAAGTTTGATAAATTTTTAGCACAAGAAGAGGTCTGGATACGCAAAGGCGTTAAAGCCCGTCGAGTGCGCGATGAAGGTCGTGTTAAACGTCTTGAGCAACTGCGTCTGCAACGTGCAGCACGTCGTGATCAACAAGGTCAGGTACGCCTCGATGTCACAACTGGTGAACGCTCAGGCAAGATCGTGGCGGAATTGGAAAACGTCTGCAAGAGTTTTGGTCCTAAAAATATTGTCGATAATTTCTCCAGCATCATTATGCGTGGCGACAAAATCGGTTTGATTGGTCAAAACGGTGCGGGCAAAACGACTCTATTAAAAATGATTTTGGGTGAAGATCAACCCGATAGCGGCACTGTTAAACAAGGTAGCAAATTACAGATCGCCTACTTCGATCAGATGCGTACACAACTCAATGAAGAAGTCAGTCTGGCAGAAACCATTTCTCCGGGTAGCGATTTTGTGGAGATCAACGGTCAGCGCAAGCACGTCATGTCTTACCTTGGCGATTTCTTGTTCGCACCAGAACGCGCCCGTTCACCAGTAAAAACTTTGTCCGGTGGCGAACGCAATCGTCTCTTGCTGGCGCGCTTGTTTGCCAAACCAGCTAACGTCTTGGTACTCGATGAACCGACCAATGATCTCGACATCGACACCTTAGAATTATTGGAAGAATTGTTAGAAGATTACGATGGCACAGTATTCTTGGTCAGCCATGACAGAACCTTCCTCGACAATGTCGTCACGCAAGTCATCGCGTCAGAAGGTGAAGGCGTCTGGAAAGAATACATCGGCGGATATACCGATTGGGAAACCTACAAAAACTCGCCAGCAGGCAAAGCAGTAGCTGCGCCGGCGAAGCAAAAAACCGATAACAAGTCGCCAGTGAGCAGCATGACTGCTCCTCCGGCAAAAGTCGAAGCCAAACCGAAAAAACTCAGCTACAAAGAGCAAAAAGAATTGGATGAATTGCCGACCTTAATCAGCAATCTAGAAGCCGAACAAAAGACGATTTCTGCCAAACTTGCGGATGGTGATTTCTATAAAGACGCTACACCGGACGCCATCAAAAAACTCAATGAACGCTTTGCAGAGATTGATGAATTACTGATGGCAGCTTTAGAAAAGTGGGAAGCGATCGGCGGTTAAAACTGTCCGAAACCAAGCGCCAAATCCAAATAAAAAAGAGAAGCTCAGGCTTCTCTTTTTTTTGGGAAAATAATTGACGCTATCAATAACGAACTAACGCGACACTTTTCTAAAATCACGCAATCGAAAACCCATTACAAATAACGAGCTGAAATACACCAGCATACAGGTAACGATAATGCCGCCCATGAAGGCTGCCCTAATCCATCGATTACTCTGCAGCGCAATCCAATCCAGTTGCACAGCCAATCCAAAGCCAACCAGTCCCATCAGCAATAAAGCCACAGCCAATTTAACAAAGAACTTCAACCATCCAGCTGAAGGTGTGTAAAGCTCGCGCTTACGCAATCCGTAGTAAAGCATCCCTGCATTCACACACGCACCCAAACCCACCGACAAGGCCAAACCAGCTTGCTGTATGAATGGCACAAACAAGACATTCATAATCTGCGTAATGACTAAAACAATCAAAGCGATTTTGACGGGTGTGCGGATATCTTGTTGTGCGTAAAAGCCTGGCGCTAAGATTTTCACCAAAATTAAACCAGTTAAACCGACTCCATAGGCGGCTACGGCTTTTGCAGTTTCATTCACCGCGTGCGCGTCAAATTTACCATTGTGAAACAAGGTCGCGGTTAAAGCATCCGACAAAGTTAGCAAGCCAACCGCAGCTGGCAATGCCAATAAACAGGTTAAGCGCAAACCCCAATCCAACAAGGAAGAGTATTCTGCTTTATCAGCATTCGCTTTAGCCGCAGACAAGCTAGGCAGTAAAACTGTCCCCAGCGCGACGCCTAACATGGCTGAAGGAAATTCCATCAATCGATCCGCAAAATTCAACTGAGAGGCGCTACCATCAGGCATAAATGAAGCCCAAGTCGAATTGATCATAATGCTAATCTGTGTGGCAGACACCGCCAACACCGCCGGCCCCATCTGCTTTAAAACTCGACGTACTTTAGGATCTCGCAATGCAAATGCGGGATTCAAAGAAATTCGCGGCAGCATACCGATTTGGATCAAGGAAGGAATTTGTATCGCCAACTGCAACAAGCCGCCAACAAAAACGGCAAACGCCAACGCATAAATCTGCTTTTCTTTTCCAAACCAAGCTAGTGAGAAGTACGCCGCAACGATAAAACAAAGATTGAGTAAAACTGGCGTGAAGGCAGGGATCTTAAAACGCCGCCAAGTATTCAAAATTCCGCTAGAGAGTGCAACTAAGGACATGAAGCCAATATACGGAAACATGATGCGGGTAAGATTCACCGTCAGATCAAATTTCGGTGTACCTAGAAATCCCGAAGAAAACATCAATACCAAAACCGGTGCGCCAACAACACCGATCACGCACGTAAATAACAAAGCCCACACCAACACAGTCGCGACATGATCGACCAATTCTTTCACTTCAGCATCGGAATTCTTATTTCGATACTCGGCAAGAATTGGCACAAAAGCCTGCGAAAAGGCACCTTCTGCAAACAAGCGACGAAAAAAATTCGGAATTTTAAATGCCTGCACATAAGCATCCATCATCGCGGTCGCGCCAAAATAAGCACCAAACAACACATCACGGATCAAACCCGTAATACGCGACAGCATAGTCATACTGCTAATTGCAGCCAGTGTTTTTAATAAGTTCATGGGGCGAGATTATAGCCTTTGCCCATTACAAAATTGAGTATTCAATGTAAAAAACGCCAGCAAATCACGAGAAACTCCGCATTTTTGCATTTACCGTCAAAACAATCTCTGCTATACTTTCGAGCTTCCCAAATGACTTAAAGCAATTTAAGCTATTTGACGAATTCGGAGAGATGGATGAGTGGTTTAAGTCACACGCCTGGAAAGCGTGCGTAGGTTCATAGCCTACCCGGGGTTCGAATCCCCGTTTCTCCGCCAGAATTCAAAAAGCCACGTAATCAAATACGTGGCTTTTTTGTTTTTCAATCAATTCAAATTCAAGCTCCGCACTTGGCATTTATAAGTCTCCCCAAAAAAGTCTGTTACCACATAAATTTGAAAATATTTTTTCTATCAAAGCGAAATATTTATTTTCATGAGTACTCCAAAACACGAAGAAAAATCTGAATGTCAGATATACACAACGTGAGTTGCAAAACGATACGTATGGCAAGCAAGCGCATCAGACCCCTATTTATGGCCAAACCTGTGTAAAGCTTAATAAATTACTTTCCTGATTTAACCTTCAAATAATAAAAATAAATTTTCATACTCATCGCTACATTGACAAGCCCTAATTTTGCCTTCATGCTTGCCCTGCAATGTCATTTTGCACAGATAAATCCCCTCAAGCTCAACAAAAACATAAGATGAAAAAGACACTTCTTAGCTCCCTCGCCTTGGCTTGCGCCTTGGCAGCACCATCCGCTTTTGCCGATGTTCAGTATCAAATCAAAATCACTAACCCAGCTCAACATTTAGCGGAGGTGCAGATCGACTTCCCCGCTGTGTCTGGCAAGACCTTGGACGTGCAAATGCCAATCTGGCGCACTGGTCGCTATGAAGTATTAAATCTGGGAAAAAATGTCCGTCAATTTGTGGCAACGAATGGCAAGGGTAAGGCATTGAGTTTTGCCAAAACCGACAAAGGCACTTGGCAAGTTAAAACGCAACCGGGTGATACCGTCAAGATTTCTTACGAGGTGTTTGCCAACGCTTTGGGCGAACGCACACAGCATATTGATGATACTCACGCGTATCTGGATGCCAGCGGCGTCTTGATGTATGCCGCGCCGTTCCGCAGCCAGCCTGTCAAAGTAAGTTTAGACACACCGAAGAATTGGATTTCGCGTTCTGGCATGGACAAAGGCAATTGCGACAATTGTTTCGTTGCGAAAAACTACGATGTCTTAATTGATTCACCGATTGAAACTGGCGAGCATGAATTTCATAGCTTTGATGTAGATGGTCATACAATTGAATTAGCGATTTGGGGTCGTGGTAATTATGACGGTAAAAAAATGGCTGGAGATCTGAAGAAGATCGTCGAAGGGGGTCGTAAATTATTCGGCCCTTATCCATTTAAGCGTTACTTATTTATCGTGCACGCGACTGACGGCGTTGGTGGTGCAACCGAACATTTAAACTCTACGGTCATTCAAAAAAATCGTTGGGGCTTCTCACCTCGTAAAGAGTATTTGGGATTCTTACGCACAGCCGCGCATGAGTTCGTACACACATGGAATGTCAAAGCCTACCGTCCAAAAGAGATGGTGCCTTATGAATATCAAAAAGAAAATTACACGCGTTTATTGTGGATGGCAGAAGGTAATACGTCCTATTTTGAAGAGTTACTGACTTTACGCGCAGGCATCCAAACACGTGAAGAATTTATGGAAGAAATGTCAAAAGCGATGTTTGCGTATGAACATCAGCCAGGCCGTTTCCAACAAAGCGCGGCGGAATCAAGTTTTGATGCTTGGATTGATGCAGGCGGCGAGCGGGCGCGCAATGCTTCTGTCAATATTTATAGCAAAGGCATGTTGTTAGCGACAGCAATGGACATCGCCATCCGTGAACAAACTAAAGGTGCCAAAGGTTTTGAGCATGTACACCAATATCTGTATCAACATCATACAGTTGATAAAGGTGGATATACCGAAGCAGATGTTCGCACGGCTTTAAAAACAGTGACTGGCAACGACTGGTCAAGCTGGTGGGCAAAGTATGTCGATGGCATAGGCGAGATTCCATTTAGTGATTTACTCACTCAAGTTGGCATGCGATATGTCATTGAAGGTGGCAAAGAAGATGAACAAAAAGAAGAATGGTTCACCGGTTGGCGCACAAGAGATACGGGTGATCATCCCGTTGTAATCGAAGTTGAACGTGACAGCCCAGCCTGGAAAGCGGGCGTGGTCGCTGGTGATATTTTGGTAGCGGGCAATGGATTACGCTTAACACCAAAAGATATCAACGACAAACTCTGGTTACAGCAACAAACACCCATTAAATTAAGCGTGTTCCGTCGTGATGAATTGCGTGAGATTGCCTTGACACCAAATCGTCAAGTCAAAGGTAAAGCGAAATTGAAAGCCTTAGATACTGTCACGGATCAACAAAAAGAATTGAACACAAGTTGGTTAGGTGTGACATGGCCTGCAACCAAACCGGCAGCTGCGTCTACAGTCGCTGAAAAAGCTAAAGAGTAAATTCTACTCATTACGTATGCGAGATTGACTAGCTTTACGATAAGCCCATTACGTAAAAATCAATGCAGCAAACAACAATGCAGCAAAAGAGAACGCCGGTCACTTATTCAAAGTTACCGGCGTTTTTTTTGATTACTTCAGTCCTTTAAACCCAGATTTTCGATTAGGCGCGTCTTCGACGCTATTTGAGCGCTGGCAGCACATGTTCGGTCATTTTTTTCGTTCTTCGTTGCAAATAGCTCGCTATTTTTCGACTCATTCACGTAAAAACTACCTTGAAAAATGCATCCACCATCGTCTCAAATCCCAATGGCAATTCTGGGTTAAACGAACTTACTTCTGCTCAACTTTGGCTTCCAATAACAAACGTACCATAGGATCGACGCTAACTAATTTTGGAACGCTGTTTACCGGAACAGTGAAGGTTTGATTTTTTTGATTCACGCGCACGGTTTGTAATTGCATTTTTCCATCCCCACCTTGTATTGCAAGATCTAAAGGAAATGCAAATTGTGCAGAGTCCTGTACTTGCTCTACCTTTAGCGTCACTACTTTGCTAATCGGTTCGAAATGCCATTGCACAGCTAACTTTGGATATCCAGCCTGATACAACCATTGCTGGAAAAATGCCGATAAATCCTTACCTGACACTTGCTCCATAGACGTCTGAAAATCTGCGCTTAAGACATTCTTACCTGCAAATTTTGTATAGTAATGACGTATCCCTTGCCAGAATATTTCATCACCCAATTCCTGCCTCAACATGTGTAAAACCCAACCCGCTTTTTCATAGGTATTCGGGCTTAAAACTTGTTTAGGGTCTCGAATGTCGGTGTCGACAATAGGTCGGTTCACACGTTGATGGAAACGGATAATCTTTTCGCGATCTGCCAGCATCTGCTTCACAAAGCGCTCGCGACCGTAGGTATGTTCGATATACAGATTCGTAAAGTAAGTCGCGAAGCCCTCACTCAGCCAAACATGGTGCCAGTCATTCTCTGTCGTCGAATTACCAAACCATTGGTGAGCGATCTCGTGTGCGACCAAAGCTTCTTGTTCGCCTTTCCCAGTCACCGAATTTTCAAAATAGAAAATCGTGTTGGCATTTTCAAGACCACCAAAGCGTGTTTTGGACTGGACGTTTGCCAATTTCTTGTAGGGATAAGGGCCAACATTTTTTTGGAAATAATCCAAGGCTTTCACCGCAACCGAATAATCATGAAATCCTTCTGCACGATTTTGTGGAAAGACCCAACTCGTGATAGCGACATCGTTCAATTTGGCACTCTCTTGCATCGCAAACCGCGCGACGCCTATCACCATCACCTTTACTGCAATGGGCACGTCTTCCCGCCAGTGCGTCAGCTTTCTATCGCCATCAAGACTACTTTCCTCTACCTTTAAACCATTCGCCACGACGGCATATTGTGCAGGTGCTGTAATTAAAAATTCGACCGCAGCTTTGTCACTAGGATGATCGATGGTCGGTAGCCATTGGTGCCCCTGATCTGGCCAGTGATCCGCAAAAAATACCCGGTCACCGTATTTGTTCTTGCTTATATGCAAACCAGACTTGGGAATGCCTTGATAGGCGATCTCCAAACTAATCAAATCATTACTTGCACTCATCTGTGGTAAGCGAATGGAGAGGCGGTCATTGATATGGTCGAATTGCAACGATTGTTCACCTAGCTTTACCTGTAACACTTTCATTCCATGTATACCATCGATCTGACTACCTAGATCGAGGGAAAACTCCTGAATGGGGGTAACTGTGCGTAGAGTCACGATTGCTCTCGCTTTGATCAGCTCAGATTGATCACTCAGCTCAATATGAAACTTATAGCGCTCTATATCTAAGGCTTGGTTCTTAGGGTAAAAATCACGCCCAAATGCGGGCGCGAGCAATGTCGCGATTACTAATCCACATAGAAAATGTTTCATAAATCCTTGTATTCCTAAATAAATAAAATATGTCTGAAAAAATAGCTCGACTACCTTCCATTTTTATCATTCTAATGGTAATGATGACAGCATGGCAAAAGATGGCAATAGGAAGATAAGGGTTCTATGAAGTTGTGAACCAAAGTAAAATGTGTTCACTGAGCTTGTCCCTGCAAAATGGATCTCTTAGCGAGGGGTTAAAATAACGCTAGGAGAGCATTGAAATGAAAAGAGCACGTTACACATCAGAGTTTAAATTTGAGGCCGTCCGGTTGGTCAAGACTGGTCAGAGTATGGC
>CAUPKC010000097.1:0-7385 GCA_963511665.1 uncultured Undibacterium sp.
GGATACGCAGCTTCATCGTTTAGTCGCGATCAAGCAAATTAAACAAACACATTCATCGGCACCGGCACAGGAAACGCTGATCAAAGAGGCGCGTCTCGCTGCATCTTTAAAACACTCCGCATTTGTCAAGATTCATGCGCTTGAAGAAACGCAAGATAGTTTGTTTATTGTGATGGAATTAGTGGCGGGCGTTCGCTTCTGTGACTGGATAAAGGAACATCACGGCAAGGATCGTTTGATTCTCGGACATGTGTTGCAGCTCGCGAGAGCAATGCAAGAAGCCCACGCTGCAGGATTGATACATGGCGATATCAAGCCGTCAAATTTGATTGTTGATGGTTCCGGAAAAGTACGTATTTTGAATTTCGGATTAGTCAATCAACATGAAAGATACCCATCTGACATGCCTGATTTTGCGGATACTCTTAACAGTATTCAGTACATGGCTCCAGAGCGCTTTACTAATCCAACGGCGACAGCTGCCGGCGATGTTTTTGCTTTGGGAGTCATTTGGTATGAAATGCTCAATGGCGTATTGCCTTACGCTGAACTGTATGGATTAGCTCTGGTTGCGGCTCAAGTGCAAACCAACTCAGAGCAGTGGCCGTGGTCAAAATCGATCGCAACTGGACAGGAAAAATTAATCTTGAGCATGACCGACAGAGACGCTGGGAAGCGTATTAGTAGTGCACAGGTCGTGACCGAGATTAAATCTATGACAGCGAACGATCCGCTTTCAAATAGTTCTGCCTCGTTAGATTTGGCGGTGCTGCGTGAACAAATTGCGAAAAGAGATCAACAAAGGCGGCGCAATTTGGTGGTGATGCTCGTTCTGTTACTTGGTCTCTGTGGAATTGGTGCGTGGCAGAGTAAGCAATATTGGCCGCAGATTGCTAAGGCAATTAAACCTTATTCCGAGTCGCGTGAAATGGAGAAAGGTATCGCACTTTTGACCCAACACATGTACAGGCCAGATCTATCAAAATTGGATGCCGCGAGCGAGCATTTTATGAATGTGTTGGAGCGCACGCCCGAACATGCAGCAGCGGTTGCCTATATGTCCATCGTTTATTTGTCTCGTTATCATGCAGAAAAACGCGATGAAATATGGCTGCAAAAATCAAAAGCCAGTGCTCAACAAGCGATGAAGTTAAATCCTGATCTGGCAATTAGTCTGGTGGCCGATGCGAAGATTTTACACTGGCATCATAAATTGGATTTGGCATTGGCAGCGGCAGATAAGGCTTTGGTTTTGGAACCGAAAAATTTATTTGCGTGGCATACCAAAATGAGTTCATTGTTCGAATCAAATCGCTATGGTGAGGCAATTGCTTGGGCTGAGCAAGGCGCTAAAATTTTTCCCGAGGACAGATTCTTACTCGATATGAAAGGTGGCACTCATCTTGCGCAGCATGATTATAAGTTGGCTGAAACAGCATTGCGTATGAGCTTGACACGCCAGCCTGATTCAGCAAATGGTTATGCGCTATTAGCGCAGGCAATAGAATTGCAGGGCCGAGCTCAGGAAGCGCTGCAGGTGATACAACAAGGTTTGCAAGTAAGACCCAATGCGTATTTGTATGCGACCTTGGGAAACATAAAATTTAAGCAGCAGGATTTTGTGGCGGCGGCCGCTGCATTCGGAAATGCAGCATCGCCGGAGCGTGGAGTAACAGGCAGTTACTTCCGCTGGTTTGAATTGGCAGAGGCTTTAATGTGGGTGCCTGGAAGAGAGAAAGAGGGTATCGCGGCCTATGAAAAGGCCAGAAAATTATTGGAAATCCGTTTGAATCGTTCGCCTGACGACGAGGTATTGCTAGTTGAAATGAGTATGATACTGGCGCGCCTAGGTGATTTTTCCCAAGCAAAGGTTTTGGCGCTACAGGCTTTGAAAATCGCACCTAATCACCCTGAGCGCTTGTTTTTTACCGGTTTGACATTTGAATTAATTGGGGAAAGAGCGCGCGCCTTAGACGCTATTTTGAAAGCGAAGAAACTGGGATTTTCTTTACAAAGAATTGAAACTCATCCAATTTTGAAAGGCTTACGTAGCGATTCACGTTATAAATAGTGAGGGTAGTAGTTCCTGAGGGTTGTCGTAGCACGCTAGTCGGTCGAATGCTGATTCGTAGACTGGTGAATTTTATTGGCACTGAAGAATAATTTTCGATATGACGAAATATGAGTGCAACTAACTACGCCAAAATACGATTTATCTCTTATGCGGTTCCAACCGGGCCTACGTTGACCGCAGTAGGCACAGGTGCTTACTTAGGGAGCGCTGATACTCAAAAAGATATTGCAGCGCGTATCGACCATGACCGCAGGTTTGCCATTGTCATCATGACCTTGATCCAGCCATCGCTTCAGTGTCTTCGCTTCGACTTACGGAGCGCGCCCCCCTTTTTGGCTTAATCAAAGGCATGCGCATTGTGATGATTTTCGGTTTAATTTTTACCAGTAACTTCGTGAATGGCTGATGGCCAGAGAAACTCTCTTTAGGCACAATATCTGTAATGCGTACGTCAATGTGTAACCAGTCCATAGATGCGTCAATTTCATGGCGCAAACCAGCCAAAAACATTTTGATCCTTCAGGTGCCAACAGAACCGTGCCTTTTAAATTTAGTTCTTGGCACTTGGCGATAAACTCAGGCCGTTTTTCTGTTGTATGGTTGAAGGTGATGAATTTGTAGGCTGAGATATTTACGTAGGGTGCAGTTGCAGATTGCCCGGGGAACTTTACTGAAGAAATTAATTAAGTCTTTGATTCTTCGGCATTACAAGGCGAAAGTGCAGCTAAAGTCATGTCCGCCGCACATGTAACAGAGAGAGCTAAATCTGAGTATGTATAAAAAATGAAGTGCTTAACGAAAACTGGTAGGTGATTTAGTTTCGATCTTTGCACCTTTTATCTTGCGAAGTTTAAGTGTCGTTGAATTAGGAAATGCATATTGTGCAAACTCTGTTTATAAATAGTCTTGCACTAACCTAGTGCTCGGTAAAAATGACCGCGCACACTAACGGGCTATCAACATTCGTGTCGCCGTGTTAAAGCGATCTGGGATCAGCCGCTTTGACTTTGCGGGTTGATTGCTTGGCCTTGTTGATTCAAGTTTCACTTGGGCTCATGAAATCTAATTTAAGTAAATGAGGCTTAGTTCGCGGCATGAATTGCTTGAACATATTTACATGTCAAATGTAAATATGTTTATTTGTAAAAATGCACAATGTACATGTAAAGTGGTCTGAATTTGCATAAAAAATGATATTTAATGTTAAAGTCAATACTATCTCCAGAACAACAAAAAAATTGAATGAAGTGTTGAAATAATGAGCTTAATAAATTCCAATCATAGTCAGTCTGCACTAACCGATGCAGATGGCGGCGTGATGTCAGGAACATTTAAACACTACGAAATTCGTGCGAAGCTCAGCTCGACCCTATCGACACAAGTGTTTGAGGCATGGGATACGCAGCTTCATCGTTTAGTCGCGATCAAGCAAATTAAACAAACACATTCATCGGCACCGGCACAGGAAACGCTGATCAAAGAGGCGCGTCTCGCTGCATCTTTAAAACACTCCGCATTTGTCAAAATTCATGCACTTGAAGAAACGCAAGATAGTTTGTTTATTGTGATGGAATTAGTGACGGGAGTTCGTTTCTGTGACTGGATAAAGGAACATCACGGCAAGGAGCGTTTGATTCTCGGACATGTGTTGCAGCTCGCGAGCGCAATGCAAGAAGCCCACGCTGCAGGATTAATACATGGCGATATCAAGCCGTCAAATTTGATTGTTGATGGCTCCGGAAAAGTACGTATTTTGAATTTCGGATTAGTCAATCAACATGAAAGACACTCATCCGACATGCCTGATTTTGCGGATCCTCATAACAGTATTCCGTACATGGCTCCAGAGCGCTTTACTAATCCAACGGCGACAGCTGCCGGCGATGTTTTTGCTTTGGGAGTAATTTGGTATGAAATGCTCAATGGCGTATTGCCCTACGCTGAACTGTATGGATTAGCTCTGGTTGCGGCTCAAGTGCAAACCAACTCAGAGCAGTGGTCGTGGTCAAAATCGATCGCAACTGGACAGGAAAAATTAATCTTGAGTATGACAGACAGAAATGCTGAGAAGCGTTCTAGTAGTGCGCAAGTCGTGACCGAGATTAAATCTCTGACAGCGAATGATCCGCTTTCAAATAGTTCTGCCTCGTTAGATTTGATCGTATTGCGTGAGCAAATTGCGAAAAAAAATCAACAAAGGCGGCGCAATCTAGTGGTGATGTTTGCCTTGTTGTTCACTCTCTGTGGAATTGGTGTGTGGCAGAGTAAGCCATATTGGCCGCAGATTGCTAAAGCACTTAAGCCATATTCCGAATTTAGAGAAGTAGAGCAAGGGGCTGAATACTTAGTTCAATATACCATCAATAGATCGAATGACACGCTCGACGCAGCGAGCACTCATTTTACAACGGTGTTGGAGCGCAATCCTGAACAAGCCAAGGCGGTGGCCTGCATGTCATTGATTTATCTGTTTCGTTATAACGCAGAAAAAAGAGATGAAATTTGGCTACAAAAAGCGAAAGCAAGTGCACAGCAAGCACTGAAAATTAATCGTAATTTGTCATGGTCACAAATTGCGGATGCGCAGATATTGATTCATCATAATAAGTTACCGCAAGCACTAGAAGCAGTGGAGAAAGCACTTTCTCTAGAGGCGAAAAATGTCGTTGCCTGGCAAACGAAAATGACGGTCTTATTATTGCAAAAGCGTTTTGGGGACGCGATACAGTGGGCAGATCGTGGTGCGCAAGAATTTCCTAGAGATCGCTTTCTATTGGAATTAAAGGCGGCGATTCAGAATCAACAGGAAAACTATGTTGCCGCCGAGCAGACTATACGTCAAGCGTTGCTGCGACAGCCTGACTCGTCAACTGCTTACGCTATTTTGGCTGCAGCACTACAAAATCAAGAGCGCATTTCCGATGCATTGCAGGCATTGCAGCAAGGCTTGCAAATCCGTCCGTCAGCGATGCAGTATTCGATGATGGGAGGAATTAAATTAAGACAAGGTGAATATGCCGCCGCAGCAGCGGCATTCAAGAATGCCGTATCACCGAATCAGGGTGTTACAGGGAGCTATCTGCGTTGGATGCAATATGCAGAAGCATTGATGTGGACCAGCGACGGCCATGATGAAGGCATGAAGGCATATCAAAAAGCGAAGGATCTTTTAGAGCTGCGTCTTAATCGTGCGCCAGACGACGCTAATTTATTGATGCAAATGGGGCAAATTGTATTGAGACAGGGTGATCGTAGCGCGGGTATTAAATATACCAAACAAGCTTTGGAAATCTCACCAGATAGTGGGGAAATCTTGGTGGGCGCCGCAATTAATTACACTTTGCTAGGGGATAAAAACAAGGCGTTACAGTTGATAGCGCAAGCTAAAAAACACAAAATTGAGTCGAGTTTGCTCTTTCATCCAATTCTGACTTCATTAAAAAGCGAAGCACACTCTAGGGTTGAGGGAAAGTAGGCGCTGTGCCCTAACCTTTCGAGCGAACGGAATTGGCATACTATTTGCAATCTCCGCATCAATACAATTTTTTTGAAGAGGATACTCGCGGAAATGGCTACGCTCAATCATTCTAAGATTCGTTTTATTGGTTATGCTGTTTCAACTTTTCCTGCTCATCTTGGCGATGGATATGGTGGCGGTACCTACCTTGGCAATTCAGATATGGCAGTCGATATAGCATCGCGAATTGCCATTTTGAAGAATGCGGTCGATACCGCACAAGCCCAGTTTCCTTCAGATCAAAATGACGATGTGGTCACCAATGTTTTTATGGCGCCTGAGTTCTTTTTCCATGGGCCACAAGGGCCATATATTTATCCTAGTGCGGATAAAGACCCGATTACCGAAATATTAGAGGCGTTGCTAGCGACCTTTAATGCCGCTGCATACCCAAATTGGACATTCGTATTTGGTACAGCGTTGACTGCTCAGATTGCCAATCCAGAGAAATTGTTTCTTTCTGAAAGTGTGAAGGCACGTAATGAAGTCGTAAAATTCTTAGTCGCGCAGGAGAAGAAATCGGCGAGTGGCATTGCCTTGGTCGTGTCGAATACGCTAAAAAGTTTTATTCGCGATTGTCAAAATTATCCTGATGTTATTGTTCGTGACAGAGCATTGATCGTGAGCAATATTCCTCTCGATTCACCCAATAAATCATTGCAAACGAGGCAGATGACTACCGAGAAATATTTCATTTCGGGCGAGGATTTTGTTTTGTTTGACACCGAAGGTAAGCATGATGTCATCACCGAACAGATGGTGGCATATCGCCATATAGATTTGTCGAATGGCGATTTGAAGCAGCGTCCAGATGATTTGTATGCGATTTTTAGACAAAATTATGGCGCCAATAATTTTCCAAATTATGTCGATTTTGGTGTGGAAATTTGCCTCGATCATGATGATGAACGATTGCGTTTAAATTTAGGTCAAGAGCCCTTTCCTGAGCCTGGTGACGCCGTGCATGTACAACTAGTTCCATCCTGTGGGTCAGCGATTGCAGGATCTAGCGTAGTCACAGATATGTTTGGTTTCGTCTTCAATTGTGATGGACAGTACCCGTTAGATGGGACGCATGATCAAGTTCAGCAAGGTAGTGTTGGGGGCGTGCAAAGTGTCTATGTAAATTACAATCCCGATCCGTCAGGCGCTTATAATTATCATTCAGCACACACACAGTTAGCTCGGGTACAAAATCCAGCCCAAGGCAATAATCCAAATCTCAATTCGGCCAGTTTCCTTACTTTGGAAACGGGTGATATAGCGAGTGTCGCCGTGCCAGAACCAAAATTGGCCGTAGGCACATTTAGTGACTATTTTGCGGGAGGATATGGTGCCGTACATATCTATGGTTTGAGTCAAGCTTACGTGCTGTATCCAAATACAGATACAGGTGCAGTCAGTTGATAAATAGGGTAAGGAAAAAATTTGGAGAACTTGGCATGTTGTTTGCTTTTGACTTTGAGTGGACATTCTGAAATTATTTTTCTTATTGATATTTTGGCCATTTAAATGCAGTAAAGCTAAGATCCAATAAATTTCAAGTATTCTGGTCAATGTTTGTGGAAGTCACTTTGCCAAGCAAAATATTGATTTAATTCCTATCACAAGTATTTTACAGTTCGTACAACGGAGATCAAATTATGACAACGCAAGATTCAGGTAGTAATACGAAAAACGCTCCACCGACCGCCGACACGACACCACAATGTTGTAATCAGCAAAGCACGCTCGCTGTGGCGCCGACAGCCGATACCACGCCACAATGTTGCGGGAACAATGTTGTGCACGCAA
>CAUPKC010000098.1:0-7191 GCA_963511665.1 uncultured Undibacterium sp.
AAAAGCAATTTAGAATCAAACAAAATACACATGAGCGCTGGCCGCTGCGGCGCCGAGTGCGCCTAGAAAGACACAACCATTTTTTTCTCTGCGCTCTCTGCGCCTCTGCGGCGAGGTCTTGTTAGAATCTTCATGTTCTTTCAAAGATCTCATTTGTGATTTTGTTCATGCGATCGCCCCAACAGGAAACTTTTTAGCAGTTCTGCGGTCATGATCAATAAGATTTATTTTTTTCGACCTGCACATGCAACAAATCAGGTATCTCTAGTATCCTTACGTCCTCAATGGCTTAACGCCGTTGTGTCGAGTTTCAACGCATTTTTTTAACGCATTTTTAAAAATAAAGACTATTGCCATGAATCGTACCAAAGCCGCTCTGATATTAATTATTCTCGCTTGTAGCGGTCTGCTCGGCTTTGCCTTGTACTTGCAATTGGTACTCGATATGTTGCCCTGCCCTTTGTGTGTTATGCAGCGATATGCATTCGCTTTAATTGCCTTAGCTTGCATTTTTGCTTTGATATTCCCGAATCTGCAACGTAAAAGCATGGCTGCCAGTGCGGTTTTCGGTTTAATTGGTGCTGGTGTCGCGGGTTATCAGTTATGGGCAATCGCCCAACCTCTAGGCTCTTGTGGTGCTGATCCACTGTCGGATCCTATGAATAGTTTCTTCATTGCCCAACTTTTCCCGGTCATGTTCAAAGCCAACGGTTTATGCGAAACGCCTTACGATCCTATTTTAGGCTTGTCCATCCCAGCATGGGCGCTGACTTGGTTTCTCGTATTCATCGTCGCTTCTTTTACTTTAATCATTAGCAAGAAAAAAGAACGCGTTTTCTTTGGCAAAATTCGCGGATGAGCATTTTTAGTTCGCCATGCTCAATCGCACAGGTTCAGGCAATATCGCCACTCGAACCTTTAGAAACGCGTATGTTACTGTGCCATGTGATTGGCTACACCAGGGTGCAATTGATTACGCAATCCGAGTTGCACTTGAATGATGAACAGTTAGGACAGTTAAATCACTTGTGCTCTCAACGGGTAGCGGGCGAGCCAATCGCCTACCTGTTGGGACAGCGCGAATTTTTTGGACTGACTTTCAAAGTCACGCCGGATGTCTTGATTCCCAGACCCGATACGGAATTGTTAGTCGAATTGGCGCTAGAACGTACGGCAAACGACAATCATCTATTAGATTTAGGAACTGGCTCAGGTGCCATCGCCATCGCCATCGCAGCACAAGACCGACAGATCAAGGTCAGTGCCGCCGACATTAGTCCTGCGGCGCTCGCGGTAGCCGAGTTTAATGCGACTCAACTTCTAGCCGAAAATACGAAAATCCAATTCCACTTGAGCGATTGGTATAGTGCGATCCCTGCACAGAAATTCCACACTATCGTTAGCAATCCGCCCTACATCGTCAAAGACGATATTCATTTAAGTCAGGGTGATTTGCGCTTTGAGCCGATTGATGCCTTGACTGATCATAGCGACGGTCTATCTGCCTATCGCAAAATCATAGACGGCGCGCCAGCCTATCTGCACCCAAATGCCTGGCTGCTAATGGAACACGGCTATGAACAAAGCGATGCGGTGCAAGGTTTATTAAAGGCCGCTGGATTTACCGAAGTACAAAGCTGGCCAGATCTGGCCGGTATTCTGCGGGTCAGCGGTGGGCGTTTGGGCGATTGAGTAGTCAGAAAAAACAGCACATGGAAATTTCGACCGACAAAGCAAGGCTGGACATAACTCTCATCCATCAATTCCTATCTGAAAAGAGCACTTGGGCGATCAGTATTCCAAGAGCCCTGGTAGAAACCTCGATTCAACACTCGCTGTGTTTCGGCGGTTATGAAAACGGTCAACAAATCGCCTTTGCCCGTGTGGTGAGTGACTATGCGACTTTTGCTTATTTAATGGATGTATTCGTCTTACCCGAACATCAAGGTCGCGGCCTGAGTAGGCAACTTATACAAAACATCATGGATCATCCCCAGCTACAAGGTCTGCGGCGTTTTATGTTGGCCAGCTCAAATGCACGTGGTCTGTATCAAAAGTGGGGATTTCAAGCACTAGGGAAGCCAGAAATTATGATGGAAATTAACCATCCAGACATTTACAAGAACTCTAATTAATAACAACTTAGAGATGAATTAAGCGTTTTTAAGTGACGTTAAGAAAAATACCCTCATTTTTAGGCAATTGTCGTAATAAAACCCTCGCTACTACCCTTTTTTCTCATCTGTCAAGACTGGCACAAACGCGCAAATTGCGTATGATCACGGGCTGATTGACCTGCTTGATATTGACTTAATAATAATTTTATCGGTCAGCTTATTCCACCTTAAATTTTTTATATTGATTATTACCACCTATGTTGCCTTCCATTGAACAACGTCTTGCTGTAGAACTCGCCGCTAAACCCGTACAAATTGCTGCCGCAGTGGCACTTTTGGATGAAGGCGCGACCGTGCCCTTTATTTCCCGTTACCGTAAAGAAGCCACGGGCGGCTTGGACGATACGCAATTGCGTTTGTTAGAAGAACGTTTACGCTATTTGCGCGAATTGGAAGACCGTCGTGCCACGATTATTTCTTCCATTGAAGAACAAGGCAAAATGACACCCGTTTTACTCGATGCAATTCATCACGCTGAAGATAAGACCCGTTTAGAAGATTTATATTTACCTTACAAACAAAAACGCCGCACCAAAGCCCAAATCGCTGTCGAAGCTGGATTGCAACCATTGGCTGATGCCTTGTTGGCAGATCCGAACTTAGTACCCGAAACGGTCGCAGAAGCCTATTTAAAACCCGCCTTCTCCACCGCGAACGGTGACAATCCTGGCGTCGCTGATGCCAAAGCCGCCTTGGATGGTGCACGCCAAATCTTGATGGAACGTTTCGCCGAAGACGCAACACTACTGCACGCTATCCGCGAATATCTGCTCGATCACGGCATCGTTGAAACTGCCGTCGTTGCTGGTAAAGAGGAAGCTGGTGCAAAATTCAGTGACTACTTCGCCTACTCAGAAACCTTGGGTACGATCCCTTCACACCGCGCATTGGCGATCTTCCGTGGTCGTCGCGAAGAATTTTTAACAGTGACTTTACGCCTCGATACCGAAGAAGAAAAACCAAAATGGGATGCGCCTTTAAATCCTTGCGAAAGCCGTATTGCAGCACATTTCGGTGTCAGCAATAAAGGTCGTGCGGCCGATAAATGGTTGAGCGACACCGTACGTTGGGCATGGCGCGTCAAAGTCTTCATGCATCTTGATACTGAGCTCATGACGAATTTGCGCGAAACCGCTGAAGTCGAAGCCATCAATGTATTTGCCCGCAATCTGAAAGCACTCTTGCTCGCAGCGCCTGCTGGCCCACGCGCTACTATGGGTCTGGATCCGGGATTACGCACTGGCGTCAAAGTCGCGATTGTCGATGCGACCGGCAAAGTGGTGGAGTATGCGACAATTTATCCGCACCAACCACGTAATGATTGGGACGGTTCTTTACATGTATTGGCACAATTGGCAGCGAAACATAATGTCTCGCTGATCTCTATTGGCAATGGCACTGCCTCACGCGAAACCGACAAACTGGCGCAAGATTTAATCAAGCTCAAACCTGAATTAAAACTGACCAAGATTGTGGTCTCTGAAGCAGGCGCGTCCGTCTATTCGGCATCCGAATTTGCGTCTAAAGAATTACCAGATCTGGATGTCACCATCCGTGGCGCGGTCTCTATCGCCCGCCGCTTACAAGATCCTTTGGCAGAGTTAGTCAAGATCGATCCAAAATCAATCGGCGTTGGTCAGTATCAACATGACGTGGGTCAATCGCAATTAGCACGCTCACTCGATGCGGTCGTCGAAGATTGCGTGAATGCGGTCGGTGTTGACGTCAACACGGCGTCAGCACCTCTGCTGGCACGCGTCTCTGGTTTGTCCAGCAGTGTAGCGCAAAGTATCGTGAACTATCGCGATGCCAAAGGTATGTTTAAATCACGTTCTGAATTACGCTCCGTGCCACGCTTGGGTGACAAAACATTTGAACAAGCGGCAGGCTTCTTGCGCGTAATGGGCGGCGACAATCCACTTGACGCATCTGCGGTGCATCCTGAATCCTATCCACTGGTAGAAAAAATTCTTGCCGACATCAAGAAAGATGTGAAGGCTATCATCGGTGATACTGGTTTGTTAAAAGCGATCAGCCCCGCGAAGTACGCCGATGAAAAATTTGGTGTACCAACGATCTCCGATATTTTGAAAGAATTAGAAAAACCAGGTCGTGATCCACGCCCGGAATTCACGACTGCCACCTTCAAAGATGGCGTCGAAGAGATCAGAGATTTACGTCCAGACATGATCCTAGAAGGCGTGATTACCAATGTGGCGGCATTTGGTGCCTTCGTTGATATTGGTGTGCATCAAGATGGTTTGGTACATATTTCAGCGCTCTCGAATACTTTCGTCAAAGACCCGCACACTGTCGTAAAAGCCGGCCAAGTAGTCAAAGTCAAAGTATTAGAAATCGATGAAAAACGTAAGCGTATTGCTTTAACGATGCGCCTGACCGATTCTGCGCCAGTAGCGGGTAGCAAACCCGAGCAACGTGCGGATAGGGACGATGCGAAGCGTTTGAATCAACACCGCAATCAAAGCCAACACAGTCAAGCAGCAGCGCCTGTAAACAGTGCAATGGCATCGGCTTTTGCTAAGTTACGTTCTTAGTCTTAAACCGGGTTAAACTTAAATGACAAAAAATCGGGCAAGCAGAACTTAATCTGCTTGTCCGATTTTTTTCAAATGACGAGCAACATTCCCAGATCAGCTACTTGCATAAAAATTCCCATGAAAACAATGCGGCAACCAATACGGTAAATGCGCGAGTGCTACCGGTCCTGCCGCCAGATTCTGCGCATCAAACACGCTAGCAAAACTGGTTTGTCGCGGAATATCAAAACCGACCCCCACCAACCATGCATCCCCTTCTTTTGTCGAGCCCGCTTTAGGTACAAGGACATGCTCTTCTAAATGACAATGAGCACCAAAACTAAAGCTATCTGTTTTACCACTCTCTACATCTAAACGCATCACGCCATTGAGCATATTGTTCATCGTTTTTTCTACTGCGACGGGATAATACAAGTAGCGGTTTCTTTGTCCCACCACGCGCGGATCTACACGCGGAAATTCTAAATTCTCGCTGCGCTCAGTCAAGCTAACTTTATTGCGATTCAAATCAATTTGTAAAAACGCAGGGGTCGATGGCTCAGAAACCACATCTTCACCGCGCATAATTTTCGGCATCCAGGTATGAAAATTATCCAGATTGTCGCTCTTCACAAAATCGACATGAATCACATTATTTTCCTCCCAGGCATTCCCAAAATGGAACACCATCAAGGCAGGGATTTCTAGAACACGGAATCGGCTGAAGTCGGCTTTCTCGACGATCATGATCTTGACCGACTCATTCGCCTTCCACTCCATCGCATCGACCATGCTCTTGCCAGAACGCACCGCATCCATATTCAAACTGATAGGTGAAAATAAGAAGATCATGTGCTTTTGCGAGATAGCAAAATCATGCACCATGGCGGTACTAGGCGCATTCATGA
Organism: uncultured Undibacterium sp.; assembly: GCA_963511665.1. Lineage (GTDB taxonomy): Bacteria > Pseudomonadota > Gammaproteobacteria > Burkholderiales > Burkholderiaceae_D > Undibacterium. The sequence goes on from CAUPKC010000098.1 coordinate 5,623, forward strand.
TGCGATGTTTTAGCAATTTACCCTGTGGGGAGAAGTGATACAAAACGATTTTCCCCATCATCGTGCCAAAATTCCACAAGCTGCCATCAGCTTCCATTTTTGGATGCGCAGAAAACGGCATACCAGCTAATTCGGGTGCCCAGTTGACGATACCTTGAGTTTCTAAACTTTGTGTATCCATCGCATGCGCAGAACCACCTTCCCACAACGCGAGCAAACGATCATCCATACGAATGACATTGGTATTCGCGGTGTTCATCGTATCCGACGAGCGCAAAGGGATTTTTGGCTTGATCGCTGTACCAAATGCGGGCACCAAAAATTCACCCGCCTGCTGTTCCGCGACAAACTTTTTAGTGCGTACAAAGCGTGCTTGATGTGACACACCCTTATCCCCAAAACGCCATGCATGCACCAAACCATCACCATCAAACCAATGATGATAGCGTTGTCCACCACGTTCAAACAAACCCGGGCCATTGCGATAAAAATCGCCACGCAAATCAGCTGGTAGCTTGCCCTCTATCCACGCGGCATCACAACTAATATCCTGGCCTTGAAATCCGCGCAAGCAGGTGAGTCTAGGATTCGCTTTAAACAGTTCGGGGGCACGGCGATATTTGGTACTTGCGGCATCAGCTTGTTGTGCCAAGGCTGGTACTGCGGCCGACGTTGCTGCTGTTGCTGCGGCAGCGCCGAAAGATTGTAAGAAGTGGCGGCGATTCATGGCGATGCTCCTTAATTCACACGCACGCGAATGCTAAGCGGCGCTTGAGTCAAAGTGATCTTGGCGCTATCGAAACTTGGTGGTCCGAAATTACCCGTAGCATCATTGCTAAAACCGTAAGGCTCAGTTGGCATGCCGATAGGATTGCTATCAAGGCGACCATTACTATTCAGATCATGCACCACAGAAACCGCGTAGTCACCGTCAGGCAAACCATCAAACTGCACCACGAGTTTATTGCCGTTAGCAGTCACTTTCTTACTTACGTGCGCCTGCTTTAGCCATTGTCCTTTTTGATTAAAGACGGCCACCATGACATCGCCTTTGGTTTCCGTCATGCCATGTACTTCAACTTTTAAGTCGCCCGCCGATGCCGCACCACTTGCCAGTGCTGAACATAAAGCCGCAAAACTAATGAATGTTGATACGATTTTCATAAAACCTCCTGAGTGATTGGGTAGGTCTGCATCGTAATCAATGCTTTTTGTGCGAAGTGTTCTTTGCGACGAAGCGAGGGCTTTTTGGCGTCAATGGTATTTGCAAGACGCGAAATTTTGGCCGCAGAAAAATCAGAAAAGAAGACGGTTATGGCAATTAAACAATCTCATAAAGACCACATCTCTACCCAAATACGACCATCAAAATGAGTCTTCAAGGTATTCGCATAATGAAAATTATAAGGAAAACACTTAGAAAAGTGAAAACCCCAACAAAACTTCGCCGCAGAGGCGGCGGTTGCGCCGGGGAAAAAAAGGGGTTTTTGGTTTGTCGTGGCGGGCAGCGCCGCGGCGGGGGGCGGGGTTGGCAATGGGTTGGGGAACCAACCGCCCCCCGAGTTGCCA
>CAUPKC010000099.1:0-7008 GCA_963511665.1 uncultured Undibacterium sp.
AATTTTTTGGATGGGTTTCTGGGCTAATTTCCCCTGCTTTGATCAAGGAGCGGATTGCAGTTGGTGCAGTGTAAAAAACACTGACCTTGTGGTTTTGTATCATCTGCCAGAATCGACCCGCGTTTGGATAAGTCGGTACACCTTCAAACATGAGCTGGGTAGCTCCGCAAGCGAGAGGACCGTAGGCAATATAAGTATGCCCGGTGACCCAACCGATGTCCGCCGTGCACCAGAACACATCGTCCGCCTGAATATCAAAAGTCCATTTCATGGTCAGTGCAGCGTGCAGCAAATAGCCGCCTGAGCTATGTTGTACACCTTTAGGCTTTCCTGTAGAGCCAGACGTATAGAGTAAAAATAAAGGATGCTCAGCACCAACCCATTCTGGTTCACAGGTCTGAGCTTGCTCTCGCACTGCATCGTGCCACCATACATCGCGCCCTGCCTGCATACTGCAGTCGTCACCGGTACGCTGAAATACAATCACTGAATGAACCATCTCGCAACCACCCATGGCGATGGCATCATCCACAGCAGGCTTTAAGGGGATGCGTTTCCCACCACGGCACTGTCCATCCGCAGTAATCACAGCCACCGTGCCCGCATCAAGGATACGTTCGTGAATCGACTTGGCAGAGAAACCACCAAACACCACAGAATGAATCGCACCAATTCGCGCACATGCCTGCATCGCGACAACGCCTTCTATCGACATCGGTAGATAGATCAACACGCGGTCGCCTGGTTTAACACCCCTTGCTCTAAGAGCATTTGCCAATTGGCAGACTCTAGCCAACAGCTGCTGATAGGAGATACGACTAACTTGTCCGTCATCAGCCTCAAAAATAATCGCCAGCTTATCACCAAGCCCAGCCTCTACATGTCGATCTAAACAGTTATACGAGACGTTGAGCGTCCCGTCAGCAAACCATTGATAAAATGGCGCCCTACTTTCATCAAGTGATGTCGTAAATTCCTTTTTCCATGTCAGATGTTCTCGGGCAAGACGCGCCCAATAGCTCGAATAGTCGGTCTCTGCTTCTTGGCAGAGGGCATCGTAAGCGGCTCTCCCAGAAATGGTGGAACGCTCTACCAATGCTTCTGCAGGTGGAAAAATACGGTTTTCGATTAACACTGAATTGATGACTGACATGAAGGTCTCCTCTTTGGGATTAATACAAATTTACAAAAGTCTCGCTACAGAGCTCACCGGCAAAACTTCATTATCGAGACCTCTTGTCATGAATTTACCCAACCAGCCTTACGTGGGTCTTACGTTGGTCTAACGTGGCTTTTTGGAGAAATGCTGAAACCCACTTTTTACAACACATTGGCAGCGGACCTATTAGTGTGGGAGAATCGTTTTTTTTCAACGCAGCCCCATTGCCAAATCCACCCATGAGAATTTTGCTAGCCGAAGATGATCAAACAATCGCGCTCGGATTGGTGACAGCCCTTCGCAAGGAAGCTTATGCGGTCGATCACGTCGAAGACGGCGCCATGGCGGACGCCGCCTTAATGTCACAAGCTTATGACTTGCTCATACTTGATTTGAGCTTACCGCGACTATCCGGAATTGAAGTACTCACACGCTTGCGACACCGAAAAAACAACACAGCGGTGTTGATATTGACCGGTCGTGACGGTGTCGATGATCGTGTGCGCGGTCTTGATGCCGGTGCTGATGACTATCTAGCCAAACCATTTGCCTTGGCAGAACTTTTTGCACGGGTTCGGGCATTGACACGTCGAGGAAGTGGCAACACCAACCACATCGTCTTTGGATCCTTATCCTACAATCAAGCCGATCGCGAGGCACACATCAATGGCGAACTTCTCAAACTCTCTGCGCGCGAATTGGCATTACTAGAACTATTGGTTCTGCGCGCTGGAAAAATGGTCGGCAAGGAACAACTCATCGATAAATTGTGTAGCTGGGGGGAAGAAGTCAGTAGCAATGCGATCGAAGTTTACGTGCACCGCTTGCGCAAAAAACTGGAGATTGGCGACATCAGAATTACTACCGTGCGTGGCTTGGGCTACTCTCTTGAGCTGGCGCCATCAGGACCTAATCACTAGGATTTATTAACAAGCATTTTTTCCTCAAGCGACTTTCAAGCCTTGCGCCTTCTATTTCGCGCAGCATAAACATGTTTCCATCAGATCTAAAGAATACAAATCAACAGTAAAAAAACGAAGCTTTATAAAAAAATGCCCGCATTGAGAATGACGGGCATTTTTATTTGGCTAAGCTATGGACTTAATCTACGCCATATAGATTAATCGTCTGCATAAATATCGACATCCTTAGTTTCTTTAACGAAAAGCATACCGATAACAAAAGTCACACTGGCAATGATGATTGGATACCACAAGCCGTTATACATATTGCCAGTTTGGGCGACAATCGCGACGCCAGTGGCAGGTAAAAGTCCACCGAACCAGCCGTTGCCGATGTGATACGGCAAGGACATTGACGTATAACGAATGCGAGTTGGGAACATTTCAACTAACATCGCGGCGATTGGGCCATATACCATCGTGACGTAAATCACTAAGATAGACAGGATCAAAATGACCAACGGCTTATTGACTCCTTTCGGGTCTGCTTTAGCAGGATATCCTGCAGCAACCAACGCAGAAGTCACCGCTTTCTCAAATTCTGCTTTCTTAGCTTTGGCTTCCGGTGCAGCGAGGCCACTTGATGTGTAGGATTCGATAATCGTATTGCCAATCGCAATTGTAGCAACGCCAGTACCTTCAACAGTTTCGTAACTTCCCGAATTGGCTGCTAAGACCTGTTTAGCGATATCGCATGACGTTGTGAACTTAGCGACACCTGTAGGATTAAACTGAAATGAACATTCAGCAGGATTCGCTGTAACCACAATCTTGTTCGCCGCTTGTGCCGCAGCAAGCGCTGGATTCGCTGCCTCAGTCAATGCCTTAAACAATGGAAAATACGTCAAAGCAGCAATCAAACATCCTGCCATGATGATAGGTTTGCGACCTATCTTATCTGACAAAGCACCGAACACGACAAAAAATGGTGTGCCAATCACAAGCGACGCAGCGATCATCAGATTCGCTGTAGCGTTATCAACTTTCAAAGTATTCGTCAAAAAGAACAAAGCGTAGAACTGACCGGTGTACCAAACAACCGCTTGTCCAGCCGTTAAACCAACCAAGGCTAAAATGACGATTTTAAGATTACCCCATTTACCGAACGACTCTGTCAGCGGTGCTTTAGAAACCTTGCCCTCTGCCTTCATTTTTGCGAAAGCTGGAGATTCATGCATCGTCATCCGAATCCAAACTGAGATGCCGAGCAAAAAGGCTGAGAACAAGAACGGAATGCGCCATCCCCAATCCGCGAAAGCTTCTTCACCCACAACTGTGCGCGATCCAAGGATGACGAGCAATGAGAGAAATAAACCCAGTGTTGCCGTGGTCTGAATAAATGAAGTATAGAACCCGCGTTTATTGCGCGGCGCATGCTCTGCCACATAAGTCGCAGCCCCACCGTATTCACCACCAAGTGCTAAGCCTTGCAGCATACGCAGAACGATCAGCAGGATCGGTGCCGCGATACCTATCTGTTGATAGCCTGGCAGCAAACCAACGACAAATGTTGCTCCGCCCATGAGGACGATGGTGACTAGGAAAGTATATTTACGTCCTATCATGTCGCCAAGACGCCCAAAAACCAGCGCGCCAAACGGACGAACAATAAAACCTGCGGCAAATGCCAACAGCGAGAAAATCATCTGTGAATTTGGGTCTAGAGCGGTAAAAAATTTCTTACCGATGATGGCAGCAAGTGTGCCGTAAAGATAAAAGTCATACCACTCAAAAACGGTCCCCAATGAGGATCCGAAAATAACCTTACGCTCCTCTTTCGTCATATCTGCACTTGCGGTATGTGAGCTACTCGCACCTTGATTTACAACCCCTGAATTACTCATGCTACGTCTCCTTTTAGTTTTTTAGTACTCGGTTTGCCCACCTAATTTCACAAATCTTCATACCTATTTACTTAAAAACGGTCGAATCAATCTGTCGGAAAACCTAGATATTTCGGGGAAATTTGGCGCTTAATCTATCGCCAATCCTGTCGTTAAACTGGCGTCTTTTACTTTCTAAGAAAGAGCACAGCACAACAAGATTTCCTCGGTAAAGAGCGCATTTTTTGTATGGGCGTCTCCTTATGACTTTGAACTCTAGACCGCAAGTCTTACACTAAACTTACTGGATCGCAGATAGGTCACTGGTTGTGGGGTGATTACCAGAGACGCCACACTTTTGGAGAGAATCAGCTTAAATCTGGGGGGTAGTCTCTAAAGCGGTAGTGCTAGATTTACACAATCGCTTTGGTTTATTAGCGTAGGAGAAGATCTTATGTTGAATGCTGCAGTTTTGTTTTTGCTGCATGGAGCGCCGCTCGCGCTGCTGGCAATCGCAGGCTGGTGCTGCTATTAAAACCAAAAATGCCCTCGAATTGAGTTTGGTGATTTTGTTTCTTCTGCATGAATATTTGGAGAGAAACAAAATGTAGGGCGTCAATAGCGACAGCGTATTGCGCCGAATGGAATGCATAAATCTTTATTGAATAATGAGATTTTTTGAGGTGAACAACAATTTTGTGGTTGCACAGCCTTCTTGCGGCGCAATACGCTAAAGCTATTGCGCCCTACTTTGATGTTACGCCTTACGGACTTGAAATTGCAGATGTGCTTTCTTTAAGTTTACTGGTCGGGGGTAGCCCGACGGCTACTTACTTTTCTTTGCTTCGCCAAAGAAAAAGTAAGCTAAAGAAAGGCGACCGTAGACTCGCCCCTGCGGGGTGCTTACGCTGCGCTTCAGCATAATTTGTGCATCACAAAAAATGGGAAAGTGTTGAAACTCGCTACGCTCAGACAACAACACTTTCTTATCCATTTTCTGTGACGCACAAATTACATCGTCTCAAACGGGGGTAGGTCAAATTCAAAAACAACCCCAACATCAAAACAATCAGTATCGATAGCCATTCATTTTCTACTAGCTGTTGTGTGTCGTTGTTTTTGACTTTGCTTTTGACTTTAGCGCCGTTCCACTTCTGACACTGCCAATTGTGCAAGGCAGAAATGGGGAAAAGAGATTCAGATGTTTGAGCGAAGCGAGTTTCTGACTCTCCCCATTTTTGACTTGCATAATTGGGAAGCCGAAGGCCAGTGGCAGCGTGGTCGCCTTTCTTTGCTTACTTTCTTTGGCGAAGCAAAGAAAGTGAGTAGCCGTCGGTCTACCACCGACCTGTGAACGATGAGATTGTATGCAAGCTAAAGTTTGGATACAAATAGGTGATTTGTTTGCGAATAAAATTGGCAATTACATTGTGAACAAAGAGCCTACCAACCCTTGACTTAATCGTTCACAAATGTTCCAAGTTTGGTAAATTTAAATTTGCACTCAGCTCTTTTATCCATTCTTCATAGGCTGAATCGACTGCCACAACCCTATCAATCTTAGCATCAACTAATTGTGTTTTCAGCGCGTTAATACCACCTTGCTTCAAGCACTCTTCTGTCACTATTCTTGCATCATCTTTGCGGTTTAACAAAAACAATGTGTAACCGTTATTTCCTAAAATTACAGGTCTATTATGATCATTTGATAGTTTTAAAGCAGACTCAAAATTAATCAGTGAAACATCCAGCAGATTGGTTCTTTGATCGAAGTCCTCCCAATTCTGTTTCGCCTTCAATAACGAAGTAAACCCAATAGCGTTGAAAGCTCCCGCAATTAGATAGTTAACTTCAGAATCACTTTGCTGTTTAAACAACTTAATCATTTCGCTGTAAATTGTTAGAGCTTCATTCTCTCGTTTTAAGTTTCTAAGAGCTTCAGCTTTAAATGCCAAAACTTCAATCAGCTTAATTCGATTCTTCTTAGTGTTCTCTTCTTCAACCGCCGCTTTATATTGCTTGATTTTTTCAGAATAATAATCAACAGCAACAGGCGTTTTAACAAATTGATTGATTGCACTATTTCGATTTATCTGCGAAGCCATCGTCAAAAACTTCAAATTTTCATTTGAACTATTTGAAAATTCATCGATAACCAAGTCATAGTTATCAATTGCATCAATAAATTTATGCTCGTTTTTTAGAAGCGTCGCTTGATCAAAAATTGCTCGTGCAAATAGTCCACTAATAACTTCCGACCTATTTGCCGCATACTTACGAAGAAAATCTACATATGCTTCATTCGCTTTATCCAACAGCTTCATTTTATGAAACAGTGAAATAATTTTGTACTCTGATTCAGCAACAAGTTCTTGAAATTCCAATTTTTCAGAAGTCTTATATTTCTGAATCAAAAAATCCCAGACTTTCCGCGACTCTTCATAATACTGAAGCTGTTCAAGGACTGCTGCTTTCGATTTTAAATACTTGCAATGGTCAATTTCAGATTCAGGCTTTACTTTTTCCAATGCCACGTTTATAGCATCTAGGGCTGCTCCAAATTGACCACGATTGAAGAAGTCCGCACCACTTATAAAATAATCATAATCATCAAAATCTTCTTTAGGCTTAATCTTCAATTTTTCCAGATAACCGTCCAATGATTTAGCCTCTGATGCAGTTCGTTTAGCATGTTTCTCTGTTTCTTTTTTGTAATCTTCACTATTTCCATCTAAATCAACAATACTAGAATTCTCAGTTTTTATTGAAACATCAACCACATCCTTAACGCCATCTTGCATTATCTCTTTAGCATAACTTGAAACTGCATACTTACTCGCATCCATTTCATTTACGGCTTTAGTTAAACTTTCTGACACTAGTTTCCTATTTTTTTCTAATTCAAGATCGAAGGCCGACATCTGTGAGCTTGTCCCTGCAAAATGGATCTCTTAGCGAGGGGTTAAAATAACGCTAGGAGAGCATTGAAATGAAAAGAGCACGTTACACATCAGAGTTTAAATTTGAGGCCGTCCGGTTGGTCAAGACTGGTCAGAGTATGGCG
>CAUPKC010000100.1:0-6444 GCA_963511665.1 uncultured Undibacterium sp.
AATAATCATCTCGTGTTGCGAGAATACTACTCCAAATATGACGAGCAGAATTAAAGGAAACCTATATACAGTAAGCCTTTCAAGAGAAAATGGCGTTAGCAAATATTCGATCATTATTAGCGCGATATTCGAGCATGGACAATTGCACTCTGCGGCCGAGCTTTACACTATAAGCCTCGATCAGCCGTTCGCCACGGGGTCGAACGGAATGAATTGGCTCTTGAAATCGCGTAAAATTATTCATGATTTCAATAACTTACGCTACTTCGTGCACTTTCAATGCCGCGAATAGGCACATTTAGTTCGGTGTGCTTCGAGTAGGCAATTTTGCTTCGTTTATTATGATGGTAAATTTGCCTGCAAAAATTGTGCTTTCATAGGGGAGCGCTCTTTAAAAGTGTAGGCATAATTGCTTCCGTCTACGAACATTGAACTTGCAGATATAAATTTTATTTGTGTCTTAATAAGTGTACCGAGCCTGTACAATGATCTGACGGCTGAGTAAGGGGAAATCATAACGAATAGAACCAGGCGAAGGACTCGGCTCTCGCGCATCAGTATCCAACAGATTCCGAATACCAAACACTCCACTCCACCCTCGCTTGATGTTTTGACGCCAGCCAAGCGCGACGTCAATTTGATGATAATTAGCTATCGGCGGCCGTCTGTCTCCGTATGCGCGCGAACGATTAGAGATATTAAGTCCTTGTAGGTTGAGCTCAAAATCGTACGGCAAAGTAACATGAGCACTCAGTTTAAACATTTGATGTGGTGCGTAACCAGCATCATAATTATTGAGCTCGTCGACACTTCTCTGTTGTGAGAAGCTGCCCTCAACGCGAGCATTTCTGTCGACGTTCCAAACAAACTCAGCCTCCACGCCCCGCCCGCGTTGATCACCACGGTTCGCATTACTCGAACCGCTAGCAGGATTGGCGTTTGCCTGTAGGCGGATCACGTCCCGCATCTGGTACAGAAAGAGGTTAAAGCGGGTAAGTAACCTTGGACTCAGTTGCCACTCGGCGACAATCTCTCGAGAAAGAATCGTTTCAGGAGCAAGCTTTGGATTTCCAAGCTGGACAGGATTGTTAATAGTATAGAGCTCTGAAAACGTTGGGGCGCGAAACGCTCTACCGAGCATCGCCTTGACAGTCAAATCATGACGAGCGTCCCAAACTAAAGCAATACGGGGATTAATGGTTGCGCCAAAATCAGAATAGCGATCATAACGAACCCCAGTGGTCAAGGTGTAATCTTTCGAAAAATTCCATTCGTCCTGCACAAGGATATAATCAGTTGTGCGTTTTACTTGGGGCATGTAGGGTGCAGTTTTTGACACATTGGTCAAAGCGCCAATGGGTTGTGGAAAAATACCAATTGTCGGTAAGAAAACAAAATCGAAATTACGTGCGTCACGAACATCGTAAACGTGCGAATGCTGTGCGCCAGCACCAACACGAATGCGATGATTTGCCCATCCTGAATACGTGCCGATCACCTCGCCTGCCAAAACACGAGTGCTCCGACCAGGTTGCCCAACCATACCGTCGGGGTACAATCCTCCAAATCCCCCTGGCGGATAAAGCTGATAATACGTATCACCAGTATGATGTGTAAAGCTAAGTTGGCTATAGAGATCCCAGCCAGGACTGATATCAGTCTTCTGATAAGTTGACGAGAGCGTCGATGTACGCACATCGACATCATCACGATTAGTTAATGCCCCTGCTAACCCAGTGCCGGTTCCAACATCTCTACGCACTTTAGTGTCTGCACGTATGGTCCAGCTTCCCCAGGTAAAACCAAGCGCACCATCAAACGCTTTACTACCATTGTCGAGGTATCCCGGCGCAAGAGATGCTCTGGTTTGGAACACGCTATCCAGCACTGTCTGAGCATCGACTTCAATTTGTCGTTTTGAGCCTTCGGTGCGCCCAGCACGCATGTAGGCAAACCAACTAAAATCACCAGATTTATCACCATGCATTAAGCTATATGCCCGTGTATCTTGACTCCCGAATATAGCCGCACCGCGGGTACCGTTGAAATCCTCTCCCGTATATGTCGTAATCGATATGACACCCGAAAAGGCATCCGCACCGTATAAGGCCGACCCTGGACCACGAATAACTTCGATACGTGCAATCCGATCAATGGGCATGTCAACCCAAGCTTCTTCTGGAGTACCGGCTGTTGGACTCTGACGACGAACGCCGTCTATCAAAACGAGAATTTGTTGAGACAGGTCACCGCCAATGCCTCGCATTAAGTAACGCGGATCGTAAAGGTAAAAAGATTTGCCAATGTGCAAACCGGGTACACGTTCCAGCACCTGGGAAATATCCGTCGCGCCCATCGCTCGAATGTCGTCTGCTGTAAAAACACTTGCCACCGCAGGCGCTCGTCGCAAACTTTGTTTAGTACCAGTGGCAATTTTTACCGTCGCCGCATCACCATAAGCCAAGGCCAGGTCATCCTCGTCACCTGACTGAGCAAATGCTGAATTCGCACACATCAACACCGCAAAACCGATCAGTTTCTTCATGGTTCTACTCTCCTTGTATCTGCTTTCGTGGGTGCCACCAACGGCAAGGTAATTTCCACGCGTGTCCCATGGTTTGGTGAACTTTGAATATGAATCTTTCCGCCCAGGAGTCCGGTTATGAGGGTGTACACAATTTGCATCCCTAGTCCCGAACCTCCTTTGCCAAACTTGGTCGTAAAGAATGCATCATATACATGCTCTACGACTTCTTGCGTCATGCCATTGCCATCGTCCTGACAAACTAACTGCATGTGGTTGTTGCCAAGCGGCTTGCATATCAAGGTCAACACACCACGGTCTTTACCATCAAAACCATGGACGAAGGCGTTTTGTACGATATTGACGATAATCTGCCCCAAAGGGCCGGGGTAACTATCCATTTCAATATTACAAGAAATTTCAGTCTCGAGCACCACTGGTGTGGTTTTCATGGTCGGACTTAAGGTCGCCAGCACATCGGCAATCACATCATCGGCTAGAAATTTACGCCGCATCTCTGTGGTCTGATCGATCGCCAATTGTTTAAAACTACTGACGATTTCAGCAGCACGCTCTACGTTACGACGAATCAAATGGCTTGCTTCCATGCCATAATCAATCTGCTCCAACATGAGTGATTTCTTGGCTTGTCCTGATCGTATCGCTTCAGACATCTGGCGTTGCAATTCCTCCAAGGTTGAGGCAGACATCAAGGCATTCCCGAGAGGAGTATTCAATTCATGCGCAACCCCCGCCACCAAACGACCTAAAGAAACTAATTTCTCATTTTCGACCAACTGGTGTTGCGCCGCTTGCAGTACTTTGAGCGTTTCTTGAAGCTCATCATTGGTTTGTTGCAAAGCATGGGTTCGTTCCTCCACACGCAATTCAAGGCTTGCTGCGTGCGAACTTAATTCTGCATTCATCTTCTGCAGCAGTAATCCACGCTCCTCAATCGCCTGCATCATGGTATTGAAAACACCTGACATATGCGCGATATCGCTCGGTCCAGACTCTGAGGCTCGCAGTCCAATCGCACCTGTTCCGGCCTCTCCCATCACTTCGGACAAATTTTGTAGTGGTCGCATTAGATTGCGCGCAACCATGCGCAAACCCCATAACAAGATAAGCATGGAGATCAACATCACGAAGCACACCATCAGCACCAATTGCATTTGATATTCTTCTAATGATTTCTTACCTTGAATCAAACGCACATAGCCGAGGAATTCCGATTTTTGGGGCCCGACCTCAAATGGAGAAAGAGCACCTTGATCAGTCGAGACCGGAGCCACGAAACGCCAATAGCTCGCTGTGTCGGATTCGATATACGTTTTACTCTCATAGCGGTCAGGGCGCGGGTTTGACGCTGCTTGCTTTTGTCCCTGTTCAACGATGACGGTTCCGTCCGCTTGCACAATTTCAACCGCAAGGATCTCTGGATAACTCAATACATGTTTGACCGCTTCTTGAGCATTCTCAGCGCTACCAGTTAACAAAGCGAGCTGACTTTGTTGCGCAAGACCTCTAGCAAGACCCATCCCTTGTTGTTCAAGGATCATTCTGATCTGACGATTACCTTGCCATGAACTGACGAGCGTGGATAAGGTTCCCATTAATAGCACTAACAAGACACCGATCATACCGAGCTGGCGACCAAAACTTGCCCGTGCAAATGGTGTAAATAAGCGCATGAGATAAGTTCGTATCATCATCGCTCCGGCAATAGCAAATCAAAACTACCGTGTAGCTTTGGAACGTAGTCGATACCCAAGTGGCTCGCCGTGCGCGTATTCAAGCTGGCAAACAATTCACGCAGGGGCATCACGCCACGTGGCGCATTGGCTTGAACACTCATGTGGGCGATTGCAGCAGCAGCCAATCGATGTCCAAGTGCTGTGTTATTAGGAAACAAGGCAAACAAAGCACCGCGCCGAACGTGAGCGAGATTGCTGGAAAACAAAACGATATTGCGATTCCATGCTTCTTTCAACACCGTTGGTACGATGGTCGACTCTTCGGAGGTTATGGGGTCTTGTGGCAGCCACAAGGCATCGGTGGCATTGAGTTCACTCCATAACTCTTGGTATTTTTGTGAGGCAGCTCTTAAGTCATTCACCTCGTAGGCCTTGAACTCGAATCCGTTGGCGCGTGCGGCAAATTCCGCGAAGCGCATCAACCATCCCGAATTGATGGTCGAATAGACGGCGAAAATTCTTCTACCATTTGCTTGTAGCTGGCGCAATCGGGCGAACAAGATACTAGGGTCGGGTGCCAAGCTCTGAAGCATGGTGATCCTTGCATCTGCTTCGCTCGGGCCAATCACGCCGCCGCCAATAATGTCGACAGCACCATCGAGCGCCATCGCGGCCTTCAACCCAGCGCGGCCAAGCGCAATGACTAACTGACGGTTATCGCGCGGAAGGGAAATGGAGGCCGGATTGGCGTCTGAGGAGATGGCGATACGTTGCGAGGGCCTTGGTAAGCGCTCATCAACGCCATCCATAATTTTTACGAAGATGGACTTGTAAGGCTCACCAATATCTGGGTAAAAAATACGAACCGAAAGGCTGGCAGAATTTTGTGCCTGCGATGTTGCGCAGAACGCGTAAAGAGAGGCTGCTGACGCTATCGATTTGCAGAAGGTACGCCGATTCACATTCAGATTTGCACCTTGTAAGAAATCGTAATGTGAGAATGTCATTTTTCACTTGTACGGACAGAACCAAAAACTTCGCAATAAGGCAACAGTGAGAAGCCAACCTTAACACGAATCTCATGAGTTGTTTGCCGAATCAGATGCCAAATCCGGTCAAACACGAAGCGGTGACGCCTCACATTCATTCCCTGATCAAGCGCAACACTGATCGAGCAAGTTGATACTAACACCGTCTGGCGAAATGAAATACTGGTTCTGTGTTCCGGTCGCAACACGGCACCTTACATTCAGGTCGAATAGAATGCAAAACGAAGGGCGTAGCCATTCTGAAACTGATGGGTGTTTGGCAAAGCACATGAGTGTACCAAGAAGGCCGCTCGCTGCCTGATGGTTCACCGGCTTTACAATTAGTTCGAGATAGACTTCTATTGTGCATGTTCAAACTAAACGAAATCGTTTAAGCACAAAATCGACAAAGCTTTGCAATTTCTGCGAATGCTAACGATCCCGCAAGTAAACCAAATGCATCGGTCGCGCCGACGGCCAAAAGTCGCGCAAAACGGGTATGAACCGCCCAGCGCTGATATCCTCACGCACCAAGACTTCAGCTTGCATCAAGACGCCAACACCAGCCAAAGCTGCTTGTCTCAAGACTGCACCACTGTTTGAGCGCAAACAACTTGGTGGCAGCCCCGAGACAGCTTGCTCGAAACGCCAGCGAGGATAGGGTGCGTTTAAACAAACGGCGTAAAAGTCCCACAGAAATAAAAAATTGGCTGTTTTTTCAGCAAGCTTGGGACTTTATCGCTTCCAAAGAAAAATAATTGATTATGCTTCGTTTTGTAAGTTCATATTTCACAGCATTATTTCATTAATGTTGCTTTCCCCGCGAAAATGCGGAGGGGATAAATTTATTTTTTGAGTTTAATTTACTGAACGTTTTTTTTGAATTTATTATTTGAATTTAAGCACTCCAGAACGCTCTGTAATCGACGAATTGATTTCAAGACGATGTAAGAACCAATCACCGATAAAAAACGGCTAATTTACCAATTCTGTGGGAGTTTTATGCCGTTTGTTTAGACGCACCCATTTTTGCGCTACCGACAAACGTGTGGAACCGGTGGGGAATCCCGGTGATCGACCAACCACGGCAGAAGCAAGATCTAGATCCAATAAGCGCCGGCGATATCGATACACTGTTGTCCAGTGAATTTGAAGTCTTGCTGCGATTTCTTGCGCCTGAATTTTCCCAAATTCC
>CAUPKC010000101.1:0-6331 GCA_963511665.1 uncultured Undibacterium sp.
CGCGTCAGATACAGTGACATCAACCAGGCCGGTTGGCTTTGCAACTTGTTTTGCACTTGCAACTGCGGTTGCGATTTCAGTTAAGAAAGACAACCATGCAGAAGGGGCGAGCACCGCTTTATTCGCGACCTTCATCAAAAGTTCATCATCTGTCGCATGCAAGACACTCAATTTCGTGCCAGATTTGACCGCTTGGCGCAAACGAGCTGCCAACAACGGATGATCTTTACGCAGGAAAGAACCAATTACAAAGACTTGCTTCAATTGCGCAAAAGCGGCAATTGACATGCCCAACCATGGTTTGATTTTGCCAGTTAATGCAAAGTCAGATTGGCGCAAACGCGTTTCGATATTATCAGAGCCGAGGCCGCGCACCACGCGTGACAACAAGCTTAATTCTTCCAAGGTGGAATGAGCAGAAGCCAAGCCAGCGATAGAATTCGCACCATGTTCATGTTTCACATTTTTCAAACCATGTGCAACATATTCCAGCGCGGTTTGCCAATCAGTTTCTTGCCATTCACCGCCTTGCTTCAACATCGGTTTAGTCAAGCGATCTGCGCTATTTAAACCTTCGTAGGCAAAACGATCTTTGTCAGAAATCCAGCATTCGTTGATGGCATCATTTTCCAAAGGAACGACGCGCAATACTTTATTATTTTTGACTTGAACGATTAAATTTGAACCGAGACCATCATGTGCACTTACCGATTTACGGCGTGACAATTCCCATGTACGTGCTGAATAGCGGAAAGGCTTTGAAGTCAATGCGCCCACTGGACACAGATCTATCATGTTGCCAGACAATTCTGAATCAACCGTTTTACCAACGAAAGAAGTAATTTCTGAGTGCTCGCCACGACCGAGCATACCCAACTCCATTACACCGGCGATTTCTTGCCCAAAGCGTACGCAACGTGTGCAATGAATACAGCGACTCATCTCTTCCATCGAGATCAAAGGGCCGACATTTTTATGGAACACAACGCGTTTTTCTTCTTCGTAGCGTGAGCTGGTTTTACCATACCCAACCGCCAGATCCTGCAATTGACATTCACCACCTTGATCACAAATAGGGCAATCGAGCGGATGGTTAATCAACAAAAACTCCATCACGTCTTTTTGTGCTTTGACCGCTTTATCGCTATTGGAACGAACGATCATCCCTTGCGTCACTGGCGTTGCGCAGGCAGGCAAAGGCTTCGGTGCTTTTTCAACCTCAACCAAACACATGCGGCAATTAGCAGCAATCGACAATTTCTTGTGATAGCAAAAATGAGGAATGTAGGTGCCAAGCTTATTGGCAGCGTCCATCACCATGCTACCTGCAGGGACTTCTACTTTCTTGCCGTCTATTTCAATTTCAACCATGGTGTGCTCTGGGTACGCTAAGCGAATAAATATTCAGACTTGAATGAATTCTCAATTCAAGAACAAACTACAGCCTTGTTTATAAATAAGTCGGAACCAAGCAGTGTTTATGCTCGATATGGTATTCAAACTCTTCACGGAAATTCTTAACAAATGCACGAACTGGCATTGCAGCAGCGTCACCCAAAGCGCAAATCGTGCGGCCTTGAATACCATCGGCTACTGCATTTAACATATCCAGATCATCAGGGCGACCTTGACCATTTTCAATGCGATGCACTACGCGATACAACCAGCCTGTGCCCTCGCGGCACGGCGTACATTGACCGCAAGATTCTTCGAAATAGAAATAAGATAAACGCAGCAAAGATTTGACCATGCAACGCGTTTCATCCATCACGATCACTGCGCCAGAACCGAGCATAGAGCCCGCTTTAGCGATAGAGTCATAATCCATATCGGTCGCCATCATCACATCACCAGTCAAGACTGGCATCGAAGAACCACCAGGAATAACTGCTTTGATCTTCTTGCCATCGCGCATGCCGCCGGCTAACTCTAATAAAGTTGCGAATGGTGTGCCCATAGGAACTTCATAATTACCTGGCTTGGCCACGTCGCCTGACATGGAGAAAATCTTGGTGCCGCCGTTATTTGGTTTACCAAGTGCAGCATAAGCTTCGCCACCCATCGCCAATACGAATGGCACAGCAGCAAAGGTTTCAGTATTATTGATCGTCGTTGGCTTACCATACAAACCAAAACTTGCTGGGAACGGCGGTTTGAAACGTGGCTGCCCTTTTTTACCTTCTAAAGACTCCAGCAAGGCTGTTTCTTCGCCACAAATGTAAGCACCATAGCCATGAAAAGCATGCAACTGGAAAGAGAATTCTGAGCCGTGAATACGATCGCCCAGCATATTCGCTGCGCGTGCTTCTTCTAAAGCTTCTTCAAAACGGTCATAGTCAGCGAAAATTTCGCCATGAATATAGTTATAGCCAACCGTGATACCCATAGCATAAGCGCCGATCGCCATGCCTTCGATCAAGGCGTGCGGATTGTAGCGAATGATGTCGCGGTCTTTAAATGTACCAGGCTCGCCTTCATCGGTATTACAGACCAGATATTTTTGACCTGGAAATTGACGCGGCATAAAACTCCACTTCAAACCAGTCGGAAAACCTGCACCACCGCGACCACGCAAGGAGGAAGCTTTGAGCTCCGCAATCACTTGCTCCGGTGGGATTTTCTCATCCAGAATTCGTTTTAAAGATTGGTAGCCACCACGCGCGATGTAGTCTTGCAGGTGCCAATTTTTTCCGTCTAAGCCAGCAAGAATAAGTGGCTTGATATGGCGATTATGTAGACTCGTCATTATTTACCCACCTCAGTTGTTTGGCTTAATTCGCTGACCAATGCATCGATCTTGTCGTTCGACATAAAGCCACACATGCGTTTATTATTAACCAACAAGACAGGTGCATCGCCGCAAGCGCCCATGCACTCACCTTCCATCAAGGTAAATTTGCCGTCAGCACTTGTTTCTTTGTAGTCGAGACCAAGCTTTTGCTTTAAATGATGTGCAGCACGTTCACCGCCAGACAAAGCACACGGCAAATTGGTGCAAATCGTAATTTTATGCTTACCAACTGGCTTGGTATTGTACATATTATAGAAGGTCGCCACTTCTTGCACTGCAACGGCAGGCATACCGATATAGTCGGCAACAAACTGCAAAACTTCTGGAGATAACCAACTGGTTTCATCCTGGGCAATCGCCAAGGCCGCCATCACGGCAGACTGACGCTGATCCGCAGGGAATTTTGCCAATTCGCGATCAATTTTCTTTAATGCTTGCTCTGATAAGACCATCGCTTTTGCCTCAAATATCGGATCTCAAAAAGAGCCGATCATTTATCAATTTTCATTTCTATAGAAGTCGTGAAAAATTCTACTTTAGGGTTGCTTTGCTAGGCATTTTCCGCAGCAGTACCGATGTATTGCGAGGACAAACAACGACGCACTGCGCCCTACAATTGAATTTAGCACAACTCCTATCGGTCAATTTCACCGAACACAATATCTTGCGTACCAATAATCGTCACGGCATCAGCAATCATGTGACCTTTAGCCATTTCATCCAAAGCTTGCAGATGAGGGAAACCAGGCGCGCGAATTTTCATGCGATACGGTTTATTTGCGCCATCTGACAACAGATAGATACCAAACTCACCTTTAGGATGCTCAACTGCAGCATAAGCCTCACCTGCAGGAACGTGAAAGCCTTCAGTGAACAGCTTAAAGTGATGGATCAACTCTTCCATGTTCGACTTCATATTCACGCGACTTGGTGGCGCGACTTTATGATTGGTCGACATTACTGGACCCGGATTATTTCGCAACCATTCAACGCACTGCTTAATAATACGATTCGACTGCCGCATTTCTTCAACACGCACCAAGTAGCGATCATAACTATCGCCATTCACACCAACAGGTATATCAAAATCGAGCAAATCGTAAACTTCGTAAGGCTGTTTTTTACGCAAATCCCATTCAATACCAGAACCGCGCAACATAGGCCCTGTAAAACCCATAGCCATTGCACGCTCAGGCGAAACAACACCGATACCAACCAAGCGCTGCTTCCAGATACGATTATCTGTCAACAAGGTCTCATACTCATCAACGTATTTTGGGAAACGATTCGTAAATGCCTCAATGAAATCCAACAAGGAACCTTGGCGATCTTCATTCAACAAGCGCATCGCTTTTTCGTTTTTCAAAATCGACGCTTTATGCTTAGGCATTTCATCTGGTAAATCACGATAAACACCACCCGGGCGATAATACGCCGCGTGCATACGCGCTCCAGATACGGCTTCGTAGCAATCCATCAAATCTTCACGTTCGCGGAAGGCATACAAAATCACCGCCATTGCGCCAACGTCGAGTGCATGCGCGCCTATCCACAATAAGTGATTCAGCAAACGTGTGATCTCGTCAAACATCACACGTATATATTGCGCACGCAATGGTACTTCTAAACCGAGCATTTTCTCGATCGCCATTACATAGGCATGCTCATTGGACATCATCGACACATAGTCGAGCCTATCCATATAAGGGACTGATTGCAAGTAGGTTTTTTGTTCTGCCAGCTTTTCTGTCGCACGATGCAACAAGCCAATATGCGGATCCGCACGTTGAATCACTTCGCCATCCAACTCCAGCACCAGACGCAAAACACCATGCGCAGCTGGATGTTGAGGACCAAAGTTTAAGGTGTAATTTTTAATTTCAGCCATGATGCGTCCTTACCCCTTAATCCCGTAATTTTCTTCGCGAATAATACGCGGCACATTTTCACGCGGCTCAATCGTTACAGGTTGATATACAACACGCTTTTGATCAGCGTCATAACGCATCTCTACATAGCCAGAAACCGGGAAATCTTTACGGAAAGGATGTCCAATAAAACCGTAATCAGTCAAGATACGACGCAAATCATTATGTCCATCAAACAGTATGCCGAAGAAATCAAACGCTTCGCGCTCATACCAATTTGCAGTACTCCAAACATCAACCAAGGAAGCGACTACCGGAAATTCATCATCCTCTGCAAACACACGAACACGCAAGCGCCAGTTATGCTTAATTGAGAGCAAGTGCGACACAACGGCAAAGCGTAAGCCATCCCAAATACCGTCGCCATACGTCGAATAGTCAACACCACAAAGATCAATCAATTCTTCAAATTGAGTCGCGGCGTTATCACGCAAATCACGCATCACCGACAAATAGTCTTTTGCAGACACAATGACAGTCAACTCTCCGAGTGCCAATTGCGACTGCATGAGTCGCTCGCCGATGACACCCTTCACTGCCGACTCAAGATTTTCTAATTTGGTAGTCATTTTGCTTTATGTTGTAGTTTTCGCTGACAAATCACACTAGCGTGCGATCGTGTTAGTGCGCTTAATTTTGTTTTGCAATTGAATAATGCCGTAAATCAGCGCCTCAGCAGTTGGAGGACAACCAGGCACGTAAATATCAACCGGCACAATGCGATCACAACCGCGCACTACGGAGTAAGAGTAATGGTAGTATCCACCGCCATTTGCACACGAACCCATAGAAACCACCCAACGCGGCTCCGCCATTTGATCGTAAACTTTACGCAAAGCTGGCGCCATCTTGTTACACAAGGTACCAGCCACAATCATCACATCTGATTGACGCGGAGAAGGCCGAAAGATCACACCAAAGCGATCCATATCATAACGCGAGCAACCTGCGTGCATCATCTCAACCGCACAACAAGCCAGACCAAACGTCATCGGCCACATAGAACCCGTCTGAGTCCAATTAATCAGCTTGTCCAAACTGGTTGTAACGAAGCCTTCGCTCAACACACCTTCAATTGACATACGCTTTTCCTATCAGGTCACTCCCAATCAAGGGCGCCTTTTTTCCAGATATACCAAAATCCGACCGCAAATTCCAAGATGAAACCAAGCATCACCAAGAAACCCGTCCACCCCAACTCTTTCATGGCGACCGCCCATGGAAAGAAAAATGCAGTTTCAAGATCGAACAAAATAAAGAGAATTGCAACGAGATAATAACGTACATCAAACTTCATACGCGCATCTTCAAAGGCTTCGAAGCCACACTCGTATGCAGATGTTTTTTGACTATCAGGTCGGTGCGGCGCAATTAAACGGCCCAAGATCTGCGGCACAATACCGACAGCAATACCAACCAAAATAAAGAGAAGAACTGGGAAATAATTTTCGAGGTTCACGTTAGGCTACCCATATAAAAACGTAACATTGAGATGTTTATTGCATGATTGAGTGACACTTAAATCTACAACCACTTCCTCGATCAAATCAGTTAGAAGAACTGACCTATTCTTTGGTGCCGACGACGAGACTCGAACTCGTACAGCTTTCGC
>CAUPKC010000102.1:0-5910 GCA_963511665.1 uncultured Undibacterium sp.
ATTTTTACAACGCCAAACGATTGCATTCAACACTGGGTTTTACCAGCCCAATGAAGTTTGAAAACGAATGGCTTGCATCACAGTTGAAGCAAGCCGCATGAGCCTGAGTTAAGAGATCCGTTATTCTGGGCAAGGTCACACAATTCACTTTTTTAAGCTCTTCCTACTTGTTTCCTTTCAAACTATCACATATGATTAAGACGCAAACCGTTATATTTATCCAAGTTAAGGGAGCTACTGATGGAACGTCACCATAGCAGTAAACAGCCCGATTGGAACTTGCGTTCGACGTCACCAATGCTGACCTTTAATGCAATGCCGTGCGGCAATTTACACACCTATCCAGCCATGATTTATATGGAAAGCGAGAGTGCATTTTCTTCAGATGATGAGAATGACGATAGCATCGTATTTCTATCCGAAGAGGATGAGGCAGGAAGTGCCAGCAAGGCTATCCTGCCTTGGAAAATATTAATCGCAGACGATGATTCTAACGTACACGACACCACGGTACTGGCTCTGAGCGGTGTCGAAATTCACGGAAAGCCTTTGGAATTTCTGCATGCATTTTCTGCCAAAGAAGCACGACAAGTAGCAGAGAATAATCCAGACACATCCCTAATACTTTTAGATGTCGTCATGGAGACCGTGGATGCGGGTTTAAAGCTAGTCAATGTCTTACGGGACGACTTGTCACGTAAAAATCTTCGCATCGTGCTACGGACAGGTCAACCGGGTTATGCAAAAGAAAATTTGATGGGTAATTATGCGATTGATGGCTATGCGACAAAATCCAAATTAACACGTTCGATTTTAATCAGTATGCTAAACGAAGTGTTAGATGCCAATTTAGATAAAGACAAACTGCCTAATTGAACCTCTTGATGGGCTAAATGTGTTTGAAATGTATTTGAAATGTATTTGTTCAGATTGAATAGAAAAAGCCAGGAAAGTTTCCTGGCTTTTTCTATTCTGCATCAGCTTGATTCGCTGGAGTCGCCCTATCGAATGCATCTAGTGCTAGACAACGCTCATTAATTTCGAGAATCTTGGGCATGGCGCTTAAATCACATTTAAAACGCTGCGCATTAAAGATTTGTGGAATCAAACAACAGTCCGCCATTCCGGGCCTATCGCCAAAACAAAAATTGCCGCTACGGCCTCCCTGCACCAAACGCTGCTCTATCACTGACAGCCCCAATTCGCACCAATGCCGGTACCATGTATTCTTTTGCTCATCTGTTGCCGCAAAATTTGCACTAAGATACTTCAAAACTCGTAAGTTACTAACTGGATGGATATCACAAGCGATCGACAAGGAAAGTGCCCGCACATAGGCACGATCGGAAAAATCTTTGGGCAATAAAGCAAATTGTGGATATTTTTCTTCCAAATACTCAAGAATTGCCAAAGATTGGCTGATTGCATGCTCGTCGCCGTTATTTGTATCGACTAAAGCGGGG
Source organism: uncultured Undibacterium sp. (assembly GCA_963511665.1). Classification (GTDB taxonomy): domain Bacteria; phylum Pseudomonadota; class Gammaproteobacteria; order Burkholderiales; family Burkholderiaceae_D; genus Undibacterium. The sequence goes on from CAUPKC010000102.1 coordinate 1,464, forward strand.
ACTAGCGACTCAGGATTAATAGCTCTATATTGTTCTGAAAATTGCTGACCGCCATCCTTTACCAAATGCACTGGCACTTGCTCGTATTCTATCCCTTTCAGATTCAAAGCAATCCGCACTCTATACGACGCGGAACTTCTAAAGTAACTATACAACTGCATTTGTACACCTTTCTATTTCGCCAAATATCGCTCAATCTCAATTTGCTGCTGCCAATTACGGCGTCTATCGCCAGAAAAACTGTACTAAAAAATCTAATTTTTCATTTGACGTGCAGCTACCCAAAAATGGCTATTGAACTTTCAAATTTGCCTTATGAAACAAGCTCTCAACTCGTTGCTGCATATTAGTATCGACCTTAAGTGGCAAACAAAGTAAATGATTTAGTAGTCCCAGTGCTTGCGTTTTATCTTGTCCATTCTTCAGAGATGATTGCAACACTTGAACTTGTTTCTGTAAACGCTCACGACTTAACTCAGCTGGACTGTCAATACCCAACAAGATCTCTAAATGTAATAAAGTATCTTCAGTCTCCGCACGTTTACTGTTAGTGTGCTCTTGGTAAGCACTGGTATCAGCCGCGCCATCTGATGGTTCTAATACGCTGCAGACTTTGTCAAATTTTTGCTGCAAATTTTTACTGATGGGCGAGTTAGGTAATGTGCACGAATTCCAATCTTGCTTTAAGGTTTGCAGTGCAACTAAGTCAGTCGTAGAACTAGATATCAAAGCTTCAACTTGCAAACAAGTATGCAACTTCGTCAAAATATGTTGCGACTTTTCTTGCTCACTTCGCTCTTGTAGTTGTTGCATTTGCAGCTGCAAGCCATCGAGCAGAGTTTGAAATTTTGTATCGATCTGTTGTTCGTCTGAGCGCGGTACTTGACCGAATTTGCGCCATGCATTTTTCGCGTTGACGATTAGTCCCGATATTTTCTGGACTTCATTTATTTCACCCAGACTCACTTGCTGTAACTCCAAGCAAATTTTTTCTTTTGCTTGCAAGTTTTCATGCCGCTGTTTGTCAGCGCTCTCAGCGTTTGCCCGTTTCTGCTCAAACACGGCATCACATGCCGCCCGAAACCGCTCCCATAACGCTTGGTCATCTTTACGCGGCAAGGGAAGACTAGCCGCTTGTATTTGCCAGCGTTGCTGCAATTGACGCAATTGGTCTACGGCGGATTTTTGTGTGCTATCTAACTGGCTCGCCGATAAAATCAAGGCTTCACGTGAAGCGATTTCTTCTTGTTGGCGTGCTGCTAAAGGTTGGCGCAATTGATCTAGCAAAGCATCAAACTCTTTATCCAAACGATTCTTATCTTTACGATCCACATGTCCCAAACCACGCCAACTTTGTTGCATCTGTTGGATGGTACTAGCAATGCTCTTCCAGTCATTTTTTTCCAGCTTGTCATTTGAAGAACTTACCTCAAGTGTAAGCAATGCCTGAACCTGAGCTTGCCAATCAACAAGATTTGACTCTGCTTGTCGCAGGTTTGCTTGACGTTGATCGCTTTGCTCGCTAAAAAACTGCGCCGCAGGTGCGTAAGCAGAGTTGCACGCAGTGTCAAATCGTGTCCACAGTTCTTTAGTGGCAGCACCGCTACTCGCTTCGGTTTGTTTCCATTGTTCACGCAATGCCGAAACCGTCCCCACAATTTCTTTAGGACTAAGTTTTAATCCCGCTAAACCTTCGGCAGTATTCACTAACTCATCACGGGACGCATTACCACTCCATTTTGCCCATGACAACAAATGCAGTAATTCTTTGCGTGCCAGATTGAGCCGCTCTTTCAACTCCACACTCAGCACTAAATTTACGTAGCTTTGTTTGGTATCCACATCTCGCAACTCGCGATCAAACTGACGTGCATTCTGCACACTTCCCTGCTCCAAAGCAGCTTCCATTTGTTGCAGGCTCACTTCAATCTGTTCGAGCGACAGCGATAAATGTGGCTTATTTGTTTTTTTGTTCGCTGGTTTACTGACCGTTTTTTCTTGAACCATTAAGCGGACGGGAACATCGGCACCTTGTTCGCCTAAATTTATATTTTCTGGTGCCGAAACCAGCTCATTTATGTGTTCTGACTTTGCATGCGCACGGCGCCAATTATCCTGTATTGCTTTTAGCTTTAACTGGCATTCGTTTAGCAAATGCTTAGGTAATGAAGTGGCATTTTCATCAGAAGAACAAGCATCAAATCTCGCCTGCCAATCAAGAAACTTTGCGTCAAGATCGCTTGCGGCATGATCCTCTACCTGCTCGATTTCCTGCATCAAAGTCAATATGCGTTGCTGCAATTGAATTTGTTGACCCAATCGTTTTGTCAGTAGTTGACGTTTTTCCTGGAACTGAACGTTGACCATTTCGGAGATAGATTTTACCAGTGCATATTGCTTATCGAGGTCAACCAATTGATTGCTTAAAATAACGGTCTGCTGCAATAAACTGTCCGCTGCCGCAACACAGGCTCGCGCCGCCAGGTCGTTTTGTGCCTTTTCAGAAATCTCGTCCAGTCGTGTCTGGAGTAATTTTGCTACTCGCTTATCCAGCTTACGCATCGCGGGTAACACTTTCACCATACCCGACTGGCTTACAATTTTTTGCGCGACCTGAAAACGACCATCCGCAAAATCACACTGCCCCAATAATTCTATCAATTGTGTTTCATCATTCGCCGCTGCCTCAACTTTTTTCAAAAACAAATGGCGTTCTTGCTCTCTACTCTTATGTTTATCCTCAGCTTGCAGATGCGCATTCAGAGTTGCTGCGACTTGTTGATCATTTTTCTTGGCTTCAGAACGACCGTGTATCAATTTGGAGATGAAATCAAACATAAGGGATGTTATAAAATTAAAGGAGATAAGCGAAAGTAAGCATCATAACAAGACTTAGACTGAAATCATAAAAATCCCTGCTTTGTTGGAGGATTAGACACAAGCATGATTAATCTTGCACGGTATTTGGCAGAAAAAAATAAATTTTAAGGACAAATTCTGATTCATCACTACTGCTTCGATTGAAATACTTTGTTTCAATTTCATGTGTTTGCCTGTCTGCTCTTTTTATTGAAGCGGCGTTATTGAGATACAGGTTCAACTCAGGAGCATAAGATGAAAAACCAATTATTCAGTAAGCTACTTATTAGCACGGCATTAATCGCAGCCAGCACCATTGCACTAAATGCTAATGCACATGATCGATATCCACCTGCGCCAGTATATTCACGGCCAACACCAGTACAATTTCATGATTTTGTATATTACCCAAGTCATCAAGTGTATTTTTCACCACGTGCCCGCAGTTGGTATTGGTCAGAAGGCGCCCATTGGCGCTCAGGTGGTCACCTGCCATTTGGAATCAACCTCAATCTTGGCGGCATACCCATCCAATTGCGCTCAGCCTTACCTTACTACGACCATGTATATGTCGAACATCGCTACGGTCGCCCTTGGCGAACGACGCATCAGGATCGCTACGACTATCGAGAACGAAGAAATTTTGATCGCAGATACGAGCGGCATGAAAGAAACCACCGACGCGGCGACCAAGAACATTGGTACGATGGACGCAATAGATGGTAGCCAAACTCGGCCCTTGGTTGGATTCGTTGCAACTATCGTTTAATTGCCAACAAGACCAGCTGCGATATTGATAGAAAATCCCAATATCGCAGCGTTGAACATAAAACTTAACACCGATTGTGCCAATACTGTTTTTCGCATAGCTCGCGACATCACCAACACATCTGATGTTTGCAATGCGATTGCGATCGTGAAAGAAAAATATAAAAAATCCCAATAGTCAGGATGCGCCTCTTGGTTTGGAAATTGTAATGCTCTCTGCTCTTTTGGAGATCTGTAAAAAAGCAACGCATAATGAAAGGTAAAAATTGTAGCAAGCAATAACCAAGCGCCTATCACGGTGGCACCGGTAAACAAGTATTTCAATAGCCGCATTTCACCGTTAAGTTCACGTAAATTAGACAATTCAAATACAACAGCAAATAAGCTTGCTGTTGCCGAACACGCCAAAATGAATAAAACCGCGAAGGCACTATTATCCTCGCGCTCAGCCACCTTCACGACGCTCTCATGACTCGACCCACACAGAAGCCAAGTAACTAAGAGTAAGTAGGTCCAAACAGCCACATTCCACGCCATGAGCACCCTACTAATAAGACTCCAATCAACAGGCAGCAAAAAAAACCCGGAGACTCCCAAGCCTAATGCAAAGACAAATCGTGGGCGATGAATGACGAAGTCTCGAAATAAGTGGTTCATTAAATACTTTTATTTATACTATAAATCAGTAGTGTCCGGTTAAAAATCGAATAAATTCAATTGGTTAGCGGTGGGTGCTATTTCAGAAATGTGACCATCAGTCTGAAAGGCGCATGAAATCTCAGTTTTCTCAAAAACGGAGACCGATAATATCTGTAATAAA
>CAUPKC010000103.1:0-4349 GCA_963511665.1 uncultured Undibacterium sp.
ACTTTATTACAGATATTATCGGTCTCCGTTTTTGAGAAAACTGAGATTTCATGCGCCTTTCAGACTGATGGTCACATTTCTGAAATAGCACCCACCGCTAACCAATTGAATTTATTCGATTTTTAACCGGACACTACTGTTGATTTATGTTTGATAGCGAATTGAGAAGGAAGTGCCACATTTCCTTTTCAATTACGCTTCGGGTCGTAAGACCAGCACTAATTAAGTTCCCTTAAACAGCAATTTCTATCCAACTCTAATCAAATGTCGTCATTCATAATTCGTCCAATTCAGGACACTGACAATCCCCATATCGCCGCGCTCATTCGCTCTGTATTGATAGAAATGGAGGTGCCAAAAGTCGGCTCCGCTTATGCAGATCCTTCACTCGATCATTTGTACCAACACTATCAAAATGACCGTGGTGCTTATTTTGTGGTGGAGCAGGGCGGCGAGATTGTTGCTGGTGGCGGTATTGGTAGTTTGCCTGGTGAGGATACTTCGGTATGTGAGCTACAAAAGATGTATCTTGTCTCGAAACTGCGTGGTCAAGGTATAGGCAAGGCATTGATACAAACCTGTATCGAGGTGGCACAAGCGTTAGGGTATAGCCAGTGTTATCTCGAGACCATGCCAAATATGCTGGCGGCTCAGAGTCTATACAAAAAGATGGGTTTTAATTACGTTTGCAGCCCTATGGGGAATACCGGCCATAATGCCTGTCCGGTCTGGATGCTCTTGAAATTCTGATAGACGTATATGTGGTGCAGCTTAAGGAAGAAAAAGTTGGAAGCACGCGCCATTATTCTTCTCGTTGTTCGTAGTAGTCGAGCTATTCGCATTACTCACTCCATTCGATAAGCGAATCGAGCCTGATTTACCTTGATTTTGGTGCAGTGCCAACACGCGTTGCGCCAGACGTAAGCCCAAACCCGTACCGTGCCGTGTGACTGGGCTATAGCTATCCATATTCTCAAGTACCGTTTGCGGATAGCCCTTTCCATCGTCCTGAATTTGAAACATCAGTTGACCTGAATAGTCCGCTACCGTGATCGTGATTTCATGTCGTGCATAGCGTAAGGCGTTTTGTAAAGCATTCGCCAATACCATTTGAATTAAGGTTCTATCATAGAACCATATACCCGGCGCTTGGCTGTTATCTTGGATGATGGTAACGCGAGAGTTTGCGGGATGGTTGGAAGCAATCGCCGCGACCAGGTCGACAAGTAGCTCGGTAGGATCCTGCGGTTCAATTTGCACATGTAAATTATGCGTCTCTGATTTGTAAAAGCAGAGTAAGCCACTTAATGTTCCAGACGCCTCCATCGCCACATGCATACTTTTTAAATCACCGCGTGATTCAGCTTCGGAAGCAAGTTGCGCGAGATTATTTTTGACATCGTGTATCGTCAGAGCAGCAATATCGGTGAAGTCCTGATTGTCATTGTGATGTGCCATCGAGCGCTCTCTTATTCTTTAAATTTATTAGGGTATTTGCTCTTCACTTTCGCCAACAGTGCGTTGATTTCCAACAGTTTAGGATGCTGGTTGTTTTTCGTCGTTACCGTATCTTGAAACTGCTGAGCCTGCATCGACTTCGTGGCATCGTAGCCGTTCATCAGAATATCCATCAAGATCGACAGTGCTGCGTTAGATGCAATCTGTAAATTATTCGGTAAGCGCAGCGCCGCATCGGTCAGCATTTTTGATGCCTCAGCATATTGGCCGGCTTTGGCTTTTTGTACTGCATCGTTATTCAGATTAATGACTTCTTTGACTGAGCTCTCGATTAATTTTTTCGCCGCCTCGATACCACCGTGATCTTTAAAAATGACGCCTATGCTCTCTTGCAGCTTTGGTGAATCGGGATTGTTTTGTACGATGTTTTTTAATATCTCCATCGCTTCGTCTGTTTTGTTGTGCACCATGCAGGCTTTAGCGATGGCCAAGCTGGTACTTTCCGAGACCGGCTCACCTGCTTGCATGGCGATCTCCAAGGCTTTTTGTGCTTGATCAAGATTCCCTGCTTTTTGCTGCGTGACGGCTTCCACGGCGGCGACTAGTTTTAATTCGTGTGTTTCGGTGAAATTATCTTTGGCTTCTTTGATGGTACTGATCGCACGCTCAAGGTCTCCCGTTTCCGTCAATGCATTGGTCAGCTTTGCATAATCGTTGGCGTCGCGCAGTGGTGAATTTTTGGTTTGTTTTACCACCACCGACAAGGCTTTATCCACACGCGAGTAGTCACCTGTATCTTCGGCGAGCTGCGCTATTGATCGTTGTCGCGTCAGTGAGTGGGGAGCGATGTTGCAGGCATTATCCAAAATTTGCAAAGCCTTTTCGGTTTCTCCCGCTTCCGTGTGTATGCGTCCTAGCAAATCATAAGCGGCCAGTAATCTTGGGTTTTCTTGTATGACAGCTTCCAAAATCTGACCAGCTTGTTCGCCTTGCCCTTTAGATTTTAACGCCTTCGCAAGACCTAGTTTTGCCCAAGGCATTTCGCGCAACTTTAAAGCGTTTTGATAAAACACAATGGCAGCATCAAATTGACTCAAGTTCATGAGTGAATTGCCTTTGATACGCATCGCATCGATTAAGTATTTATCTTTGCTTGCGATGATGTCGTCGCAAGCTTTGATCATGCCGATCCAATCGCCACGATCTTGCAATTTATCGACGGTAGCCAGGCGAGCTTTGCGTTCTAACAAACGTTCAAGACGAATCTTCATCGTCTCGCCAGTAAATGGCTTTAACAGATAGTCGTCAGGTAAACACTCCGCAGCAGTGATGACGCTATTAAATCCAGTCTCAGCCGTAATCATGATAAACAAGGTGGCGCGACTTATCGCATTGGTACTACGTAGATATTCGAGAAACTGCTGACCATCAGTAGCGCCACCTAAGTAGTAGTCACATAAGATAACGTCATAGGTTCGCTGTTGAATGTAGTTGAGCGCTTCCCGCACATTCGACGCTAAATTGATATTTGTGATACCCAGTGCCTGCATCTGGTTACGCATCGTCGTGCGCATATCCGGCATATCGTCTAGTACAAGAATTTTCTTGTTAGAGAAAGTGATTGCGGGAGTGTTTTGTAATCCTGGTAGCGCCATAATGTTTCGTAGATCCTATAGAAATCAACGTAAAACTACTTATGAAAACAGGGTGTTACTGGTTTGTGCTGGAACTGGTCTGATGCCACTAAGGGGAATTCATGGATCGAAAGAAGCGGCGTAAAACGCCACAAGCACGACTATAGTCGTTATGCAAAAAAAGACAATAGTAAGTCGCAATATATTTCCATGTGGAAATATATTGATGCTTCAATTCACTCATATTGGTTTTTTTACCAAGATTGAGAGTGAAATATCATTCATTCAGGATCGGGTGTAAGCCTATCCAATCGCTCGTTAGATATTTGCGTTATTTTTCTTGATCTTGCACGAAATTGCATGTTATTCTTTGAGCTCAATGAGCCTACCTTTGCACGCTCAATTTCTAAAAGTGAGAGTTAAAATGCCTGAAGCAAGAGTCAAAATTCATCATGTAGAGGTGTTGTCAAATGACTGGTATTTGCTTCAAAAGACGACTTTTGACTATCGTCGGAATGATGGGAGTTGGCAGACCTTAACTCGCGAGACCTATGATCGTGGTCATGGAGCGACTATTCTTCTCTTTAATCGCGCTCTGCAATCAGTGATCCTGATACGGCAGTTCCGCTTTGCGACTTTGAGCGACACGCATGATGGATTTTTGATCGAAGCACCGGCGGGCTTGTTGGAAAATAGCGGCGCAGAAGAGCGGATACGTACCGAAGTGGAAGAGGAAACTGGCTACCGAGTAGGTAATGTGCAAAAAGTATTCGAGTCCTTTATGAGTCCGGGATCGGTTACAGAGCGCCTACACTTTTTTGTCGCTGAATATGACAGTGGCGATCGGGTTGGTTGTGGGGGTGGATTGGAAGAAGAGGGTGAAGATATCGAAGTCTTTGAGTTGCACATCGATACAGCGCTGCAGATGATACGAGATGGTAGGATCGCTGACGGAAAAACCATTATGCTGTTGCAATATGCGAAGCTGTATTTGCTGTGAGTCGAAAGAAAAACAAATGCGAATAGAGACCAATAAAATTGTTCTTGTTTCATAGTTGCGCATGTGCTTGCCAACCCAATGAAAACCTCAATTCTGCAAAATAAGTTTTTATCTTGTATCACTACTGTCCGGTTAAATTGCATTAAAAGCTGAAGAAACCTTATAACTATGCGGGTTCCAGCTCGATTTTGTTTGGTGCCGATTTGAATTTAAAATGGGCATTTTTGTGTCATTTTCCAGAATTTTCGATCTGGGAG